>DIUJ01000054.1 GCA_002422315.1 Bacteroidetes bacterium UBA6161
TTGTTCGGATGCAGTGCAAAAACCTGATTCCACCCCATTTCTTCTGTTATATACCCATCCATCTCCATCAAAAAATCCCCTTATAAAATCTCCTTTTAGTTTTTCTGGTATATTAAAAATGACGGATGCTGTTTGTGTTTTATTGGGTTCAAGATTATATTTGTTAAAAAGAAGTCGAGTTAAATCTATGGACGAAATCCTAATTCTACACACTTTGTATGCTGATCTATTTTTGCGATTTTTCCTTTCAAATACTTCTATTGGAGCATTTGTTTTTAAACATTTTTTTATATATTTTAATATGTCTATGTCTTTTTGAGAGATGCTATATGATAGAGATGTTTTATATATATTCCCATCTGCAAATGTAAATCCCAAAACATATGACAGGTCTCTAGACCAAGTTTGGAAGAAATTTTTATCATATGAGTATTTTCTAAATATCATAATGGCCACCTTTCTCTTTATTAGAATTTCTCCTGGTATATTACCAATTCCTTCTTTTATTTCATTAAATTTTGTATATTTCTGTATAATAATTAGTATGATATTCAATAATTATACAGAATTTAATCTTGCAAAAGAACAATGCAAGAGTTGTGAAATTGGAAAAATATATAATAGGGTGGTTTTGAGCGATGGTAATACTATGAATCCCAATGTTATGGTGGTGGGAGAGGCGGCTGGAAGTTCGGAGGTTGAAGTTGGCAAGCCCTTCGTTGGGAAAGCAGGTAAATTACTTCGTGCAACTCTAAATGAATTTGGTTTTCGTAAAAGCAATTCACTTATTACTAATGTCATTCCCTGTCGTCCGCAAGATAACAAGTTTCCTATGGATAACCAGTTGATTTTAAATTGTTTCAACAAATGGCTCAGACAAGAAATTATTATAACCAAGCCAAAATTTATCTTGCTTATTGGGGCAAAATCTGTAAAATATATATTAAATATGAATGGAATAACTAAGATTAGAGGAAAATTTGTTGAACACGAAATTGAAGGATTAAAAATAATGTGTATGCCAACCCTACATCCTTCTTATGTTCTTAGAAAAGAATATATGGAAGAGGGGAAAATAATAAAACAACAGTTTAGGGATGATATAAAAAAAGTAGCCATTGCATCAGGACTTATTGAGGAAAAATAAATGTATTATCACTGTATGCCACTCAAATATGTTGTTTATGATAAGATTGTTCCTCATAAAACTGACGATGTGATGTCTCTGTGCTATAAATGGTTGGGTTTCTATTGTGGTTTTAATCCGCAGATTTGGCTTGCTAGGGGAAATTTATCTATTACTGGTTTTAAAAGATCAGATAATATTAAAAGAAGTAAATATACTTCAGTATCCCGTAAGGATATTAAGTCTCATAGGGATAGTATTCTTTTTGGATTTGAAAATATTAAGGGTTTTTTCGTTGATTTAAATATGTGGGAATTTTTAATGAATGGTTTATTTAACTGTAACATAAATTGGAACAAAGAACAGTTTAATAAATACTTGGTTGGTTTTTTAGATGAGTATGTACAGTGGGCAAAAGAAGATGGGTATTTACATAATGATAAATTACTTATGGCTTGGGAAGAAATTCATGATTTGGAAATTTATTTAAAGAAATATTTATTTATTGAAAAGGATCAGGTAGTTGTTCCTTCTCTCAATTTAAAATCAGCTAAGAAGATATTGTGTCGTGATGAGAGGCAAAAGAGACAATTAAGAAAAATGGGTTTTATTGAGGATAGAATTCAGATAAAAAATATATCTAGATATCAATTTTAAGGAGAAATGAAACTTGATTTGCCAGAAGAAGTTATTGAAAAGTTAATAAAAATAGCATTGAAAAAAATTAAGAATGACCGGTTGGCATTATTGAATTATATAGTTAACATTGTTTTAAGAGAATATATTAATTGTCAAAAGAAAGGAAGTAAGAATGCCATATATCAACAAAAATGATCGTGATCAATTTGATGCTGTTCTAAATCAAATTTCAGTAATAACAAAGAAAGGTGAATTAGAATATTGTATTTTCAAACTAATGAGAATTTATATGAAGGATAAAGAATGGAGATATAGTACTCTTCATGATACTTGTTATGCTGCATCACATTGTTCAGATGAATTCAGGCGGCGATTTTTAGATAAAAGGGAGGACGATGCAATCACAAATAACGGCGATGTTATATAATTTAAATAACACTGGGGCAAGATCTCATATGGTGGATTTAAATCAAGATGATATGGATTTACTTTATCGTCTTGCTTCGTTGAGACATTGTACTGTTTATCTGCCCCCAAATGGTAAAAATGTTAAGTATCCTTTTTTTATAAAAAAGGAATTAAATGAGGAGGCGCTATGTGATAGTTATGTTCTTTGCGAAGACTTATCATTTTATGGTTTTTCTTTTTTACCTGATTCAGAAGACAGGTATATAGAAATCGTTGGGAGGACTAGATGAAGAAACAAGTTGATAGTAATAAGAATATTATCTATACCACATTAAATTGGAATGACATAGATAAACAGTGTAATGAAATATATCAACAAACCATAGTGAAAAAATATAAGCCCGATTGTATTATCGGACTGATGAGGGGTGGGGTAATTCCATCTAGAATATTTAGTGATTTTTTCAATATTACAGATAAATTATATTTTTTAGATGTAAAATTATATAAAGATATTAATAAAAGAGAAAAAAAGCCAATAATAAAGGAATTTGATAAAAAAATAATTACAGAAATTAGAAAATCCAAAAAAATAGCACTAATAGATGATATTTGGGATACTGGAACAACAATAAAAGCTACTAAAGAATATCTTGGTAATAAGGGATTTAAGGTAACTACTATAACCCTTTGTTTTAAAACAGTTGCCAAGACATATCCTGATTATTTTTCAGATTCATTTAAATCTAATGAATGGGTTCTTTTTCCCTGGGAGATCAATGAGTTTAAAGGAGAAGTCAAATAAAGGAGTTATTTATGTCTATATTAATATATAAATATTGTTTGCTTTTAAAAATATATTATTATAAATTTTTAGGTTTTTTTACAAATAAATTTAACTATAAATATAATGGTCTATTGCGTACTTTTATTACTTTTTATACAAAGTCTGGAAGAGAACGATTAGCTAGAAAACTCGTTAAACCTATAAAAAGAGCATTGAATTCTGATGATATAGGTAGAAAACTGATAATGGTTGATGATTCAGAAAGGGACAATATAAGAAATGTTGGAATAATATTCAATACCAGACAAAAATATAAAAAATCAGGAGAATAATTATGGCATGTGGAGGATGTAAAAAGGCGAGGGCAGAGTTTGAAAGAAAAATGAGAGAAGATCCTAATTTTGCAAAAGTTCAAATGGAATTAAGAAAGCAAAGAGAAGAAATGTCAAGAAAAAACAATGAAATATTGAAACAAAAAGGTAGAGTAAATCCTCCGGCCAATATTCCTCCGGTTTCCTCCAATGTTTCTATACCACCAATTCCTACTAATTCTGACCCAAATATTCCCTTTAAAACACGTAAACAACTTAGGATTGAGGCAAGACAGGCTAGAATTGCACGTAGACAAGCCAGAATAAAGCGTAGACAGGAAAGAGCTAAGCGTAGAGCAGAAATGAATAGAAGAAAGTTTAGTATAGGACTTAGATAATATATAATAGAGGAAGCACAGGACTATTTAGCTCAAGGTGGGAGGACATCAATTCGTAAGACCCCATAACTTCCAGATGATATGGGCTGGGAAAGAAGATGTCCGCTTGCACCACCGAGATAGCAAGTTAAACAGACCAGAGCAGGTGAGCTATGCGTTATAATGGTCGGGAAGACGCCTAGATAAATGTGGAATTGAAAAACAGAATCCTGGCTACTTAGAATTCCACGCTGTTATATATTATTTATTGTCCTTGTGGATTTTGGTTCATACTACTCATTTGCTGAGTGGCAGATGTAATATTTTTAGCTATTTGAGTTTCTATTGTACTAGTAAATGATGCATCAAATATTTTATCAACAGATGGCAATAGGTTCATTTGTACAAGAAAATTAACTGCACTTGTTTTAGCTATTCCTTGCTTTATTAAACTGTCTAACGAAGTGGCAAGATTTAAATCTACTCCAAGTTCATTTTCTAAATTTGATGCTTTTGCTTTCAATTCATTAGCTTTTGTTGCTATATCTTGAAGAAAATTAAATGCCTGTTGTGCAGAGTGTAGGTTTTGTATTTGTATTGTTAAATTTTGAGAGGTTTCAGCAGAGGGATTAGATTGAACTATATTAAACTGTTGTGTCTGTGCTATTTTATAAATTTTCATATTTTTGTCTATATTTTTTAAATTTTACTGTATAATAATTCTTGAAAACTAAATAATATCCTTTATAATAATAAATAAGAAGGAAAGAAAAATGGCACTAGCTGGATGTGATTTTTATTGCGTAAATTCAGAATGTAAATGTTTTTCTGATGGGAGTAAATATATCCTGAGTATATCTGGAGCGTGGCCCATGGGAAATATAAATGATGTACTAGATACGATAAAAGATGAAGGTATAAGACAAAATATAATAGATAGAAAAGAACAGGATGGCAGAAAGTATTGGCCAATAACAATGCCCAATGCCAATAATGTTAAAATTGTTGCATATCGTGTGGAAAAATGGTGCCCAAATTGTTTTTGTTTATGGCGTGAGGATGTTGAATTAAATGGATTAGATTTATCAGAGGCATTGAAGAATTACAAGGGCAAGGAAAACTGTTCAAAATGTAATACTATATTATGGAAATTTGAGGATATCATAAAAAAAGGTATAAATTGTAAGTTTTGCAATAAATTATTAAATCAAAGGAGATGGTTTGTTAATGAATAAGAAAATACTAGATAGTTTAAATGATATAGAAAAAGAATCCAAGACAATTAATATAGAAGGTGCGTCGGAAGAAATACTTACATGGCTCAATAACAATGTAGAAAATTATATTGATAATCAGACTAAGATTTTTAAAATAGATTTGATTATAAAAACAGAAGATGGTATCAAGGAAACACAAAAATTACAAGATCTTTATTATAAATTATCAAAATTAGAAGATGATGATCCAAGTTCTAAAAAGTCTGAAATTATAATAGAATATCGTAAAAAACTAGATAATATTACTGAAAAAATCTATTTAAATATGAAATCTAGAAGCGATTTGTTAAGTACATTGTTTGATAGAATGGTGTTTTATTATGAAAAAATTATTCCTAATCCCGAAAGTAAAAATAAGGCTAAAAAAATAGATGAGGAAATTAGACAATTAATTAAGGATAAGGATGCTTCTAATAACGAAGTGGAAAAGAAAGATTTACATCAGAAAATATTAGACAAAATACAAGAAGGTATGGCATTGTTAAAATATGATACGCTTAAGGGTGCCGTAGATATTATACGCTTTGAATATGAGGCATTTGAAGTTAAGGTTCAAATCAAAGACAAAAATACAAATGAAATAAATAAAGAATATGTAATTCCAGAGGGATTTGTTTTATGGTTACAGATAGAATTTGCTAGCCAAGTAAATCCAACAAGCTTATTTTAGGATTATTATGAATATAAATGTATTAGAAGCAAGAAAATTAGCAAATCAGATTATGCTTCATCCCGAACATGTTTTTTTGCAACAGAAGAGTATCGAAACATTGGCAAAATTTATAAAATCAAAACTATTAGTAACATCAGCAACATCGGGAATATTGCCACCAATAAGAATGTCAGAAGATGAGAATGTTAAAAATAAACAGATTATTCTTTATGAATTAATGGCAAATGCAATTAACTATAAATATTGGTATGGAAAACATTATTTACGTCCATTTGAGTCTAGCTCAACAAAAATGTATGATATCTTGAATTGTTCAATAAACGAAATAGTTATACCAATGAATATAACCCATGAATATATAAGGCATACCGTAGATAATTTTATCCGCCATTTGTGTTCAGCTAGATTTCCAATGATCAAGGAGAGAATACAGCACCTAGAAGAGATTAAGGAATCTGAATATTTTATATCTAACTTTGATTTTAATGATATAGATAAAAATATGTCTTCTTTACTCCAATATTTTCCGGGGTTTGGTCAAGATATGTTTTTAAAACGAGCTTGTTTGTTTTTTATCATGCTGTATAGACAAATGGGGTGGTTCAAAAATCAAATTCAAGAACTAGTAATACCTGTGGATTATCAAGTTCCTAAAATGTTTCACTGCTATAATTGTTTTGATTATAGTGATTTATTGTCTCAAAAAATAAATTCAGGAGAGCTTATACAGGAAGAATCTCTCATGGAACTTGAAATAAGATCTGCAACTATTGTAGCTGCAGATATTATATGTCAGAAGGAAAATATAAACATTGTAAACGTTGATGCTTTTCTTTGGGGCAATAGAAAAGCATCAACAGATCCATTTCATCTTACTATAACAACTAATTACTAGGCTATATAAATGAAATTATTAATAACATCAGATATACATCAGTATGGTGATAAGTGGAGTCAGTTAATTGATGCTTGTTCTGTTTCCCATCCTGATATTGTTGCAATAGCAGGAGATCTTTTCCCATTTGATAATGGTATTCGTGGGCATATTGAGTTTTTTCCAAGATTTTTAAAATATGCCCAAGATATAAAAGAAATGGGTATAAAAATGGTTATAATAATGGGCAATGATGATAATATTTTAATACATCAAAATCTTGTTTCGGGGGATGGAAATCTTTGGCATTATGTCACCGATACTGTAAAAGAAATTGATGGTTTTGAATTTGTTGGTGTTCCTTATGTTCCAGATTATCCATTTGCCTATAAAGCATGGTGCAGGGGGGATTCCAGAAATGATATGAGGATTGACCCAATGCAATATTCATTTCCAATTACTATAAATAAGGATAATAAATTTGAAGCAATATCTAATCTTGAAGATTATTATAAATCCAATCTAACAATTGATGAGATATTAAATAATTTGTCTAAGAAAGTAAAAAATATGGACAAAAGTATATGGCTGATACATGCACCTCCATCTGGTTACGGAATAGATGTTTGTCAAAGTGGTAAAAGAGTTGGTAGTGAATCTATTAAAAATTTTATAGAGAAAAATCAGCCATTTTTAACTCTTCATGGACATATACACGAAAGTCCATATGTTAATAATAGTATATGGTGGAGAAAGATTGGTAATACCTATACAATACAACAGGGGCAAATGTTTAATAAGTTATATTATGTTACAATGGAAATAGAGAATTATAATATTAAAAAATTCTCTCATTCTATTTATGGAGAGGCAATAAATAATGGATAATATAAATTTATCAATTGAATTAAATAAACCAATGTACTTATACCAATGTCCTATGTTTGCAATTACTGTTTCAACTGTATTATTGATTGATAATGGCGTATTAATGATTCAAAAAGATGATACTTTATGTTTTCCTTTTAGTATGGTTAGGGCAGGACAGGAAACCATTCAATTTGCATCATTAAGAACAGTAAAAGAACAAACAGGTGTAAAATTAATGAAAGATGCATTAATTCCTGTTGACTTTAGAAGTGATCCCAGTAGATCTAAAGAAGGCAATCTTGTTGATATTGGTTTTATTTGTCTTCCTAATAATTTAGATCCTGATAAAGTTGTTGCGGAAAAAGATAATTTAATTTGGAAAGAAGTTGATTTTGAAAATAAAAAAATGATACATGCTTCTAAATTGTATATGGATCATGATGTGCTTTTAGAAAGAGCTTTGGAAATTGCCTGTATGATAAAGGAGTAAAAAATGAATAAAGATGAAAGAATAATAAAAAACAAAATAACACTATCTTATCTTATAGGTCTGATATTAGCAGTTTTTTCTTATTTTATAGTAATGAAGATTGGATGGAATAGTATAATATTTATATCTATACCTTTTATAGTTATAATTATTTTTGCGGCTATAAATGCCTCATTGATAAAAAAACTTAAAAAACTCGTTGAAAAATAAAGGAATTAAAAATAGTTATTGTGAGGAGACAAAAATGGATAAAAAACAATCACTATGCGCAAAGATAATAGCGGCGTGGGATGAATTATGCTGTTATGAACCTGCCATTATTCAAGATGCAAAGACACTTACCTATTCTTTTATTGTTAACAAAAACAAGCTATTAACACTATCCGTAATGGAGCTAAAATGTATGGAAAGATATGTTTACTCTCATTTTCAGAAGAAGAATATTAACGCCGAAGAAGCATTATCAGACATAGGACTGTGGGCATTTTCAGAATGCGATGACAGTTTATTGATGCCCCTTATAAAAAACTTAAAAAACTTAAAAAAACTTGTTGACAAATAAAGGAATTAATGTATAATATCTTGAACAATAAATAAATGATTAGGAGTTGCTAAAAATAAAAATGAATATTATGATTCAGATGCGTAGAGATTGGGATAGGATGCTTTCGGGCATTCTCTTGCTCCATTCTGCCTTCTAAGCATAATGGAGAAGATGGAGAAAGCCCGAAATGAAAATTTCGGGCTTTTTGTTTTAAGTTTTGGATTTGTTTGATTTGTTTGCTCTTTGAAAATTGAATAGAAGTACCATTGGGTTTGGAAATCCTTTTATTAGGATTTGGCTATCTGTAAAGACGCTTACCTCAGTGGAATAGGCTTATGCCGCTCGAATAATATCCTTCCGAAAGGAATATCGGAATAATAAAGATGCGGATTGCGTAACCGTAATCGCACCGAAGCGGCATGAGATAGCAATTATACGGGTATAGCTCAATGGATTTAGAGCCGGTGCCTTCGAAGCACAAGATTGGGGGTTCAAGTCCCTCTACCCGTACTTTAATGTAAAGATAATTTACGTTAAGTAAGATAATGTAAAAGATGTTTTACATTATAAATAAAAATTTTTATTGCGGGATGGACTGGAGTAGACCAGCGACGGTCTCATAAGCCGTATTACAAAAGATGCAATATCTTTTTCCCGCTACCAATTTATGGAGCATTAGTTTAGTGGTAAAATACAAGCTTGTCACGCTTGGGTCAGGAGTTCAATTCTCCTATGCTCCGGATTTATAGACACTGTAGCCTAATGGATTCAGGCGCTTGTTTCCTAAACAAGTTATATATGCAGGTTCGAATCCTGTCAGTGTCGCCATTTTTGCTTCTGTAGCCTAATGGATTCAGGCATCCGCCTTCTAAGCGGATCTTATGCAGGTTCGAGTCCCGCCAGAAGCACCATTTTTATACGGCGTTCGGTTAATTGTAAACCATACGGCTCCAACCCGTAGACTGAGGGTTCAAGTCCTTCACGCCGTGCCAATTTTATTCGCTAGATGGCCAAGTTGGTAAGGCATCTCCCCCATAAGGAGAAAATACGCCAGTTCAAAACTGGCTCTAGCGACCAATTTTAAAGAAAAAATATATTAATTTGCAGGTAGGATATTCGATACTTTCATAAGAATTATATTTAAAAAAGGAGTATCGAAATGAATAACCGCAAAGGTAGTGCTGGTGGAAAAATAATGGCAATCAGACAGAGGGAACTAGCTCTAAAAAAGTATTATGAACATCCTAATATATGTCTGAATTGTGGGAATATTATAAAGGTTCCGGAAAATAAAAAGACAAGTGAGATTAGAAGAAAGAAGTTTTGTGATAACCGCTGCTCCGCAATATATAATAATAAAAAAAATGGCTTAAAACAAAGTAGATGTAGCGATAAATGCATTATATGCCAAAAACAAATAATACTTAAGAAAAAAAAATCAGGCGGATATTATAGGCGAAATTATTGTGTCCAATGTCTTCAGGAAATTAGGGCTAAAAAAAGAGGAGCATCAACATTCATTGCTAATCTGACCAAAGATCAGATTATGAATAGATATTCAAAATATTATATTGGAAGAAATATGATAAGAAAACATGCTAATAATGTTTTTAATCAGAGTAATAAAGAAAAGAAATGTGCAATTTGTGGATATAAAAATCACATAGATGTAGCCCATATCAAAAGTGTAAGTGATTATTCTGGTGACACTTTGATATCCGAAATTAATCACATTGATAATTTGATTGGACTATGTTTAAATCATCACTGGGAATATGATAATGCGATAATAGATTTAAAAGGAAATATTTTATAATTTTGTATAACCAGAAAATAGTTGGTCAAACTCCAACCTCCGCTACCATTTTTTGCATACTACCATAATTAATATTAGTGTGCATAGTTTTGGTAATGTCCTTATGGTGAAACTGGATATCACAAAGGCCTACGGAGCCTTAATTCTAGATTCAAATTCTAGTAAGGACGCCATTTTTTTTGAAGGAAAGTAATATTGATTAATGGAAATAAATATATATGAAAAATTGGTATAAAAAATCACAGGCTGATTCAGGCAATCTTAACGAGAATGAGTATATTGCTAGGGTAAAAGTAAATATACATCATCTTGGATTAGATAATAAGTCAGAATTAATTCTTAATATGATGGTTTCTTTTAAGTATATTATAGAAATAGAATATGCTTCTTGGGGAATTAAAGATATTAATGTTTTCTTTAAGGATATTTTACAACTTCCTGCCACTTTAAATAAATATGATCAGCAGGGGGAGTTTATTTCAGATAGTGAGAAAATTTTATTGCTTGATATGTCTAAGTTAAAGATTGATAAGCTTGAAGGTAGTGGAGTTTTTGTTAGTGATTTGGACATAGAACTAAACGATAATTTTGAGGTTGACTATAATAATTCTTCTATTACTGTGGTTAGGTGAATTAATAATTAAAAATAATTGTTGACATTTTTGTAGGAATATGTATAATATGTTTTGAAAGATAGGAAATAAAAAATGAAAATAAGTTTACAGCAAAATAATCAGAATAACCAAAATCCTATGGGGCTTTGGTCTTTACTGGTTTAATAATCAGTTTGACAAAGCCCTACTAGAGATAGTAGGGCTTTTTTGTTTAATGTTTTTTGAAAATATATTCCAGCGTGGCGAAACAAGTAGCCGCAGGAGACTGTTAATCTCCCGTCTGAAAAGACTTGCAGGGGCGGAGCCTGCCGCTGGAGCCATTTTATTCCGGAATAGCACAATGGTAGTTTGCGCCACGCTGTTAACGTGGAAGCTGGGGGGTTCAAGTCCCTCTTCCGGAGCCATTTTATTGGCCTGTTGCATAATAGTAGTGTGTCAGACTTTGAATCTGAAGGCAGAGGAGCGTAACCTCTCAGGCCAGCCATTTTAAATTGGGGATTGGGATATCGGTTTGTCCAAGGGTCTCTGAAATCCTTTAGCTTGGTTCAACTCCAAGTTCCCCAGAAAATTTTATTTATTTTTTCTTTTCTTTTGTATAATATAAATATGCCATTTACAAAAACAATAGATTTATTAGAAGATATAATGCAACATGTTAGATCTTGTAGCCAATTTCAAAACCTTAGGTGCGTTAAGGATATTACAAGTCTGAATGATAATATTATATGTACATGTGGGCATAAATGGATATTTGATGAAATGCAAATGGAAGTGGAATCTCAAACAGGTTATGAATTATTGTATTTAATAACACGGAATCAGTTTTATAAGGGTAATCCTTCCATTGATAAAATTATTAATATTTATGGTGATCTTGATAATCAGGAAATATCCGAGATAAAGAATTCAAATAATAAGACAGGAAATATATTTGACGGAATAGAATTAGATTAATATGGCGAATATTATACCAAATGGCAGGCGAAGAGAAGTCCTTGATGAGGCGCAAGATGATAATCGTATTGCAGAATCTCAAAGGGCTGCTAGAATGCAATCTTTAGAAAATCAGTTAGATGAATATTTTAGTCAAGGAGGTCAAGGAGATCAAAGATCTTCCTTGTCGGGTGAACGTGATTTTGTTGAAGATAGGCCTACTCAAAGGATTGTAAATGGTATTCCTTTGAATATTAATGTAGATTATAGCCCCATAAACACAGAGGAAGATTATGTCCTTGCAAATATTACAAATACACCGGTAGATACGTCAAGTTCTAGGGAAAAGTTAAGACGATTAGCAATTGAAGAGAAAGAAAAAGAAAAGAATGAAATAAAAGAATCGCTGAACAAAAAACGGAATAGTATCGGTAGCGCATTAGATAGTTTAGATATAGATTAATGTGAATTTTTTTAATACAATTTTTTTTATTTTTGTTTTGAGTATATCTTGTATAATATTATTGTTAACTTCTTTAGGTTTTGTTATATTTTTGTTTTTGTTAATTGCTTTAGAAAAATTATTAAAATATATCAATTGTTTTTTAAATTTGTATAATAATAAAAAGGAGATCAGTTATGTTTGGTTTGTTTAAAGATAAAAAAGAGAGTCAGAAGGAAGTACAATTAGAAGAAGTTAAGTTAATAAAAGAAGATAAAGTTCAATGTCAGGAGCAACCTACAGCAGAAAATGTAGAGTCTTCAGCGCCAACCATAGATGTAAAGCCCAATATAGATATGGATAAGATTATAAACGATGTTACTAGTAATAAACCGTCAGTTAATATGTCATTGAGTAGGGAAATGAAAAATCTAAAGAAAAATAACTATGAGGAGATTAGACATAAATTTCCTAAATCATTTACATTGAAAAATATAAAGACTGGTCAGGTAGTAGAAATAAATGCAGCAAGCAGTCTCCACGCATGTAATTTAGTAAGATGGAGACCGAGACATGTTAGAATCATAGAAAGTAATGAATAATTCTAATATCTTATGAATTTAAATTCCGACCCCTTTATTGTGCAGTATGTTGATTTTAAATATACTGATCTTGTTGATGAACAGAATAATTTTAAAAAGAACATGCATATAGGAGAGGCTAAAAGTTTGGCTAAAAATGCAGGATTAGATTTAGTGTGTTTTAAAAGGCCAGAGAATGATCAATTAGCTTTATGTAAAATAATTAATTTTGGCAAATGGAAATATAATGAAGAAAAACAAAAGAAGAAACAAAATATTCATAGAAAACAAACAAAAGAAATGAAGTTCCATCCTGATATTGCTGAACATGATATTGAATATAAAGTAAGACAAATTAATGAGTTTTTATCTGAGGACGATGATGTACTTTTATATTTAATTCTTAGGGGGAGACAGGCTATTCATTTTAAAGATGCTGAAGCTAAATTTAATTATATAATTTCTCTTTGCAATATGGGCAAGGAGATATCACGAAAAGTAAGTGAAAAAACAATAATAGTGAGATTAGTTAAAAATAATACAATAGGAGGAATAAAGCAGTGAAAAAAATAATAACAGCAGTGGTTAGTATATTATTAGTGTTGGCAATGGCGGTTGGATGTAA
>DIUJ01000003.1 GCA_002422315.1 Bacteroidetes bacterium UBA6161
TATATTTTTGTGTTTTCCCATTTTTTTATGATTTAAACAAAGCACTCGCAAGGAAAAAGGTCTTGTGTTGATTGTTTTAAGTATTGTTTTGCTGATTTCCAAAAAGCCCCACTTGGAATATGCTCACTTGCTGGTATTCCTATTTCTTTCATTTGCTTAAATTTTGATTCAACATCTTTTAAGAACCCGAAGTTGCCAAATGAGTACCCAATTATTTCTTCTGAAAGTTTTGCTCTTTCAAATGTTTCGTAATCAACGCAGTAAACTACATACCAATGTTGCTGACCAGCTTTTAAACAACCCCTACAATTAGCGTGTTTCCAAACGTCATAAGTCAATGGTGGTTTAATTCCTATTTCGTTAGTTGAGTTAATTGTTTGTTTCTTGTTTTCATCGTATTTTGAAATTTCTAACAAACCATAGCTAATAGCATTTTCGAGATATTCTTGTGGTAATTTGTCTAATTTTGTTTTATTAACCTTGTTATAAACCTTTAAAAGTTCGTTTACCTTATAATCATTATACTTTTTAATTAATTCAAATGACCATAAGGCTATTGGAAAATCAGTTTCTACATTGTCTTGTATTAAGATTGTTCTTCTTCTTTCAACCCTATTTAATTCATCCGCATCAAAACCATAGTAACAACAAATATTTTCCTTCTCTTGTGTTTTTAAGTAATTGTAAAATGGTTCTGTTTTTAATACGAATGTGCATAGAATCGCTCTTGTTGCGGGATTTACAAACGTTCCTTTTTCTTCGCAAACTTCAAACTGGTTAGGTAATTCGTTTTCATCTTCAATATCATTTACATTAGCGTAAGTAATCGGCAACTCTAAATAATCAGCAACTTCTTTTTTAAACCTTTTTACATCCGCATCTTCATATCTTGGGTTTATGTTGTGATTTAAAAGAATTACGTTTTCTTTTCCAAACAAACGCACAACTTCAATAGCGACTAATGCCGATGAATGACCACCACTATAACAGACTATGTGTTTATTTGTCATCTTTAACAAGTTTTTCTATATGTTTATACGCCATATTTGGAAATATATCTGTTGCATCTCTATTACATATTTCACAAAAAACCATTGTATCGCCTTGACAACCCCAAATAAAACTATGTTCGCAAGTACTCATTAGTTTATCCAGTTCCGCTTTAATCTCAATACTTCTATTTCTTAAATCGGTAATTTTTTCTTTTAGTTTATTTTCTTCGGTTGTCATAATTTTGCTTTCTGTATTTTTCGTTTTTGGTACAATCTTTTTACACTTTCTGTCAGTACAAACTATTCGTACTACAAAGCTAAACTTTTTGTATTAATACGCAACTTTAATACAATTCTATTTTTTTATAGTTTGTATCTTTTTGATAAATAAAATCTATTTTAAACCAAATCAGTTTGTCTCCACCCTGTGTAACAAGTAGACTCAACCCTTGCTATCACTGACTTTGTATTTTTCGTAAAACCATTTTTTTATTATTAATCTTTGGCACTTTTACCCCTTTACTGCCAATAATTAGAATTACGTCTGCGACTTCAATAGTACAATGTTTGGATATATCTACCCTTTTTGCATTTAAAGTGTCTTAAATCGGCTGTAAATGGGTTTAGTTTGGATGTATGACTACTCATTCACTATTGCCATTTATAACCCTTAATGTATGATATACGCTACGTTTCTGATATATTTTTTGGGGGTTTATGTACTGATGTATGGGGCTTATATGTGATTTACCCTTTATTTTAAAAAATGGTCTGTGTGATGATGTATGGGGCTATACCCTACATATTCCGCTTTGCTCTGACTTTGGAAACTGATTTATATTACCCCACGGGGTGTAGTTCATGGACTTTCTCTCAAATGTTTTGGCTTTTTTGTGGTGCTGGTATGATCTTAATTTTGTGCTAACTCGCTTTAATACTCCTACTATGATTCTCTTTAATTTCCTGTATGCCCTGTTATCAGTGAGAAACTGTATTTATATTGTCAATCTTTCACAACCAGTGTACAACATCAGTGTATTATGTCGCATTGTCGTTGGGTTTGTGTTGGTTCTGTCTGGATTATGTTAGATGTTTAGATCATTGCAGGATATTAGCCTAATATTTTATAAATGTCAGCGTGTATGCGTGTTTGCAGCACATTTTTTATTCTTTAAGCCATTGTATAGTTAAATTAAGTCTTTCAAAGTGATATCATTTTAATATCATTGAAGATTAAATAAACAGGATGTAATTAATGTCTATTGCTTCGCTGCGCTTCGCGCCTCCGGTGTGTTTGTTTCTCTTTGTGTTCTTCTCTATGCTTCTCTGGTATGGTTTCTCAATTATAATAAGGCAAATCACGTATTTTTAACGCTGAAACATACCAAACTATTAATGCTCTTTTATCAGTGTTTACAAGGCTTTTAATCACTTCAATAGTTTATCTTTATAGTACAATGTTTTTGTATCAAAAAATAGAATAGCTTAATATAAAATATTTGTCCGTTGCATTATATTATTTTGTACATTCGTATAACAATTGACATACTAATTAATAAAGTCCTTTAATAAGGCGATTTAAAAATGGAAGATTTAATAAACAGACTGCAAGAAATTGACAACGATTTTAAACTGGGTTTCTATTCAGCGAAAGAATATTCATCATTGATCTATAACATTGAAAATATTTTAAAACTGCGCGGATTCGGTAATACGTTAACAAACGTTAAAACATTATAAATAATAATAATAACAAACTAAAAAGCGACATTATGACATTCAATTTTAAAATGTACACAAGAACCAAACAAGGACAGGAATTTTTAACAGGTCAGAAAAATATTGACGCTGTCAATTATGATAATGCAAATAAATTGTTTTCTAAAATGGATCTTCCATTTCATTCATTTGCAACGGTAACCGCTACAAAACTTTAACGCTATGAAACCAACCACAAACGCCTGGAGCATTGCCGACAAAATTACAACTATTATACCTCTTTACATTCTGTATACTATTTTAGTTTACATTATTATTAAGGGGCTTAACTCTTTATTAACTTTTA
>DIUJ01000040.1 GCA_002422315.1 Bacteroidetes bacterium UBA6161
TCAAGGTTAGTTTTTTCCGTTTCGGTCAAGTCGTTTTTAAGTTCAACTTCGCCTAAACTAATATTTAATGATTGAAAACCCAGTTTCTCCAATTCATTTTCCACTACCATTATGCAGCGATTACAAACCATGTTTTTGATGTGGATTTTCATGTGTTTTTGTTTAGGTTGTTCGGTTGGCAAAACAGAACTCTTTTGTTTAAGTAGGCTCGCCCCAGAAAGTTACCGGTATGTCGGGTTAAACCAATGTGCAATATAGGAACGGATTGATTATTGTTTTTGGTGTTCGTGAATTTTGTTTATCCGAAAAAAATGTTGTTAAAAACGGTGCATAGGATAAAAATATAAATATTCTATCGTTGTCTGTCGGGTTGGCTTTCTGATGGTTTATATATCATGAATTGTTGGTGTATTATTCTGTCGTTCATTCTTGCTGTGTTGTCTTTTGGGCTCGAGGTAAAGTTATAGTTTGGCCAAAGTAACGATTATTTGCACAAACATCTACATGAAGTACACACTTCAAATTTACAAATAACTGTAACACGAAGAACAGAAACGTCACTTTTACCAAGGCTCTGAAAGAAATAGTTGCAGAAACCTCATTACTCAATAACCGCCAATTGAGTCTATTGTGTGAACTATGTAATTTTTATCGCAAATCATGTAAGGCTACTCTTCAGCCCTAACAGTACTTTTGCAAGTAATACAATTCAATCATTTCAACAAAGCAACTACACCATGCGAAATCACATTCTAAAAATAGTATCAACCAACAATTTGACACCTGATGTGTTAAGGATTACGACCAATAAACCAGTTGGATTTGATTTTGAATCCGGTCAGTATGCCAATCTAACCATTAATAAAAGTGGTTGGAGAAAAGAAGAAAGGTCATTTTCTTTCACAAATTTGCCTGCAAATAATTCATTAGAGTTTACCATTAAAACATTTCCCGAAGAGGAAAGTGTTACCAATCAATTGCTTGAGTTGAAGAAGGGTGACGAGTTAGTTTTACACGATGTTTTCGGAGCAATTTCTTATAAGGGTGAAGGCGTGTTTATAGCCGGCGGTGCAGGAATTACCCCATTCATTTCAATTTTCAGGAGACTAAAAGCAAAAAATAAAATTGGTAAAAACATGTTATTATTTGCGAATAAAACAAAGGATGATATTATTCTAGAAAGCGAATTCAAAGCCTTATTTGGTGATGCATTTGTGAATATTTTGTCTTATGAAAAAGTTGATAACTACCGATTTGGTAGAGTCACAGAAGAATTCATAAAAGAAAATGTGACAGACTTTAACCAGCAATTTTATATCTGTGGTTCGCCACCAATGATAAAAGATGTTGAAAAGCACTTAATTCATTTAAGGGTAAACAAAGACCATATAACAACAGAAATATTATAAACTCAATTGCTATGAAAACACGAAATAATGGATATGATTTAACTATCGCCTTAAATGGCTTTCAACTGTGCTACGATGATGTTGGCGAAGGACAAACTCCGATTATTTGCTTACACGGTTTTCCATTCGACAAAACAATGTGGCAAGAGCAGTTAGATTTTTTGAAATCTTCAAACCGGGTAATTGCATGCGACATCAGAGGATTTGGAAAATCAACTGACGAGGAGACGCACCTAAGTATTGATTTGTTCAGTGAGGATTTAATAGCATTTATGGATGCTTTAAACATTGATAAAGCAATAATTTGTGGATTGTCAATGGGTGGATTTATAGCACTCAATGCAATGAAAAGATTCCAAAATCGCTTTGAGGCATTAATTTTATGTGATACACAATGTATTGAAGATACTGTCGAAGTAAAGGAAATGCGATATAAAACAATTGATGACATTAATAATAATGGATTTACTGAGTTTAATGAAGGATTTATAGAAAGTGTTTTTCACAAAAATTCATTTAGTGATAAAAAAGAATTGGTTGAGCAACTGCGCGTTGTGGTGTTTGCGAATTCTGAAAACATCATCAAAAAAGGATTGGTAGCACTTGCTGAGCGATCTGAAACGTGCTCCACTTTGGATGAAATTGTCATTCCTACATTGATAATTTGTGGCAGAGAAGATGAAGTAACACCACTGCATCAATCTGAATCTATGCTGTCAACAATTAAAGACTCAATACTTCATATTATTGAAAATGCAGGTCATGTATCCAATCTGGAGCAGCCCCAAGAATTCAACGAGCAACTTCTCAATTTCTTATCTGAATTAAACAACTTGGATTTTGAGAAGATTAATGGGAAAAAGAGGATGGTTTAATTAATATCTGTCTGAAAATTTGTCTTGCAGTGTATTGTCAATGCTATTCGTTATAAAGTTTGGCGGCTTCAAGAAGTTGGCGATTTCGAAGCACATCGCAAAGCAGCACCGCAGGTAAAACTTTCAATCTGTGCGAAAGTTTGATTGAAAAACTGAACTTTATTAACCGCTGAAGCGCCAATTTTTTGTGGGCGCTGTTATAGGGTGTTTTTCTTGTCCATATTGCCCATTTTTTTCAGAAGTTTTAAGTGTGAAACAACACCACCGAAATATGTAGTAACACTTGGATTAATTCCGTTTTCTTTTAGTCTTCGAAACAATAAAACATTAATTTCAGGATAATGATAGTGACTTATGTGCGGAAAAAGATGGTGTGTAATATGATTGTTTACTCCTCCAAAAATGAAATTTCCAATTTCGAATGTTCAATTTAGCACTGAACCCGCTTTTTCGCAAAACCCCTGTTACCAGCAGTTATTCTTCTATATCGTCTGTTTGATTGTCCTTTTTCAAAAATTCTAAATTCCATATTTTCTCTGCTCGTTGTCCGATAAACCAAAATGAAACAGCAAGAATAACAAAGAATATTGCTTTGTGTGTTCCATTCCAAAAGTATTCAAAGTATTTAGTGTAGAGATTTATAAACAAAAATGTAATACCGAAACTTCTTGAAGTATAATCATCATTCTTAAGTCCATAATAAATTGCTCCAATTGCCACTAAACCAAAAATTAATCCCCAATGAAAAAGCTCAATTTGCTTTACATCATACCAACTGTGCATATCACCGTAATTACCAAAGATTGATAAAATCCAAAGGGATATAAAGAGATAAAGTAGACCCATAATGTATGTTGGCTTATGAAAGTCGGAAAACTTAGAGCTGTTTTTTAGAAGAAAACTTGCACCAACTAAAATTCCGCCAAATAACACAAAACGTAAAGGGTAGTTCATTCCGAGAAAATATGCACCCCAACCAGAAACATAACCAGTCTCTGTTCCAAACCAACTTCCAAGAGAAATGAGTGAAAATAACCAAACAAGTTTTGACGGAAACCAAAGTGCTAAACCAGCATAAATTGCAGTTGACAATAAAAATAAAATCGAGAAATGTCCGCTACCAGAGTCTAATGCTTTGCCCAAATAACCTATTGAAGCTGCTGTTAGAAGAACACCAATAAAAATAATTGTCTCATTGCTGAAAATTTTCTCTGGTCTTTTTTGTCGCCTTTTAAGTCCAGCGTAATATATTGCAGCAGCCAAGAAAGCAAAAGTCAAACACAAACCAATATCTGAAGAGGAGAAAAAGCTTTCAATCAAGTCAATTAGAAATTCGTCTGCTATAATCGCACCAAATGAAGTAACAACACAAATAATTGCAACCCAAAAGGAATATTTGGCTAATTTTTTAAAGTCAAATGGTCGAATTGAATAACTACTTTTAAGAGTTTCTGCTGTCTCTTTCGTAATTGTCCCGTTTGTTTCCCACTCATTAATTGTGTCGTTGAGAAAGTTTCCTTGTTTCTTGTTGAATTTCATTGTCTGTCGTTTTTTATCTTGGACGGTTTCGGGCTTTGCGTTCGGGCGGNNCCTGACGCAAAACCCGTGTTAGCAGCTTTAGAATTTTTAAATAGCTTGAATCAGTCGTTGTAGTTTGTCAATGTTTTCCTCAAGCCAGTTCCACACCTTTTGGTTTTTGTCTGTCCAAACAATCTTGACAATAAGAGGATCAAGTTCTTTTACTATTTCATCAATTCTAAATTTCTTTTCATATAGATCAAAATTGGTTTTACCATTCCTATTGTAATCCTTAATCGCTTCTAAAAATCTGTTGTTATAATTTTCTACTGCGTGAGCTAATTCTAAAAGTTCGAAAAATCTCCAACTCTCGAGGTAAGGTTGAAAATAGTCGCTGCATTCATTATCTGTTGGGCTTTTGTTATATAGAAATCCAGTTGAGCCTCCATTGTCCACGTATATTGTAAAGTCAATATAATACCACAGTTGTTTCAAGTCAAACGGCAATGTCTCTATACCATTTTTATAACCTTTGTCATAAACTTCAGTCCATATTTCGTCTGATGTCATTATCATAGTTGTTCTGCTATTGCTGGTAACGCTTTGCGGCTTGGCGA
>DIUJ01000067.1 GCA_002422315.1 Bacteroidetes bacterium UBA6161
AGATATATTCACACATAAGTGGGGGTTGGGTTACTGCCAAAATGGGAAGAAGACACAAAACAGAAGTAGATTGTAATTGTTTCGATTATGGTTTTTTTGTCCCATATACTTATCAATATGAAACCCACAAAAAACCAAGACTTGAAAATTTCAGACCTTATAAAAGTAAATTAAAGTGGTTTAGATGATTTTCCCTACCTTCGCTTTATGTTCCCCACCCCGAAAAATACCGCATTTTCAACATATACTTTTGGTAGTATAAAAGCGAGTGTTTCCAAGGGGGAGTATAGGTATGGNNATCATGAGCTGAAAGGTGAAGGAAACTCTCTGGATTTTGGAGCTAGGATTTATGACAGTAGATTGGGGAGGTGGTTGAGTGTGGATCCGTTGGCGCATAAATTTCCTTCTGATGCAACTTTTATCTTTGCCGGGAATAGCCCTATAAGTCTAATTGACAAAGGCGGTCAATTTAAATTTAATCCACAACTTCAAAAAAATAACAAAGAAAACTACTCGCCAATTCTTGAAAAATACTTAGCTGAAAATTTAAAAAACGATGTTATAAACTCCCCTATTCTTATGGCAAGCCTTATAAAACATGGAAAATTTACAGAAGCACAAATAAAAGAAGGATTAACATGGGGAAAAGGACCTGAAATTATAATCGACGAGATTGCTTTTGATGCAGGAGGTTTTTATAATTATAGTTCAACTGACAAACCCAATGAATTTTTTTCAATCAATGTTAACTTAGTTAAACTACTTGAAAGTTCATCTGATGAAGACAAACAAGCAGCACTTTTAGCTGTTGTTTCTACGATTTTACATGAATATGTTCATTATGGTGATGATTTAAATTCTCCAAATTCAGATAAAAGAGGGCAAGGGAAAAAGGAAAATGTTAAAGGAATAATAACAGATGAACAAGGTCAGAAATTTGAAATAGATGCATATGGCTTAGATATCGGAGAAGGTCATAATATGGAGGGTGTCACAAATTGGAGTAAATATTTAGATGATTCAAAAAAGGCAATAGAAATTAAACCAGAATTAGCCCCTACTGTTCCAAAAACTTAAATCGGTTTTTATGAAAAAAAAATTAGCGTATACTATAATCAAAAAAGTAACTTTAATTCTTATCACTTTTTTGTATTTAACATCTGATGCCCAAGAGATAATTATTGAAAATAAAGCATCGACTAATCTTTTGTATAGTGGTATTCTAAACAAATTAATTTTGCACATACCATGCAATGACTCTACACAATATGAAATAAAAACTAAAATTGGAAAGATAATAAAATTGGAAGATAAAAACTCCTATCTATACAAAACAAATCATACAGGCACAGAGGAATTATACATTGTGAAGCAAGTTCGAAGGCAAGATGAAATTAGTTACATTGACACAATAAGTAGGATTTATTATATAGTAGATTCGCTATATACTATGACTGTTTATCCGGCTTTTAATTATAAAAATGATTCTGCTTGCTTGACTGAAATTAATAGGGCCTCTTATTTGAAAATTAATAATCCCATTTTTTCTGCTGTATCTATCGCTTCATACTCTGTTCTTCAGTATAGAGAAGATTCTTTAATAAGTGACTTCAAGATTTATGGTGTTTCATTCACACAAGCTTTAGAAAAAATGGATTTAAGGGTTGGAGATATATTA
This sequence comes from Bacteroidetes bacterium UBA6161, assembly GCA_002422315.1. Taxonomy (GTDB): domain Bacteria; phylum Bacteroidota; class Bacteroidia; order NS11-12g; family UBA955; genus UBA6161. Next base: position 1,679 of record DIUJ01000067.1, read on the forward strand.
TTTTTTGAAAATATAAAAATCAAAGTTGATAGCTTTGTATTGAATAATAAAATAAAAAGAATTAAGATAATTGTATATAACTGTTCTTAAAATAAATAACTAGCCTCCCTCCAAACTTTTTCCCTACCTTCGCCTTATGTTCCCTTCCCCAAAAAATACCACTCCAACATCGTATACTTTTGGGCGAATTGCGAAACCACAAATCTATGATTTGGCATCGTATACTTTTGGTAGTATAATGGTGAGTGTTTCCAAGGGGGAGTATAGGTATGGGTTTAATTCTGGAAGTGAGAAAGATAACGAGATAGCAGGGGCGGAAAACATTTATGGCACCGAATGGCGTTTGTTAGATGTTCGTTTAGGCGGTCGTTGGTGGTCTCCTGATAGAATAGTAAAACCGTGGGAAAGTCCTTATACAGGGTTTTCAAATAATCCTATTTATTATTCCGACCCATTGGGATTAGACCCTGAAGAAAACAGCCCCGTTCAGCTCCCATCTGATGCAAAACCAGGCGATACTTGGTCTCATACAACCGAAGGCGGAACTACTTGGAACTATACCTATGAAGAGGGTACAGGATGGGTTGGAACAGGAGGTACTTCAACATTGCCCGAAGTTAAATTAAAACCCGATAGCGGTGGAAATAATACAACAGCAGGAAACGTAACAGGTGCAGCAGGTGGAGCATTAGGGGGATTAACTTTAGACTTTATGATAAGGGATAGGGTTGATTATAGAAACACCTATTACAAACCTAAAGTAGATGCAGCAAGAGACCTTTGGAAAGCGGGTAAATTATCAGATGAAGCCTATGCAATGTATAGGTATCACGCCCAAAAAGCTACAAAAATGCAATATAGGTCTTCAATTAGTATGCTAATGGGAGAAGTTCCGCCAACTGGTAAACCACTATGGCAGCAAAAAGCATTAGCAGAAAACATTGCATCAGGAAAAACACAAATTTCGTCAGGTGCAGGGAATACAAGAGGACTAACAACTAAGCTATCAACTCCAACTGCTACCAAAATTATGGGGCGAACATTTTTGGTTGCTTCGGCAGGTATGTCTATTTATACCGTAGTTACAGCAGAAAATACTACAAAAGCACTTGTTACCGAAGGTGGTGGCTGGGCTGGTGCTTGGGGTGGTGCTACTATGGGGGCTTCCATTGGCGCAGCAATAGGCGGACCTTTTGCGCCAATTACTGGAGCAGTAGGCGGTATTTTAGGTGGTGGAATTGGTTATTTTTTCGGTTCATCGGCAGGGGAAGCAGTTTATGAAGCCTTAGAAGATGAATAAACAGTTTTAAAATGTTTGGAATATCAAAAAACAAGAAGCGAATTAGAAGCGAACGTGCAACTTCATCTGAAGTTTGGCGAGAGTTTCGTTTTCCCAAAATTATGCAAGTTCTGGAAGAAACATTGCCTTTAAAGGAAATTGATAAAATGTATTCTTTGGTGTTTTTTTTGGCAACGGATAAGAATTTTGATGATGCTATCAGCTTTGTAAACGAAAAGAAGTATAAAAAACTATCTGAAATGTTTGGTAGAGTTCCTATGGATTTTGACGAGAAAGATTATCCTTTCTATGATTTGGTTTACATTATAGGGCACAATGCAAACTACTTTGTATTGATATGGGAAGATGAGCAAAAAAAATCCATTTCGTTAAAATATTTTTCTGTAATTCCCCCGATAAACTTAGAACTGTTTTTAGGCAGACGACTAATATACCCGATATAATGAAAAAAATAATGCTACTAAATCTTTTAACTGTATTGCTTGTTGCTTGTTCGTCAATGAACTGGAATGAATATGTAGATAATGTAAATAACTACAAAATAAAATATCCCGACAAATGGACAAAGCAATCAATGCCCAATGGGATAGCTTTTTTAAGTCCAAAAGAAAATGAAAAGGATATGTTCCAAGAAAACGTAAATCTGATGTTGCAAGATTTATCACAACAGCCAATGAACTTAGAGCAATACACAGAACTAACTAAAAAGCAGGTAACGGATAATCTTGGAGCTTCTGCAATAGTTTCGCTAAAAGCCACAACATTAGCAGGGCAGGTAGCAAAAGAATTAGTTTACAATATGAACTATCAAGGTAGAAGTTTAAAATTAAAGCAGTATTGGTTTGTCAAGGAAAATACAGCATACTTGTATACATACACAGCCGAACCGTCCAAATATGACAAATACGAAACAACAGCTACGGAACTAATCCGAAGTTTTACGTTTACAAAATAATTCGTCTTCCCGTTCTCGCTCGCAACTTGCAAGTAATCTAGCATACCACCTCTTCCGCATTTAATAAAAATGCATCTGATACTGTTCAAAAAGCGTGTTTTCAAAACTTTTTCCCTACCTTCGCCTTATGTTCCCTTCCCCAAAAAATACCACTCCAACATCGTATACTTTTGGGCGAATTGCGAAACCACAAATCTATGATTTGGCATCGTATACTTTTGGTAGTATAATGGTGAGTGTTTCCAAGGGGGAGTATAGGTATGGGCTTAATGGGATGGAAAAAGATAATGAGATGAAAGGTGAAGGAAATTCTTTAGATTTTGGAGCAAGAATTTATGACAGTAGATTGGGGAGGTGGTTGAGCGTGGATCCGTTGGTAGCTTTACAACCACATACAACTCCATATAAATGCAATAATAATAATCCTATAATTTATATTGACCCTAACGGTGAGGCAGAATTTTATTATAAAGGAAAATGGATTGGTCGAGATGGAGAGTCTGATAT
>DIUJ01000030.1 GCA_002422315.1 Bacteroidetes bacterium UBA6161
ATATCTCCGACGATCTAAAAGAAGGTTGGGATGGTAAATTCCAAGGGAAAGACTGCCAGCAAGATGTATACATGTATGCGGTAAATGTAAAAGGATTTGATGGCAAGCTATACGAATATAGTGGTACCATATCCCTTCTGAGATAAGCAAAAATGAAACAATATTAAAAGAGCCGCTAAGCAATTAGCGGCTCTTTTTTTGGAATATACAATTCAAATTCTTAAACCTAAAAAACAATTTAAAATAAGTATCTTTACTTTTTTGCTACTGCAATAAGATTAGGAGTAATTAAAATATCTGAAGAAACATAGCCTAAGGTGAAGAGTTTGATTTTAAAACAAATGCGATAAATCCCCATAAAACTTTTCCTAACCATTTCTTTGAATGGACTATTGGTTTGGATTAAACCTTCGCTTATGCTAACACTATTGAATCCATTGGCATATAAAAGTTGAGTAGCAGAATGTTTGTTTAAAAAAGTTTCATGAGAAAAGTCTCCTCTCGCATAAGGGTTTGGAAGGGGACAATCTAAATTTGGGGTTCTAAAGATAAAAATTCCTCCTGGTTTTAAACTATTCACTATAGCGGAAATCATTTCCATTAATTCATCTTTAGTCAAATGTTCTACAAGGTCAAAAGCGGTAACAACATCATATTTCCCAGGGTTTTGTTTCATCCAATTCAGAGCATCGGCTTCTAATAATTCATTTATTCCAAAGGATTGGCCAATTTTTACTTGTTCTGGGCTTAAGTCTAAACCTATACAATTCGTATATCCATTTTGTTTACATGCCAATAAAAAGCTACCATTACCAGCGCCTATATCTAAGATTGAACATTTTTTTGAATCAGGGAAAAAAGGAAGGATTTCTTTGCTAAAAAAATCTGCTTGTTTATGGAGCAAAATTTCAATGTCTTTATCCCTTCCAGACTGCGTAGTATGGTACTTAGAGTAGATAATTTTCCGATATTCTGTTGGCATACTTGTTAGTCTTTTATTTCTTCATAATCCACATATTCTCCTTCGCTATTTGTTTTTCGGGGCGGAGTGCTTTGATTTCTATTGTTTTTAGTAGAATTGGAGGTGTTAAAATTGTTTGTAGCAGGAGAAAATAAGTGCTTGGCAATTTTCCAAACATAATAAATAATTACAGCATACAAAAGTGTTCTAAACAATCCCATAATTTAACGACTTAAATACATGCTTTTTTTGTTGTATAAATCTCTGAAGAAAGGGTCTTTAAGATGTTTAATAAAATATATAGCTTCTCCGGTTGATTTCATTTCAGGGCCTAATTCTTTGTTTACATTGGGGAATTTATTGAAAGAAAATACAGGTAGTTTAATAGCATATCCTTCCAATTTCGGTTCGATTTTAAAATCCTTAATTTTATGTGTTCCCAACATTACTTTAGTTGCTATATTCACAAATGGTACATTGTAGGCTTTACAAATAAAAGGAACAGTTCTAGACGCTCTAGGATTTGCTTCTATAACATAAACTTTTTCATTTTTTACAGCAAATTGTATATTTAACAAGCCTCTAATATTTAAAGCAATAGCTAATTTTTTAGAATAATCTTCCATTTGTTGAATAACAGAGGGGCTAAAACTAAAACAAGGTAGCACCGAGTTAGAATCGCCGGAGTGGATACCAGCAGGTTCTATGTGTTCCATCATTCCTATAATCAGGGTTTCTTCTCCATCGCAGATTACATCGCATTCTGCTTCTTCTGCTCTATCTAAGAAATGGTCTATCAATACTCTGTTGCCAGGCATGTCGCCAAGAAGTTGAATAACTGCATTTTCTAATTCTTCATCGTTGATTACAATTTTCATTCCTTGTCCACCTAGTACATAAGATGGTCTAACCAAAACGGGGTACCCAACTCTATTTGCAATAACTAAGGCTTCGTCTGCAGTTTCGGATACACCATAGTCTGGATAAGGGATTCCTTCTTCTTTTAGCAAGTCAGAAAATCTTCCTCTATCCTCAGCCAAATCCATGTCGGAATAGCTTGTACCTATGATTTTTATACCTTTTTCGTGTAGTTTTTCAGCTAGTTTTAGAGCGGTTTGTCCACCAAGTTGCACTATTACGCCTTCTGGTTGTTCAAACTCTATTATTTCTATCAAATGTTCCCAAAAAATTGGTTCAAAATATAATTTATCCGCGGTATTAAAATCGGTAGAAACTGTTTCTGGATTACAATTTATCATTATCGCTTCATAGTCTACCTCTTTGGATGCAAGAAGACCGTGCACGCAGCAATAGTCAAACTCTATACCTTGTCCAATTCTATTGGGGCCAGAACCCAAAACGATTACTTTCTTTTTATCCGTTCTTACGCTATCATTAGTCTCGTCAAAGGTGGAGTAAAAGTAGTTGGTAGGAGAGGGGAATTCTGCAGAGCAGGTATCCACCATTTTAAATACTCTTTTTAATCCAAGGTTTTTTCTTTTGTTGTATACCTCTTCTTCTGTACAGTTTTTTAGTAAATAAGCTAATTGATAGTCGGAGTATCCTTTTTGTTTGGCATCTTTTAACACATCATAAGGAATATTGTCTAGTTGAAATCTTTTGATGTTTTTTTCTGTTTGTACCAAATCATTAATTTGTTCTAAAAACCATTTGTCTATTCTAGTAGTTTTAAAAACTGTTGAAAGAGGAACCCCCAAAGATAATGCTTCCTTTATCAAGAAAATTCTATCCCAAGAGGGGTTTTCCAAACCATCCATTATTTTTTCAAGTTTGGTATTGTTCATTGTACCATCAGCACCTAGTCCCCACTTTCTAAGTTCTAGCGATTGACATGCTTTTTGTAGTGCTTCTTGAAAACTTCTTCCAATAGCCATTACTTCTCCTACGGATTTCATTTGCAAGCCCAAGGTCTGGTCTGCTCCTTTAAACTTATCAAAATTCCATCTAGGTATTTTTATGATTACATAGTCCTGAACAGGTTCAAACATTGCGGAGGTGTTTGTAGTTACAGGGTTATTTAATTCATCTAAGGTAAATCCTAGTGCAAGTTTTGCAGCAATTTTTGCAATTGGATAACCCGTGGCTTTGGATGCTAGGGCCGAAGATCGGCTTACTCTTGGGTTTATTTCAATAGCAATAATTTCTTCATTTTCGGGGTTTACTGCAAATTGCACATTGCATCCACCTGCAAAAGTTCCAATGCTGCGCAACATTTTAAAGGAAAGGTTTCTCATTTCCTGAAAACATCTGTCGCTAAGGGTAAGTGCAGGAGCAATAGTAATAGAATCCCCTGTATGAACACCCATTGGGTCAAGGTTTTCTATGGTACAAATCACAGTCATGTTGTCGTTCTTATCTCTAAGAACCTCTAGCTCATATTCTTTCCACCCTAGTACGGCTTGTTCTACCAATACTTCGTGGGTAGGGGATGCTTCCAAACCTCTTTTCAGAGCACCATCCAAGTCTTCTTTGGTTTTAACAAATCCACCTCCTGAACCACCTAAAGTATAAGAAGGCCTAATTACCAAAGGAAAACCAATTCTTTGTGCTATATCTTTACCTTCTAAAAAAGAATTTGCAGTTTCTGATTTTGCAACCCCAACATTCAGTTCAATCATTAGCTGCCTAAACTCTTCTCTATTTTCTGTTTTTTCAATAGCGGCTATGTCTACTCCAATAATTTTTACATCGTATTTTTCCCAAAGTCCTATTTCGCCTGCTTCTTTGCATAGGTTAAGTGCCGTTTGTCCTCCCATAGTTGGCAATACTGCATCTATATGTCTTTCTTTTAGAATTTGTTCTATGGATTCTACCGTTAAAGGCAATAAGTACACATGTTCAGCTGTTACAGGGTCTGTCATGATTGTAGCAGGATTTGAGTTGATTAGTGTAACTTCTATTCCTTCTTCTCTTAAGGATCGTGAGGCTTGACTCCCAGAGTAGTCAAATTCACATGCTTGACCTATTACTATTGGGCCTGAACCTATGATTAATACGGATTTTATTGAGCTGTCTTTAGGCATTTGAGGTATGGTATAAAATTGGGCAAAATTAGGCATTTAAAACCAATTAATTCCCATTGTTAATATTTTGTGAACCTATTTTTACAAGACTTTTTTACCACTTACTTTGCAGTGCTTCAAATTCTATTACAGAGATTTTTGGGTTGTATTTAGATACCCTTGCTTTGCAAGCATTGTTTCTGTATATAACTTGTAATTCTTCATCGGAATATTCGCTGCTGGTTTTGCTAATTTCTTTGCCAAATACCTTATAGGTGTATTTTATTTTATTGCCTATAAGTTTTTGGCTGCTTACTTCCAAAAATGTGTAGTGGTAGTTTAGATGGTAAGATTTTTTTATAGCATTTAGACCAACAATGCTGGAGGGCCCTCCTAAAAACAAAAAAACAAAAATACCGACACTTGTGCTTTCAGCATTCCATTGTATTGCCTTGCCAAGAATATTGTATGCCCTTAGTTGAATATATAAATGATTTGTAAGTACATAAGCACTTAGTATGAAAACTCCAAATCCCATTAATATATAGAAAATATCAAAACTATTTTCATCTATAAACCATCTGTTAAAGGCAAATAAATATCCAAATAAAAGGATTAACCCAATAGCCGTATAACGCAATTTATGGCTTATTTTAGATTCTCTCTCATTAAAAAGCAATACATCCTCCTCCTCCCTTTTTTTCTTTATTCTTTCTACCTTTTCTCTTATTTCTTCCTTGCTTTGAGTTTTATATCGTCGGTCTCTTGGGTCGTATACGTGTTCTTTTTGTTGGTTTTGTTTTATATATACCCCTTGAATAATTTGGTCAAACTTCCTTTTTTTAATAGGATTTGACAATACATTATAAGCCTCTGTAACAAGTTTAAAATACTCTTCTGCTTTTGGGTCATTGGGATTTTTATCGGGGTGATTAACCAATGCAATTTTTCTATAAGCAGTCTGAATCTCCTTATCACTCGCATTAGAATGTATATTCAACAGTTTATAATAGTCGTGGCTTATCATGTTTGCTAACCTTGCAAATCTACATTTATACCCTAAACAAACGCAAAAAATATGATTTTTGTTTTATTCAAAGAATTAAAATTTTATTAGAGTATATTGCCATGTTGTTGGGTTACAAACATTCTGTATTTGTATTAAAAATGGTATATCTTTTATGGCAAGTTGATCTATGCCTTCTATTTGGTTGAATTCTTAGACTTGAAGCATTTTGTTAATAATGTCTAAAGTAGAGGTGATTTTAGGTTGCGATTTGAATAGCATTTTCTGTTCTAATGTAATTTGTTGGTTATCAAAAACAGGCATGCCTTCTATTACTCCGATTACTAGCAGTTGTATTTTTTCGTTTTTGGGAACTTTTGCAGTGTATTTTTGGGTGTTTGCGTTGTATCCTGCGAACATCATTCCGTTTATACTTTTTACATATAGGTTTATTTGCATGCCCTCAGGTGCTTCTATTTCTATATCCACTAATTCTTGATTGATAAATCTATCGCAATTTATATAACCCAAATTCTGTAAAGTGGTGGAGTAAATTGTATTTGCATTTTGAGCAAGGGAATTGGCTTGAATCCCTGTGGTTTTAACTTTGTCTAATTCTGCTGATTTCATGGCTCGAATTAGGTAGCTGTTTTCTTTGCTCTCTTTTAAAAGAGTATTGCTTAAATCAAAGTCTATTTCTCTGTATTTGGAGAAAGTTATTAGATATAGTTTTGGATTGCTGTAGTTTACCATCCCATCTTTAAAATACTTTTTTACTGTTTTTTCCGAGTTTTTTATCTCTAACAAGCAGTAAACATAAGTTCTATATTTTTGAATACTTTCTTGTTCTTTGGAATTTATACAAATACTTTTTTTGAAAAAGTTTGGCAGGTTTTTACAGTTTACTTTTTTATTTCGATTATACTGCACTAGCCTTACTAAGTTTCTGTTAAATGCCTTTTTTTCTACAGTCATTATATTGTACATGAGATTTTCTATTTCTTTATTTATCCATGATTTGTATTCTTCATTTGCTTTTAAATATTTTAATGAGTCGCTAGGGTATGAATTAATTTTTTCTTGATAACTAGCCAATCGCTTGGAATAGATAAGGTTTTTCTTCTCGTTTATGGAATCTATTCGATGGTATTCTTTTTTTGAAAGTTCTTCTTTTTCTGCTTTTGTAAGTGTAAGACTTTCTATAAATGTAAACATTTCATTATTTGATGGATAGGGTATTTTTTTCGGTTTTTTTGGCATTTTAGGTTTGTAAACAGGGCTTGGATATTGGTACTTGAATTGTAGTTTTTTTTCGCCTTCGTTTGAATCCTGATACATTTTTTTCAATTCCTTTTCATCTAGTATGATAGTACATTCTATGGGTTTAATGTCCTTATTTTTTAGTTTAAATTTTTCTTCTTGTATTTGCCATTCCACTACGCCTTGTGTGGCTCTTGTTCCAGTAAATACACTCATGTTGTTTTGAATATTTTTGGAAGGCATTTCTACTTCTATGGTTTTGCCTTTTTTAAGGGTAAGCTCTTGATTTTTGCTTTTAGCATTTATCTTAAACATTCCTCCACTTTCTAAAATTTTGCCATTGCTTAGGGTACTTAAATTATTTAAAACAAAATCCATTGGACTATGGTATTCTTCTATTTCAATTTCAACTTCATTTGTAAGTATGTTTTTGCCATCCAATGTCTGAAAAGCATTTTCTGGGATTTCAATTCTCATTCCATTTTTGCTTGTTACAACAGTTTTTTGCAAAGGGTTTACAGTATAAACTTGTTTGTATTCTGGACATATTTGTTTTACTAAATCGTTCGAATTTTTAAGATTAAATGTTGTAATTGTAATTTCAACCCTTCTGTTTTTTGCCCTGCCTTCTTGCGAGGAATTACTTGCTACGGGCTTGTTTTCACCAAGCCAATATAATTGCATAATATTGGAAGGAATATTGTTTTCTAAGAAATAATCTTTTACACTTACCGCTCTTTTTTTTGATAATAATTCGTTGTATAGTTTGCTTGCATGCACGTCGGTATGGGCACTAATGGAAATCTCGTAATATTTATGATTTTTCAACTCCGTTGTTATTTTATCCAAAATCATAAAATCTTCCGTATCTAAATCACTTTCATCAACATTGAAAAATATAGTATACGTTTCTTTTTTGCTCTGTGCACTTGCATTGCTTACCAATAAAACAATTACAAGCAATTTAATCATTGCTTTTTTCATAAGTGTTAGGATTTAAAGGGTGACTTAATAGATAACGAATGAATAGTTTTAAGTATTGTTTGTAAAAAAAAACTATTCCAACATATTTTCTTAATGCTCTATTTTCTCCCACCCATTGGTTTATTTACAGCATAGTATTTAGTAAAATTACAAACAACAATATTTTAACCCAAAATACGCATT
>DIUJ01000013.1:0-8467 GCA_002422315.1 Bacteroidetes bacterium UBA6161
CCAAAATACGCATTAGCGTATTTTGCACTTTGGGCTGACGAAAATCAAAGATTTTGTTAGGTCTTACGACTCCGATAGTCGTGTAAGACTCATAGGAGGTTAACCCTGACAAAAAATGCTTAAAAAGCGATTTTTTCGTCATTTCAGCATTAGAATTTTATAATGCTGAATTTGGGTTGAAGAATTTCCGGGAAAGAATACAAAAAACTCTTCTTATTTCGCACCTTTGGTGCTTGTAGGCTGATGGGTTAATTCATTTCATAGCCCTGTCAGGCTATGCTAAAGATTTCGCACCTTTGGTGCTTAAAAAACCTAAAGAAGAAGTATTTCAACAGGGGCGATATTTGAGCAAGCCTAAATAGAACCAAAGGTGCGAAATATAATAGCCATGGGTGTAGCCCATAGTAAAGAGGTATACCCGAATATTCGATTATTGGCGCGTGCACCAAACAAAGTTTGCGGGGTATTTTTGCTCTGCATAAAAAAAGAATCAATAAGTCCGAATCGTAAATCAAAAGTGTACTATTCTATCTGACTTGATTTTCTCTAACAAACAAGTTAGCCCTGTTTTGTCAAAGTTTTTAAACTTTCTTGAAATTGGGGTTAAATATCATCGTTATGATTAATTACAATTTTTTTCCATGCTAGACACTGAACAGATTTAACATTCCCCTTTGATTTTCTATTATTAAGTGATTCAATCATTATGATTTGCTTAAAATAGTACGTTGAAAAATTATACTTATTTAACCATGTTATTTTAAAGTCAAATATGAAATCCTATTTATCCCGCCAATGCATCACCTTCCATATTCTCTTATATTTCGTGGGTAGTAGCGACTCTTGACTGGCTGGCATGTAATGTAGTTTTTAATACTATTGCAGTAATTCAATAAGTAATTTTAGTTCTTTATCGGAAATAGTGTCTTGTTCTGCTTTGTCATATATGTCAAGCAAATAAAACGTTTCTCTTGTAACCCTTACAAAGGTTATGAGTCTTGCACCTCCAATGTTTCCTTTGCCTTTTGAAGTTATTGCAAATCTGATTTTATAACAATCTTATCCTAATGGGGTTCCTTATGTTGGATTTACAGATAGTTCGTCAATTATTTGGGTAAGGTCTAAAATAATTGAACGATACTTTTTCGAAAGTTTTTTTATCTTACGTTCAAATATATCTGTTGCAACTACATCAAAGCTCATGTAGTAACTCTTTGGCAGATTTAAGTTTCTTTTTTCCTTGCTCGTGTAACCTTACATCATTAAATGCTTCGGCTAAATCGTTTATTAGTAGGCTTTTGTGTTTATCCTCAACCTCGGAAATAACTTTCACATAATCAAGGCTTTTAATCAGTTCCAAGAAAAAGGGGATTCGGCTTTTTTCATTTATGTCGAGGATGATTTTCATTTTTCAAAGATAAATAACATTTTAGTTCTATAAGTTACATTAGATTTCCAAAAAAAGTTCCAAGGCGGAATTGTTGGTGTTCAGCAAAAATTGAGAAAAAACCTTATAAGTTTATTGAAGACAAATGAGTTTACAGTTTATTGGCTTAACAACCGCTTAATAGGCGCCCATAGACAACAAAACCAAGGTACAAGCTTCCTCTGTTTGAATATTATTTGCATGTGCTAATTCTTCCAATTCTGGATTTTCTGTACCAGGGTTAAATATTATTCTTTGGGGCTTTAAAGAAATAAGATACCCATAATATGGTTTTTGATTCAGTGCGTTTAGGTATAATGTTACCGTATGTATATCCGATGTCAAGGGCATGTCGTTTTGGATTTCTATGCCTTCCACTTGTCCTTTTTTGTTTCCTACCAATACCACTGAATGTCCGTAACGAAGTAGTTTCTGAGTTGCTATATAAGCATAACGACTCGGATTTGTACTTGCACCAAGCACCAAAGTTTTCTTCGAAAGCATGGATTAAAAAATCTTGTTGCAAATTGCTTGTGTGGCCTCGCTTCTTCCCATGGTATAAAAGTGGAGTACGGGAGCATTTTTCTGTATAAGCTCTTTACATTGTATGCTAGCCCATTCAATCCCAAGTTCCTTTACAGCTTGCTCGGTTTTACATTTTTCCACTTCTCTTCCTAGGTCGTCGGGGATATCTATATGAAAAAGCTTGGGCAATACATGCATTTGCTTAGAACTAGCCAACGGCTTTATGCCGGGGATAATAGGAACTAAAATGCCCTGCTGCCTGCATCTATCTACGAATTCAAAATACTTGTTGTTGTCAAAAAACATTTGGGTTACAATAAACTCTGCCCCAGCTTCTACCTTTCGTTTTAGAAACCTAAGGTCAGAATCAAGGTTTGGGGCATCGTGGTGTTTCTCCGGGTAGCCTGCTGCGCCAATACAGAAATTTGTAACGGCTGCATCTACCAGCTCGTCGTCGTTGTAAATACCCATGTTCATGTTTTTGATTTGGTGTATCAAATCCAATGAGTTTCTGTTGCCTCCGGGTTCGGGAGTAAAAAAATCTTCAGACTTTCTGGTATCCCCTCTTAAGGCTAAGATATTGTCAATACCCAAAAAACTTAATTCTATTAGGGCATTTTCGGTATCTTCTTTGGTAAATCCACCGCAAATAATATGGGGAACCGTGTCAATTTTATATTTGTTCATTATAGCGGCACAAATTGCCACCGTTCCTGGTCTTTTTCGGGTTACAACTTTGGCTATATTGCCGTCTGGCTTGGTTTTGTATATAAAGTCTTCTCTGTGGTAGGTTACATCTACAAAAGAAGGTTTAAAATCCATCAGGGGGTCTATGCTTTGGTATATATCGTCTATGCTTTTGCCTTTTAGTGGGGGTAAAATCTCAAAACTAAAAAGAGTTTTGTCGGGTGAATTGCGAATATGTTCAATTATTTTCATTTCGGGTTCAAAGATATTATTTTCTTAAAGAGAGAAGGACTTGAATCCTTCAATTTGATACATTAAAGGATAAATTTATTTGATTTTATCTGGATTTTCTTTCAAAAACTGCTCCCAACTAGATTTAGACTTTCCATTACTTATTTTTCCAAATTTGCGTGGTGCAAATTGGTAAGCATGACAAACCGCTGCGCCCAATGCATCTGTAGCATCCAAAAAGCTAGCATCATTATTAAAGTTTAGGGTTTTACTGAGCATTTCGGCAATTTGTTCTTTGCTAGCATTGCCGCTTCCTGTAATGGTAAGTTTAATCTTTTTGGGTGCGTATTCAAATATAGGCATACCTTTTTGTAAAGCAGCAGCTATAGCAACCCCTTGTGCCCTTCCTAACTTGAGCATACTCTGTACATTTTTACCATAAAACGGTGCTTCTATGGCCATTTCGTTGGGCGAATATTGATTTATAAGTGACGACACCCTATCAAAAATTCGATTTAATTTTTGTGAGTGATCTTCTAGTTTTCTCAGCTCAATTATGCCTATGCTAATAACTATCAGCTCCTTAGACCGTATACCCAACACACCATACCCTGTAATGTTGGTGCCGGGGTCTATGCCCAATATAATCTTATCAAATTCTTTTTCTAACAATTGCTTTACTTTGCGAGCACAAATATAAGGTAGGCTAATGCACAAATGGTTTCCAAAAGTTGTTTTTCTTTTTAAGGTTTTATCTGTCTTGGGAGTTCTGTGGTTTGCAGTTGGCCCTTTTTTAAATGGCAATAGCCTCTCATTTAGCGAAATAAGTAAAAATGACGGGTTAGACAAGTTGCCATGGTTTGTGTTTGTATGGTTGTTTGTTCTTACTACTCTTAATCTATATTTGGAAGTGACAAAATGGAAAACAGGTACCCAAACGATTCAAACAATAAATTATGTAAATGCTTTTAAAGGTGTACTCTGTGGTATTGCCATTGGCTCTATCTTGCCTTGGCGAACAGGAGAGTTTATAGGAAAAGCAGCTTTTTTAAGCGCGGAAAACCGAGTAAAAGGATCTTTTATGGCAATATATTGTTCTATGACTCAGCTTGCCACAACTCTTTTCTTTGGCCTTTGTTCTTTGCTTTTAGTTTTGTATTATCTGAATCCTTTTGGTTCTTTGTCTTTTCATTCCAAAGGAGGATTTGTATTGCCCCTTAGTTTAATCGCATTGCTTTTAGTATTGGTTTTTTTAAGAAATAAAATAGTTCGATTTGCTGGCAAGCATTTTGGCCCAAGAATGCAGTACTATTGGAAAGGGTTTCACGAAATACCAAATACAATAATCTTAAAGGTTTTTGTTTTAAGTATTGTTAGATATATCAGTTTCTTGTTGCCATATTGGTTGCTTTTGTACTACCTAGAACCACAAATCAGCTTCTATACTTTGTTTACAGGTCTTGCATTGGTTTTTTTGTTACAAACCACACTGCCTGGGTTTATACTTACCGACCTCCCCCTAAAGGGCATGCTTCATGGGGCGTTTTTTATTCCATTAGCAAGCGAGGCCTCTTCTATATGGCTGGCAGTTGGGTTGGTCTTTCTTTTCAATCAAGTAATTCCTTCTTTTGGGGGGCTTTATTATATTCTATTTTCTAAAAACTATAGGGCATGATAGATATTGTTTCAATAATGGCTGCACTATTGTACTTTTTTATTCTAGGGCTTGCTGTAAGGGGCTGGTATAAAACCCTGCAAAAAAAGAATCTGGAAAATATTTCTATTTCGCAAAACCTTTGTATCTCCATACTAATTCCCTTTAGGAATGAAGAGAAAAACCTTTCTTCATTGTTAGATAGTTTACAAAAACAAGACCCAAAACTGCTCTTACAGTGCGAAATTGTTCTTATAAATGATGGGTCAACGGACAACAGTGAGGATAGTATTGCCCCGTTTTTAAGCAAATTTAATCTCATAAAATGTATTAAAAATACAGGTTCTGGTAAAAAAGAAGCACTACTTACAGGAATTCAACATTGTAAACACGAATGGATTGTAACCTTAGATGCAGATGTAGTAGTACAGCAACAATGGCTTTATTCGCTTCTTTCGGTATTGTGTACAACAAAAGCCCAGCTTTTGGTTCTGCCTGTCCAATATTATAGTGGTGGCAATTTGTTGCAAGGGTTTCAAGTTATAGAAAATAGTGCCCTTGTTTGTATGAGCGCGGGAGCTTTACAAATGGGTTATCCGTTTACTGCAAACGGAGCGCACATGGCTTACACCAAAACCCTTTTTCATGCTATAGATGGATTCAATCCAGAAAAAAAAATCCCGAGTGGCGATGACGAATTCTTGCTCCTTAGGGCTTTTACTCACAACAACCAAACATGTGAGGCTGTTTTTTCAAGTAATCTTATAGTGTACACCCTAGCACCGTCTAATCTACCAGATTTTATACAACAGCGAACAAGATGGGCCTCCAAAGCATTTGCCAAATCTCCCAAAAGCCTCTTCTCAAAAACACTTGGGCTTTGGACAATTGTGTTTATTCTAAGTTTTCTCTTTGCTATATTGGGCTTGGGCTTTCAGCCATTTATTGTGTTATGGGTGAGTAAAATATTTGCCGACAGTATTCTTTTCTTAAGTTTTTACCGCTTTTTTAGTTATCCGTGGTATCGTATTGCCTTTTTACCATTCATGGGTATTTTTCAAGTATTGTACTTTGTGCCTGTGCTTTTGCTTAGTATATTTGGGCGCTATAAATGGAAAGGAAGAAACTATGGAACTAGATGAGTTAAGCAAAGAAATCTTGGGTTTGTTGGTGTTTGAAGAAAGCTTTGTTCATATTTGTGAAGAATGCAGTATAAAAGATAAAAACATCGTTTCTGATGTACTTCGGGTTCTAATAGTAAGAGACTTGGTAAGAGTTTTTGAAGAAAGAGATGACAAGCTAGTAGCAGTAAATTATGTAGAGCCCGACGAATATAAAAATCAATTCTTTAGAATCTCTGCAAAAGGGCTAAAAACCATATCCTTATGACCCCAAAAAACGACATTCAAACAAGGGAACACATAGTCTTGCTATTGGATACTTTTTATGCAAAAGCAACGGAAGACCCAGAAATAGGTTACTTTTTTACGGAAATTGCACAACTGGATTTGAAGGCACACATGCCAAAAATGTATTCCTTTTGGTCGCAAATCTTATTGGGCGACAGCTCCTATAGTGGAAATGTTATGGAGAAACATTTTCAGCTTCATGCAAAGTCTCCATTGCTTTCAGAACATTTCGAAAAATGGATTACACTATGGAAAGAAACTGTAGCGGAGCTTTTTGTAGGAGAAAAGGCAGAAGAAGCAAAAAGCAGGGCTGCGAGCATAGCAGGAATAATGCAGCATAAAATTGAAAATCTAAGACCCTAAAACGAATAAGTATTGAGAGATATGACTCTGAATGATTATAGTCAAACAGATTTATATTTTATTCTGTTGAACCCAAACTAAGGACTTAATTTATTATTTCGTAATAATCTAATAATGAATATTATCTAACTTAATTTTCTTTGTCAAATTTCTTCACCTGTTCACACTTACATCTTGCGAGTGAACTAGTATACCGCCTCAGGCGCATTTAATAAAAATGCATCTGATACTATCAAAAAGCGTGTTTTCAAAACTTTTTCCCTACCTTCGCTTTATGTTCCCTACCCCAAAAAATAGCACATATTCACAGAATACTTTTGGGAGACTTGCTAAACCGCAAATCTATGATTTGGCATCGTATACTTTTGGTAGTATAANNGAGTATAGGTATGGGTTTAATGGTAAAGAGACAGATAACGAAACAGGATTGCAGGATTATGGGTTTAGAATATATGATAATAGGATAGGGCGTTTCACTTCAGTTGATCCACTTGTAAAATCATATCCTGAACTTACACCGTATCAGTTCGCATCAAATACTCCTATTTGGGCAATAGATTTGGATGGTATGGAAGCATATTTTACAACCGATGGGAAATTTGACAGATGGGGAGAAAAGAAAGGTAATGACGCACCCGTAATAATGATTAATAAATCAAGTGACGTTATAGGAGTAATATTAAAAAATAATGCTACTGATTTCAAAGGTAAAGATATAACAGTAAAACAATTTTTAAAACGTTCACAAAGAGTATGGGCAGAAGGAGGGAGAACTAAAGAGACCGCAGATGCATATGCTCACGCTCAAGACAATATTAGAGAAAAAAATGGAGGTACAGAAATTGATAATTATAAAAACATGAGTACTACTAGTTTTGATGAGTCGTCTAAACATACATCTTATAAGAAATGGAACGAAAAAAGAGTAAACGGATACGATAATTTAGAAAGATTAAATGACTTGCAAGGAGCGAATGTTGCAATTAAAGCTGAAGCTGAACTATTACAAGGAAAAACAATAGATCCAACAGATGGTGCTACTCAATGGCGTGGTGGACAAAATGCTAGGAATATAGTTGATAATGCAGCTGAAAATAAAACAAAGTTAAGTGGACAACTGGGATTAAAAGGGGTTTATATCATTAATGTTACAAGAATGGATACAAAAGCCGGCGTGCATACTTTTTTTAGTACTTCTGCTAATAAACCGATAGATGTAAATAAAGGATCATCTTTAAAACAAGAACATTCGAATACAAATTCTCCATCTTTATTGCATGATAAATAATTTAGAAATTTGATTATGTTCAAGTTGTTTTTTATTGGATTTTTATTTCTTAGTTGCCAAACGGAACAATCTACAAACCAAAAAAACAGGAATGTTCAGAGGGCCATGTTAATAAAATCTATTGAAAATCAGAGGTTTGAATATGATTCATTTAACTCAAATAGAATAGCGTTTATTGAATTCACAATTCCAATAGAAATAGAAAATATCAAAGATGAAGATGATAAAGCTTCAATTAAGTATATTTTGAATGATAAAAATATACTTAAATCTGATCCAATATTTTCATTTTTCAATGAAGAATATTCAAACAATGAGATGATTAATTTAGACAAACTGGGGAAATTTAAATTTAGAAATGATATTTATTATTATTTATTTTTCTCAAACTTCTTATATAATTGTGGCGAATGTCCATCATTTTGCGTTTTGTACAAAAAAAATAAAATTAATAATCGATTAAATAGAATACAAATTGGTTATCAAGCATCTTTTACCCCAAAGTGCTTTGATGATTATGACGATGATGGGAATTTAGATTATTTACATTGGTATTATAACGACACTGCAAAATTATTTTCAATTAATAATATAGGGGATTTGATAGTCAACAAAAAATACGAAATAATATTAACTCAGAAGGATTTGAACAATTGGACAATTAAATCAATAAAAGGATTTAATTTAAAATAACCCCGCTCTCACTCGCAAGATGCTATAAGTGTACGGAAGACCTTTTAAGATTAGTTTTCTTGCCAAAATTATAAAGAAAATAATTAGCATTTTATTAGTTTTTGATTTTATGATTTACGAAACACAACTAAATTTTTAACAAAACTTTGTCTTCCGTACACTTATAGCTCGCATCTTGCGAGTGATCTAAA
>DIUJ01000013.1:8535-8711 GCA_002422315.1 Bacteroidetes bacterium UBA6161
GGTTTAATGGAAAAGAGACAGATAACGAAACTGGACTGCAGGATTATGGAGAACGAATTTACAATAGCTCTATTGCAAAATTTCTAAGTGCAGACCCATTAATAGTAAAAGGAAAACAATATCCTGAGCTTTCTCCTTATCAATTTGCAAGCAACACACCAATTCAAGCTATAGAT
>DIUJ01000012.1 GCA_002422315.1 Bacteroidetes bacterium UBA6161
CAACACACCAATTCAAGCTATAGATTTAGATGGGTTAGAAGCCGCATTTATATTAATTGGTGGACCAATAAACTCAACAACCAATCCTGTTCAAAGTTTAAATACAGCCGTTAATTTAGCTAAAAACCTTTCCGAAAATCTCATTGATGCATATACTCATTTAATTACTAGAGGAGGGGCTGCATTTATTAATGGAGTTTCTTATGGTTATGGAGACATAAAGTTCGATAATGGTAATGCAACAAATCTAAAACTAGGATATTTAAGATTTAATTGGGAAAATGGATTTATTCAGTCGAATTACAGCCAAGATAATTCCAATACATTTTCAAACAATTCACATTCTATTTCATACAATGACGGTTTAAATTTGCTAAATACAACTTTTTCAATTGCTTCTTCGCCATTAACATATGGTTCTACTATTATAGAGCGGAGTTTTTTTGATTGGACGGTCAAGACTCCTACATTAGAAATAATTAACTATGGTTTTTCAATGTTTGAAAAAGAGAAACCGAAGAAGAATCAGAATATTACTAAAGAACCAACGCATAAAATCAATGGTAATGGTGTGAGGATTAGAGCAGATGCTGGACAAGATAAAGTTGTAAAAGGGTTGTTATATAAAGGGAATAAAGTAACAATTACAGGCAAAGCTAAAGATAATTGGCTAGAGATATCAACTGAGGAAGGAAATGTAGGATGGGTTGATTCTAGTTTTTTGGAATCTAACAAATAGAAAAGTATGAATTTGGTGGTTCGGTTTTTAACAATGGTACTATTTGCTTCATTTGGGGCAAGTATAAGGTGGTTAATTTACAGAAAACACCCCCTTGGTCATTATTTAAGAGATAATTTATACTATAACCTGATTGTAGGTGTATTATTTGTTACTATGTTACTTGCCTTATTTCAATATTTTTTTGGTTGGTTTTAAAATTTCTAGTCTTCAAAGATGTCTTATATCTCCAAAATTTCCCTACCTTCGCTTTATGTTCCCCACCCCAAAAAATACCAATCCTGCACCGTATACTTTTGGGAGACTTGCCAAACCACAAATCTATGATTTGGTATCGTATACTTTTGGTAGTATAANNGTATAATGGTGAGTGTTTCCAAGGGGGAGTATAGGTATGGAATGAACACCCAAGAAAAGGACAATGAAATTTATGGGGAGGGAAATTCTTACTCGGCAGAATACTGGCAGTATGATGCGAGATTGGGGAGAAGGTGGAATGTGGACCCGGTGGTGAAGGTGCACGAAAGCCCTTATGCAACTTTTGCAAACAATCCTATTTGGTTTGTGGACCCAAGTGGGGCAGATACGTCTCACGCTTCTACAGAATCTGCAAATTTAATTAACAACTTAATGAGTCCTACAATAGTTGAAGAAAAAAGCGGATTAAACCGGTTTTTTTCAAAAACATTTGGTTTGTCTACAAATAAAACAATAGTTAACCCTAATTATAATACCGAACTTGCTGACATAGTTCAAAAAGCAGTAGAAAATAAAGACTTAGAATTACACTTTACAACAGAAAGACCTAGTTGGATAAATGACCCTAATGTAAAGGGGGCTATGACATGGCAAACACCTGGGTGTTTTATGATTTATTGGGACCCTAAAGCTAATAATGATAATTCAATTGGGGCTAATCCTTTATTTGAAGAAATTATTCACTTTGACAATGCTCAAAGTGGTATTGCTGGGTATTTTAATAATAATGGATTTATGAGTATTAGTAACGGAAATCTATTAAAAGAAGAAGCAAGAGCAAAACATAGAGTAGTTAATTTACAAGATAACAAAGGCAGAAGAGTTGTTACTTCAAATTATGATTCTAAAAATATGTATTATCTTCCAACCAGCTATGCTCCAATGATAAGCTTAAGCGAAGCTGAAATATTAAAATTCATATCTACAGGCAAGGGGAAAGTGCACGATATAGAAGTAAGCGTTTATGACCCTGTTACAAGAAATTGGAACCTGAAAGTAAAAACAACAATAACACATCCTCAAGAAGGAATTTATCAGCATTTATTGGAATAAACATGAAATTTATTTTTAACGGTATTTTTATTTTAATTTCAATTAGCTTGGTTTTAAGTTGTAGTAATATCTATACCAAAGAAAACAGCTTTTATGAAAAATATAAAGAGATATATCATGTTAAAGCAACAGGAAACCATTATGAAATTGCTATTGCGTTTCGGAGCATACGTCGAAAACCAAGTATTTGGGGTATGCCCCAAATAAAAGGTGACATAATTTCTATTTATGTACAAAAAGTTAATTCAGCCAAGAACGGACATGTAATAAAATTATTTGTGCCAGGATATCATTTAGACGCTTTTTATTCTTATGAAAATAAAAATAGTTTAGACATTAATGATTCTCTAAATTCCAAAATGGACCACGAATTGATTTTTAATAACTCAAAAATAGAGCAAATTTTATTTTATGACACCTTTGGTAAAATTGACGGCCCAGTATTTCAATTTAATAAAAAAGGTACGCTTAAACACATCTTTCTATACAGAAATGATACATTTGAAAAAGTAGTTTTCACAAACTTTCCTAAAAAGAAGTTTTCTGACACCGTTTTAATAAGTAAAGTTTATCTGCCAAAATGATTTCTTTTCACAGCTCTCGCTCGCATCTTGTGATTGAATTGGGTAGTTTTCAAAAAAGCGTGTTTTCTAAACTTTTTCCCTTCCTTCGCTTTATGTTCCCCACACCA
>DIUJ01000060.1:0-63387 GCA_002422315.1 Bacteroidetes bacterium UBA6161
GCTAATGCGTATTTTGGGTTTAATCCTATGTTTCACTTTAGAGTCGAATTGATGGGAAATAGAGTATTAAATGTATATAAAAGTCTAAACCCATAGTATCCTGAATTGACCTATAAGAAAAATTAAATTTTGCACTTATAGTCAGTATTACCTTTTTCTTCATCTACCCTAGGGGTAAAATAAGTTAATACATATTTGGGGTTAATTCAAATCTTTGCTTGCAAAGAGCTATCTCATCTTCTCGATTAGAAGCGATTACTAAAATTCTATTCTTTGTCATTTCCTTAATCAAACTAGAAAAAATTTCTATGCCTTGTTTATCTAAATTAGTAAAAGGTTCATCCAGTAAAACTATAGGGGTGTCGGTATTCAAAGCTAAAAGTAATTTGACTCTTTGCAACCACCCGGCAGATAATTTTTCGCATTGCTTATGAAGCATAATAGCAGGAAAAACCTTTGCCAACAAACTACTTAAGTCTTTATCTATGGATTTGCGAACTGAAAAATGGAATTCAAATAAATCTTTGACAGTTAATTCTGAAAAAATCTGTTGCGCTACACCACAATAAGAAACATCCAAATAAGAAATACCCGTTTCTAATTCATTTTTTAAAATTGAAATTTTCCCTGACGAAATAGGCGAATATCCCAAAAGTATTTTTAAGAGGGTTGTTTTTCCTTTGCCATTTTGGCCAACTATAGCTATTGAATCGTTTGACTTAAGACTTAAGGATAAATCTTTGAAGAGAAAATGATTGTTATATTTTTTTGAGATATTTTGAACTAAAAGTTCCATTTTACATTCTTTTAGAGGAATAGCCTTTCATTATACCCCTATCGGAGCGGGTAATAAACTGAAGGATTTCATCTCTTTCGGTTGAAGCCGGTTTTTCATTTTCGATAATAGAAACGGCTTTTTGGGTATTGTTGCCTCTTAAAAATAAAATTCTGTATATGTCTTGAATTTCATTGATTTTTTCTGAACTAAAACCTCTTCTACGAAGACCTATAGAATTTACACCTTCATAAGAAATTGGTTGCCTTCCAGCTTTTGTATAGGGTGGAACATCTTTTCTAACCATACATCCCCCAGCTACCATGGCATGCTGACCAACATTTACAAATTGATGAACAGCGCTCATTCCTCCAATAATTACAAAGTCTGAAATAGTAACATGGCCCGCCAGTTGAACACCATTTGCAAGGATACAATTTTCGCCAACAATACAGTCGTGTGCCACATGAGAATAAGCCATTAATAGACAATTACTTCCAACTATTGTTTTACCTAAGGCAACAGTACCTCTATTGATAGTTACACATTCTCTAATTATGGTATTATCTCCAATTATTGCAAGTGTTTCTTCCCCATCAAACTTCAAGTCTTGAGGAATTGCACCAATAGATGCACCAGGAAAAATTTTGCAATTTTTCCCAATTCTTGAACCAGGATAAATAACAGCGCCAGAGGCTATATGTGTACCCTCTCCTATTTCTACATCTTTGTGTATGGTTACAAAAGGGTCTATTACGACATTATCCGCTATTTTAGCTTGCGGATGAACATATGCTAAAGGTTGTATCATGTTTTCTTACTCTAATTACAATATTTGTCTAATATCCCCCCAATCAAAAGTTTAATATTTTTAAACAAGTTAAATTATTATTTTTATCCTTTAACTTCAGTAGATACATTCCTAAAGGGTATGGATTTAAATTGAAGCTTTCATTTGTAATTTCCGAAAGATATTTTCCATCTATTGACAGTAATTCAATTTTCGAAGAATTTTCAAATCCGGAAATCCTCCATTGGTTTGTTTCTATGTCAAACATAACTTGGAAAGTTTGATTCAGTGGTTTGATAAGGTTATTAGAGGACAATGTATTACATTTCAAATTATTTAACTTTCCCCAAAGAGCATTATCAAAACCAGAAGGCCCTGGTAAAACTTCACTACTTTCATTCCCGTTTCTAATTACCACTAAATTTTGAGAAGGTACTACATATATTTTTTGATCGTATTTGCCAAGTGCTGCAATCAAATCCATAGGAGCATTTGGTATAAGCTTAGCCTTCACTCTAAGTGTAAACCCTGGTAGCATAAGCGTATCTTTGCCATTCAGCCACCACAAATAACCATAAGCGGGATTCATTGATTGAGATGAATTTACCATTTGGTTAAAATAGGTACTATCTTTTAATATTGTGTCATTGTTCCAAACTCCTTTATTTAATATCCATAGGCCAAAACGAGCCATAACCCTAGCCTTACTATAAAAAACACCATTAGACCATAGGCCTGTAATACCAGTTTTTAAACCTAATTTTGTATTCGTAAATTGTGTAAAAGACAAGGAAGAGGCATTCTCTACAATATTGTGTGTAAGTAAATATGGTGCATTATGGTAGTACCAAGCAGTTCCAGGTTCATTTAAATAGGTTAAACAAGAAGGGTCTTTGCAATCAAGATTAGAGACATTATAATTCAAGCCCGTTGACATACTTAAGTGATGAACTATCTTTATTTTTCCTTCTTGAGCAGTATCCATAGAAGTCCACTTTCCGAGGTATTTTGAGCTAGGTTCTTGAATATCCAATATTCCTTCTTGCTGAGCTATACCAACTAAAGAAGCAGAAAGGGACTTACCGGCAGATGCCCAAAACCAGAAACTATCTTGATTAAAAGCTCCAAAGTATTTTTCAATAATAATTTTCCCGTCTTTTAATACGATGAAACTCTTTGTATTGTTTTGCTCTAAATAATTATATAATGAATTTAGGCTATCCTCGCACCAATCTAATGATTTGGGAGACAAAGTATCCCAATTTGCAGCATGTGAAATTGGAGGGAAATACATATTTTGAGAAAAAGCTGTAAAGCTAAAGAATAGAGATACGAGAAGAATTTTAATCTTATCCATTAGGGTTTAATTTTAACTACTTGGGCCATCATTTCAGATTCGCAAACTAGTTTTTCTCCTACCCATGCCCTTCCTCTCATTTGACAAATCCCTCTTCTTACTGGTTCTGTTAGTTCTAATTTCAAGATTAAGGTATCTCCTGGGACTACTTTTTCTTTAAATTTAGCATTTTCGATTTTAAGGAAATAGGTGCCATATTTTTCTGGTTCATCTACATTACTCAATATCAAAACACCACCTGCTTGGGCCATCGTTTCTATCAACAATACACCAGGGTATATTGGGTCTCCGGGGAAATGGCCTTGAAAGAAATGTTCATCTGCTGTAACATTTTTTACTGCAACAATGGAGTTTTCATCTTTTCTAAGAATTTTATCTACCAACAGAAAAGGAAACTTATGAGGCAATAAATTTTGAAGTTCTCTGTGATCATATAGAGGTTTTTCGGAAGGGTTATAGTAAGGGATTTCGCTTTGTGATTGTTTTTGTATTTTTTTCATCACTGCTTTTATCTTTTTTGCCAGCTCCACATTTGCTGCATGGCCTGGCCTGGCAGCCATTATCTGTGCCTTAAGTGGTTTCCCTACTAAGGCCAAATCCCCTATTACATCTAAAAGTTTATGTCTAGCTGGTTCATTTTGAAATCTTAAATCAACATTATTTAAAACACCCTCTTGTTTAATTTCAAGGTCTTTTTTACTAAAAAGATTTGCTATATGGGCAATTTGCTCTTTAGAGGTGGGTCTGTCTACTATGACTATTGCATTGTCTAAACTACCGCCTTTTATTAGGTCTGCATTAAGCATATATTCTAATTCATGAAAGAAACAAAATGTTCTACATGGACTTATTTCTTTTGCAAATTCTTTAATGTCTGTAATAGTAGCATGCTGTGGGCCAAGAACTGTTGAATTGTAGTCTACCATGACTGTAACCCTGTATTTTTCTAAAGGCATAGCTACCATTTCCACATGGTTATTAGGGTCATTATAATGAATATTGTATGGTACTTCAAAATATTCTCTATCTTCCTCTAGTTCTATCTTCCCTACTCTTTGAATTTGTGCTACATAGTCCAAGGCGCTACCATCTAATATGGGGCATTCTGGGCCACTTACTTCGATTAAAGCGTTGTCTACCTCCATACCTACTAAAGCAGCAAGTACATGCTCTATAGTAGAAATTCTAGCACCATGTTTTTCTAGTGTTGTGCCTCTAGAAGTATCTACAACTAAATCACAATCTGCTTCAATTATAGGATTATTAGGTAAGTCTACTCTACAAAACTTGTATCCAAAATTGGCTTCTGCTGGCTTAATAACCATTTGAACATTAGCTCCTGAATGGAGTCCTACTCCTTCAAATTTAATAGGCTCCTTGAGTGTAGTTTGTTTCGGATTCATTTTTACAATTTTAATTTCTCTTCTATATTTCTAATTCTGAACTCTAAATCTGGTAAATTCTTATATAAAACCATGGATTTTAAATTATTTTTCATAGGCATTGCTGGGGTACCCATCCAATCTTTGTATTCTTCTTTGATAGAACTAGGCACTCCTGTTTGGGCGCCAAATCTCGAACCTCTTGCAATTTGTATATGGCCAGCGAAACCTACTTGGCCACCAATCATACAATTATCCCCAATCTTGGTACTTCCAGAAATTCCTACTTGAGAGGCAACAACAGTATTTTTACCAACTTCTACATTATGCGCAATTTGAATTAGGTTGTCGAGCTTAGTTCCTCTACGTATAGTTGTAGTTCCTAAAGTGGCTCTATCAATTGTACAATTGGCTCCAATTTCTACCTCCTCTTCAATTTTAACATTACCTACTTGAGGTATTTTAGCATAAGAACCATCTGGCATAGGTGCATGACCAAAACCATCGGAACCAATTACGGTACCCGAATGTACGATACAATTGTCTCCTATTTCACAACCTGCATATACTTTAACCCCAGAATACAACACACTATTGTTTCCAATTTTTACATTCTTACCTATAAAAACATGAGGATATATTTGAACATTTTCTCCTAACTCCACGCCTTCAGAAATGTATGCAAAAGCCCCTATATATACAGAATCAGAAAGCTTTGAATTGGCATCTATATACGAAGGTTGTTCAATTTTGTGGTATCTTTCAAATGGATTGAAATATTTGTCTAACACCATGCAAAAACCCAAATAAGGCTCATCCATTACCAGATAATTTATTTTTGAAGGTAGATTTTCTAAACTAATTTTAGAGCTTAGTATGATTGCACTTGCATTAGTATCTTTAATCTTAGAAACATATTTAGGATTTGAAACAAAGGTTAAATCTCCATCTTTTGCCTCTTCTATTCCTGCGACACCCTCTATTACATCGGTCTCCTCTCCTACTAGATTAGCACCTAAGTACTTTACAATTTGAGAAAGTTTGATTTTGTTCATTGTAGTGCACGAAAATAAATAATTTTAGATGTAATTGGATTAAATCTTAGTTTAATAAATTATTCACATAAGATTCTAGTCATGATTTCTTGGCAAAGTTATTGTATGTGATAATAAAACAAATACTTATAAATATGAAAAACAAACTAATGATAGGAATTACACTGTTGGGTATTTTCCTAATTTCACCGAAACAAGGCAATAGCCAATCCCAAAAGCCTCAAAAAGCCAATACGGAAAAAAAATCTGACAGTTTAAAGTTAAAAAACTCTACACAAGAAAAAGGGAAGTTGAAAAATCAAAAAATAGATACCTTAGGATTAAAAGAGAATAAAAACCAAGGAAAAGCGATTGAAAAAAAGAAAAATGAAAACTCTACAAATGTAAAAAAACAAGGTTCTGATTCGTTAAAAACAAACCAAGGAAAAGCATATGGAAAAGAAAAAACAGTTGAAGGCAAAGAATTTGGGAAACAAAGATCCGATTCGGCAAGAGCTATCGGACAAGAAAGACGCGCATCTGAGGTAAGTAAAGAAAAATCCATAGAAAAGAGAGAGATAAAGAACCAAAAATCGGATTCCACAGAAAATAAAAATCAAAAAAAGAAATCTAGTAAAAACAAAAGGTAGTAATCAATTTTAAACCCAAAATACGCATTAGNNCTCCGATAGTCGTGTAAGACTCATAGGAGGTTAACCCTGACAAAAAATGCTTAAAAAGCAATTTTTTTGTCATTTCAGTATTAGAATTTTCTAATGCTGAAATGAGGTTAAAAGGAAATAAAAAACAAATAAAAAAGGGCTTTAAAGCCCTTTTTTATTTAAAAAGTCTTTTCCAACCCAGCTTATGTTTCATTTCATATTGCAGTATAAAAACAAGTACAATCATAGGGATGCCTATATAAAGCATTTCCGATACTCTATTGTCTAAGAGTAAATGAAAAGTAAAAATGACAAATGAAATCGGTGTCAATAGAATCAAACCGAACCAATTAAATCGTGGCCATAAAAGCGATAAACCACCTAGAACTTGGAGGATCCCAACCATTTTCAAATAACCACTTTTACACAAAGTAGAGATTAATTGTACGAAATCTTCTGGTATTGATGAATTAGGACCAAAAGCGATGCATTCCCCCAACAAATGCTTGCTTATGCCAACATAAATAAAAAAAAGGCCTATAAAAAAAGATAAAAACCAAGTAGTTTTTTGGTACATAAAAATTAAAAAGCCTCGGAAAAACCCGAGGCCAAAAATTATAAGTTTCCTCTCCTATCTTGTTCTCTCTCAATAGATTCAAACAAGGCTTTAAAATTACCTTTACCAAAAGATTGTGCCCCTTTTCTTTGTATTATTTCATAGAAAAGAGTAGGCCTATCTTCAACAGGCTTGGTGAAAATTTGAAGTAAATAACCTTCTTCATCTCTATCTACTAGGATTCCTAATTTCCTTAAAGGCTCTATTTCCTCATCTATTTTACCAACTCTATCCAATAGTTCGGCATAATACGAGTCTGGAATAGATAAAAACTCCACCCCTCTATTTTTTAAATCGGTAACAGTTTTCACAATATCATTTGTTGCCATTGCCACATGCTGTACACCTTCGCCCTTGTAAAAATCTAAATATTCTTCTACTTGTGACTTCTTTTTACCTTCGGCTGGTTCGTTGATAGGGAATTTTACATAACCATTGCCATTACTCATTACTTTGCTCATAAGCGCAGAATACTCAGTAGAAATGTCTTTGTCGTCGAATGATAAAATATTTTTGAAGCCCATTGTATTTTCATAAAACTCCACCCATTTATTCATTTGATTCCATCCTACATTTCCCACACAATGGTCTACATAAAGTAATCCTGTTTCAGTTGGATTATATGTAGACTCCAATTTTTGGAAATGAGGCAAAAAAGGACCATTGTAATTTTTTCTTTCTACAAAAACATGAACGGTATCACCATAAGTATGAATACCAGATCTTACAACAACACCATTTTCATCTTTTTCAATGGTTGGTTCCATATATGATTTAGCACCTCTTTTTGTAGTTTCTTCCCAAGCTTTAGTGGCATCGTCAACCCAAAGTGCAAGAACCTTTACGCCATCACCATGTAGTTTAATATGATCGTTAATTTCATTTTCTGGTTGAAGTGGAGTAGTGAGAATAAATCGTATTTTATTTTGTTGTAATACATAACTTACTCTATCTCTTACTCCTGTTTCAGGTCCTGCATATGCAATCCCCTGAAAACCAAATGCAGTTTTGTAATAATGTGCTGCTTGTTTTGCATTGCCTACATAAAACTCTACATAATCTGTTCCATTGATAGGAAGAAAATCTGAAGATTGTGAGCCATTTGTTGTTTTGTTATCCATTGTCATTTGAAAAATTATTGTTTAAATGCGCTTCAAATTTACATTTTACAAACGATATACAGAAAATAAAGAAAAGATAAGTTGTTCACCCTTATTTCAACTCTAAATTTGAGTTGATTTTCACCGCTATCACTTCTGCAATATTTTTTACAAACATCTTTGGTATTTTTATATTGTGGTCCTCTAAGCTTACACTAAAATCCGATTTGACATTTAATTTAGAACCAGCTACAGTAATTAATACCTCAATATTTCTTTCTTTTTCTACGCCATGTATGGTTAATTTTCCGGGTACAGTAACAGAATATGAGGTATCTCTTGCAGCAAACAAAGGTTTACTCATTTTTCCTATAAACTGAGCTTTGGGATATTTTTCAGACTCCATATAATCCTCGTTGAAATGCTTTTGCATCAATTTGTTTTTAAATTCAAATGAATTAATGGCCACTGCAAATGCATATCTATTTGTTTCCGGATCAATAATACCTACCAATCGAGAAGAAACGGCATCAATATCCTCTATAGGAGCACTTGAGAAAAAAGACACTTCACCTTTTTGTGTTTTCCATTTTAAAGAATCTGAAGATTTAAAAGAGAGAGAGAGAAGAAAAACAGGAACAATGTAGCCTATATTTTTAAATACTGTCATAGTAAGTTTTAATTACAAATCAAATGCCAAAAACCCTTGAAATATTAAAACCAATTCTAAAACTATTTTCTTGCCAACTTGTATTGGTTTGGGTTATCACTTGAAAATCGTTTATAGCGGTTGAGTTAGTTAAAAAAAGTTGAAAAACGTGTCCCCCAGTTTCAATATCCACTCCCAACGACAAACTATTGTACAAGTTGGAATGTTGAGAGTTGTAGGTATTTAGTCTGGGAGCATATTCCCCCACTATAGACACTCTTTTGGATACTTTATACCTAGCCGCCATTGGCAAAGCAAATAAATGATGTTTGTCGCTTTTTAAATCAACCAAAGATTGAAACATATAGGTAGGTGAAATTTGGCCACTAAATCTATTGTTAAACTTTTTGCTTATTAAAACTTGATTTAAGTAGTTTATCCTGTTAGTAAAATACCTAAACTCTCCAATAAACTGCTCTTTACGGTGTGTTATGTTTAATTGGTTAAAAGAAACTACAGACAAGGGTATTTTATTTCCTTTGGTTTGTTGAAGCCATGCGTATTTTAAATTAAAATTCAGGTTTTGGTTTATGTTTGTTCTACCAATCCCCAATGTCAACCTATCTAATACACTGTAGTCTAAGCTAAATAATATGGAGGCGGGTCCATCAAAACCAAATAGGTTTTCAAATCCTTTTGAAAAATCAGCAAATCTATGCGCTATTCTAAACTCTAAAGATTTGGAAGGTAAAATTTCAGTGGAAGAAATACTAACCACTCTTGTAGAGTTAAAAACCGATGATACTTTCTCATCCGCAGGGATATCAAACTCATTTAGTAAATCTTCTTGGGCCCAAAGAGGATTAGAGGAAAAGAGAATAACCAATAAAAAGCCAAAGTATTTCATTGTTACCTTATTCTGGGAAACCTGAATTCACCCATCTTTGAATTGTAACTATATCACATTCTTTAAGTTTGCCACCTGGAGGCATTTTTTTATTGTTAGGCAAGCCCGTAGGATGCGTAATTGCTGGGATTAACTTGGTTGAATTGTTTTTAGAAGAATTATAATTATCCAAAGCAATTCCTGCCGTGGCATTATTTGAGCTATGGCATCCTACACAAAAATCATTTAGAATTGGTTGTACTTTGCTTGCATAAGATGGAACAAAAGTAGTATCACATCCAGAATTATCCGTAGGCTTTATATCTTCTTTTGAATCTTCTTTACAAGCAAAAATGAAAGCACTCAATGTTAAAGCTATTAGTATTGTTTTTTTCATAAAGGTATTTTGATGTCAACAAATATAAATAAATTTTGTTTTAAATAGTTCGACCTGATAAAATCCTTAAGGAATTGGTCTACATTAATTAAGTCTTTAAATTAGAATTTGAAATCACAAATTGTCAAACAAATATTCGGTAACCTTTTGCATCAAATGCAGCCTGTCTTTTCCTGTTACATTGTGTTTGTGGCCAGGGTAAACAAAATAATCAAGATTTGTTTTTTTCATTTCAACTGCTTTTTGAAGATACAATAAACTATGTTGCCATAAAACCACATCGTCATCACATCCATGTATCATCAACAATTTTCCTTCTAAGTTTGCAACATGATTTAATAGATTTGCGGAATCGTATCCTGCTTTATTTCCCAGCGGATTTCCCATGTATCTTTCGGTATACATTATTTCGTACATCTTCCAATCTATTACAGGCCCTCCAGCAACCCCTACTTTGAATAATCCAGGGTTTCTACTCATTAAGCTTGTTGTCATAAAGCCACCAAAACTCCATCCATGAACCCCTATTCGGGAAGCGTCTACATAGGACTGCTTTTTTAAAAATTCAATTCCAGCTATTTGGTCTTCCATTTCTATTGTACCTAATTTGCCATGCACGGCACTTTCAAATTCAAACCCTCTATTTAAAGAACCTCTATTGTCGATTGTAAAAACTATATACCCTTGTTGTGCCATAAATTGCATCCACAAATTACTTCCTCCCAACCAAGAGTTATTTATAAGTTGAACATGAGGTCCTCCGTATACATAAACAACTACAGGGTATTGAACATCTGGGTTAAAACCTAATGGTTTTATCATTCTTGCATAAAGAGTTGTATTTCCGTTTTTGATTGGAAAAATAGAGGTTTCACCAAGGGCGTAATCTTCCAGAGGATTAGGAGCTGTATATATATTAGTAAGAACAGCGCCTGATTCACTCAATAAATCTAGTTTACCAGGAATTGTCATAGAAGAATATTTATCTAATAAATATTTACCATTAGAACTAATAGTCACATTATGAGTTGCACTTTGTTGCGTGATTTTATACATTTTACCCGAAAGAATATTTACCGCGTAAACATGCTTTTCAAGTGGAGAATCTTTTGTTCCTTCAATAAATACCAAATTAGATTCTTGATTAAATTGCAATATTTTTGTTACCACCCAAGGGCCTTTAGTTAGTTGTTTGATTAGTTTTCCATTGGTATTGTACAAATACAGATGGTTAAACCCATCTCTTTCAGATTGCCATAAAAATTGATTTTCATTCCAAGGGATAAAAACAGGGGGATTTTCTGGTTCGGTATATTTACTGTTAAATTCTTCTACAACAATCTGATCAAGATTACCGTCATTTGCCCAATATCGTTCTAACCACATATTTTTTTGATCTCGGGAAACCTTTGCCAAATAGATATACTGATTATCTGGGCTCCAAGAAATATTAGTTAAATACTGGTCTTCAGGACCAGATGTTTTAAGATAAACCATAGTTCCTTTTTCTATGTCATAAACACCAACTTGAACAAAATGGCTAGTAGCTCCAGCAAAAGGATATTTAATTTTCTCTACACTTGCAGGCATTGTATTGTTTTGGTATATAAAGTAATCAGTCACCTTAGACTCATCCATTTTATAGAAAGCAAGTTTTTTGGCATCATTACTCCAAAACAAGCCTTTATTTATACCAAATTCATTTCTGTGAACAGGTTCTCCGTATACTATTCCATAAGTACCATCAAAGGTAATTTGATTTATTTGACCATTTGAATTAGAAACAAATAGGTTTTTATCGATTGAAAATGCTGCTTTTTCCTTTTGGGGAGCCCATTCTACGTGATTGTACTTAGATGGCAACTCAAAAAACAAGGTCGTTTCAAGATTTATTCTGTTAAAATTATACATTTTCCCCTCGACTGTAAAAATAAAATTATTTTGGTTTATCCATTCTATAAAAGGTATTCTCTTAAGTTCTGGAAGTTTTTTAATTTTCAATGAATTGTTAATTACATTTAAAGTAAGAGAAGAATCCACATATTGGTTTTCTACATTCACAATGTATAATTTAGGGGATGAAGATTGTGGAATTTGATAACAGAAGAAGTTTCCATTA
Source organism: Bacteroidetes bacterium UBA6161 (assembly GCA_002422315.1). Taxonomy (GTDB): domain Bacteria; phylum Bacteroidota; class Bacteroidia; order NS11-12g; family UBA955; genus UBA6161. Next base: position 11,768 of record DIUJ01000060.1, read on the forward strand.
GGTAAAAAGCTTACATTTTGCAAAGAAGAAGGGTAAAGTTTAGGTGTAATTATAGCCTCTTCCATAGTCAATAATTTGCTTTGTGCATAAGCCTGAAAAAAGCTTAGAAAAAAGCCTAAAACAAGAAGTGTAAATTTATTGCGGTTCATAAATTGGATTTTAAAATTAAAGACTGCAAATTTGCCCTTTATTTTACAACCATGCAAAAACAAAAAAATATAATCGAATCAGTTTGGGAAAATCGCGAATTACTTAAAGAAAAAGAAGTAGTAGCAACGATTGAAGAAATTGTAAACCTACTAGATAAAGGAGAAATAAGAGTTGCTGAAAAAAACGGTGACGATTGGAAGGTAAATGAGTGGATCAAAAAAGCAGTAATTTTATATTTCCCAACAAGAAAAATGCAAACAATGCATAGCGGTCCTTTGGAGTTTTATGACAAAATACCATTAAAATCTAATTATGAAGCTTTAAATGTAAGAGTAGTACCGCATGGTATAGCACGATATGGTTCGTATGTAGCACCAGGGGTAATCCTAATGCCCTCCTATGTGAATATTGGCGCTTATGTAGACTCGGGTACTATGGTTGATACATGGGCTACTGTAGGTTCATGCGCACAAATAGGAAAAAATGTACACCTAAGCGGTGGAGTTGGTATTGGAGGAGTACTAGAACCCGTACAAGCATCCCCAGTAATTATTGAAGATAACTGTTTTATTGGATCAAGGTGTATAGTAGTAGAGGGCGTAAGAGTGGGTTCTGAAGCAGTTCTGGGAGCAGGAGTAACCCTTACCCAGTCAACCAAAATTATAGACATAACCAAGCCTGAAAAAACTATTTATCAAGGTTATGTACCTCCTCGTTCTGTGGTTATACCAGGGAGTTACGAAAAAGAATTTCCGGCGGGTAAATTCCATGTACCTTGCGCTTTTATTATTGGACAAAGAAAAGAAAGTACTGACAAAAAAACATCCTTAAATGATGCCCTTCGTGAAAATGATGTTGCAGTCTAATTATTAAATATGAATATTGGTTTTGATGCAAAAAGGGCATTTCTAAATGCTACAGGTTTAGGGGTTTACTCTAGAAACCTAATTCTAAACTTTGTAAAACTGTACCCTCAAAATCAATATTTCTTGTTTTCCCCTAAAATCACTTCGGGGTTTGCTGAAAAAAGCGACAATTTAAACATAATTACTCCTGACTTTAAAAACAGATTATTCTGGCGAACAGCAGGAATAGCAGCAGATATAAGACTAAACAATATAGATATATACCACGGATTGAGCAATGAAATACCTTTGGTACTCAATCCCAAAACAAAATATATTACTACAATTCACGATACAATTTGGCTAAAATATCCAAACCAATATTCTCCTATTGATAGAAAAATATATTCCTTAAAATTTGCACACGCTTGTAAAAAAAGTAAATTCATTGTTGCAACAAGTGAAATGACAGCTAGAGATATAGAGTATTATGGCAAAATAAAAAGCTCGAAAATTAAAATCATCTATCAATCTGGAAATCCAATTCTTAAAGCAAACGAGCAAGCTATAATATCAGACCAATACCTTTTATACATAAGTAGTTTTGAAACAAGAAAAAACCATCTTTACCTAATCCATGAATTTTCTAAAATTTCTAAAAACAATAGTTTTAAACTAATTTTAGCAGGTAAACCTGGCAATACATTACAAGAAGTAAAAGACACAATCAAAAGGTTAAATTTAGAAAATAAAATTATACTTCTAGAGAGTGTCACAGAACAAGAAAAAGCTACATTATTAAAACACTGTTTGGCATTTATATACCCTTCCTTATACGAAGGCTTTGGAATTCCATTGCTAGAAGCAATGCAACAAGGTTGCAAATTAATCTTAAATGAGCTGCCTGTTTTTAAAGAAATAGCAAGAAATAAAGCTTTATATTTTGATGCCACAAAACCAGGAAACCTAGAAAGTTTATTTACAAAACAATTCTTATTACTTAAAGATAATCAAATAGATTACAAGCTAGAACTAGATATTTTTAGTGCAAAAAACACAAGTGAAGAACTGAATAAGATTTATTTAGAATCATTCTAATATACGCCCCATTGGTAAAGATTTTCCACAAGTAAAAAACATGTATCTATTTATTTATCTATACTTTAAGTAAATTTAAAAACATAAAATTAGAAAGTGCATTCAATTTTATTCTGAAAATTTTACCGAAATATGAAAATATAAATAAATTTGCGGTCGATTAAAAATATACATTTTACAGTCATAATAAAACTGAGATGAAGCAAACTCAAATGAAAACCTTTATTAAAACGGGCCTAATGGTTCTATTTTTCGGATTTGTTTATGTAGCAGAACCAATTTTAGAACTCAAAACATTAAACACCGAATTGCAAGAAGCTGCTCTTTTTGGAGTAGGTAGCGATGAATTTGAACCTTTTAAGGAAGCTACAGGTGCAGAAAGTTTAAAATCTAAAATCCAATGGGCATTATACATTGCTGCAGGATTACTTATACTTGTGCTAGCCTATGTATTTGATGTTGCATCTTATGCACAAAAGTTAACTGGTAGAAAAATAGCCGATGCTAACAAAATTAACGCATGGATGTTACTTATCTTCTTAGGTGTTGGTATGTATTTCGCGGCTTGGGAGTTTGTAGTACATGGCCCAGAAACCAAAGTATATAATTCAAGTTCTGAACATGGTGTAGATTATGACAACATGTTTATGATCACGTTAATTTTTACTGCAATTGTATTTGTAGCTACTCAAGTTCTATTATTTGTATATAGTTTTATGTACAAGAAAAGCGAGACTAGAAAAGCGACATATTATTCTCACAACAACAAACTAGAAGTATTTTGGACAATTATTCCAGCTATTGTACTCACAATCTTAGTATTAAGAGGATATGCAGTTTGGAAAAATATTACTTATGAAAATCCAAATAGCAAAAATGCTCAGGAAATTGAGGTTTTCGCATATCAATTTGGATGGACCGCTAGATACCCAGGTGCAGACAATAAATTTGGAGCACATAGTTTCAACTATATTTCAGGAACAAATTCATTAGGCTTGGCAGTAGAAAGTGAAGTAGAAACTTTTAAAGAAGAGTTGAAAAAAGACACTTCTGATTATATTGCTAAAATCAATTCTATTGATACCTATCTAAGTGAATTAAATGCAAAAGTGAAAGATTTCAAAAAGCTTGCTAATTTCAAAGGAGTAGAAGATACTGAGAAAGAGATTGCAAGGGTATTGAATGGTGAATACAAAATGGACTTAGAACTAATGTTAAGGAGAAGAACCAAGCAATTAGAGAGAATGGCTTTGGTAGAAATGAACAAAGAAGAATACAAAGCTACATTTAACGGAAGTGTTCATGATGATATGATTACAAAAGAGATTGTAGTTCTAAAAAACAAACCAGTAAAACTTAAATTCCGTTCTAGAGATATTATACATTCCGCTTTCCTTCCTGACTTCAGAGTCCAAATGAATTGTGTACCAGGAATGAATACTGAATTCACGTTTGTACCTACAAAATCTACAGATGAAATCAGAAAAGAGAAGAACAATGAAGAATACAACTATTACCTATACTGTAATAAAATTTGTGGACAAGCTCATTTCAATATGAAAATCAAGTTTGTAGTTGTAGAAACGGAAACAGAGTACAAGACTTGGATTGCTGCCCAAAAACCTGCGTATCCAATGCAATTACCTGGTTCTGAAAAAGAAGAAGAAATAAACAGTCCAGTAGAAAACCAAGTAGAGGAATCTGTTGTTATTATTCAATCAAACAACAAAAAATCAATTTAAAAATTTAACATTTTAACATAAAAGTTACTTTCATGAGTACAACAAGCCACTTAGAAACTGAAACTCACGGACACGATGACCACCATGGTCACGAACACCACAAGGAGACGTTCATTAGCAAGTACGTTTTCAGTATGGACCACAAAATGATTTCTCGTCAATTTTTGATAACGGGTATCATTATGGGATGTATTGGGGTTTTTATGTCCATTTTATTTAGATTGCAATTGGCATGGCCAAGTGAATCTTTTGGAATTATAGAAACCTTTTTAGGCAAATGGGGAAAGGATGGTATATTAGATCCTAACTTTTATTTAGCTTTAGTTACTATACATGGTACTATCATGGTATTCTATGTATTAACAGCAGGATTGAGTGGAACTTTCAGTAATTTACTTATTCCATTACAAATAGGAGCAAGAGATATGGCTTCTCCATTTATGAATATGTTATCTTATTGGTTCTTCTTTTTATCTTCCATAGTTCTAATCTCCTCTTTCTTTGTAGAAACTGGCCCAGCTTCTGCAGGATGGACAGTTTACCCTCCATTGTCAGCTCTAGAGAAAGCTATGCCCGGTTCAGGATTGGGTATGACTTTGTGGCTAGTTGCAATTATTCTCTTTATTGTTTCTTCTTTATTGGGTGGTATAAATTATATTTCTACTGTTTTAAATATGAGAACTAAGGGTATGTCTATGGATAGAATGCCGCTCACTATATGGTCTTTCTTCTTTACGGCTGTATTAGGATTATTGTCTTTCCCTGTTTTATTAGGCGCAGGATTATTTCTAATATTTGACAGAAGTTTTGGAACATCTTTCTATTTGTCTGACATATATCTAAATGGTATAGGCGCTTTGGATAACGTAGGTGGAAGCCCAGTATTATACCAACATTTATTTTGGTTTTTAGGACACCCAGAGGTTTACATTATCCTAATGCCAGCACTTGGAATAACTTCTGAAGTTATAGCAAACAATGCTAGAAAGCCAATTTTTGGATATACGGCTATGGTTATCTCTTTACTAGGAATTTCTTTTCTTTCCTTCATCGTTTGGGGTCACCATATGTTTATTACAGGAATGAACCCTTTCTTAGGAACAGTTTTCATGTTTGTAACACTGATTATAGCAGTACCTTCAGCTGTAAAAACTTTTAATTACCTGGCAACCTTATGGAAAGGTAATATCAGATTTACCCCTGCAATGTTGTTTGCTATAGGTCTTGTTTCACTATTCATTACAGGAGGTTTAACAGGTATTTATCTTGGTAATGCTGCATTGGACATACAATTACACGACACATATTTTGTAGTAGCTCACTTTCACCTTGTAATGGGAAGTGCTTCTATATTTGGTATGTTTGCTGGTATTTACCATTGGTATCCAAAAATGTTTGGTAAAATGATGAACAACACTTTAGGTTATTTCCATTTTTGGTTAACATTTATAAGTGCTTACGTTGTTTTCTTCCCTATGCACTTTATGGGTCTTGCAGGTGTACCTAGAAGATATTATGAATTCACACTAGTTCCAGAATTTGGAATATGGATGGATGTAAACGTTGTAATTACTATTGCTGCTATAGTTGGTGGTTTAGCTCAAGTATTTTTCTTGTACAACTTCTTTGTTAATATTTTCAAAGGTGAAAAAGCTACACAAAATCCTTGGCAGTCAAACTCATTGGAATGGACTACTCCAGTAGAACATATTCACGGAAACTGGCCGGGCCCACTTCCTGTGGTATATAGAGGACCATACGAATACAGCGTACCAGGTAGAGAATTGGACTACTACCCTCAAAACATACCAAGTGATGGCGAGGATGATATACACCATACAGAGACAGTAAAGGTTGATGAACCAACCATAGAAACTCCTACTACAGAAGTAGATTCTTCTAAAGTATTGTTTGCTTCTTTTGCTAAATTATTTGGTTTAAATAGAGCTTAAATTGAAAAATCCGCTTAGAAGCGAAAATTACCGCACATATAGTTGGTTGACTGTATGTGCGGTTTTTATTTTAATATTACTCGGAGGTATTGTTAGAAGTACTGGCTCAGGCATGGGTTGCCCAGACTGGCCAAAATGCTTTGGACAGTATATCCCTCCTACTTCAGAAGACCAATTGCCAGAAAACTACCAGCAAGATTTTTCAACAAAGAGAAGTCAAAAAGCAGTTAGGTTTGCTACCCTTTTATCTAAACTGGGGTTTGAAAAAAAATCAAATGAAATTTTGAATGATCCAACTGTATTTGAACCAGAAGAATTTAACGCTAGAAAAACATGGACAGAATATCTTAATAGGCTTTGGGGAGCTCTTACTGGTATTCTTGCATTGCTCACATTAATTAGTAGTATATTTTGGTTTAAAAAAGATAAATACGTTACTTATTTAAGTATTCTAGGCGTTTTCTTGATTTTTTTTAATGCTTGGTTGGGCTCTGTAGTGGTTTCAACAAATTTAACCTCATGGGTTGTTACTATTCATTACTTATTGGCTTATATAGCCGCAATGGTATTAATGATATCTGCATATAAAACGTATGTACCTATATCCCTTCGGAGCAACCAACAATTTACACATTGGTTTTCTATTGTTTTAGGGATTACATTAATTCAAATCATCTCTGGAACTGCCTTAAGAGAAAACTCTGACTTATTAGTAAAAACAAATACACTTACTTTAAATGGAGAGATAAATATTTCGGGTTTAGGAACAAGTTTCAATTGGCATAGAATTTTAGCTTTTCTTTCTGTAGTTCTAAATATTCGCGTATTTCAGTTGTTGTATAAAAACAAAAAAAATATCTCAAATTCGCTTTTGTATCTTCAAGGTATAGTTTTACTACTGATAGGTATTCAAATATTGACAGGAAGTCTAAACTTATTGTATAATTTCCCATTGGTAGCCCAAGTACAACATATATTTGGTGCAGGAATTCTATTTGGAGTACAAGCATACGGATTTATATATTTTTACTTAAAAAAGCCGCTTATATCCAACTAAAATAGTGGTTAATCGAAGTAAAAAAAATGAGGAAAACTAGGCAAAACTAACCACATAAAAATAGTAGCTTTGTTGCTCCAAAAATCATGACAAGCAAACAAAAAATAGAACCATACATACAGCTAAGTAAGCCTAGATTAACGCTTTTGGTTGTAATTACTGCATGTCTAGGTTATTTAATCGCAGTATATAAATCCAATCATATTGGAGAAGGATTTTCTATGGTAGAATTACTTGCTCTTGCTTTAGGGGGATTTTTTCTTACTGCTTCATCCAATACTTTAAATCAGATTTTTGAAAGAGAATCTGACAAGCTAATGAATAGAACCAACAAAAGACCCCTGGTTATTGGTACTATAGAAGTAATGGATGCATTGATATATGCATTAATTACGGGAATATTAAGTTTATTAATCCTCGGTGTCTTTTTAAATTTAACAGCGGCCTTTCTAGGTTTTTTCTCTTTGGTAACCTACGCTTTTTTTTATACACCAATGAAAAAAATTTCTCCAATTGCTGTATTCATTGGAGCTTTTCCGGGAGCGTTACCACCATTGATAGGTTATGTTGGCTACACCGGAAGCATTGATATACTTGGTATTTTTATTTTTACATTACAATTTTTCTGGCAATTTCCACACTTTTGGAGCCTAGCATGGGTACTTCACGAAGACTATCAAAAAGCATCCTATTTTTTATTGCCATCAAAAAGGGGGAAAACCAAAAATAGCGCTTTCCAAATTCTCTGGTATTCTATGGTGCTAACATTAATCAGTATTATACCATTTCTTATAGGTTTCAGCGGTATAATTTATTTGGTAATGGCTATTGTAAGCGGAGGTTTATTGATATATTACTCCTTTATATTGTACCGAACATTATTGGATAAAGATGCAAGAAAATTGATGTTTGCATCATTTGGGTACATATTGATTGTGTTAGCAGGGTTATTAATTTAAAAATTATGAATACAAAAATAGAAACAATAAAAACGAGGTTTCAGGAAAAAAACCAAGAACAAAGCGGGCGATTTGGAATTAATCCAGTAGTTTTTACTGTATGGTTACTGATTATAGCTTCCATTATGTTGTTTGCAGCATTTAGTAGTGCGTATATAGTTCATAGGGCAGATGGTATAAGAAATGAGGCTTGGCTTCAATTTGAGCTACCTGTTTGGTTTTGGATAAGCGCAATTATCTCCGTTGTATCAAGCGTTTTTATGCAACTAGCTTACAATGCAGCCAAAAAGGACAACGTTACACTTATCCCTAGTCTTATGGTATTTGCGTTGCTTGGAGGTATTGGATTTGCTTATTCACAATATATGGGGTGGAGCAATATGGTAGATAAGGGCTTATACTTTTCAAATCAGTATCCAGAAGAAATTTCTGCAAGTTTTGTATATGCAATAAGCTATGTGCATTTGGCACATATTATCCTCGGAATGGTCTTATTATCAATCACTTTTGCAAAATCTTTAAAATTAAGTATACACAAAAAAAACTTAGTGTTCATAAATATTTCCACTACATACTGGCATTTTCTTGGAATTCTGTGGATTTATATTGTTTTATTTCTTTATTTTGCGCGATAAATTTTACATTCAAATAACAATTTAAATAATGGCTACTACTACAGTACAAGAAACAGAATCTATTTGGAAAGGCGGAAGGTCTCCGTTTAAAGTGAGCTACGGCAAACTGATGATGTGGTTTTTCTTATTATCCGATGCATTTACTTTTTCATCATTGCTCGTTTTTTATGGAGCAGCAAGATATTCTCTTGCAGATGTTTGGCCTCTACCAGACATGGTATTTAACCATTTTCCATTGGTTGGCCACTACCATTTGCCTTTATTTTTCGTTAGTTTAATGACTTTTATTTTGATTTTCAGCTCTGTAACTATGGTATTGGCTGTAGAAGCGGGTCATAGAAATTCTCACAAAGAAGTAGGAAAATACATGTTATGGACAATTATTGGTGGATTAGCATTCCTAGGTTGTCAGGCATGGGAATGGAGTGTATTTATTGGCGATGGAGCCAAATTGTATTCTAACAATTTCGGCCTCACTGCGGATGGCAAAAGCTATGCTGAAGGATTGAAGGTTTTTGGACATTATGAATGGTCAGAAGGTTTAAGAACTGCTGGTCCAGCGCAATTTTCTTCCCTATTTTTTTTAGTAACTGGGTTTCACGGATTCCACGTATTTAGTGGTGTTGTATTGAATATCATTGTATACATTAATGTATTGTTTGGTACTTATGAAAGAAGAGGACACTACGAGATGGTTGAAAAGGTAGGTCTTTATTGGCATTTTGTAGACCTAGTTTGGGTATTTGTATTTACATTCTTTTATCTTATATAAATCATTAACATTAAAATAATATTATGGCACATTCAAATAAATCAGTAGAAGATCCAGAAAAAGAGTATAACCCAGTAAATTATATTCCACATAGCGAGAGCCATGGAACAAAAGAAGTATGGATGGGATTTTGGATATTGTTAGGTTTGACCCTGATAGATATAGCATTTTACTTTATAATGCCTGCTAACATGCTAAGAAATAGCATCTTTATAGTTCTTGGTGTTGTAAAAGCATATTATATAGTTGGTACATTCATGCACTTAAAGTATGAAAACAATAAATTGATGCTTTCTATTATCATACCTATAGTTTTCATTTTATGGTTAATTGTATTGTTACTGTATGAAGGAGACGCTCTTTCAATAATGGAATAACATTTAAAATCCCGAATTATTTCGGGATTTTTTTTTGATAATCCTACTTAAATATCTTTCGAAAAAAGCACCTTTTTAACTATACAAGCAAATCAATAAGTATATTTGCAGAACTTAATTCAACATGAAAAAACCTTTTAAAATTTCCTTCTGGATGGGATTGATTTTATTCCTCTTGTTAGTATTACCTGTGCTATGGGTAGTACTACTAAAACAAGGAGAACATTATTCTGAAAAACTACCTATACTATATGACAGATATTTAGATCCCGCTACAGGAGATACAATTTACCATACTATAGATGATTTTAAATTAGTAAATCAAAATGGAGACAGTGTGACCTTAAATGATTTTAAAGGTAAAATTTTATTGGTAAACTTCTTTTTTGCAAGTTGTCCGGAGGTATGTCCACAAATGAATAGAAATGTTCAACATATTTATAGAGAGTTTCTAAAAGATAGTTCGGTTTATTTTCTAAGCCATACAGTAGATCCCGAAAACGATTCTCCCGAGGTTCTCTTAGAATACTCCAAACAATTTGGGGCAGAACTACCCAAGTGGCAATTTCTTACGGGAAGCAAAGCAATGCTATATGATTTAGCAGAAAATTCGTACAAAATTCCTGGTGCTGAGGATGCTGTGCATGGCGGATTTTTCCACAGTGAAAACGTAGTATTAATTGATAAAGAGGGAAAAGTTAGAGGAGTATTCCATGGAAGAAAAGGAATGCATAAAGAAGGGAACCCTAAAATAATTGATGCTGTAAGAGCACTATTATTTGAATACAAAAAACCAGAGAACATAATTAAATAAGAACATTTATACCATGCAAGAGAATATCTTTAAAAAACTAATTTATACATTATCTATTGTAGTACCACTGGTTGTTGTATTACTATTTAAACTTCATATAGAAGGATACGATACCAGATTTCTGCCACCAATCTATGCTACCACCAATGGTATAACAGCCATATTGTTATTAGTAGCTCTTTGGGCTATTAAAAATAAAAATGTAGAATTACATAAAAAATTAATTCAAGTTAGTCTTGGCTTGTCGCTTTTATTTTTGGCTCTTTATGTTGCAAGACATATTACAAGTTCTGAAATTATATTTGGAGATTCGAATTTTAATGGGATTCTAGAAGAAGAAGAAAAAAGCGCAGTCGGAATGTATAGAAGCCTTTATTTAATTATTCTAATTACGCACATAGCCTTGTCTGTTGTAGTTATTCCATTTGTTCTTTTTGCTTACATGCGAGGTATATTAAACCAAATAGATAAACATAAGAAAATCGTACGCTTTGCCTTCCCTATTTGGCTTTATGTTGCAATTACTGGAGTTATAGTTTATCTAATGATTTCACCTTATTATTATTAAAAAATGAAAATTAAAAGTGTTGTTTTCTCCTTGTTACTTATCCTTATTCAATTTAATTCACTTGCCCAATGCCCAATGTGCAGAAGTGCGGTGGAATCTTCTATGAATTCAGGAGGCCCGAAATCTGTAGGTATGGGACTTAATACTGGGATATTATTTTTACTTGTAACAGTATATGCCGCTATGTTTAGTATTGCATTGTTGTGGTATATAAATTTTAGAAAAAACAAGTTGAAACATGAACAAGCAAGCTGAAATCCCCAAAAAAGCAATTTCTTTTCTTACATTCAAATGTCAGAAATGTAGAACTGGAGATGTATTTGAACATTCAATATTTAATCCTCTAAAATTTTCTGCAACCTACGAGAACTGCCCAAAATGCGGACATAAGTTTGAAGAAGAAACAGGTTTTTTTTGGGCCTCAATGTATATAAGCTATGGCTTTTCGGCAGGATTAATGCTGATTTTAGGCATAATATCTATAAACTATGATTTCCCTTTAGATTATATCTACACTATAATTATTCCGATAGTATTGGTTTTAAGTCCGTTTTCTTTTAGGTATTCAAGAATGATTCTTTTATACTTTATTTCTAAACAAGACTACGATCCGAATGCTTTGAAAAAATAATTTCTCAGAGGGTAAAAATAATACCACTTGCATATTCCATTTCTTTTGTTTTATTTGCATAAAAAAACAAGAATATGAAAAAAACTTTTACCCTATTATTTGCAAGTTTTCTTGCATCCGCAGTGATACTTCAATCCTGTAAAAAAGATGAAGATGAAATTATAAAAGCGTGCAATGGAATGGATTTATGCCTCAGTTTAAATGATGAAAGCTTCTCTGTAGAAGCAGATTGGATTGTATTGCCACAAAATAAAAACAGAATTTTTTATTCAAAAAATCTAGGTGGTACAAATTCTGAAAGAATAGAAATAGATTTTTGGGGAAATACTACAGGCGACTACAATTTTGCAGGCCCTATTAATACCGCAGGTTCTGCTTCCTTTTATTACTACAAAAATGTGGATGGTACGATTACAACAGTAAATTCAACTACTGGTACATTTAAGTTAGTTAAAAACGAAAACGATAAAATCACAGGTACTTTTAGTGGAGAAGGAAAAAACCAAGAAAATGCTGTTGTAACGATAAAAGATGGAAACTTTGTAGAGGTTACAAAAATTCAATAAGGCTACGATAAATCAAAAATTAGAAAGGTCACTACATTAGTGGCCTTTTTAGTTTAGGGAAAATACTGCAGAGGGGAATGGAATGTCATGGTGATTATAACGAACCCTGATATTTATCGTCAGGGGTGGTTTTTGCGTTAGCAAAAATTGTATAGAACCATGACATTCCTATATATCTATTTTCCGCCCTTGATTTCTATGACAAAACCATATATAAATTATTTAACCACTCCGTGGTTATTTGTCACTCAATATTAAAATACCCCCGATTAGCATCGGAGGCTATTCAGATTAAATCCTTTGGGATTTTTTCGAACTTGATTTCTATAAAACAAACAACATAATACGTGATGGCGATTAAAAAAGATAGTGAAGAAGAATAGAAACAAACCGTCATAAAGCTACAAAAGCCTAAAAGGCTTTAATTTGAATAGCGACAGGTGAAACCTGTTGAACATATTGTATTAAATGTATCGCAAACACAACACCGAAGTGGGTTGAATATTTTGCATCTTGCTGGTGAATACTTGTCCCCAATTTATTGGCGGACTTGTCCCCAATTTATTGGCGGAACACAAAAAAAACCTTTGAAATCACAATTGCCAACCATAGCCTATTTCCAAGCCTAAATAGTTCATATTCATTTTAAGATTTCCAGACTCTTCTGCACCATTATTTAAAACCTTATATTCTCCAACAGCTAGATGGGTGAGCCCTAAATTAAAGACAAAATTTATGTGATAGACTTTTCTTTCTCCAAATTTGGTTAAACCCAACTTACTGTTGAAGTTGTGATAAAGTAACTTCCCACGATTATCTCCCACTTCTACTTCTAGAAATTTTATACTCTCAGAAGTTTGGGGATTTACATATCCAAATCCTGAATAAAGCTCAATACTTTTATCAAATTTCCATAAAGTAGCTAATCCCAAACCAAGATTTAAACAAAGGTCAGAATTTGATTTGAATGGAAATAACTTATTTAAGCCTAAATAGGTTCTAAAAAACTGATTGTCTCCATACCTCCAATCAAACTCCTTGATTGTGGCAGGTGCTGCACCGTTAGGGTAAGCTTGCTCATAAAAATCCGAATTGCTATTCCAAATTTCAGACCCTCGGATTATGTTTGTATTCAATTCGTATTTCATTGGAGTACTTCTATGTCCCAAACCCAATGTAGCATAAATATGTTTTTCGGGCAAAATCAAATAGCTAAAGTTAAAACTCAAAATGGGAGCAATGCTAATTTTACTTTCAAACTGAGCAGGAGAAGGATTATTGCTTATTTGTGGTGAATTTTGAAATGATGCAGTACCTTGCATAGTAAATAACGATTTGGGAAATTTAACAATTACTTCTGCTTTAGTACTTTTATGTGTTAAAACAAAAATTATTAATAATATGACCTTGCTATGGGTTTTGTATTTCATTCTTTATTTTATTAAAAATGCTGTATGTGATTTCAATTCCGAAATAATTTGTTCTTCTGCTAAGTGTTCCGTTTCCATTTTCAAAGCTAAATTTTTGATAAGTGTAAGCGCCGCTTCCATATCTGTTAAGTGCAAAGTTAGCTATTAAACGAAATACAATAGTTCGCTTCTGTTTAATCGTTTTGAAAAAAGCGTACTTACATTGCATACCTAAAATAAAAGATTAATAATCATAATTTTCCATTGAAACATTAATTCCGTCCACGCTAACTTGGTTGTTTTTTGGAGCCCTTGTTGGTGTTATCACCATAAGGATTTAGTTTAAAAACTTTCAAAGTTGAATACATGGAATTATTACAAAAATTTAATATTGAATATGATGACAAATATTTATTTGAATGGATTGAATAATGTCGCTCCTACGGAGCTTAATGAATTGTTTGCATTTCATTCCTATTCTGATTTCGCTCCTATGGAGCTTAAAAATGAAAACCAAATAAACCAATTGGTTTATCAACTTTACAAATTGACGGAAAAAGAAATAAAAATCATTGAAAACGCATGAAAGCTCCAGCGGAGCAATATCCTAATAGAAAAATAAAAAACACAAAAACCAAAACCCCGTAGGGGTGAAATAAAAAACAAAATTATCAATTAAAAATGGCAAACACATATACACAAATATATTTGGAGCCCATTTTGGTGATATCGCCAAAATGGGCTAATAAAATACCATTGTCATCCTGAGTGCCAGCCTTAGGCTGGAGTATCGAAGGGCGGCAATGGAATGAGGATAACGAGCCTATATTTTCCACCCTTGTTGTTATCCTCCTCTTGTCCCCTATTCAATTTTATATTTCCACATTCCATTTATCATTTTGATGGATTATATAAAAACCTTATGTTTGAGCACCAATTAAAAATTTAGCTCCTGTATAAATTCTTTTTGGTAAACCTCGCAAACCATAAATTACAAGATAGCTTAAAGTATAAAAGATTTAGAATAATGAAGATAAACAGATTGAAACCTAGAAAAGCGCTTAACAAAGCCTTTCTAAAAGTAAAACCAAATAGAACAGAAATTGAAGGTTTCAAAGCTAATCTTATAACCCTACTCGATAGAACCAACGATACCGAAAGCGAAGAGTTTCACAAAAATTTAATCTCTGATTTTCTTAAAGATACCTACTACAAACAGAAACATTTTATAAATACCAAAGGCCGCAATGACCTTGTAATACACAATGGTGACAAAGCAAGTAGCTCGGTAGGCGTAATAGTAGAAGCCAAAAAACCCACCAACAAAAGCGAAATGCCGCAGGTAGTTGCTAGCACAGACAAAGCCAATACACAAGGCGAGCAAGCAAGCACCGACAAGCTCAATACCAAGGCTTTTCAAGAATTGGTGCTGTACTACCTGCGAGAAAGAATAACCCACAAAAACCTAGAAGTAAAGCATTTGATTATTACCAATATTCACGAATGGTTTATTTTTGATGCCACTACCTTCGATAGGCTTTTTGCCCAAAATAAAGCTTTTGTAAAACAGTTCCAAGACTTTGAAGCAGGCAGGCTTGCGGATAGCAAAACCGATTTTTTCTACAAGCAAATTGCAGAGCCTTTTATTGCAGAGATTAGCGCCGAAATAGAGTTTACCTATTTTCACTTACAGGAATACCAAGCCCCCCTGCGCAATGAAGACAAAACAGACGACAACAAATTGATTGCCCTGTTTAAACTACTCTCGCCCGAACACCTGCTTAAACTACCCTTTACCAACGACAGCAACAGCCTAGACAAAAGATTCTACAACGAGCTGCTTCACATTATAGGATTAGAAGAAAGCAAAGAAGGCAGCAAAAAAATCATAGGGCGCAACAAAGAAGGCAGCAGAAACTCCGGTTCTATTCTCGAAGACACCATTATTCAGCTCGATACCTTAGACAAAATTAGCAGGCTAGAAAAACCTTCCCAATTTGGGGCAAACTACCAAGAACGCCTTTTTAATGTAGCACTAGAACTTACCATAACCTGGATAAACCGAATTTTATTCTTAAAACTACTAGAAGCGCAGCTCATAACCTATGCCAAGGGCGATAAATCCTATGCTTTTCTGAACCTTCACAAGATTAAAAACTACGACGACCTAAACAGTTTGTTTTTTCAGGTATTGGCTCGCAGGTACCAAGACAGAAACCAAGATGTAAAAACACTTTTCGAAAAAGTACCCTATCTCAACTCCTCCCTGTTTGAACCCACAGAAATAGAACACGCTACCCTGTTTATAAGCAACCTAAAAGACGAAAAAAACATACCCATACACCCTAGCTCGGTACTAAAGGACGAACAAGGCAAAAAAAGAACAGGAAGCCTAAGCACCCTAGCCTACCTCTTTGAATTTTTGGATGCCTACGACTTTGGTGCAGAGAGCGGCGAAGAAATACAGGAAGACAACAAAACCCTTATAAACGCCTCTGTACTGGGTCTTATATTCGAAAAAATAAACGGCTACAAAGACGGTTCGTTTTTTACCCCAGGTTTTATAACCATGTATATGTGCCGCGAAACCATTCGCAAAGCAGTGGTGCAAAAATTCAGCGAACACTGTCATAGCCATAATTTACACGATTTGCAGATTAGCGGCATAGAAGACATTTACGAACTAATACCACAAAAGATTACAAGAAAAAAAGCCAACGAAATAGTAAACAGCATAAAAATATGTGACCCTGCGGTGGGTTCGGGGCACTTTTTGGTATCGGCGCTAAATGAAATGATAGCGGTAAAAAACGACCTTAAAATACTGGAAGACCGCGAGGGCAAATCCCTGCACCGCTACGAGATAGAAGTAGTAAACGACGAACTAATAGTAAGCGACGAAAACGGAGAGCTTTTTGAATACATCCCTGCAATGAATGCTAAGGGAACACAGCAGCGCACCGAGAGCCAACGCGTGCAAGAAACCCTTTTCCACGAAAAACAAACCATCATAGAAAACTGCCTATTTGGGGTAGATATAAACCCCAACTCTGTAAAAATATGCAGGCTAAGACTTTGGATAGAGCTATTAAAGAGCGCGTATTACCGCAGCCCCATAGCCCATGGTTTAAACCATGGGCTATGGGAACTCGAAACCTTGCCCAATATAGATATAAACATAAAATGTGGCAACTCCCTAGTGAGCAGATTTGCGATAGATGCCGACCTAAAACAAGCCCTTAAAAAAAGCAAATGGAACATAGAAAGCTACAAAGCAGCCGTAGCCACCTACCGCAATGCCGAAAACAAAGAGCAGAAGCGCGAAATGGAAAGGCTGATAGCCGACATAAAAAGCGACTTTAGAACCGAGATAAATGCCAATGACCCCAAGCTTA
Organism: Bacteroidetes bacterium UBA6161; assembly: GCA_002422315.1. Lineage (GTDB taxonomy): Bacteria > Bacteroidota > Bacteroidia > NS11-12g > UBA955 > UBA6161. Next base: position 28,738 of record DIUJ01000060.1, read on the forward strand.
AAAAGCTAGGCAACCTAAAAGGCGAACTAATAACGCTAACTACCCAAACAGGCCTGTTTGAAAAAAGCAAAAAAGAAAAAGCCGAATGGAACAAAAAGGTAGAGAAACTGAGCGCCGAGGTAAAAAAGCTAGAAAGCGAAATTGAGGAAATAAAAGCCAACAAGATTTTTGAAAATGCCTTTGAGTGGCGCTTTGAGTTCCCCGAAGTGCTAAACAATGAAGGGGGATTTGTGGGCTTTGATGTGGTGATTGGAAATCCGCCGTATGTTAACTTTGCGAATTTGCCAGAAACAGAAAGAGAATTTTATAACAAGTTTGAACTATACAAGAATAAAACTGACTTGTATGCTTTCTTTGTTGGATTAGGTGCGAAAATTAAAAATCAATTCGGATACATTTGTCTAATTATACCTCATACTTGGGTTTCAACAACGAGTTTTCTACCATTAAGAAAACTATTACTTAACAAAATAAATTTAATGTCAATTGTTGAACTTGACTTTGGTGTATTTAAAGATGCTTATGTTAAAACTGTTATCATCCAAACAGACATTAAACCAAATACTAAAATCATATTGCTTGATGAAAATTTCAACTTTAAAGTTGAGATTCCAAGAGATACAATTTTCAAAGATGAAGAATTAAAAATCAATTTGACTTGGGACCCAGTTAAATATTACATCTATACAAAAATTAAATCTAATGCGACAGAACTTGGTGATATAGTTCACTTTTCCAGAGGTATAAAAACAAGTAATGACAGCAGGTTTTTGTTTAAAGAAAACAAAGGGGAAGACTATTTTAAAGTAATAAGAGGAAGGAACATCAAGGCATATAGAATAGTCTATGACAATGAATATATTTGGTATCGTCCTGACTTAATGAAAGAAAAAGCAGGTTGCTTGCCACATACAAAAGAATTATTCTTAAAACCTGAAAAAATAATTACACAAAGGGTAAATAGTAGCGGTCAACTCTTAGCTACATATGACGATGAACAGTATTTCTGTTTAGACACAACAAATATATCATCCGAAATTCTTGATTATAATTGTGACTTGAAATTTGTTGTTGGCATTATAAATTCAAAAATGATTAACTGGTGGTTTAACGATGAATTTAAAAACCCGACAATTAGTGGATATGAATTACATCAAATACCAATTAAAAGGAATGAAAAGACAGAAAAGAAAATTACAAATTTAGTCAATCAAATCCTCACCCTCAAGCGCGACAACCCCGCAGCCGACACCACCGCCCATGAAGCAGAAATAGACAGCTTGGTGTATGAGCTATATGGGTTGACGGAAAAAGAAATAAAAATCATTGAAAACGCATGAAAGCTTCAGCGGGGCAATATCCTAATAGAAAAATAAAATACACAAAACCAAAACCCCGTAGGGGTGAAATAAAAAAAATTATCAATTAAAAATGGCAAACACATATACACAAATATATTTACACGTTGTCTTTTCTGTAAAAGGGCGTCAAAACCTTTGGAGCCCTTGTTGGTGCTTTGTCCCGTCCATACGGGGTTATCACCAACAAGAATTTAGTTAAAAAACTTTCAAAGATGAATACATGAAATTATTACAAAAATTTAATATTGAATATAATGACAAATATTTATTTGAATGGATTGAATAATGTCGCTCCTACGGAGCTTTATGAATTGTTTGCATACCATTCCTATTCTGATTTCGCTCCTATGGAGCTTAAAAATGAAAACCAAATAGACCAATTGGTGTATCAACTTTACAAATTAACGGAGGAGGAAATAAAAATCATTGAAAACGCATGAAAGCTCCAGCGGAGCAATATCCTAATAGAAAAATAAAATACACAAAAACCAAAACCCCGTAGGGGTGAAATAAAAAACAAAATTATCAATTAAAAATGGCAAACACATATACACAAATATATTTACACGTTGTCTTTTCTGTAAAAGGGCGTCAAAACCTTATTAACAAAAATTGGAAAGATGAATTGAACAAATACATCTGCGGTATTGTGAACGGAAAAGGACAAAAGATATATGCTATAGGTGGCGTTGAAGACCACATTCATTTTTTGGTCAGCATCAAACCCGATATTGCTTTATCGGATTTAGTAAGAGACATTAAAGCCAATTCATCAAAATGGATTAATGAAAAAGGATTTATAAAAGGTAAATTTCAATGGCAAGAAGGTTTTGGTGCCTTTTCATATGCGCAATCTCAATTAGATACTGTTATTGCTTATATTAACAATCAAGAACAACATCACCTGAAAAAAACTTTCAAAGATGAATACATGGAATTATTACAAAAATTTAATATTGAATATAATGACAAATATTTATTTGAATGGATTGAATAATGTCGCTCCTACGGAGCTTAATGAATTGTTTGCTTTTCATTCCTATTCTGATTTCGCTCCTATGGAGCTTAAAAATGAAAACCAAATAGACCAATTGGTTTATCAACTTTACGAGTTGACGGAGGAGGAAATCGCCATAGTAGAAAAATCAAGTAAAGCATAAAGTTTTGGCACTTAGCGAAGGCGGGGTTTTTCAGCACTAAAATTCATTAGATGCACAAAGCTTGAATTTAACGACTGAACCGCAACTTTTGGGTAGTTGCTGTTAGCTACTGGGCTTTTTTGAGTTCCTTATATTCTTCTGGTATTTTTAGACCCTTTTTAAAATTTTCAATGTTACTATGATTTCTGTATTTGTCAACTAAAGTTCTATATGAAAAAGTTGAAATAATAAAAATTATTATAGAAAAAACACCACTAATAATTATGTTAGACTTTAAGTCAAGGATATAATTAGATGCGTTCTTTATACTCCAATCAGAGATGTAAAATATATAAGTTATTCCTAAAGCAACTACAAATATTAAAGACGTAAATTCAATCCAACTTTTCCATCTCCAAATAGAAACCTGTTTTTCTAGCCATTTATCTCTCTTTTCTTCTCTAGTTTTATTTTGTTCATCTAGAAGTTTTGCCTCTAATTCAATTACTTTTGCTTCAGATTCACTGTTTTTCTTTAGTACGCTTTCAAATACTTCTGTCTTTTTCTCGAAGGTTTTTTTAGTCTTTTCAAGTTCCTCCGTTCTAATTGAAATTTCCTCAAAAACTTTTTCAAGTTTACGGATTCTGCTTTCCTCAATTCTTTTTTGTTTAGCTGCTTCTTCTTCAAGCCGTTTTACAAATTGAGCCTTGTCTTTTTCGGCAAGAGTGTTTAATTCTTCTATGTCCTTTAACTGCTTGTTCGTAATCCTGGTGGCCACTCTTACAATGTCAGTATCGCTAATTTCTTCTTTTGCGTACTTATGAATGTTATCATCTAATTCTCTTAATATTTGTGACTTTGGTAGATTCTTATTTAGGGTTAATGATATTATGGAAGTAAGACCTATTTCTGCTAAATCACCACCTTCTATTTCCTTATTTATTTGTGGGTTACTTAACCACAAAATATTTAATAAATCATCCGCTTTAATTGTCTCAGGTTGATACCCATCTTTTAGATGGATATTATCACCTTCTACAGATGCAGAATTGTTAACAAACCAAGCATTAACTTTTTCAAATTCTTTTATCTTTTTGCCTCTTTGCTTTCTGATGTATAACAATGCTGTTGAATCGTGTAATGCTGACCGTTTACTTTTCCTAACTTCTTCAAATATTTTATACTCTTCGGTAAACCTTGCTTCATTTTTTAATTTATCAGTGTGAAACAATACATTAATTCCATAAGAACTAATTGTTTCTTCTAATTTATCTGCAATTCTTTCCAAATCTGTCTTCGATATGTTTCTCCTATCGCAGGCGTTATAGACGTCTTCGGGGTTAACCTTTTTCTGCAAAAAAGATTTTTCAAAGAAAGAGGCCTTTGTTTCAAGCAAGTTTTTTGTTTCTTCTATGGTGTCTTTTAGTACTGTAATTCTAAAACCTTGTTGTTTCGCAATCTTAATTAAAGTTCTACAAGTATGTGTGGACTCTGGTGTATTCAAGTCTAATAGACCAACTAAAAAGTTTGTATCTAACAATAATTCGATTTCTCGTTTTACACCATCAGGATTGTATTCTATATATCCTGCAATTATGGAACCTAAATAAATATTCTTAATTCTATCGTAGATTGAAGGAATTCGCCTGAAAAAGTCTATAAATTGAGCTTCAGCAGTATAGTCCTCCCCATTTGATGACTGTTTGTTTGATATATATTTTGATAATGTGAATTTATTTTTCTCTATAAACTTAAAAATTGAATCGCTATTTTCAATTCCAAGTTCAGATGTCTCACAAAAACGCTTAAATAATTCTTCAAGTTCGTCAATTTCCTTTTCTTGAGTTGAAATAACGTCTTCAAACTCGTCAAATGAATATTGGTTTATGCTAAATGCACCATCAACATAAATTGTAAAGTGGGTTGAATCAACAGTATTAATCTCTTTACAAATTTCATCAAGTATTTTCTTTAAAACCGGAACAGGAAAATCAATATTGTACAATTGGTCTGTCCTATTTTTAATTTCTAAAATACTTTTGCCCTTAAAAATTCCTTGACTGTTTAATATAGAAAGAGCTCTCTTGATAAGAGGAATAAAGATATCAATAGGACCTTTCGCCAAAGTTCCTGTATTTCTAATATGTGCTAGTAAACTATATGTTATTGCTCTATCTTTTTCTTTATTCATTTGTTAACATAATTTGTTGTTTGAGTTTTTATAGCCTTGTAGCCAACGTTTTGGCGCTTGGCGCAGTGGCGGATTTCGGAGCACAAAACTGTCAATACACCACAAAAGTTGATGCGAGGTAGAATGTTCAATTAACCACTTCACCCGCCATTGAGCCAAACGCCTGTTAGCAGCAGTAATTCTTTCAGTATCCAAAAAAGTTGATGTCATAAGGATTGTCAAGATAGTTGTTTGGTGTAAATGAAAAGTTGATATTTAATTCATTGTTTTCGTCAATTGTAGCGTGGTCAAATTGAGTATGAAACATAATAAGTTCTAGTATTTTTTCATATTTCTCTATAAATGTCTTGTAGTAAATAGGATTAAAGTAGATATTTTCTGTGTGGGCGGCAATCAACATTGTAATGTCTGATTTTAAGTTATTTCTGCTTCGTAATTGATTTCCCAAATCACCGTATAAATGCTTGTCTTGGGTAAAATAACTTAATAGAAAATATGTTTTGTTTTCGGTCGGATAAAGTGTTACAAAAATGTCTTCCATTCTTTCGTCTGAATGCGGAATTGATTTTCCTTGAAAGTCAAAGTCCAAATAGAATGCCGATGAAACAGCGATTGGATAAAATGCAGGAAGTTCAAAAACTTCTGTTTCAATAGCTGAAAAGTCATTTGAAAGAATTGCATTGTCGAAGATTTGTTTATTCCTTTTTATATCATTGTCAGATTGTTCTCCGTAGTTCATCCAAGTCGAAACTTCAATTTTTTTGTGACTTGAAACAACAAAACCCCTATAAGCAAATAAGAAGTTTTGTTCTAGAGTTTTTGTGTATTGCTGAATTTCAATAGGTCGAAATATTGCATCGTGTTTATTGCAAAAGCCCCAAAATATTGAAGCGTGATTTTTACCAAGTTCTTTCCCGTCAAATTCACCTTTGTCTAATGCGTAACTCATTACGTGTCCGTTTTCAACAATTTTACTTAATACCCCATTGTTTTGTATAGAATGAGCAGCTGAAATTACAATTCTACCTTTTTGGTCGACTTTACAATTTGTTGCACTTGCTTCTGGATGCCAACAGAATTTACTTTTCTCTATACCCCTTATCATTACTTCTCTCATTATTGCAGAAAAGTCATCTTCGGAAATATCTGTCAAGCCAAATTTGTCGAATGCTTTATAGTCTGATATGGTTCTTTTAGAAAGTTGTGGAAGTGATTTTATTGTTAAGAGGAAGTCGTTATAAATTTCTGGTTTTAGTCCCCCTTTTCTAAAGTCACGCAAAACTTCATAGAACATCTCATAGTTGATTTGTGGGTTTTCAAGTTGTCGTAAGAAGTTTACCATTTTTATTCGTGTTACTGTGTCGCACTATTATTGCTGCTAACTTACTTATAAGCCTGATAAAATCAGACATATACAACGGATTTATGTTGTATATGTCTGACAAGCATCAGGATTTTTTTCCTGCCCACAAACATAATCCTTTCTCACAAAAAACCAAATGATTAAGTGTAAATATACTATTTACTCCCAACCCAGTACTAATTACCCCCTAACTCCAAGCCCACCCTCCCCCACTCAAAACTCAACCTCTAAGCCGTGCAATAGTTCCGCAGGGCATAAAAGTATATTATCTATATATTGAAGGTATTGCGCTACGCATTAAACTACACACTCTTTGTATTAAAGATGTCGCGCTACGTATTAAAGATATCCATCTAGGCATTAAAGATGTCGCGCTACGCTGCGATGGCTTTCATCTACTCTGCGAAGGCTTCCATCTACGCTGCGAAGGTACCGCTCTACGTTACGAAGGCATCCATCTACGTTGCGAAGATTCCGCTCTACGTTACGAAGGCTTTCATCTACGCTGCGAAAGGTTTGCTCTACGCAGAGCAACTTCTTCGCAGCTCAGAGCAATTACTTCGCAGGGCAGCGCAATTGCATCGCAAGTCAGAGCAATATCTTCGCAGCTTAGAGCTATTGTATCGCAGGTCAGAGCAATTGCTTCGCAGGTCAGAGCAACTTCTTCGCAGCTTAGAGCAATTGCTTCGCAGCGTAGAGCAATTGCTTCGCAGCTTAGTTGGTCTATTTTTAAGGCTTGTTTTTCTATTTTTATACATTATATTATTTTGTTTTTACTTATTTAGCACATGGTAATCCGTTGATTACTAAACTTAAATTAACCATTAAACACAAAAAAATGAGTACACCAATTAAAATTTTCAGACTTTACAGCACATTCGATGCGTAAATGTTCGAATTCTCCAGACTTGTTCATGGCTACCTTGTAACCGATTTAGCTGATTTCACAGCTTTTGACCCCGATTTAGATGCCGCTTGGGCTGCTAATTACCTTACTACAATAGATAATGCAGAGAGTTTTAGTAGCGACAATCAATTGATTGACGTACAAGCACAGCTTACCCTAGATGTGGAGGCTAAGATGAAAGAGTGCCGCGATTTTTTTCAGGGTATGAAGTATTTTATTGAAAAAGCTTTTCCAAACAAGCCCGGCACTTGGAACGAGTTTGGCTACAACGACTACCAGCGTAGCCGCCAAGTGCAGTCGCGCATGATTCAGTTTATGCTGGATTTGTACGAGAGTGCTACTAAATACACCACCCAATTAACAGCAGCCAATTTTGATGCTGCCAAAATTACCCAAATCCAAACCCTAGCCCAAGAGCTGCAAACGCTCAATACACAGCAGGAGTCTGCCAAAGGAGGCAGGTCTACGGCAAGCAACGATAGGGTAATACTGCTAAACCAAGTGTGGGAAATGACCCAAACGGTGCGCTCGGCTGCTAAGGTAATGTATATGAACAATTGGGGTAAGTGGCAATTGTATCTATTGCCATGGGGTGGCGAAGGGCAGCCACCAATAGAGTCGGAGGAGATAGTAGGTACTGTAGCCTATGGCAATACCTTAAATATAGCAGTGCCAAGCCTAAGTGCAAGTTCGGTTCTAACACTTACCAATACAGGCCCTACAAGTTTACGTTTTTGCGGAAGCGAGGTAGCAGGCATGGATTGCGGAGCAGATGGAGTAATATTGATAGCCGGCGACTCTACAGCCATAAACCTGCAAGACATAGCCCCAGTGGGCAGCAATCCTAGCTTTTTGAATGTTAGCCATACTGTGGACACCCCCGGCAGCCCCGATGGTGAGTATAGTGTGGTAAAAGTAAGCTAGGATGGGTTTATTATAAGCCGTGGTTGGTGTTGCTTGTCCCCAATTTATTGGTGGGTCACCAACCACTCCTATAAAACCCAATTGACACCCCGGCTGAAAAGTAAAGATTTTTTGCCTATTGTGTTGTTGCCTTTTCAGCCACCCTTCTAGCAAAGGGGATTTTATACGCCTTTATTTTAAAGTGCTTGAAAAAAAAAGCTAGGTTTTGTCATAGAAATCCATGGCTTAAAATGATTTTTTATGCGTCAGCCAAAGTCCCGTTAAAGAATTTACGGGTGGGAATGTAGCTTTTTTCGGGTACCACAAGGGAAGATCACACGGAGTGGGATATCACCCGCCGTGGTCAAAAAAAGCAAATGGGAGCTCGGAAATTATTTTTCGGGACTAGCCTTTCCCGAATTTCGCCATCTAAGCGCATCCATCGGGACAAATGTTTGTTACTTTTTGGGCAATGCCAAAAAGTAAAAATAAAAAAATGCCATATTGATTCGGATGGTTGGTGATCCACCAATAAATTGGGGATAGGTCCGCCAATAAATTGGGGACAGGCATCACTACCCCATGGGAAAAAAGAGAGTTTTTTCACAGCCTGATGTTTTGCCACTTTGCGAAGTGGTGGAATTCGGAGTCCCGCACGTGCGGGAATGCGAGATAGAATGTTCAATTAACCAAGTCACCCGACACTGAGCCATAGGCCTGATATGCGGTCGATTTTCTATTCATTTTCAAGTCGTTTTAATAAGTTTTGCAACTCCGAATATGGTGCTGTGTTGTCAGTTTCCCATTCTTTCTTGTTGTCAATTCTATTTTTAACTGCTTCAATACTATGAGGTCTGCTGTCCTTTAAGATTCTATAGATTTCAGGAATGTCAGGATAATCTGTAGGGTCGTAATACATCCAAACATTTATTAAAAGGTCTAAATCGTTTTTGTCTTTTACAACAGTAATTGATTTCAAACTATTTGTCATCAATTCCTTATTAACGTCTGTATCTGTGCTCTCTTGATTTGATATAAACTCATTAAAAATTATTCTTATTGTCTCAATGTCAGATTGCTTTGTAAATCCTTTGCCATCAAATTGATAAACACCCACTTTATTGTCAACTTCAATAATATTTATATTATACCAATCATTAGTGTCGGAAGCAATTTGGGTGGGGTTCATTTTTAAATTTGAAATTTTTATTCTATCGGATTCAATAGCTACAGAATATTCGTAAGCATCAATACCTTTTCCATTGCGTTGGATATCATATGCTGTAAAGCGACTATATTGATGATTGTAATAAAATGATGCACTGAATAATTGTTCTTTTTTATCTAAATCCCAGACTTCATAAGTTTTAGTTTCAAGTTTTTCAACAATGTCAAAAGTACCACCGTGTTTACCAATCCAGCCCTTACAAGTTTTTAGAAACACATATTCTTTAAGTCCATTGTTATTAATATTAATGGTGTCAATCAATTTTATATCACAAGTGACAATTCCGTCAAATATAGGTCTGCTAAAGAAGATTGTGTCTTCATTGTTATTGTAAGTATAGAAAAGATACTTTGTCGAATATGAAAAAGAAACTTGTCCAAAGATTAGTTTGGAAAAACAAAGTAAAAATACCAGTATACTAATTCTCATTGTTCTGTTGTTTTTTAAAATGCACCATAACGGTTGGGCGCTTGGCGAAAGCGGCGATTTCGAAGTCCCGCACGTGCCGGACACAAAGCTTGATTTAAGCACTGAACCGCCACTTTTGCCAACCCCGTGTTATAGCTCGTTTTTCTTATGTTTTTCATTTAGTTGTCTATGAATTTCAATGTTTCATTCCTCCAAAATTTGTCAAAGTCTTTTTTATCAATACTGAACACTAAACAAAGGTTGTCAACAAGATTTTCGGTATCATTTGGTATATTCAATATTTCATTTACAAGCTTTACTCCACCTTTTTGAAAAGCAGAATTGCATAAAATTGCTCCTGTGGTATAAAATGCTGCATATTGCCATCCCCACTTTCTATTCACAACGTCTAAAAAAGTCACCGTGTCATTTTTAGCAAGTTCATTTGCAAATAGCTTTGCACTTTCTTCAAATGTTTTTCCACCTTGCCCACCTTTCCAAGTTGCAAAACCCTCTTCAATCAAACCGTGTCTGTCAAACTTTGGAACTATTAAATGAACAAATTCATGAGGATAATACTCTGACCCAAAACCACTTAAAAGAATGCGCTTCTCGTTCAAACCTATTCCGGTGGTATAACCTGCAAAGAAAAAATCAAAATTCAACAACTTTCCTAATTCGTCACCACTTTGGGTTATATAAAAGTCAAAGGGCTTCCATTCAGGAAATTGAAATTCATTTGATATTTCGTTACAAAATTGATTTGCTTTATCTGCTAAATTTTGGTTGAACTTATGATTATGAGGGTATATAAAAGTTATTTTGCCCACTGTCTTTTTATTCCAATCAGTTGTTATAATTGGTAAAGCATTTTTTAATTTCCATTTGTTATTTTCTTTAACTGCATAAATCTTTTGAATTGCCCAAGGGTCAGATTTTCTATATTCGCCTTCAAGGCCTTTTGCCGAAAAAATTGTTCTGATACCATAATGTTCTCCTTCCTTCTCAATAGTCAATATTTTTGGCTTAAAATATTTCAATAAATTTTCAGCAGGGAATTGATAAAGCAATGTTCGGGATAGGTCAAAATCTTTATATAAATTCTTTTCTTCTTCGTTCCAGTATGGATTGTCAGAAACCTTGTCGGGTTCTGAATTTAAGTAGTTTATCCAAAGAGTCGCAATTTCCTTGATTTCTGTATTTGTTGTGTCAACTCGTGAATGTATTTCTACTTCGATCCTGTTTTGTACATTTATAGTTTTCTCTTTGTTATTTGTCTTGTGTGTATGACTTTGACAATTTGCAAATCCCAAAAAAGTAAAAATTATGATTAGGTTTAATTTCATTAGGTTAGGTTTTTAAAATGAGATAACTTGCTTATATATCTGACTTTATCAGGCACATAGAACCAAAATATATTGTATATGCCTGACAATCGTCAGGTTTTATTTATTGACTACAAACATACTCCATTCTCTCAAATAACCAAATGATTAAGTGGGCAATACTATCGGTTTCCCCCCTCCTCCTCAAAATCTCCCTACAATGCACCGCCTCCATTTCTCTAAGCATAAAAAAGCTAGCGCAGGGCTGGAATTGGGCTATGCTTTAATCTGAAACTATATAGCTAAAATTTGGATAATTAATATTTTAGCATAAGTTTGCAATGGAAAAAGTTATATGTAAAGGATCGGGTAATTGAATGTTGGTATTAAAAGAATAGCCTGTCGGCTAACCCAAAATATTTAGTTATGAGATACAATTTCAATTAACAGGATTGGTAAAATGGAAACAAAATGAAAATTAAAAACGCCTCACTTATTCTTCTATGTTTTTTGACAATGTCTCAATCCAACACATTTGCACAAGACACTGCAAGCGTTTCCGACTCTATACCTAAAGAAAAAAAATTTACAGGGGAGTTTTGTGCTGGTTTTGTAATTGGAGTACCTTTAATGCCTAAAATGACAAATTTTACTGCTTATGGTGTAAGTTATGGTAGAAAAGTAAGCGATAATTTCCCATTAATTCAAGTTTTTTTTAAAACAGGAGGATATGTTAATCGGTTTAAGGAGTCAAAACTGAAACATACCATGGTTTTTAGTGGAAATAACAGCTCGGAAATAGAAGTTGTATACGACAATTCTGTAGTACTTTGGGGAGTAGGTTTAAAACAAGTAACTAGAAAAAAGAAGAATTCAAGACCCTATTTTGAAGGGGATATTGGAATGTTTCATATGAGAAATAATTTTCATTTTCAGTCAGGCGGAATTAATTATGATGCCCTCCCAGATAGTTGGACTGTATTGAATAGAGACAGAGCTCCAATTTTTAATTTAGGCTTAGGTATAGAGCTAGGCAAGCCAGAAAATCAAGTAGTATTTTTTGCGGGCATTAGCTATATGCGTAGCTTTAGACCCATAAATTATACCCATCATAAATTTATGGAATTAGAACCACGCCCCACTTCCCAATCCGGAGGAAGAGATGTGTTTATGGATTTAATAGGTTATGAGGAACTCCCATCAAATGTGTACAATCACAAAATTGCTGAACTATATCGTTATCCATTGCAATTCTTGAATTTTAGTATCGGTGTTTCATTAAGATAGACTTATCAGCCTAGTTGGCTGGGTCACTCTGAGTGTCTGCCTTAGGTGGATGTAAAGAAGGAAACCTTCCTTTACCTTAATACATCCATATTAAATTTCATATTGGAGGAACACCTACCTCTCCTATAAAACCTAATTGACACCCCGGCTGAAAAGAAAAAGATTTTTTTATCTTCTGAGTCGCTGCTTTTTCAGCCTCCCCTCTATGCATAGGGGAAATTATACGCCCTTGTTTGTGGAACAGCAATCAACCGATATCCATTACTAAAAATCCTTTTGTTGTAAACCAATTTCCCCTCAGTACTATAAAGCTATCTGATTTATATCATTTTTTTGTGGGTTAATTACACCTTATCTTTGCACTATGATTTTGCATAATAGAGTAAACTCAAAAGAATTGAAGGAAAAAATCGGTAATAGTACCGAGGAAAGAACCACTATTTCTTTTTATAAATACCACAATATCCTAAACCCTCCCCTATTTAGAGATACTTTATATTATTATTTCAATGATTTGGAAGTTCTTGGTAGAGTGTATGTGGCAAATGAAGGGATTAATGCTCAAATATCTGTACCTACAAGAAGACTAGAAGACTTTAAAGAATTTTTATACTCTATATCTTTTCTGGATGGGATAAGATTAAACCTAGCTATTGAAGACAATGGAAAATCTTTTTTCAAACTAGCAATTAAGGTTAGAAATAAAATTGTGGCAGATGGAGTGGAAGACCCAAATTTCAACCCTTCTAATAGTGGAGTGCACCTTAATGCAAAAGAATTCAATCTAATCACGTCCAATCCTGAAACTATAGTGGTGGATATGAGAAACCACTACGAGAGTGAAATAGGCCACTTTGAGAATGCTATTTGTCCGGATGTAGATACTTTCAGGGAACAGCTGCCTTTGGTAGTAGAAATGCTAAAAGACAAAAAAGACAAACCCGTAGTAATGTATTGTACAGGTGGAATTCGTTGCGAAAAAGCAAGCGCGTATCTTAAATACCATGGATTTAAAGAGGTATACCAACTCAATGGAGGGATTATAGAATATGCTAGGCAAATTCAACAAAAAGGACTGCCAAACAAATTTAAAGGAAAAAACTTTGTATTCGATGAGCGATTGGCAGAAACTATCTCAAATGAAATCATAGCCCATTGCCATCAATGTGGGGAAGCTTGCGATACCCATGTGAACTGCGCAAATACAGGATGTAACTTGTTGTTTATTCAATGTAAATCTTGTTCAGAGGAACACCAAAAATGTTGTTCTAGTGAGTGCATGGAAGTAATTACTTGGCCAGAAGAAAAACAAAAAGAATGGCGAAAAAACCACGCGGTGAATAAAAAAATATTTAGCAAAGGTAGAATTCCAAAAACTAGCTTAACTTCGCATAAAGTTAGTAGCTAAAGCAAAGTGACAAAAAAAAACCTAGTCTTATTACTTTCTATCTGTATAGGTGTAGTGCTACTTTGCTCTACTTGGTGGGGTTATTTCTATTTTGAATACCAAAAACATAGCGCACAAAAAACATTCAAATCGCTAACTAAAAAAGAGATTGCCGCTAAAGAAAAAGTGTATTTTGTATTAGAAGAAATACAACATTCTAAGGAAATAAAATGGATTCATTCTAAGGAGTTTAGATACAAAGGCAAGATGTACGATATTCTGTCAAAGTTTAAGAAAAACAAGTCTACCATACTTATTTGCATCCATGATTTTAAAGAAAGCATTGCCTATGCAAACAAGAATAAATGGATTTTAATGCAAGTTGAAAAATCAAAAAATCCAAATACAAATTCAGCGTACATTTCTCTGCATTGGTTTCTGCAAGGACTGTTTGTGGAAGTGAATAGTATGAATATTCAAAATACAGAGTCCTCTTTAATTGTTTCTCAAACAATTAATTTAGTTGAATTAACAAACTATACTTACCCTCCCTTTAGGCCTCCTATAGTTTAAAGTAAAAAACAAAGCACATAAAATAGGATTCTATTCAATTTTCAAAAAAATCCAACCTTTTACTTTAAACTCATTATTTAAAAAAACATGAAATATTTCATAGGCTTGTCCATAAGCATATTTTTGCTTTTGGGTGATATTTATAGCCAAAAAATACAACTAGTGGATAAAACCACAAACGAAAAGATACCTAATGCACAAATAATATGTGTACAAAAAGAACAGGAAAAACTATTACAACATACAAATAAAGAAGGCATTGCAGATCTGACTGATTTTAAAGCTATGTGTGATTCTATAGAAATCAGACATTTAGGATATGAAAATAAAAGAATTTCTTTATTGCAATTGCCAATAGATAAAATAACGCTTGTAGAGTTGGAAGACAACGTACAAATACTACCCAGTACCAATGTAAGTGCTTATCGTTTCAAAACACAAAATATTGAAAATACCCAAAAAATCATTCAGATAAAAAGAAACACCCAATTTAGCCAACTCAATCAAAACACTGCAGATATGCTTGGGGCAAGTGGGCAAGTGTTTATTCAAAAAAGCCAACAAGGAGGAGGAAGCCCTATGATTCGAGGGTTTTCTAGCAATAGACTGCTTATAGCTGTAGATGGTATAAGAATGAATAATGCGATATACAGAAGTGGCAACTTGCAAAATATTATTTCTCTTGACCCGCTATCTATAGAAAGTACTGAAATTATTCTAGGCCCTGGTTCTGTGATGTACGGCAGTGATGCCATGGGAGGCGTAATGCAGTTTAGTACTCTTTCTCCTATGTTTATTGACCAAAAGAAATGGAAAACCAAGTCCACTTTATTTTCTAGAACTATGTCGGCAAACAATGAATTAACGCTTCATGGCGATTTGCTTATTGCTTCTAAAAAATGGTCTTTTGTATCTTCTATAACCTACAGCCAATACGACCACTTACAAATGGGGAAAAAAGCAAGAGAAGACTATCAGAAAAAAGAAAGGGTGGAAAGAATAAATGGTATAGACAGCATAGTGGCTAATCCAAATCCATATTTACAATACCCTACTGCATATAGGCAATTAAATATCCTACAGAAGATAGCATATAAAACTAAAAAAGGAGCAATCATAAGCTATGCATTTCATCATTCTGAAACAAGTTCTTTTGGCAGATACGACAGGCATTTGAGGTATCGAAATGGCAAACCGAGGAGTGCAGAATGGAACTACGGGCCTCAAAAATGGACAATGCACGCCTTACATATAGATAAAAAAATAAATAAAAAGCTAGCAGATGAAATATCCTTAAAAGCCGCTTTTCAAAACGCGCAAGAAAGTAGGATAGATAGAAACCTAAACTCAATAACACAAAATTCAACAGCAGAAAGCGTAGATATCCTTTCCCTAAACCTAGACATGAAAAAAAGAATAAACCCAAAACTAGAACTTTTTTATGGCTTAGAAATGATAGGGAACAAAGTAAATTCTAAGGGTAGTGAGAAAAATATTGAAACTCAAGAAACATCTATAGGCATATCTAGGTATCCAAATAGTTATTGGTTTTCCAATGCACTGTTTTCAAATATATTATACGAACTAAAGCCCGAAATGTATCTTCAGGCAGGAGCAAGACTAAGTATGATAAACATACGGTCAGACTTTTCTAATAACAAAGAATTATTGAATTTGCCCTTTGACAACCTACAAAATATTCAAAAAAGCAACCTCAATGGAAGTATTGGTTTTGTAAGCAACAGGCACAAACAAATAGCCTTTAGCGCAAACCTATCCTCTGGCTTTAGGGCACCTAATATAGACGACCTAGGTAAGGTTTTTGATAGTGAACAAGGAAAAGTTACAGTTCCTAATATAAATTTAAAAGCCGAATACATTTATACTATAGAAACAAACATTAGCTATTCTCCAAGAAAGAATTTCCAAATGGATATAAATCCGTACTTTAGCTATTTAAGGAATGCTATGGTTAGGAGAGATTTCTCTTACAATGGCATGGATAGTATTTTCTTTAATGGGATTAACAGTAGAGTTCAAGCTATTCAAAATGCAGCACAAACCACCATGTGGGGATTTTCGTTGGGGTTTGAATGGCAAATGCATCCTAACGTTTCTTTATCCCAAAGAATAAACTATCAAAATGGAAGAGAAGAGATGGATAATGGAGAAACATACCGTCCCAGACATGCTGCTCCCACTTTTGGCAAAACAGAAATTACCTTCCAAAAGAAAAAACTAAGTTTAGTTATTGCAGTATTGTATAGCGATGGTCTTCAACACAATGAGTTAAATATAGAAGAAAGAGGGAAACCAGAAATATACGCTAAGAATACAGAAGGACTTCCCTACTCCCCTAGTTGGTTTTGTATAAACATGCATGCAAACTACAAAATCAAAAACAATATAATCCTAAGTTGTTTCCTTATAAACTTGAGCGACGAAGGTTACCGCCCCTATAGTTCTGGAATTGTTTCTGCGGGAAGAAGTATTGGTGCATCCCTTAAATATAACTTATAAACTACCTGTAAGCTACAAGAAAGTTAATTATTAAACCCATTTTTATTCTTAGATTTCTAAAAAGAATAAAATGGGTTTCTAAAACAAATTGAAATTCAATCAAAACCTAGCTTTCAACATTTTTTGATTTTTCAACATTTGCTCATAGCTTGGGGTTTTGTGGGTAAGGAATAAGGTATTTTTTCTTATGGTATTGATGGTTAGAACCACGGTATCGAGTATTGGATTAGCATACAAACCTAAACAGTCTGCAACAAAAGGACCTAAAAGATAGCGAATTTGGGCTTCCATCATATTGGCTGCGGCCTTGTTCGGAACAATGGTTTTATAATAAGCTACAATCTCGGCAGTTAATACTTTCCCTTCTTCTGAAGGTTTAAAGTGTCTAATACGTATGGCCTTTTCTAGTTCTGCTGCTTCTTTATAATTATTTGGCAAAAGGTTTTCGTCTAAGTGTAATTGGTAGCCAATGTATTTCCATAAATGCAAAAAAGAATCTATTTCACTTTTGAGTAAATCATATCCCCCTTCTTTCATTCCTTTTAATATCAAATAAGAAAAGGCCAAATTAGTACCTGCCATATCTTCTTGATTTATTGGAGCGCCCCACTCTTTTTTCCAATCTTGCTTGTGTAAAATATAATAGCGAGCTATGGCATGAATAAGCCTTATTTTATTGATAAAAACATGTCCAGTGCCATTTGTTTCCAGGCTTTTAGGACTACAAACACCAATTATAAAATCAGCAGTATCCAAAAGTCTTTTATGGGTTGAACTTCTCATCTTTTCTGAGAAATACAAGGCTTTGTTTCCCGGAGAAGCTGCATAGCAATAAGGCAAAGAAAGTGCTCCTAACAAGGTCATAACAGGAAGAGCTTGTTTGTAAAAGAAAGCCTGCCCCTTCTCTATTTTAATAGGATCGTACCATTGGGGTAGTTCCTTTTGGGATAAGAAAAAAGTCTTGAGTTTTTCGTCACTAATTTCATTTATTTTAGTTAATTCTAGGCTTAATGCATTATAAATAACCATGCTTTTGCCGTTACTAAAATAATCCTTAACCAAATCATCTGTTGGAGTATCTGTAATTTGTCTTCTAGAATCTAGAAAAGGAGTATCTAACTTCACTGTAGTATATTTGATTAATTAACCTTTGAATACTCTTTTTGTTTTGCTTGTATAGAGCAAAATTTGAAAAAAAGATAAAAGTATTTGACTTTAAAAAAGCACTCAATTTATATCAAAAAAAGGACTACAACCTTGCCACAAAGCGTAGATTAATTCTACGAGCAGTTAAGAAATTCGGGACACCATATACATTGTTTTGAATGTCTTTTACCCATAGATAAGAAACCACATTGTTTATTCCCAACATATTAAACACTTCAAGTCCTACCCATGCAGACTTAAGGTATTTAGAAAGATTTTTTTCTGTATCGCCTTCTTTTAAAAGCATGTAATTAAATCCTGCGTCTACCCTTTGGTAGCTTGGAATTCTATTGCCCTCTGCATAGCGAGCCTGTCCTGGTAAATAATATGGTAATGGAGCACCGAAAACCAGATTAAGATTGAATCTGAAATCTGGGAATTTTTCTAATTCATCTTGAAACATTAGAGAAGCACTTACTCTTCTGTCTGTTGGGCGTCTCAGATATGGGCTTTCGGTTTCTTGTCCCGCTGCATCTAAATACATGATTTTTTCGTCTGTTTTTAAAAATGAAAGAGTAAACCAACTTTCTAGGCCTTTTACAAACTCTCCATTTATCCTAGCATCAACTCCAGCAGCATACCCTCTAGCGCTATTGTCGGCATAGTATCTTATGCGCATATTGTCTAAAATATAAGGAACTAAGTAATCTAAATTTTTGTAATAAGCTTCTGTAAAGAGCACAAAAGGCCTGTTCCATAGCTTAAGGAAATATTCACTACCTACAGTAAAGTGTATTGCTCTTTGTGCTTTTAAATTCTGATTAATTGAACCGTCAAAATCCCTCATTTCCCTGTAAAAAGGAGGCTGATAATACATGCCAGAGGCTATTTTCAAAACATAATCTTTCTTTTTTAAGCTATCATGTTCCACTAGGTCATTATGTTTTTTGTTTGGCTCTATAGAATATTGAACTCTAGGACTTATTACATTTTGATTGTTTAGTGAGGTATAATGGCTTCTGGCTCCAATAATAATTTGTTCATTGAAGGCTTGCATTAAGGAATATTTCGCTTGTACAAAACTTTGAAGTCTATAATTGTATAAATTAATCTGAGAATTAATGTATTCGGTAACAAAAATAGAGTCTTGGGAAAATTTAAAAGGATTGATATTGTAGTCAGAAGAATCTTGGTATTTCCATTCCTTAAATCTGTCTTCTATAAAATCTCTTCGTCCACCTACACCCCATTGAATTTCAAATCTTTTTTTAATTGGTTTGTAAAATCCTTTATGGTCTAGGGTTAGAATATTATAGTATAAATTGTTTCTGGCGTGGTTTATAAAAAAGCCATTTCCCAAGGTAGCTACAGACTGTCCAAAATCATTTGAACCGAGGTTATTGTCCAAAATATCCAATCGATAGGCTCCGTAAACATCATATCGTTCAGATTCATTTGCAGAGATACCAGAAACTAAAAATTTAATTTTTAATTCTGAGTGGGGTTCATAAATATACGACAAGCCAGACATTGCAGAATTGTATTCCAAAATTTCATTTCCCGCCATAGCTACATCAAGCAAAAGGGCTTGTTGAACAGTACCAAAAGAGGTTCTCTGAGATACGGGAGTAAGCTGAAATTTATTTTGGGCTAGATTTACAAACCACTCTAATCTAGAGTATTCATTAAAGTTGTAAATCATCAGCGACTGGAAATCTACAAAAATAGGATTGTACTCTCCTTTAACATCTAAAGTGTTCAATACGTAATTGTTTGCCCTATATCTTAGGCCTCCAATAAAGGAAAATCTTCTATTTTTAGAAACCGAACCTAGGTGCATTTCTGCGCCCATAAAACTTAATTGAGCTCCAATTTCTGTTTTTTTAGGAGTTTGGTATTCCACATCTAAAACCGAAGACAATTTGTCTCCATATTTACTTTCGAAACCACCAGCAGAAAACTTTAAATTTTTAACCAAAACAGGATTTATAAAACTCAGGCCTTCTTGCTGTCCAGTTCTTACCAATTGTGGTCTGAAAATTTCAAAGTCATTTACATACACCAGGTTTTCATCGAAACTCCCTCCCCTAACATTGTATTGTGCGCTTAGCTCATTTCCGGAGGATACTCCAGGCATGGTTTTAAGCAAGGCTTCTATACCAGCCCCTAAAGTAGGCAATTGCTCAAAAGACCTAGGTTCTAAAACATGTGTAGATGAAACAGATCTTTCCTTTTGGCCTTTAACATTTACTTCGGGTAAATTAAAAGAAGAATAAGGGAAAATTACTTTAATATCTTTTTTAAATCCAGTTGCAATGGGGTCTAATTGTACACTATGCTTTACAGATAGAAAGGTAAATAAAAGAGTAATTGGCGTGTTTGCTGGTACGCTAAGATTAAAAGTACCTGAGGAAGAGGTAAAATCGCCTTTAAAAGTCCCGTTTATAAAAATTTGAACATCCGGGATTGGTTTTTGTACCTCGTTGTCAGTAAGCACTACTCCTCTAACAATTGCAATATCTTGAGCCTTTACTTTTAAAAAAGAAAAAAGCATAAATAAAACAATAAAAAAATGGCCTAATATTTTCAAGTTAAAAGGATAAACGAAGAGGAAGAATACTTATTGTAATTTTTTTAAGAGATCAATGGTTTGAATAGGATTAGAACTTGCAAAAACAGTATTTCCTGCCACTAAAACATTTGCACCAGCGTGTACTAATTTAGAAGCATTATCGCGGGTTACTCCCCCATCTATTTCTATATACAAATTCGGGTTTTGTATTTCAGCCATTTCTTTTAGTTCCTTTATTTTAGAATAGGTATTTTCAATAAACTTTTGGCCGCCAAATCCTGGGTTTACACTCATAAGGCATACCAAATCGCACATGTACAAAATATCTTTAAGTGCAGCAACAGGGGTATGAGGATTAAGTGCCACCCCAGCTTTCATTCCACTTTCTTTGATTGCCCCAATGGTTCTGTGCAAGTGGGTACAGGCCTCTAGGTGAACTGTTAATATATCTGCACCATTTGCTGCAAATTCTGTGATATATTTTTCTGGTTCAACTATCATTAAGTGCACATCCAATGGTTTTTGGGCCACTTTTTTTAGTGCTTTTAAAACAGGAAAGCCAAAGGAAATATTTGGAACAAACCTCCCATCCATTACATCTACATGGAACCAATCTGCATTGCTTTGGTTTACCATATCAAAATCAGAATTTAAGTTGCCAAAATCGGCGGATAGAATAGAAGGTGCTATTAAATGGTTCATGGTTTATCTATTGTCTAGGTTTAATTGATTACTATATCTTGAAGAATTTGTTTTTTAAAAAATTGATTAATGGAAAGTAATAAGGTTGACTTATTGTAGTTTAGTTCTTGTTTTATTGTGGAATTACTCACCTTTACATACAATACCTTGTTTCGTATATACAAGTCTGTAGTATATTTACTAATAGTAGCCCCTGTAATCTCCGCCCAATTCTTGCGAACCATACTTAGGGTTACCCTGTCCGATAAGTGGTATTTTTGGAACATTTTATCAATGGCATCTGCTATAGAAAGTTGTCCTGTTTTTAACCTATCCATCATGTTGTTTTATGTGCTTACAAATCTATGAAAAAAGTATGGTCTTGTAAGTTTTTTAAATTTGTTTCTACTCTTTCTTTATGTGTATCGGTCACAAAAACTTGTTCTATTTTCAGTTCGGAAATAATTTGCATAAGAATTTCTGCCCTTTGGCCATCAATTTTTTCATAAATATCGTCTAACAAAAGTATTGGAATTTGGCTTGTCTTATTTCTTGTCCATACAAATAATGCTAGTTTTATAGCAATTACAAAAGATTTTATTTGACCTTGAGAAGCAAATTTTTTCAGAGGAAAGCCATTCAATTCAAAAATCAAATCATCCGCATGTATTCCTTTTAGAGTTCGCTCCAATATTAAATCTTTTTCTATGTTCTGGAATAATAGCTCCTGCATATTTTTATCATTCAAGTGAGAAGCATAATTTATAGAAGCAATTTCATTTTCTTGTGTAAGTCGCGAATAAAAATAGGCAAAATCCTTGTTTAACTCCTCTATAAATTGTTTTCTGTACGTATATATAGGAGATGCTGTATGAACTAAAATATTAGAATAGGGTTCTAGCAGGATTAAGTCTACAAAATTATTTTTTGCGAATTGTTTCAATTGGCTGTTTCTACTTTCAAGTGCTTTTTTGTATTTTTCTAAATGAGATAAGTAATCTGGATACACTTTACTAAGAGCAAGGTCTACAAACTTTCTTCTCTCATCGCTATGATCCAAAACCAAAGAAATATCCGATGGGGTTATAAAAACTAGATGAATGGTTCCTAAATGTTCAGAAAGTTTTTTTACAGGAGATTCATTTACAACAAAATTTTTTCTTTTTCCTTTTTCCAATCTGCATAAAACTTCCATTTCTTGCTTGCCAACCACCCAAGTTTTGATTGAAAAACCTATTTCATTGGTTAAAATCAGGTGTTGATCTGTGGTTCCAAAATAACTTCTGCAATTAGAAATGAACCAAATTGCATCTAAAATATTAGTCTTTCCAACACCGTTAAGTCCTGTAATACAAACCCATCCCTTGTTAAGTTCATACTCTTTAGCAGCATGATTTTTAAAATTTATTATCTTTAATTTGCGTAGCCACATCGTATTGGTTTGTCATTATATGAAAAAGGTATATTTTTGCCACACTCAAAAACAAGTTATGGGTAAAGCAGCAAAAATAACATATGACAAGCAAACATACCTCAATTGGTATGAATTAATGCTACTAATTCGCAGATTTGAAGAAAAATGCGCACAAATGTATAGCCAACAAAAAATCAGAGGTTTTTTGCATTTGTATAATGGACAGGAAGCAATTATGGCAGGTACGATGAGTGCTATAGGGCCAAACGACCCTTTGATAACCGCATACAGAGACCATGGTCATGCCTTAGCAGTGGGAATTGAACCTAGGGCTGTAATGGCAGAAATGTATGGAAAAAGTACGGGATGTACTAAAGGCAAAGGTGGTTCTATGCATTTGTTTTCAAAAGAACATCGTTTTTATGGTGGCCACGGTATAGTTGGTGCTCAAATTCCTTTGGGTGCTGGTATAGCATTGGCAGAACAATACAAAAAAACCGGGAATGTATGCTTAACCTACATGGGAGATGGAGCGGTAAGACAAGGAGCACTTCACGAAGCTTTTAATATGGCTATGCTTTGGAAGCTTCCTGTTATATTCATTGTAGAAAACAACGAATATGCCATGGGAACTTCGGTGCTAAGGACTACTAACATGCCTGAAATTTACAAAATGGGATTAGGATACGATATGCCTTCTTTCCAAGTAGATGGAATGAAATGTGAAACTGTTCACGAAGCTATAAAAAGTGCCGCAGAGAGAGCTAGAAATGGCGAAGGTCCTACTTTCTTAGAAATTAAAACGTACCGTTATAGAGGTCATTCTATGTCAGACCCAGCGAACTACAGAACCAAAGAAGAACTAGAAAAATACAAACAAATAGACCCTCTAGAAACTACTAAGAAAACTATTTTAGATAATAAATTTGCAGACCAAGCTTATTTTGATGCACTAGAAGAAAAAATAGAGGCCATAGTAGAAGAATCGGTAGAATTTGCTGAAAACAGTCCATATCCAGACCCAAGTGAATTATATACAGATGTTTACGATGGAGAATATCCATTTATAATGGATTAACTTTTTTATTAATTTTTTATTACATTTGCCAACCTTAAATTTATAAAACCCTTTTATGGAAGAAAACCAAAACATAGAGCCTGCATTTTACGAAAAAATGGTAGCTTTTACAGAAAAAAATAAAAAAGGAATTCTTATTGCAGTAGCAGTTTTGTTGCTTGTAAGCATTGCAATTCCTGTTTATAACAACTATTTTCTTAAACCAAAAGCAGAAAAAGGTTTAGATGAACTAATTCAAGTTCAAGATTATTTCAAAATGGACTCCTTTTCTCTTGTTGTAAAAGGTGGTGCTGGTTTTAAGAGTGCGGTGCAAATTAGCGATGAATATAGTGGAACCCACGCTGGTAATCTAGCTTCTTACTATGCAGGTGTATCTTTTTTAAGAATTGGAGAGTACGACAACGCTATAAAATACCTTAAAAAATTCGAATCTAACGACGACAGAATACTAGGGGGAATGGCATTAGCAATGATTGGAGATGCAAATGTGGAGAAAGGAGAATTAAAAGAAGGACTTAAGTTTTACGAAAAAGCAATTGACTATAATATTAATGAATTAACTTCACCTATCTATTCTAGAAAATACGCTCAAATTTGTGTTGAATTGAAAGAATACGACAAAGGTATAAAGCTACTAGACAGAGTTTTAGAAAAAACTAAGGATGAATTTACTAAAACTGAAATGTTAAAATACAAAGGCTTACTTACCAGTTTAAAAGGAGAATTTAACTCATAAAATGGCTACAAGTAATCAAAACTTATCTACTTATAACGATTTACCCAATGCCGGAACTAACCGTTTCGGCATTGTTGTATCTGAATGGAATTCCTTTATCACAGACAAACTATTAGAAGGGGCTGTACAAACTCTCAAAGAATCAGGTGCTGAGGATAAGCAAATACTTATACACTATGTACCAGGATCATTCGAGCTTCCATTAGCTGCGCAGAAATTATTTGAACAAGGAATAGACGCTGTGCTATGCTTGGGTTGTGTAATTCAAGGAGAAACGCCACACTTTGACTTCGTATGTGAAGCTACCGCAAATGGAATTATGCAAACGGGTTTAAAATACAACAAACCTTGTATTTTTGGAGTAATTACTACCCTTAATAATGAGCAAGCAGAAGCAAGGGCCGGAGGGAAACATGGCAACAAAGGCATAGAAGCGGCGGTAACTGCTCTTAAAATGCTGAAATAATCTTTAAAACATTAATTTTTTCCTCTCTTAAGTACTTGCAGTTTGCTTTTTTTATCCTAAATTGCGCTTATGAATAAACTGATTGTTTCATTACTTTTTACATTTTCATTATCCTTCGCATCTTATTCGCAAGAATCCATTTCTCACCCAGATACATCGTCACGCATTGTGTCTATCTCTAAATACGAAAACTCGTGGGCCATACGCAGTTCTAAAGATACCATTTCTTACTATTCCAATGTGTTTGATTTGGGTAATAATCTAAACCAATACACTTGGCAAATCCCAATAAACAAAAAAGAATTTTCTAATCATATTTGGCTCGATAAAGACAATGTTTATACTGCAAATAAGAAGAATGTAGAAATTTTCAAAAACTCAAATGGTGAAAAAACAACAACTCTAGCTTTTGCAAATGTTGTAAGTAAACCTGAATTAAAGAATAACTTATACTATTTTACCGCTATAATTAAAGGAAGATACACTCTTGTGTGTTATAATCCCAAAAAGAAAAAAGCAGTTTGGAATTTTCCAGTTATGGAAGGCACTAATTCCTTGATTTTTACGGAAGAATTTATAATCACCAAAGATTCTACGAATTTCCCTATTGCACTAAAATATGTAAATGGCAAAATTGCTTTTCCAAGGATATTAGAAAAAGGTAACAACCCGTATACAGTTTGGCACGAAATGTTTACTGCACATGGAAACGACCCATACGACGAATTGTTTGAAGCGAATGGCAAATTATATGCAATAAACTACTACAATGGTTTCTTGGCAGAATACGACAAAGAAGAATACCCTATACCCAATGTCCGATTAGACTTAAACGCATTTACCCAAAGAAATGAATTCAAACTAAATACTACCACTATGGGTTTGGTATTATTTAATAACCAAGGATTCCAATATTTAAGGTATACAGAATTAGACTCCCTTAGAAAAATGGCCAAAACTGATGCCTTTGGTATAAGAATTCTAATGGTGCCTTTTAGCAAATCACAATACTTTAAAATAAAATCAACTACCATAATGGGCAATTTTTCAGACTTTGCAAGCGCCCAAGTTTTAGACATTTTAGATAATAAAATCTTATTGTTTGAAAACAATGGACAGGTAATAGGAGTAAACCCTATAAATGGTAGAACGTATAACTTTCAGAATATTTATGAATCCCCATCCAAATATAGTATTGTAAACAGCAACATGGTATACTATGGATTCAATGAAAGAAATCTATTGAAAGTTAAACTAGAGAGAATTTTGACAGAGGAGGAAAAAGAACAATTGCTTCCTCCTGTAGAATACAGAGAAATGTTTCAACAGAAAGGAACCAATTAAGACCAATTCCACTTTTTAAAATTGGTCTTTATACAAACACCTATCTAATATTTTTAAAACAAACCATTAAGGTGAGACTCAATTTTAGAAATAACCTGAGCTGTATGTTCTGGGTTATTTATAAAATCTAGATCATCTATATCTAAAACAATCATATTGTTAGTTTTAGAATAATTAGTAGCCCAAGCTTCATAACGCTCATTTAGTCTTTTCAGATAGTCCAATCTTATGGAATCCTCATATTCTCTGCCTCTTTGTTGAATTTGTTTTACCAAAGTAGGAATAGAAGCACGGAGATAAATCAGCAAATCTGGAGGGGCAATCATGCTGTTCAAAGAATTAAAAAGAGCAGAATAGGTTTCAAAATCTCTGGTGCTCATTAATCCCATTGCGTGCAAATTGGGAGCAAAAATATGGGCATCTTCGTAAATAGTTCTATCTTGAATTACTGTTTGAGTATTCGCTCTAATTCGTTTTATGTTATTAAATCTGGTATTTAGGAAATAAACCTGAAGATTAAAACTCCAACGTTGCATATCTTCATAAAAATCTGAGATATACGGGTTGTCTTGTAGATCTTCTAATTGAATTTCCCAACCATAGTGTTTTGCTAAAATTTGTGTAAGGGTTGTTTTTCCTGAACCTATATTGCCAGCTATAGCTACGTGCATGGATGTATTCTTCATGTGTAATAATTAAGTGTGTTAATAAAATTTTCTAAATCCAATAATTTCTCTTACTTCCGAGATTGTATTCTGTGCGCTAAGGGAAGCTTTCTCAGCCCCTTGCTTAGCAACTCTTGCCAAATACTTATGGTCGGAGTTTATCTCTTTAATTCTCTCTCTATAAGGTGCTATAAATAATTCCATATCTTGGGCCAATTGTTTTTTCAAATCACCATAACGAATACTGCAATTTGCATATTCTTGTTCAAAAAAACTAATGGTATCAGGTTTGGAAACCAAATGCATTAAATCAAAAATATTTGCAATGGGTTGAGAGAGTGGGGAATTTTTTTCTTGAGGCCCGGCATCGGTAACAGCACGCATTATTTTTTTATTTAAAACAGAAGCTTCTTCACCCATATAGATACAATCTCCTTCTCCCGCAGACTTGCTCATTTTACCCAAACCAGACAAACCCGGAACTTTAACCAGTTGTTTTTGAAAAGTAAAAGCTTGAGGTTCAGGAAAAAAATCATGACCATATAAATGATTGAATCTATTTGCAAAGTTTCGGGTCATTTCTAAATGCTGCTCTTGGTCTTTACCAACTGGAACTTTATGTGCTTTATGGATAAGAATATCTGCAGCCATTAAAGTGGGGTAAGTAAGAAGTCCTGCATTAATATTTTGAGGTTGAGATTTGGCTTTTTCTTTAAAAGTTGTAACCCTTTCTAGTTCCCCTAAATATGCATTCATATTTAAGTAAAGATACAATTCTGCTATTTGCGGTACATCGCTTTGAACAAAAAGAGTACATTTATCGGGATCTAAACCAAGTGCCAAATATTCAACCAAAACTTGTTTTACATTTTGGTGTAGCGACTCTGGTGTAGGGTGAGTAGTTAAGGAGTGAAAGTCTGCAATAAAGAAATAACAGGAATAGTTTTCCTGCATTTGAAGAAAACTCTGCACTGCTCCAAAATAGTTGCCTATGTGCAAATTACCCGTTGGTCTTATTCCACTTACTACCGTTTCCATGTAGCGCAAAATTACAAGAAAAAATCAAACTAGAGGACTAAAGTTTCTAATTTTGATAGATATAAAATATTGAAAAAGGAAAGCGAATAAGGCATGTATATGTAACAAAAGAACCCTTGAATCATCTCTTACTTTTTTATTAAGCATAACAAACTTAGGCTCAACATTGTCACTCTTGTTGAAGAAACACCCAAGCAATGGCGAAAAAAATTGTCATTCAAAATTTATGGAATAAACTTGTATCCTACCCCTCTTAGTGAAATAAAATGAGTGGGGTGTTTGGGGTCTTTTTCGAAGTATTTGCGGAAAGATAAAATAAAATTATCTATGGTTCTAGTAGATGGATAAACGGAATATCCCCAAACTGTATGTAAAATTCGTTCCCTACTTATCACTTCATTCTCATTCTCTACCAGCAATTTAAGCAATAAAGCTTCTTTTTTTGTAAGAATAAAATTGCCGTTTACTCCTTTGGCTTCAAAACTTTCAAAATTCACGTAATTGCTTTCAAATCCATATTCTTTTAATCCGATGGAGGTCGTTTCCACATTGCTGTATTTTGTTCTTTCCAACAATTTTGTTACACGAAGCAATAGTTCTTCCAGATTAAATGGTTTTGACAAATAATCGTCTCCTCCTTTTTTAAGGCCAAGAACTTTATCTTCTGAACTACCTCGTGCAGAGAGAAATAAAATTGGTACTTCTGCATTTTGCAATCTAATGCCTTCACAGACTTCCAGCCCACTCATTTCAGGCAACATGATATCCAATACAACCAAATCGAATTTTTCTTCTTTAAAAGCTCTTAGAGCTTGTATCCCTGTGCCACAAGTAACCACTATATGCCCTTCCATTTCTAGGTTTAAGGCTAGCAATTCTCTTATATTCTCTTCGTCTTCTACTACTAAAATTCTGCTTTTCATGTTATTTAAATCTAATTTTAAAAATTGTACCGTTTGGATAATTGGGAGCTACACTTATTTTGGCTTTATGTAATTTCAGGATGTTTTGCACCAAAAAGAGGCCAATTCCTGTACCTTTAGTATTTCTAATTTCCTCATCTCCTACCCTGTAGAATTTTTCAAATATTTTTTTGTGTTGACTTTTGGGTATACCAATACCTTGATCGGCAAAGCTTATACTCATATCATTCTTATTTCCATCTATTTGCACTTTTGCTTTCCCATTAGAATATTTTACAGCATTTTCAATAATATTTGAAAACGCTATTCTTAGCGAAATAGGATCTCCAATAATGCTGAAATTCAAACTATTATTCACCTCTATTTCCCCCTCGAAACTTGGATGAGACTTTATTTCTTTTACAATTTCAAGTATAGATTCATAAAGATTTATGGGTTTGTAGGAGGTATCAATGGTCTTACTTTCTATCTTAAGTGCCAACAATAAACCATCTATTAGCTTGGTTAGCCTATCGGAATTAGTATCTGCTTTTGCTAACAACTCTGTTCTTTTTTCTTCTACAAGGTTATGCTTATTTAGGGTTTGGGTAATTAATTTTATAGCAGCCACAGGAGTTTTTAATTCATGGGTAACAGAAAGCATAAAGTTTTTTTGTTGTTTGTTTAGTTGTAAAACTTTATCAATACTTTTATAGGTAACTACTACACCAATAAAAAGTAAAAACATAAAAAAGAGTGCCTCCGAATAATAGGCTCTTTTGCGTTTAGTCAACTCCTTTTCGCTTTCTTGCACCAATAATTCACTAGGTTTAATAACAGGTAAAAGTAATTCCTCTGAATTAGGATAAAAATGTAATTCAAATAAATTCCCGAAAGACTTATAGAAATAAGCGGAGAACAAAGCGGTATCTAATAAATAGGATTTATTATTTATGAGAACAGGCTGGCCTTGGGGGTTTAAGCACTCTTGCGACAAAACATCCATTTCATAAAGAGCAAGTGAAGTTTGAAGTTCGAGATTTTGTTTTTGGGTAACATAAACCTTTTCGCTAAGAGAAATTAGCGAATAGGTCCACCAGGCAAAAGCGCCAGTTAGGTATAGAACTACAAAAAAGAGGATAAGTTTAACTTTCAAGTTGAATAAATATGTTTCAAATTTGCACAAAAAATGGAAGATAACATACCAGAATATAGTAAGCAACAATTATCCTTGCGTAATGGGCAAGACAAACCGGAGATTTGGGTGGCATACAAAGGCCACATATATGACGTAGGCAAAAGTAGGCTTTGGAGAGATGGAAAGCATTATGAACACTGGGCTGGGCAAGACTTAACAGAGGAGTTAAAAGATGCTCCACATACAGAAAAAGTGTTCGAAAAATTTGAAAAAATAGGGGTTTTAAAACCCTAATTAGAAATGTAATCCTTTTGTAATTTTTTCTACACGGTTCAAATGACGGCCACCTTCAAATGCTGTTTGTAAGAAAACCTCTACCATTTTTAACGCTTTTTCCTCACTTACAAACCTTGCAGGAATACAAATAACGTTTGCATCATTATGAAGTCTGGCTAATTCTGCCAATTCTACATCCCAACAAAGGGCTGCACGAACATTACTATACTTATTTGCGGTTATACAAACCCCATTTCCAGAACCACATATCAAAATCCCTCTAAGAGCTAAATTTGACGATACTGCTTGAGCAAGAGGATGCACATAATCGGGATAGTCGCAACTAGAAAGGCTATCGGTTCCATGGTTCACAAGTTCCATTCCTTGGCCTTGTAAATATTCCATCACTTTTGCTTTGAGTTCTACGCCTGCATGGTCGGAGGCTATATGTATAATATTGTTTGACATAGTTGTTAAATTAATCGAATTTTTCTCTTTTTGCTTCTACTCTTTTGGTAACTATGAGTCCCATTTCATAAAGCAAATAAATAGGGATTGCAAGAATGCCTTGGCTTATCACATCTGGGGGGGTAACAATAGCGGATAGTATGATTATAATTAAGAAAGCATGTTTTCTATATTTTTTTAGAAATGCGGAAGAGAGCAATCCTAGCCTTGCTAAGAAATACATAAGAACTGGCAAGAGGAATAGTAAACCTGTACCTACTGATAGAACCGTTATTAAGCTAACGACATTTTGAAAAGTAGGTTGGTTTGCGATCATGTCGCTAATTTGAAAACTAACAAAAAAGTTTATAGAGATAGGAGACAATACAAAATATCCAAAAAGAACTCCGCTAAAAAACAAAAGAGAGCAAACAGTAACCAAACCGGTTGCCATATTTTTTTCTTTGGAAGTAAGTGCGGGTTTTACAAAACGCCAAAGTTCCCACATAAGATAAGGGAATGAAGCTATAAATCCGGCTATCAGACTAATTTTAAAAGCGGCCATAAATTGGCCCTGAACCTGAAGATTGGTCAGTTGAAGATTTATGGTTTGAACACATAACCTAGCATCTTGATACATCCATTCAGAAAAACGACAAAGTAACCTGT
The DNA here is from genome assembly GCA_002422315.1 of Bacteroidetes bacterium UBA6161. Taxonomy (GTDB): domain Bacteria; phylum Bacteroidota; class Bacteroidia; order NS11-12g; family UBA955; genus UBA6161. Next base: position 59,902 of record DIUJ01000060.1, read on the forward strand.
AGGTTAAAAAATCTTCGTTTATAGGGCCGAGAATAGCGTACTTAAATAGAGAATCTATATAAGTAAAAGCAATAATAACCAATCCAATGAGAACTATTACAGAACGTACTATATGCGATCTTAATTCATCCACATGGTCGAAAAAAGACATTGAACCAGTACCTTTTTCTTCTTCCTCCTCTATTTTCCCTTGGTCTAGTGGCATTTGTATTTGTTAATTTTTATTTATTGCATGAGCATTCCACCGCAAACACTTAGTGTTTGGCCTGTTACATAAGAAGACAGATCAGAGGCCAAAAATATACAAGCATTGGCTACATCTTCTGGTTTCCCTCCTCTCTTTAATGGAATAGTTTGAATCCATCCATTTCTAACTTCTTCTGACAAAGTATCTGTCATTTCTGTTTCTATAAAACCTGGAGCAATTGCATTGCAACGTACATTTCTGCTGCCAAGTTCCTTTGCCACAGATTTGGTAAGTCCTATCATTCCTGCTTTACTAGCGGAATAGTTGGCTTGACCTGCATTGCCTGTTACTCCTACCACAGAGGTTATATTTATAATAGAACCAGACCTGTTTTTCATAAACGTTTTCAAACATGCCTTGGTCATATTGAATGCCGATTTTAAGTTGGTATCCAGAACTTCGTCCCACTGTTCTTCTGTCATTCTCATTAATAAAGTATCTCTTGTAATCCCCGCGTTATTTACCAGCACATCTATGGTTCCAAAATCTGCTACTACAGCATCTGCAACTTCTATTCCTGCATTAAAATCAGCTGCATTTGCTTGGTATGCTTTTACTTTTACTCCAAATTTATCTGCCAGCTCTTGTTCAAAAAGTTTGGCTTTTTCTACTGAGCTAACAAAAGTAAAGGCTATATGAGCCCCAGCTGCTGCCATAGTTTCGGCTATACCTTTCCCTATGCCTCTAGAACCGCCAGTTATCAATACTACTTTATTGTCTAATAATTTCATGTTTAATTAATTTAATCTGTTTACAAATATAGAACTAGTCTTAAAATTTCAAAATAGAAGTGGAGCCTACCATTTGTTTTTCCACATCATACTTTCTACAGGTCTTATGCTTCTTTCGTTGTACTTTGCTCCTAATTTAGCATTGTAAGGATTTAAGATTTCACCTTGTACTAGAAAATAAATGAGTTGACCAATGGGCATACCAGCATATATCCTTACAGGCTGAGTGGCAGTAATTTCAAGTGTCCAAGTATTACAGAAACCTACATCTCCTTTTCCTGCTGTAGCATGAATATCAATACCTAATCTCCCAGTGCTAGACTTCCCTTCCAAAAACGGGACATGCGCATGGGTTTCGGTATATTCTTCAATTACCCCTAAATACAAAGTATCTGTTTGCAAAACAAAACCTTCAGGTGGTATTTCAAAATGTTCTATAGTATTATGCGATTTAGCATCCAAAACTCTATCTTTATATGTGGCCAAATATCTTCCCAAATGCACATCGTAGCTATTACTTCCCAAACATTCTGGCTTAAATGGCTCTATAAGTATGTTGCCTTTTTCTATTTCTTCTAAAATTTGTTTGTCACTTAAAATCATATATGCTTAATTATTAATTATTTCCGACAATACGATTGTTCTATCATCGCTGCACGAAAGTAATTGGTTTGATTGTAACCACAAAATACTATTCACACAATTTGTATGGGCGTTAAATTTGGGGCTTTCTATTACTTTTAATAGTTCCAAAGATTGCGCATTCCATATTTTTACAGATTTATCCATACTAGCGCTAGCAAAAAACTTAAAACAAGGTGAATAAGCCACCGCATGAACATGTAGAAGATGGGCCGGAATATTTTTTTCTTCTAGTAAAATAAAATCAACTATAGACCAAACTTTAATTTGGGCATCTTTTCCACCAGTAATAAATTGATTTGTGTACGGATTAAAATCTACTCCAAAAACTGTTTGTGTATGCGCTTGAATGGTTTGTAATACATGTAAATCCTTATCTAAAAGTACCATTGTTCCATCCGAAGTGGTGGCAACAAAGTAAGACAAGGAATCTAAATACTTTAAAGACCGAACGGAACCCTTCGAGATTTTAATATTTTTAATACACTGTAAATCTGCGCTCCACGAGGAAACAAAACCATCTTGAGAAGCGAGATAAAATTTATTCTCAACAAAGTTTATAGCGAAAATCCCTTTATGTAAAGTATTTACACTGGCAACTTGGGTATTATTTAGAGTGTCAAATAGGGATAAATTGCCATTCATATCTCCAATGCATAAGTAATTATTTAGAGGAATGAATGTACTTGCCCAAATAGCATGAGGCCATTTTATAAAAAGAGTTGCATTTGGTTCCTGAAAAAAATCATTTTTTGACAAGTCCCATTTTGCAACAAAACCATCTGCCCCACAAGTATATAGTAATAGTTTTTGGGCATCCAAGGACATGCTATATACTGCATTTTTATGACCCTCTAGTTTGGTTATATTTCCTAAATTAAGAGGAGATGCCATTTTATATTTATTTAATTTTCATGTTTAAAACTCTTTGTTGTCCTAAAAAGGCTTCTAAAGTATCTCCTGGGTTAACTTTGGCCACACCTGCGGGGGTACCAGTATATATCAAGTCTCCTATTTTTATGGTATAAAAATTAGAGATATATGAAATTATGTTAGCTATGCTAAAAAGCATATCCTTCGTATTCCCAATTTGAGCATTTTGATTGTTTAACAACAAAGAAAAATCCAATTGATCCAAATTTAGATTCTCCGTATCTACCCATTCCCCTAATGCAGCAGAACCATCAAAACCTTTAGAAATTTCCCAAGGCAAGCCTTTGCTTTTAAGTTTGTCTTGTAAGTCTCTAGCTGTAAAGTCTATCCCCACAGATACTTTATCTACATACCTAAGTGCAAATTCTGGAGAAATTCCTTTCCCTACCCTACAAATCCTCAATACAACTTCAGTTTCATAGTGAATTTCATTTGAAAAGGGAGGTATAAAAAACGGATGCCCTGTACGAAGCAGGGCAGTTTCCGGTTTTAAAAATATAACGGGTTCGGTTGGCACATCATTCCCAAGCTCTTTAGCATGTAGGGAATAGTTTCTTCCGACACAAAAAATCTTCATGTGTATTAATAAAATTTACCTCTATTGTCTACAATCTCTACGTTGTTTTTAAGAGACGACATAATCTTTGTTTCAAGAATTTGCATTACATTTTGGTTTACAAATGCTTTTCTAGATTCTAAATTTTGTGGGACATCTTTTGGAATCTCTACTTTATTAATAAGTGCCACATAGATAGCTTCTTTACCTCTTATAGGTTTGCTTACTTTATTTGCTTCCAAACCAAACAATGTACCTACAACAAAATATTCATCTCTAGCTTCAGGTAAATTGTCTGTTTTAAAGTTCAAACGAGTAATAGGCTGAGCTACTGTTTTCATTTTAATAGCTAGGTCTACCATGTCGTTAGCTTTCAT
>DIUJ01000060.1:63427-70199 GCA_002422315.1 Bacteroidetes bacterium UBA6161
CTGTCTATTTCCTATAGTAAATACTTCTGAAACATCATTTTGTTTTGTTTTTTCATCAAAAGCCCATCTTAATATTTCTCTTGCATCTCCTAATCCCGGAACCTCTCTATCAGCTATTTTCAAATCTCTTGCTACTCTCTTTGCTTGTTTTGTGTTTTCTATTGCTTTTTCAAAAGCACCATTTTTACCATTGTCTAAGGAAGCTCTGAATTCACTTGCTTGAATGTAGAAAGAATTGATGGTAGACATAGTTGGTTCTATAAGTTTTGCAACTTCCATTACACTCACTCTTTTGTTTGTAGCGTTTTCATCTATTTTAATTATATCTATACCTTCAATAGTATTAAGCATAATCACATCCCCTTTGTTTCCTCTTATAATGGGCTTGTACAGCCTTTCTTCTACTGCTGCTTGTTCCATCCATGGCTGCCTTCCTTTGTCACCAAACAACATATAGCCCTTTTCATTTACAATTGTTTCCAAGCTTGTAAAATCAACTTTAGCCATTTCTACATAAGTTTTAGCTTCGGCAATAATGGCCAAGGAATCTGTTTTATTTTCCCATCTTTTAGGGATAAACATGTGGGAGAATTTAATTCTAAATTGTGAATCAACTACAACTTTATTCACTTTAAAAATGCTGTATGCTCCATTATTTAAGAATGGTCCATGAACCGTTCCTTCTTCTGCACTAAAAACAACATTGTCTATTTCTGCACTAAAGTCCCCTCTTCCTCTTAGTTCTGCTGCCAAGGGTCTTTCTGAATTATAGGTAACAAATGCAGAATCGTTGTCTGACTCTACAAAATTTTCAATTTCTCTTCTTGCAGATTCTAAAGAGGCTAAACTATCCTCTGGAGTAGGAACTATTGCCCATGATACAAACTCAATATCTCTTAGTTCTTCTTGTTTAAAGTCTTTTTTATTTTTCTGGTAGTAGTTTTTTAAATCTTTTTCATCAAATGAAATTTCTTCGTCTTTTACATTGGAAATTCTTGCAGCTACAAGGTTTCCATCCAGTGTTTTGGAATATTCGAAAAAGTCTTGTTGTGCTTCAAAAGTTGTAACATACAAACCTTTCTCTACCAAGGTTTTGTACTTGTCTCCTTGTACGTTTGAAACGATAGCGGCTTTAAGTTCATTGAAAAACAATTGTGCTTCTGGGTTTGTTTTATACACTTGCTTGTACCAGCTTACCATACTTGCTCCAGAAATAGGATTGGTTCCATCTGTAAAAAATCTTTGGTATTCTATTAAGTAAGGGTGCATGTTATCCGAAAACAAAAGTTTTTCTAGTTCTTTTACCCCAACTTTTAGTCCTAATTTCTCATATTCTGCATTAATTACAATTTTCCTGAAGAAATCTTCCCATGTTTCGTTGGCTACACCTACCAATTCATCTGAACTTAATGGCGTTCCATTGTTCTGCTGAATTTTGTTCGCTTCTCTTCTTTTGTATAGTTCATCATACTCAGAATATTTAAGCTCTGTGCCATCAAACTCCCCTATTATAGGGTCTTGAGAGCCTCCGCCTTTTTGAAATCCACTAATCAAATCACTGATTACAAACAATACAAGGGCACCTATGATGATGATTAACACCCAGCCCGAATTCCTCATTTTAGTTATTATAGCCATTTTTTTTACAAAGAGTCGCAAAATAATTCATTTTATCACGAAAAAACAAACCAAAGTTTGTTTTTATTCCTAATCCCTATCCAAACCTAGGCTATAAAATCATAAACTATTGTTTACTAGCAACTTTAATCTACAATTATTTCTTTAATTATTCTCTTTCTTCTGTAGTAACATTCTACTACAATTGTTTTCTTGGAATCTGTTTTTGGAATAGAATACACAAAACTTTTTCCTTTGAAAGGAGAAGAGGAGTAATCTGTTACTTGCGCTATGTTTGATAGAGAGTCGGTTTCTGTCTCTGTAACTCTAACTTTGAATTTATCTGCTTTCTTGTTTTCTAAATATACAAAAAGTTCTTTTTTGTCTTTCCTGAAATCAACTACTAATTTATCATGTTTGTTCCTTCCCAACTTATATAAACTAGAGGTTTGTAAAAACACTTCTCCCTTTTGATGGGTGGTCCAAACCGCTCTCTTGCTTTTTTTACTTGCATCTAGTGCTATATAATCTCCGAAAAAAACCTTTTCTCCCGCTGATAAAAAAGGCAACGGACAAACCAAACTGTGCTTGTGTATAGAACTATACGCCATTACATACACAAAATCCTTGTTTTGCAAATTCAGGGCATAGTACAATACCATCAGTTCCCCAGTCTGTTGATTTACCTTTACAAAAGGCATAAAACAATCCAAAGAGTCTTTATTCCTAGTTTTTGTTTTACTAATTTGCTGGGTTTTACTCCAAGATTTGCCCTTATTTTTTGAAGTTTTTAGAAATACTTGGTGGGCTCCATTTCTAGAATCCGCCCACACAAGTATCAATTCATCCTTTTTACCTTTTACTAAAAAAGGCATGGCATTGCTTCTCATTATTCCGGGTTTTTGGATAGACCAACCACCTACTTGAGATTCCAAAATCTTATCTTTATGCCAAGTTCTACCAGAATCAATTGAAAAATCATAATACAAGTTTTCGTTCATAGACCAAACCACATGCATAGAACCGTCGGATAGAATAACAGGAGTAGCGCCCTCGGGGGTAGCACTATTATCCATGCAAGAACCAGCATGGTCTGAGATGGTTTGAATGAACTCAAAGCTAGTACCTCCATTTGTAGATACAGCTACTCTTATCCTAGCTGAATCTTCTGTTTTCTTAGACTTATAGGTATCGAATTCTGTCCAAGAAAGCAGCAACATGTCTTTGTCGTGGGTTTCCCCACTTTGTATTGCTATCCAAGGTTTGTCTTGCATTTTACCCTGATTGTAGCCCACTCCTATTCCATTGTTAAATCCACTTTCTGGGTTTATAGCTTTTTGAAGAACAATTCTATCAAACATTTCCGGATGTTTTTTCCCAGAGGTTTTAGACAAATGAGCGAAGTATAGCGCACCAGAAGTAGAAAACTGAAGAACAGGGTCGCCATATACTCCAAAGGTTGAACTGATTTTTTTCTGTTCCCAAGTATACCCAGAATCTTTGCTTACCCAATATACATCTACATTGGCCGCTATAACCTGAACCGCAGGATTGGAGGGATGAATGGCCAAACTAGGTTCATTTGCACTTATCTGTTTTAGGCTAACTATGGGACTAAGGTTTGTTTTTTGGGCTACCAAATATTGGCTAAACCCAAGTATAACAAACCATAGTAAACTTTTGCATACAAAACGTATCCTTTTTGCCGTAGCCATATTCTTATTTATTTTCTATGGGCGGCTCAGGAATGCTTAAATTCTCATTTCCTCTATAATAAATAACTAAGCCATTGAGAAAATTTCGTAATATTTGATCTCCACACAACACAAACTTAGGATGGTCTTCTGCCCTAAAAAGCGCACCTACTTCACTTTTAGAGATTCTAAAATCCACCAAGCTTAAAATATGCACTATATCGGTATCCCTTAATTTCAGAGCCACTCTCAATTTTTTTAAAATATCGTTGTTTGTCATTTTACTAAATACTATGCTGCAAATATACCAATGGGTGTGAGTGATAAAATAAAAAAAACGAAAATATTGAAATCGTATGTTTTGAGCATTACACCCCTTTGGGGAAAACTAAAATTTGATACTATGTGTTATTCCTTTTTGCCCTGTAAAACCTATTAGGGAAACAAAATTGAAATACTTAAAGTTTACATATCTATACCATAGATGTCTCAAAACTAATTTTCTATTCCATTATAAACGAATTTAAATATTTGATTTAGTGCGTTATGGTATTCCAATCATGAATAGGTTTATTAGAATTTTTTTCAGTTTCCAATGTTAAATTTTTGGGATTTTAAAGAAGATTACAAGCCTCAAAAAATAAAAAATGTATTATTGTGGCTTTAAAACCTATATGTATAAAATCCAAGGTGTATTAGGCATTATTGTTTTCATAGGAATAGCCTATTTATTAAGTAGTTCAAGAACTAAAGTAAAATGGTCTATAGTTATTAAAGCGATTTTATTGCAAGTGGTTTTAAGTTTATTAATAGCCAATATCCAAATGGTTTATACATTTTTTCAGGGAGTAAGTTTGTTTTTTGTAAAAATATATACATTTTCAAAAGAGGGGAGTTTATTTATGTTTGGAGACTTGGTAAACACAGATAAAATGGGGTGGATATTTGCACTTCAAGTGTTGCCATCATTGATATTTTTTTCAGCTTTGTTTTCCTTGTTGTATTACATGCGTATTTTGCCTTTAATTATCAATGGCTTTAGTCGGTTCATGAGAAAAACGATGGGAATAAGTGGAGCAGAGAGTTTAGCGGCAGCAGGCAATATATTTTTAGGGCAAAGTGAAGCGCCATTATTAATTAAGCCTTTGTTACCTAATTTAACTCGTAGCGAATTGTTTTGTTTAGTTGTTGGTGGTTTTGCTACAATAAGTGGAACAATTTTGGGTAGTGTGAGCGGAATGATGGGCGAAGGGAATGTAGAAGTTAGTTCCTATTATGCTACGCACCTGCTTATAGCATCGGTATTGTCCGCACCTGCTGCGATTATGATTGCTAAGATTATGGAGCCTGAAACAATGGAAATTACGGACAAAGCCTTTAGGCTAAACTATAAGCAAATGAACAATACAAACTTTTTAGATGCGATCGCCTCTGGTACTATTGACGGCCTAAGATTGGCTCTAAATGTGGGAGCTATGTTGCTTGTATTTGTTGCATTAATTGCTTTGCTAAACTATTTACTTTCTTCGTGGATTGGTGAGCCTCTAGGAATAAATAATGCCATAGGCCAATTGCTGTCTTTGGAGTATATATTGGGAATTATTTTTTATCCTGTTGCTTGGTTACTAGGTGTGCCTCAGGTTGATTTATTGGAAATTGCCAGACTTATTGGTGAAAAAACTGCAATTAATGAAATATATGCCTTTGGAAGCCTTAAAGAAATGTTGTCCCAAGGAACTTTAAAAAACCCAAAGTCTGCTCTAATAGCGTCGTATGCGTTGTGTGGTTTTTCAAATTTTTCTTCTTTAGGAATTATGATTGGAGGGATTGCAGCATTGGCTCCTACAAGAAGAAGCGAAGTAGCTCAATTAAGTATGAAGGGGCTTGTTGCTGGAACATTGGCTAGTCTTGTTACAGCTGCCATAGCTGGTATTGTTTTGTAGTTCTTATTTATAAATAAATAGTTAAGGAGATAGATTGAAATCTTTGTTTTTAATACTCCTTACAAAATATAACATAAATTCGCTCCTATTAAAAAAACCCAATATGAAAAAAAACATTCTATTTTTAATCGTTTTTTGTGTGTGCAGTCTTCAAATTTTTGCAGATAGCACCGCTACTATTTATTGTTTGGTACAGAACCCAACAAGCAAACAACTTCATTTAGGAATGATTGAACCCGATAATGGAGGTGTATATATAATTTCCAATAGTTCTTTTCCTATGGCAACTTTAAATAACAATACTATTGACCCATTCAAAAAGATATATTATTTTACAGTTGGAGAAACTTTAGTGGGGATGGATATAACAAATGGAGAAATTCGTAGTCAAGTAAAAATTAACTTAAGTCAAGGACAATATTTTATTGATTTCGAATTTAATACTAGTGATTCAAATATTTATGGTATGGTATATTTGGGCTCTTATATGGGTTTTAAGCTTAGTAAAATCGCAGTAGAAACAGGACAAATTGAATATATTTCAAACACAACATCCTTTTCAACTACTACTAACAAATCCCATACATTGGATTCTGACAAAGGAATATATTATACTAGGAGTGAAAATTCTTTATTTGGAATTGACATAAAAACAGGATTGACAGTGAGTAATGCAGTTTTGAATGGAGACGCTCAAGATTTTAATTTTATAAAATACAACAAGAAAAACGGAAAAATATATGGATTAAGCAGACCTGAGGGTCCTGGAAAACCTTTTTATTTGGCAACTATTAATCCAGCAACTGGATACATTAATTTACTTTCACCTTATAATGTTTCAGATGCTGTAACTGTAAGCACTCAAACTATAGATATTGCGAGTAACAGATATTTTTTATTAACACCAACCTATATTCTTGGAATTGAAATGGATAGAGGAGAAATCAGATCCTCTACTTTTAGTAACAAAGTGAATATGTATGGATTCAATTCGTTGAACTACAAATATACTGGCGAAAAAACCATGATTATGGGTCAGGGAAACGAAGGAGGTGGTAATGATGAAGGAGGAGGAAATCTTTCAAATTCTACAGTTCAATCAGAGAAAATCAGTTTTAGTGTATATCCAAACCCAGCCAATGATCATATAAAAATTGAAAGCAATCAACTAGAAGACTCTAAAGTGCAACTATTCAATTCGATTGGGGCTAGAATCGCAGATATAGATTTTAAAGATAGCAATAAACTTGATGTAGATGTAAGTGCATACCCAGAAGGAATTTATTATTTAATTATAAACCAAAAAGGGCATGTTGTTTTGAAAGAAAAACTCATGATTACAAGATAAAGACATAAAACTTTTGCCTCGAATTGTGAAATGGTCTTCTGTCCTAAAAAGCGCAGCTACTTCACTTTTAGAGATTCTAAAATCCACCAAGCTCAAGATATGCACTATATAGTATCCTTTAGTTTAAGAGCTACTCTCAATTTTTTTAAACCCAAATTCAGCATTAGAAA
>DIUJ01000079.1 GCA_002422315.1 Bacteroidetes bacterium UBA6161
GTATAATGGTGAGTGTTTCCAAGGGGGAGTATAGGTATGGAATGAACACCCAAGAAAAGGACAATGAAATTTATGGGGAGGGAAATTCTTACTCGGCGGAGTATTGGCAATATGATGCGAGATTGGGAAGAAGATGGAATGTGGACCCGAAGGATGTGCCTTCTTTTTCTCCCTATAGCTGTTTTGCAAATAATCCGTTATGGTTTAGCGTTGTGGCGGGCGATAGTGCAGTAAATAGTGCAGTAGATAGCAAACTTATCTCGGCTCCAGACGGTACATCACGCTTAATTGGCTCAACTGTCACTCAAACAGACGACAAACAATATTTAATAACCCCTCAAAACAATGTACAAAAGTGGAATAATGAGGCAGGTTTGTATATAAACGAAAGTGTGTCAGCAAATGCCCAAGGAGATAAGATTTCTGAAATAAAAGACGATAGATGGAATGGTGTATACTACTTGCCGGTATTAGGTTCTTCACAAAGATGTTCTGATGCTTTTAACGAAGGTGATTATCTTTCTGCTACTGCGCACCTATTAACTGGTATAGCAGAGGCATTAACATTTGGTACTTTCACAGAGGCAAAATTAGCTTTTGAAGCATCAAAAAACATTACAAAAGGGTTATTTAGCAATGTCGCGAAAACGAGTTCGAAAGTTTTATCAAAAGGGGAACTTTTAAGAATTGAAAATGCAGCTACCCGAATTAATAAACCAATTACGGTAGTTGGTAGTAGGGCAAGTGGAACTGCAAAAGCCTATTCTGACTGGGATTATGTAATCCCAGGGCTTAACAGTAGAAATTGGAGTACCATTAAAAACTCTTTACCTGGTTCTCGTTCAATATTAGATAATACACCTCGTAATATAGATATTTTTAAAGGCCCACTTGATGTAACAAAACCTCATATAATTATAAAACCACGACCTTAATAATGAAAATAGAACACGAAATATTAATTAATAAATATGGACAAGGGCTCGTCAAAACAGTGCAACTCTTAGATTTATTTAGAAGTTTTGATTTTGGTTTTCAGAAGGTGTTTTTAAATGAAATACTATTTCTCATTCTTCAATCCAAGCCTATTGAAGAAGATATTGAACCCGCTATAATAAACAGTGGACTGAAATCTACATATACACCTTGTGTTTTACTTAGAAAGGGAGTTGCAAATCATAATTTGGAAAAGCTTTTAGAGCTACCTAAAAACGAACTGATAAAAACACTTGTATTGCTTTTGAGTTTATTTAAGACAGCATACGAGAGAAGGTTTGTTGTTGAAAAAAACAATCCTGACAAATGGTGGTATTGGGATTTGTCAGATGAAGAAAATATCAAAAGAATACCGCAACGGTAGTGTACAAAAAAGCGTGTTTTCAAAACTTTTTCCCTACCTTCGCTTTATGCTTCCTCTTCCAAAAAAAACCGCAATTCCAACATATACTTTTGGTAGTATAATGGTGAGTGTTTCCAAGGGGGAGTATAGGTATGGGTTTAATGGGAAAGAGACAGATAACGAAACAGGATTGCAGGATTATGGGTTTAGAATTTACAATCCATCTTTTGGCAAGTTTTTGAGTGTGGATCCATTGTTCCCAGAGTTTCCATGGAATAGCCCATATGCATTCGCAGAAAACGACGTTATTCGATGTATTGACCTGGATGGGCTAGAGAAATTCATAGTCACATATACAATTGATGCAAGTAAAAATATTCAAAGGAGAAGAATTGAATATGTAAAAGAAAGTGAAAGAAAAGAAGGGTATAGACATCATAAAGTTGCATATCGTTTAGAACGTGTTGGAGAAGATGGTTCAATAAATTTAGATTGCAAAGATAAATGGAAGTTTAGTTCTAATCCTGATGCTGGATTTAGAGAAAACTCAATTGAACAGGAGTATGAAAAGAAAGGTGCCATGGTTAATGGAATTTTCTTTTTAGAAGCATTAGAAAGAGGAATTGGACCCAAACAATTTGATATTTACCCCATATTAGGTGGTAAAATAGACTTCGAGCATAACAAGCCAATACCTAAAAACCCAACAGCTTCTGATAAAATGCTAAAGAGGACGGCTGAAATATTAAAAGCTAATCCCGGAATGAAAATTCAAATTTTAGGACATACTAGTAGCGAACAAACAAACTATAAATCTACAGACCGCAACAATCCATATGGTACAGGTAATAAGGCATTGTCTTGGGATAGAGCAAAGTATGTAAATAATCAATTGATACAATTAGGTGTACAACCGGGTCAATTATCATTTGATGGTGTTGCAGACACTCAACCATTACCAGGAATTGCCCCAGAAGCAGACAAGCAAAAAAGAATTGAATTTAAACTCACGGAAGACAAGCTAATTTTAGACTAATTTTAAACGCGTGAAAATAAGATTGATGAAAATATTACTTATTATGGCAAGTGTTTTTTTATTTAGTACTTGTAGTACAAGTAAAGTAATTAAAAAAACAATATATAATAAAGGAAATGGAGACTATATGCATATTGGTAAAGGAAAATTTAGTCAAGAGGGTATCCTAATTAGAAATTGGACTATCATGAACAGTTATATTGGCTTTTCTGGTTTTTATATACTATGTGATATAGAATCAAGAAAATGGATGTGTTATGACTCTACAGATGTTTTACAAATTATATCAAAGGGTACTTTTGAAGTCGAAAAAAATTTACTAAATAAATACGACAAAAAAGGAAATAAGATTGAAACATTTTTTTATTTAGGAAATGGTCTATTTGAACATGCTCTTTTCAAATCTGGCGAGAAGAAAATAATTGATACTATAGACCTAATTCCTAAAATAGAGCTTGAACCAGGATGTGAATTTGTTGATTAATAAATACGGGGCTTATATTAATAGTCTAATCATAGACTCACCCAAGATAATGCTCGCATCTTGCGAGTGTTCCTGCATACCGCCTCAGGCGCATTTAATAAAAATGCTTTTGATACTTTCAAAAAAGTGTATCTTCCAAACTTTTTCCCTACCTTCGCTTTATGTACCCCACCCCAAAAAATACCGCATTTTCAACGTATACTTTTGGTAGTATAATGGTGAGTGTTTCCAAGGGGGAGTATAGGTATGGAATGAACACCCAAGAAAAGGACAATGAAATTTATGGGGAGGGAAATTCCTACTCTGCGGAGTACTGGCAATATGATGCTAGATTGGGTAGAAGATGGAATGTGGACCCGAAGGATGTGCCGTCTTTTTCTCCCTATAGCTGTTTTGCAAATAATCCGATTTGGTTTAGTGATGTAAATGGGGATAGTTCTAGTTCTACTACAATTGGTCCACTGCAAAAACCGGCGGAGCATAAAGTTGAAGCAGGGGATAATCTTTGGAAAATAGCCAAGTCCACCTATGAAGAACACGGCGGTGATAAATCATTTGAACAATATTGGAAAGGAGTTCAAGATTGGAACGCTAATGTTAAAATGACGCCTGGCGCTATTGTGGTTTTGGAGGATCCAACAAGAGTAGTTGAAAACAACAGGGCATGGCATCCTCCTATGATCAAGCCAAAACCTTCTAAGGCAAATAATAAATATGTAATAACTAATCCCGATTTTAAGGATATAAATTTAGGGCAGTATGCAGCAAGTGATAAACCAGCAGTAAGCGGGAATATCCCTTTTACTACATATATAACTCCAGCCATTAATGGCAATAATGTTACTATTTCAGCTAGCATAGATTATTTTAACTCAATGGGCGACCCTGTTACTTTCACATCTGTTGCATTTCTTTATGGTAGCGATGGTACGCTAATTAATAGTCAATCCCTAAGTTCAAAATTGGATTATTCAAATGGTAAACAATATTTTTTACCTAAAGGCTGGATTGGGTCTACTACTTTTAAAATGATAAATGCAAATAACATTAAAGCTCACAATTATTCTGTTCAAGTTAAAACTACAGGTGTTGTACATTCTCCTGCTGGAAGTTGTTTTTTAACAATTCCAGGAAGCCTTTTTACAACTACAAACTACGGAGTAAATAGTTTTGATATTAAATTGCAAAAGAAATAATTATAAAAGTAAAACAAATGAAACAAATTCCTTTTTTAATACTCGGTATATTATTATTCCTCTCTTGTCAACAACAAATAGGAAAGATAAAAGTAGAAAAAGTAGAAGTAAATTGTGAAAAATTAAATGATTCTGCAATGTATATGTTGGCAGAGCAAAGTTTTGCCAATTCTGTTAAATTAATAAATTTTGCTATTGAATGTGACCCAAATAATAATGTTTATATTAGAAATAAAGGTATGATACTGGCTAATGCAGGATTGTATAAAGGGTGCATTAGTCATTTAGAAAAAAACAAAAAACAATATACAACAATTGAACGCCTCAGTACTACTGCTGAATGTTATTTTCAAATTAAAGACAAAGCAATGTTTGATTCATTTAAGAAACAGGCGCTTATTAATTCTACGCAAGAATTCAATAAAAGAAGAAATGAATCTACTTTAATAATACATTTAACAACATTGAAAAAATTTGATGGTGAGTATAGAATGCTTGAAACTTTAAAAGAAAATAAAAGTTTATTTAATTCGCATGACATGTACTTTCATATGATTAAATTTTTAGAAAAAATACCAACACTAAAATAGGGAAGTGTTTTATATTGGTAATATTTCAGACTTCCCCCGTTCTCGCTCGCATCTTGCGAGTGATCTAAAATACCGCCTCAGGCGCATTTAATAAAAATGCTTTTGATACTTTCAAAAAGTGTATATTTAAACCTTTTTCCCTACCTTCGCTTTATGTTCCCCTCACTAAAAAATACCGCAATTGTACTAAACCCTTTTGGTAGTATAATGGTGAGTG
>DIUJ01000009.1 GCA_002422315.1 Bacteroidetes bacterium UBA6161
AGGTATATATAAACAAGCCTAGGAGGATAGAATATATTTTTTACCCAAAATAAACATTAGCGTTTTTAGCCCTTTGGATGATGACGATTAATGTCACATTCTGACCTATGCTTCAGAGAGCTGACGACCTTGACAAAAATTTGTTCAAAAAGAGCACTAAAAAAAGTCTCTTCTAACTACAAAAATTAAAAAACAAGGATGAACAAAACTTAGTCTTTTTATTAAACTAAAAACTAAGATTACGCATATTGCATTTCTACCTACCCAAGATGTAAGGGGTTGCTTTATTTAAAACCACCACTAAATTACTTTAATTCTTTCTTTTAGTTCTTCCCATTGGTCTCTTAGTCTGGCTGCTTCCATAAATTCCATTTCTTTGGCTGCGCGCATCATTGCTTTTTCTGTTTCCTTTGCTGCTTTTTCTAATTCTTTTTTCGACATGTAATTAAAAGTAGGGTCTGCAGCCATAGAAATAGACTCTACGGGTTCATACTTCGATACCTCTTCATGTTTTATGGAATCTGCCACAGAGGTTTGTTTAAGTATCATCTCATTGCTTTTGCTCACCGTTTTAGGCACAATGCCATGCAAAGTATTGTATTCCATCTGTTTTTCTCTTCTTCTTTCTGTCTCTTCTATGGTTTTGCTCATGGCATCTGTTATACGGTCGGCGTACATTATTACCTTGCCCCTGTCGTTCCTAGCGGCCCTTCCTATGGTTTGTACCAAGCTGGTCACAGAGCGTAAAAAACCTTCTTTGTCGGCATCCATAATAGCCACTAAGCTAACCTCCGGCAGGTCCAAGCCCTCTCTTAGCAGGTTTATACCTACCAGTACATCTATTACCCCAAGGCGCAACTCTCTCAGAATTTCTACCCTATCCAAGGTTTTAACCTCAGAATGTATGTATTTGGTTTTTATTCCAATTCCTGTTAGGTACTTTGTGAGTTCCTCTGCCATCCTTTTAGTTAGCGTAGTTACCAATACCCGGTCGCCCATCTTTATAGTTTTGTCAATTTCATCCAACAAATCGTCTACTTGATTCTGACAAGGCCTAACCTCTATTACGGGGTCTAAAAGTCCAGTAGGCCTTATCAACTGCTCCACAACCAAGCCTTCCGAGTCGCTAATCTCAAAATCGGCAGGGGTAGCACTCACATAAACCGTTTGAGGAACTATAGAATAAAATTCATCGAATGTAAGGGGTCTATTGTCCATCGCTGCGGGCAATCTAAACCCATATTCTACTAAATTTGTTTTGCGGGAACGGTCCCCTCCATACATGGCTCGTATTTGTGGGATACTCACATGGCTTTCGTCCACTACAAGTAAAAAATCATTAGGGAAGTAATCTAACAAGCAGAAAGGTCTTTCCCCCGGGTTTCTTCTATCCATATACCTACTGTAGTTTTCTATGCCACTACAGTAGCCAAGCTCCCTAATCATTTCTAAATCAAAGTTTACTCTTTCTTCGAGTCTTTTGGCTTCTAGGTTTTTTCCTACGCTTTTAAAATACTCCATTTGTGCAACTAGGTCGTCTTGTACTTCTCGTATCACTTGCTGAAGTCTGTCTTTGGGAGAAACATAAATATTGGCAGGGAAAATAGCCACTTGTTCCATAGAATTTAAGGTATGACCGTGTTCCACATCAAATTGTAGAATTTCTTCAATTTCGTCTCCAAAAAACAAAATTCTAATACCATAGTCAGCATAGGCCGGAAACACATCTACAGTGTCTCCTTTTACCCTAAAATTTCCTCTTTTAAAATCGGCAGTAGTTCGGGAATATAGACAACCCACAAGGGCGTACAAAAGAGCCTGCCTACTTATTATCTGTCCTTGGGCAAGCCTTATAATACTCCCTTCAAAGTCTTTTGGGTTTCCTGCGCCATAAATACAAGAAACGGATGCCACTACTATTACATCCCTTCTGCCCGAGAGGAGAGATGAAATGGTTTTTAGCCTAAACTTTTCTATTTCTTCGTTTATATTTAGGTCTTTTTCTATGTAGGTATTGGAAGAGGGTATAAATGCCTCTGGCTGATAGTAGTCGTAGTAGGATACGAAATATTCCACAGCACTATCTGGGAAAAAATGGCAAAACTCTCCATATAGTTGGGCTACGAGTGTTTTGTTATGACTTAAAACAAGGGTGGGTTTTTGGACTTTCTCTATTACATTGGCCATAGTAAAAGTTTTTCCAGAACCTGTTACACCCAATAAAGTTTGAGCTTTTTGCCCTCCATTTATTCCCTCTACGAGTTGTTTTATGGCATTGGGTTGGTCGCCTGTAGGGCTAAATTCTGAAACAAGTTTAAATGGCATTCTGCAAAAATATCTTAAATAAAGGAATAGTATAGGTTTTACTTAAATTAATCCATAAAGGTATGCCAATTGTGTGCTCAAATATTTTTATGACCAACAACTTGTAAATATAAAATTATCAGACCTGTATAACCCTGCTTTCTCCTACTGTTTTTGTCATCTTTTTGCAGAGGAAGGGCAAAAAATCCACAAGCTTTGTATGGGGAACGCGCCAAAAACATAATTCCGTATTGATTATAAACCCCGGGGCTATCCATCTTTTTCCTTTGGATGGTATTGCGTACCCCTCCCAAAGATTCTTTGGAATTGGCTAACCACCATCCAACAGATAAAACAGCCCATTAAAACGGTTTGCGTTTTTTGCCAATTATTTAATTTCCTCGGTTCCCAAGGTTGAAACCGTGGGCTATATGGATGCGTTTTTTGTTATCGCCAATCAGAAGAACAAAAAAGCCCCGGACAAATGCCGAGGCTATATAAAATTCTAAGAAAGAAGAAACTACAACTTATTTGCTCGAAAAAGAAGCAGACAGATATTCTCTGTTTAATCTAGCTATGTTCTCTAAGCTTATTTCTTTAGGGCATTCTGCCGCACAAGCACCCGTATTGGTACATGCACCAAATCCTTCTTTATCCATTTGTTCTACCATTTTCAGAACCCTTTCTTTACGCTCCGGTGCTCCTTGAGGCAAAAGTGCAAACTGAGAAACTTTAGCACTCACAAAAAGCATTGCAGAAGAGTTTTTACAAGCTGCTACGCAAGCACCACATCCAATACAAGTAGCAGCATCAAAAGCCATGTCTGCATTTTCTTTTGGAACAGGAATAGCGTTTGCATCAATAGTATTTCCACTGGTATTTACAGAAACAAAGCCACCTGCTTGTTGGATTCTATCAAAAGCGCCTCTGTCTACAACAAGGTCTTTAAGCACAGGAAAAGCGTTGGCTCTAAAAGGTTCTATAAAAATAGTGTCTCCATCTTTAAACTCACGCATGTGGAGTTGGCAAGTAGTAACCGCATCGCTTGGGCCATGCGGTTTTCCGTTTATAACCATGGAACACATTCCGCAAATACCTTCTCTACAGTCGTGATCGAAAGCTACAGGTCCTTCATTTTTTTGAACCAATCCTTCATTAAGTACGTCTATCATTTCCAAGAAAGACATATCATCAGTAATATTGTCAACCTGATAAGTCTTTAACTCCCCTTTAGTTTGGGTGTTGTTTTGTCTCCAGATTTTTAATGTTAATTTCATAAATTTAGTTCCTTATTTATAACTTCTTTGTACCAATTTAATATTTTCAAATTTCAAGTCTTCTTTATGAAGAACCGCTTTGCTAGGTTCGCCAGTATATTCCCATGCTGAAACAAAAGCAAAATCATTGTCGTCTCTTAATGCTTCTCCATCTGGGGTTTGGTATTCCTCTCTGAAGTGTCCTCCACACGACTCGTTTCTGGTAAGTGCATCCAAGCACATTAGTTCTCCAAGTTCAAGAAAATCTGCTACACGCAATGCTTTTTCTAGTTCAGTATTCAGTTCGTTTGCGGCTCCTGTAACTTTTACATCTCTCCAAAACTCTTCTCTTAATGCACTAATTTGCGCTATCGCTTTTTTCAATCCTTCTTCGGTACGAGCCATTCCGCACTCATCCCACATAATTTTACCCAATCTTCTATGAAAAGAGTCAACAGTTTGAGACCCATTAATGCTCAGTAGTTTTTGAATAGTTTCATTAACTTCCTTCTCTGCGGTTTCGAATGCTGGATGGTTTTCGGAAATTTTACCTGTTCTAATATCATCTGCCAAATACTCTCCAATGGTATAAGGGAGCACAAAATACCCATCTGCCAAGCCCTGCATAAGAGCAGAAGCACCAAGTCTGTTTGCACCGTGGTCAGAGAAATTTGCCTCACCACAAGCATATAGTCCCGGAACAGTAGTCATTAGGTTATAATCTACCCATATACCGCCCATGGTATAGTGTACCGCAGGATAAATTTTCATCGGTGTTTTGTATGGATTGTCTGCTGTAATTTTTTCATACATTTGGAAAAGGTTGCCATATTTTTTCTCTACTACCTTTGTACCAAGTTCTATAACTTGTTCTTTGGTAGCGTTTTTCATGCCTTTCATGTTGGCTTCTATTTCTCCATAGCGTTCTATAGCGCTAGCAAAGTCCAGGTACACTGCCTCTCCTGTTGCGTTTACACCAAAACCAGCGTCGCATCTTTCTTTTGCTGCTCTGGAAGCCACGTCTCTAGGCACAAGATTTCCAAAAGAAGGGTATCTTCTTTCTAAATAGTAATCTCTATCTGCCTCTGCTATTTCTGTTGGTTTTTTCTTCCCTTGGCGTATTGCTTCTGCATCTTCCAATTTAGCGGGAACCCAAATCCTTCCGTCGTTTCTAAGCGACTCAGACATAAGGGTAAGTTTAGACTGATAATGACCAGAAACAGGAATACATGTTGGGTGTATTTGTGTAAAGCAAGGGTTGGCCATAAACGCACCTTTCTTATGTGCCTTCCAAGCCGCGGTTACGTTAGAACCCATAGCGTTGGTAGACAGGAAGAATACGTTTCCGTATCCTCCAGTACACAAGGCCACTGCGTGTGCAGAGTGTCTTTCAATCTCACCCGTTACATTATTTCTAGCTATAATTCCCCTACATTTTCCATCCACCAACACCACATCTAACATCTCGTGGCGGTTGTATAATTTAATATTTCCTTTGCCTATTTGACGAGACATTGCTGAATATGCGCCCAATAAAAGCTGCTGCCCTGTTTGCCCTTTGGCATAAAAAGTTCTAGATACCTGCACGCCACCAAAGGAACGGTTGTCCAATAAACCACCATATTCACGGGCAAAAGGAACGCCTTGTGCTACACATTGGTCTATAATACTAGCCGAAACTTCTGCAAGCCTATACACGTTTGCTTCTCTAGAGCGATAGTCGCCTCCTTTTATGGTATCATAAAACAAACGGTACACAGAGTCGCCGTCGTTTTGATAGTTTTTAGCTGCATTAATACCTCCTTGAGCAGCAATAGAGTGTGCCCTTCTTGGAGAATCCTGAAAGCAAAATGCTTTAACTTTATAGCCCATTTCGGCAAGAGTTGCAGCAGCCGAGGCACCTGCAAGACCTGTACCTACTACAATAACGTCTATTTGTCTTTTGTTAGCTGGGTTTACCAATCTAACAGAATTTTTATGTTTACTCCATTTGTCGGCTAAAGGCCCCTCCGGAATTCTTGAGTTTAATTTATCGCTTGTCATTTTTATTTAAACTTTACTTAACTATTAATTTAAAAACATGTAAACAGGTATAATTGCAAATGCCAAAGGCACAATTACTGCCATAACAATACCCAAAGACCTAATTAATGGGTTGTATTTGGGATGGTTTATACCAAGGCTTTGAAAAGCACTTGCAAACCCATGCCACAAATGGAACATAATTGCAAACATGCTTAATACATAGAAAATCACAAAAATCACATTGCTAAATGTTTCTTTTACTTTCAGATACAGGTCTTTTGCGATTAAAACTTGGTGTGTCTCAGAAACAATATTTACCGATTTTGTTACCCCAGAAATCTCTTCTACATTTATTTGTTCTGGATTAGCAAATTCAATGGTATATTTTTTCCAAGGGGTTTCGCCAAATTTGTAGCTAAACCAAAAATCGCTCATGTGCACTACTATGAATGCCAAAATGATTGTACCTAAAATACCCATGTTTCTTGATGTCCAGTGGCTGTTGCTATTGCCTGCATCCACAGCATATTTCACATTTCTGGTTTTTTTATTTTCTACAGCCAAGGCCAAACCTTTTACAGCGTGAAGAATAATAATAGCATACAAACCCCAAGAAACTGTTTTGATCAGAGGATTTGTGGTCATAAATACCGCATAAGCATTGAATGAAAAACCTGAATCTGCTTTCAGAAGCTGAAGGTTTCCTATTAAATGCACCACAAGAAAACTTGTTAAAAACAATCCAGTCAGCGACATAAGTAGTTTTTTGCCGATACTTGAATTAAAAATTGATAGAATTGAGCTCATAATATAATGTTGTCTGTAGTTATTTTCGTTCGCAAATTTATCATTCTAGTTCAAATAGTGTGTTTTTTTACACCAATTTTACATAATTTAAATTTGTTCTATTTTAGAAAGCAAACAAGCTAAGTTTAAAAATGTTTCAAGATATAAGCTATTTACTTAGATTTGCGGCCCATTAACAGGTATTTATGTTTAAATTTTTTCGACAAATCCTATTTCTTTTCTCTCCAGAAAAAGCACACTATCTCACACTTGATTTCCTAAGTTTTATCTTAAATATTCCTGGAGGAAAATTTTTACTGTCTTTGGCCTTTCCTAAACCCATTTCGCAAAGAGTAGAAGTAAACGGCATCTCTTTTCCAAACCCCGTAGGCTTGGCTGCTGGCTTTGATAAAGATGGCAAATATCTTAAAGTATGGCAGGCGCTTGGTTTTGGTTATGTAGAAGTAGGAACTGTTACACCCTTGGCACAAGAGGGCAATCCCAAACCTAGGCTTTTTAGGCTTCCTGAAGACAAAGCGATAATAAATAGAATGGGGTTTAACAATATGGGTTTGCTGCAATTACAGAATCAACTTAAAAACAGGCCAGAAGGCTTGGTTGTAGGCGGAAACATAGGCAAAAACAAAATCACACCCAATGCAATAGCACACGAAGACTACTTGAAATGCTTTGTAGAACTGTATGCCTATGTAGATTACTTTACCGTAAATATTAGCTCCCCAAATACTCCTGGTCTCAGAGATTTACAAACCGTAGAATCTGTGTCTGGAATACTTGGCCCTCTTGTAGAACATAGGAAAAAGCTGGTTGAAAAAGGAAGCACATACAAACCTATTTTCTTGAAATTAGCTCCAGATATGGCAGAAGAGGACCTTATAGAAATTGTTAAATTTGTGAACGACTCGGAAATAGAAGGGCTAGTAATGGGCAATACTACTCTACAAAGAAATGGCCTTGTTTCTCCAAATGCTTCTGAAACAGGAGGACTAAGCGGAAAACCTCTCATAGGGCTTTCTAATACCATGCTCCAAATCTGTGCAAGCAATCTTGCAGAACATAAAACACTGATAGGAGTAGGTGGTATACTCTGCGGAAAAGATGCAAAAACTAAAAAAGAGATAGGTGCACATTTGGTACAAGTGTACACAGGGTTTATATACGAAGGGCCATCACTAATACATGCTTCTTGTTTAGAATGGAATAAAAACTAACTCACTTTTTGTTTTTCCTGCTCACAAGGAAACTTTTTTGTACCTTTGTTTTTCTAAGAACATGAAAAAACCCTTGTTGTTTCTTTGGTTACTCTGCATTTCGTTTGGGCTTTTAGCTGAAACATTGCCGCCTGTTTCCCAATGGCAACTAGTAAAAAACGAGGGACAATGGCCGTCTCCTTTTTTGTATAGAGCCCAATTGCCCAATGCTTGGTTTTATTTACATCACAATGGTTATACGCTCAAAATAAACGACCCAAAAGAACAAGATTTTATACGCGAAAAACTGCACCACAAACACTTTAAACTTGACTCTTCTTTTAG
>DIUJ01000034.1 GCA_002422315.1 Bacteroidetes bacterium UBA6161
ATAAACGAATTAATTAACCGTCTTGAAAAGAGAAAGAAAGAGTGTTTTATTTCGCCAAATCCATACTACTCAAAAAACGAAAAACCAAGTGAATACATTGACATTAAATTGAAAATTGAAGAACTAAAATTAAAAGTAACTAAATGAAAAGGTTTTTTTTTATAATTCTTTTGATACCCTTATTATCATTCCAATATACAATTCAAAAGTTTTGGGTATGTAGGGCATTTGTAGATGTTTCCAAAACAACATATAGTATTATAAAGATAGTTCAGGCGGCAGACATAAAAAAGGCTGATAGCATCTTTAAAAAATACATAAAAAGCCGACCTGACTTAAAAAAAGGAACTATTCAAGACCCAAGAAACCCTGAAAAATATTTAATAGAAGAACTTACAATAAATCATCTTATAATAAACCAAAAAAATAATAAGTGGTAGAAGTTATACAACAGGGAGGAGTAGGTAATTGCTGTTTTCAAATTGCAGCAGCTTATTGTTATTCGTTAAAATACGGAATGGATTATTTGGTTTCAGATGAAAATATTAATCCACACTTAGGGCAAAAATCGGTATTATTCCCAAATGTAAAATATGGTACTTTATCAAAAGAAATACCTGAATACATAGAACCGGCATTTCATTACAACCCGATACCGTATATGCCTAATTTACGAATGGGTGGGTATTTCCAATCACACCTTTATCATTATCAGTACAAACCGGAATTGCTTAAACTATTTAATATTCCAATAATCCCAAAACACGACACTATTTTTCTGCATTATAGACTTGGGGATTATAAAACACTTGGTAAGTTTCACCAAATAATAAGCGATAGTTACATTACAGATTGTTTGGCTTATTTTTCAGCGAGAGGGGATAAGAAATTTTTAATCCTAAGTGATGAAATAAATGAAGCGAAAAAACAAATAAATACCGAAAGGTTTACTAAATTAGAGATTGAATATTCAGATAGTAATAGTGAACTTGAAGATTTATCATTAATGGCTTCATGCGGTGGAGGTGTTATGAGTGCTTCGTCATTTTCTTGGTGGGGTGCATATTTAGGAACGAATGAAGATAGAACTATTTTGTACCCTAAAAATTGGTTTGGGGAATCGTTATCTAATCATTCAATTAAAAACCTTTGTCCTGAAAACTGGATAGCATTATGAAAACAGTAATGTTGGTGTACCATAAAAATATTTATTCGGTTTACAAACGTGAATGGGTAGAAAAGTTTGTTGATAGTGTATTAAACCAAACGTACAAAGATTTTACTGTTTATGAAATGAATTACGGAAGTGGGGAAGAAAGATTATTTGAAAATTCAGTTTATGAAAGCAAGCAATTACCAACATTTGTACACGCAATGAATGAACTTATTGATAAGGCTTTAAATGATGGTGCAGATGCAATCGCCAACAGCAACGCAGATGACTACATGAGTTTAGATAGATTGGAAATACAACTTCCATTTATAGAAAATGGTTACGATATTGTGAGTAGCAACTTTTGTTTAGTAAGGGATGATTCAATAATTAAATTCCATAGATTTGATAAACTGGATTTAAAACACGAACTAAGCATAAATCACAATATTATCGGACACCCAAGTGTGATATACAGCCGTCATTATCTTCTTAACAATAGATATATACCAGAGGATATTCCATTTGAGGACATGTACCTGTGGCAAAAAACAGTTGATAATTACAGGTTTAAAATAGTTCCTGAAAATTTACTATTCCACCGGCTTCATAATAATTCAGTTTGTCAATCAAATAATAGATAATGGATAAAAAACTAAATATCGGGTTGGTGTGCATTGCAACTTTAAAATACAAACAGTTTATACCTCAATTACTTGAAGGGGTAAAAAAGTATTTTATGATAGAACACAATGTAATAGTTTTTTTATTTACTGATGAAACTATGGAGTACGAAGGTGACAGTCGGGTAGGCGTTATTCAGAAAGTTATACCTCCTTATAAGTTCCCATTTGCAAGCCTATACCGATTTAAAATATTTAATAACCATATTTGGCCGCTTGCTTCAATGGATTATTTATTTTATTCCGACATTGATATGAGATTTGAAAATATTGTCGGTAATGAAATATTGTGTAATGGGATAACAGTAGTTTATCATCCTGGGTTTTACAGTAAAAAAGAAGTTGTAGGACATTGGGGAAGCAATGGGGTGGTTAAAGAAAGTTCAGCATGGTTAGAACCTGATAAAAGATTTGGGTATGTGGCAGGTGGTTTTAATGGGGCAACAACAAAAGAATTTTTAGAAATGGCAAGAGTATTGAATGATAACATTACAAAGGATGAAGAAAATGAGGTAATGGCAGAATACCACGATGAAAGCCACCTTAACTGTTACCTAAAAAGTTATAACGGGGATGTCTTGTATTTAACGCCTGAATACTGTATGGTTGAACAACCAAATTTAAGGCAAGCGTGGGGCATAGAAAACTTAACACCCCGTATTGTGGCATTAGCTAAAAATCATTCAGAAATCAGGAACTAAAAAAATAAAACATGGAAATAACAATCGGTAATTTAGTTGACCAACTTTCAATCGAAAATTGCAGGATATGGGCAGCAGAGGACATCAAAAGAAAAAAGGGGGCAACAGACAAAGAAATAGCTGATGCCTGCCGTATAACGAATAGCGCAAACACAAAGCGTAATAAGTTGATACAGGCTATTGACGAAGCATTAGGACAGAACTCTTTTAATCAGGGTGATAATAAAATGTACGGCAAATGAAAACAACCTGTACAGTAATCGTGTTTAATTTCAACTCTATCGGGTTTTTACGATTATGTATTAAGCAGATAATGAAAATGCAGCATCCTGAAATTGATGTTAGTGTTATTATAGCTGACCAATCAAATGATGAACAGGAAAAGAAAATGGTACATGAAGAATTTTCAGGTTATGCAGATGTAACGATTGTACACATGGCAGCTTTGCGAAGTGGTTTTGCGGTGGATTGGGTTTTCAGAAACATGGATATTAAAAGTGAATATACCTGTACTTTGGATTGCGATGCGTTTCCGTTAAGCCATACATGGCTGTATCTTCCAATAACCTTAATGCAGGAAAATCCATTTTCATTTGTTGGTGGGTTATTCTTTGAAAGCAGAAAAGAAGAAATCGTACATTGTTATCATAACAATCCATTTTATTGTATGAGTATGTGCTATCGTGTAGGTAGAACAGAAACGTATAAAGAATTAGCAATGGAAGGTGGGTTTACAGTTTTCCATGCACGTAAGGATTTGGATTTTGTCTATGGTAAAGGGCATGAGGCATGGGCAGCATGGGCAGCAGATGATTACGAACATAAAGGAAGCGATGATGGCACTATAGCACATTTTTATGATGACAATTTTACAGAAAATAACAAAATGGCTTTAGCTACTTCGCACACAATGGGAGATAGTAAAATTGAATCGGGATATGGGGGTATCGTGGATGATTTGGTACTGCATTTCGGATTTTGTCACTGGTCAACAGGCATTGAAGATAGAGTTGCAAAAGATTACGCCTACTGGAAAAAAAGAATAAATGATGGTGATGAAAACGTATTGGAAGAAATGCTAAAAGTTGCATACGCAAACCCGTCAGATATTTTTCACGAACAAGGTACTCATGTAAGAAGTGTGTGGAACGGCACTTTAAAAAAATCATTCCCTTCAACATCGGAATTAAATAAAAGAATTGAAGAACTAAAAAAAGTATAATGAGTAAAACGGTAGCCATAATGTTGCATGGGCAATGCGGGGACGCAATGACGGCAACCAGCGTGTTTAAATATAAAGAGGAACTATGGGGGGAAGGGTGCAAAATAGTATGGTTTGCATCAGCAGAAAATTGGGATATATTTAAACATTCAGATATTGAAGTACGTGAATTTCCAAGAGGGTTTGGTTATCCTGAAATGGTAGTTGAAGAAAATAGAAAGTTAGTTGAGCAAGGTAAAGAACCTGTTTGGGAAGATTGGAAACCACTGGTTGATGAAAATAACCATCTTAATCTTGAACTTGCCAAAAATGTGCCTTCACTATCTGAATTTCAGATAGGTTATTTACCAGCACCGCACCAAGTGCCACACAGCAAAAGACTTAATTTAGATTACCCAAATGTAAGCCGTAAGGTATTTGGTATTCCTGACAATTATGAGTGGCATCCGGTATTGGCATTTTCAGAACAGGAACGCATAGATGCAAAAACATTTATGGATAATTTGCCAGACGGCAGAAATATATTCTTTGAAACTTTTGCAGGAAGTGGGCAAACTTTTTTAACAGAAGAAATAGTAGAACGTGCCATGTGGATATGCAGGGAGTATTGGAAAGACTGTAATTTTATTTTTGGTTCACATAAATACCTAAGTGGCAATGAACAATATCCACAAGGTTTCTTTGAAAGGAAAGGAGTATATTCATGTTCTAATTTTACAGCAAGGCAGACAGCATTAATTTCGGGGAAGTGTGATTTAATATTATCAGTTTCAAGTGGGTTATGTGTAGCTGCATCTTGTTGGGGCAATAATCCTGTTCCTATAATTCAGGCAGCAGG
>DIUJ01000075.1 GCA_002422315.1 Bacteroidetes bacterium UBA6161
ATTCAGGCTTTAACAAATTGTAAACTGTAAACCGTAAACCGTAAACTGTAAACTGTAAACTGTAAACCGTAAACTGTAAACATATTTCAGAACGAGGAATGTAAAAGTCTAACCAATAACTGGTAACTAAATTAATCCCAACCCCTCCAAGTTCCCAGATAAAATACGAAATAAAAAACAAACTAATTGATAAAATTATCTATTACTTTTGTGGCCGTAATTAATATTAAAAATGAAATATAACAAACTAATGATTTTTGCTACAATATGTGGCAGTCTATTATGGAGTGCTTGTGGTAAAAAAGATTCTGCAAATGGTTCCGCTGAACTAAAAACACTGAAAGATTCCTTTAGTTATTCCGTTGGATTTAATTATGGAATGGATTTGAAAGAACGTGAATTGAATGGATTGAACTATACCGCTCTATTAAATGGCATGAAAGAAGCTTTTGAGAAGGATTCAAACTTTTTGATAACCCCTGAAATGTACCAAGAAATAGTAGGCAAATACCTAGAACAAAATGTAGAAGAAGTAAGTAAAAAAAATATTGCAGCCAGCAAAGAATTCATGTCTAAAAAAGCCAAGGAAGACGGAGTGCAAAAAAGCGAAAGTGGACTAATGTGGAAAATATTGAAAGAAGGAAACGGAAGAATCCCAACTATTACAGACACTATTTCTGCACACGTAAGCATAGAAATGGTAGATGGAAAAGTATTTGACGACAGCAGAAAATATGGCGAACCTGTAAAATTCCCTATTTCTGGCGCATGGCCCGGTATGACAGAAGTTTTACAACAAATTAAAGAGGGTACCAATGTAGAAATTTATGTTCCTTATGAGCTTGGATTTGGCAAAAACCCTAGAATGAGAGGTATTTCTCCAAATTCAGCTATTGTGTACAAACTAGATTTAATGGAAGTTTTGTAAATTAACCTTATAGATAATTATTTTTAAAGGGCTCTAACAAAGCCCTTTTTTTATTTGTCTTCAAAAATACTGTATTCATCTTCTTCATTTTCCAGGTTTCTGTAAAACAAAAACATATCTCTTTGAGGTCCTTTTTTACGCCACAAAAATGCAATAAATAAACCAGATATTGCACCAAATAAATGCCCTTCCCAGCTAACTCCTGGCTTTAAAGGCAACATTCCCCACAAAGAGCCCCCATAAAACATAATTACCAAAAGGCTTATGGTTAACAATGACTTATTTTGTCTTATGATTCCAGAGGCGATTAGGAAGGTAATTAATCCAAACACCAAACCACTCGCTCCAATGTGATATTGAGAAGGATTGCCAACAAAAAAAATACCAATACCCGAACCTAATATTATAAAAACAATAACTCGAATACTAATTTCGGTGTAAAACAATCCCATTAAAAAAACAAGAACAAACAAAGGGACAACATTGAAAAACAAATGTACAATAGTACCATGAAAGAAAAACATTGTAAAAATACCATGAATTTTTGACCAATCCCTAGGTACCAAAGCAAACTGATATGCCTCTACATAACCCAAATTATGTTCTACAAAAAAAGCTAACAATGGGCCAATGACTACCAAAAAAGCCAACATCAACGAAAAATAAATCTTTTTTCCCAACTCATCCATTATTCAAAACTAAACAATATTTTTACAAAACCATAAGTTATAGATTAATATGAAGAAAACAGGTATCAACATCTTTATTCTCTGTAGTATAAGTATTATACTTTCCATTTCGTGGGTTGTACCCAAAGGGCTTGCAAGTACTACTGAAGAAAAAAAACTTCTGAGCCTTATCAATATTTACCGAGGAGAAAACAAATTAAAACCCATAGAAAGTTCGGAGAAATTAAATCTTGTAGCCCAACTTCATGCATCGAACCTACAAAAACACTACAAGGAATCAAACCGTTGTAATTTGCATTCATGGGTAGAAGAAAAAGGCAAACCTTGGAAAACATGTTGTTATACAGACAACCACTCCAATGCAGAATGTATGTGGGAAAAACCTGCTCAAATATCAAATTACAAAGGTAATGGCTACGAAATTGCAGCTTATAGTTCCGATTCTATAACAGCTGAAATGGCGCTAAAACTGTGGATAGAAAGCAATGGACACAACAATGTAATGCTAAATAAAGGAATTTGGAGAAAAATTAGTTTCAAAGGCATTGGAGTGGGCTTGTGCGGAAATTATGCAGTTGTTTGGTTTGGAGAATACTCGGACAACGAATAGTGTAATCTTTCAAATTATCAATACTTCCAATACCTATTTTCTATTTCGAATCAGACAAGTTAATAAATATTTTCGATAAAAGTAAACATATAAAGGTAATTTAGTACTTTTGCTATATGTTCAAACATAAAACGATTTGGATTTTAATTACTTTTATCATTCTAAATGCTTGTTCTAAAGAAACATACACTTTAAAAGACAACAACCATGTTCCAGACCCTGGTACTGTTTCTACATTAAAAGTTAAAAACTATGTAAATAAACTTTTTATCGATCTTTTGGGCAGAACACCTACCGAATTGGAATCTGAAATGGAAGTTGAATTCCTATTCGAAAACAAATTATCTTTCGAATCTAGAGAAGAATTAATTTATAAACTACAACACGACAGTTCGTTTGTAGAAGGAGATTCTTCCTACAAGATTGCTTATTTCAACAGATTGTACAATCTATGCAAATCAAGGCTTTTAGAAGGAACAGAAGATGGAGAGTTTAGCAGACTGAATGGTATTTCCAATTTTGCGATTACGGTTGCAAGACTTGAAGGAGATTCTATTGCAGTTTTTCGAAATTTAGAAAAAATAAAAAGAAATCAAGATGTATTAGATAGCCGAATACAACTAAGAAATGGAGAAATAACCATTAATGAATTGCATGCCCGCATGCTCAACAATGATGTGTATGACATAATCAACATGAACAGTTTCAATTTTGTGAATGCTAGTTTTGACGATATTTTTGGGAGATTTCCAAGCCAAGAAGAGTTTAATTTGGCTTATGGCATAATTGAAAGAAATGAAGTACAAGTAATGTGGGGTAAAAACATAGACAACAAGCCAGACTATTGTACTTCTATTACAGAATGTACTGAGTTTTATGAAGGTCTTATACATTGGGTTTACCTAAATCTACTTGGAAGAGAACCTAGTGCTAATGAATCCTATACCAGAATTCAAGAGTTGATAACCCATAAGGATATTCGATTTATTCAAACTAAAATACTAAAATCCAATGAATATGCACAATTTTAAGTACCTTTTATTTATAATTGCTATTGCTTTTCTTTTCTCTTGTACTAAAGAAAAACAAAAAAACCAATATGGTGTAGTTTCCAAAAACATATACAGCACGGAAATATCTAAAACTAAACTAAAAACCGAAGCACAATATCTTTCTATATTAAATACAGACCTAACCCAAAAACCTATTTCTCCTTTTAAATTAAATCGTTCTATCAGGGTTTTAGAATCTTTTGGAGATAGGGAAACTGCAAATGAAATAATTATAAGCAATTTGATGAACGACCCTGCATTAGACATTCCTTCTAACACTTACATGCGGCAAAATTTGGATCAATTTATTCAAGAAACCTACAACAAGTTTTTTATAAGAAACCCTAGCGAAGCAGAAAAAGAATATTTTAGAAATTTTATAGAATCCAACCCCAAAGTTACAGTAGAAATGGTATATACCTCTTTTGCAAGTTCCCAAGAATATATGTTTTATTAACACCAACAAAATGAACAGAAAAAAATTCATAAAGCAAAGTGCAATATTAGGGGCAGGCTTGCCACTATCGGCCTATATGTTAGGAGCTAACAGTCTCTTAGAAAGAAGAGGAGATGAAAAAGCACCTTATGTAGTATTTGTGATGTTTGCCGGAGGGGTTAGACAACAAGAAGCCATTGAAAAAAAATATTTAGCAGGTAGTCAAGGCTTGAATATAGAAGGAAACATTATGTTTAATATGTTGGAAGGCCAAGCACCAGACCAAAAAATTGTATTTGGTACAACCCCTGCTTTTTCGCCAGAAGGAAGTGCGCCTATACCTAAACTATTAGGACAAACGCTGCAAAAACAAGGAACACTTTTTTCGGAAATGAGGGCGGTAAATGCTGGCCATTACGGGGGATTAAATTCTTTATTAACTGGAACTTCTGCGGCTTCACAAGGATTAAAAGTAAGGCCTTCTGCACCTACTATATTCGAATACCTTAGAAAACACGCAGGATTTAAAGCTACCGACACATGGTTCATTGGCAATACTATAGCCAATTCTACTCCTTTGCTAAACTGCTCCGACCACCCAGCTTATGGATTAGACTATGGAGCAAATTTTTTCGCCCCAATGATTACATTTGGCACTGATGGAATAGATGTGTTATCCAATGCTAAAGTGTATCATCCTCAAGAGGAGTTAACTCCAATTTATCAAATGAAGTATTTCTTGGACCAAACATTTAAAATAAAAACGGGAGAAATGCCAGGGATTAGAAATACACCTGAAGAAAAAAACCAAATTAAAGAGTTTGTTAGAAATGTATTTCAACGAAAGGATGCGGGATTGGTGAGTTTTCCACCTGTAAGTTCCAATGGAGATGCACTTACTGTAGGTTACGCTACTGAAGTTTTGAGGGCTTTTAAACCCAAATTACTGGTTGTGAATATGAGCACTGTTGATTCATGCCACTCTAATTATACTTCCTACTTACAAAACCTACATCGCGCAGACCATGCTTTGGGATTCCTTTGGAATTATATTCAAACCAGAATTCCTGAAATGGCAAACAATACTATCTTGATAGCGGCTCCAGAATGTGGCAGAAATACAAACCCTAATCCTATTGAAGACCAAAACCTATGGAAGGCATTTGACCATAGCGGCGCTGACCCCAATGCATATAGAATTTGGAGCATGATGGCAGGTCCTAATGTGCCTCAAAATCTAATAGTTGGTTCAGAGAACAACCCTATAGGAAGAGCTACGGATTTTGTTCCCACGATTGCAGATATTTTTGGCATTAAAGATATTGTTCAACAACAAGGCTATTTAGACCCCGCAGCCCGCTCACTTTTTGATAGATTATGAGAAATTTAATACTCTCTTGCTTTGTCTTTATCTCTTGGGTTGCTTGCAAAAAAACCGAAGTAGACAACAGTCTAAATCCATACAACGATTGGGAATACGATATTCCCAAAGACAAGGATAGTTTACAAAACCCTGCTGCCAATTCTATTGCAGGACTGTATGCTACTATTTTCAAGCCCTCTTGTGCAAACTCCGGATGCCACGACGGAAATTTTGAACCTGATTTTAGAACCATTGAAAGTAGTTACAATTCTCTTGTAAATAGAAGCGTTATAAAACAAGACTCTTTATCAGAGTTTGAATACAGAGTAGTAGCTGGCAATGCAGATAAAAGCATGCTTATACAAAGATTAACCATAGACCTAAATGGAAATTCTGGAATAATGCCTCTCTCCATTGACCCAAATTCTGATTGGATAGAAAAAAAGGAAGAGTACATTAAAAATATACGAGATTGGATAAACCAAGGCGCGAAAGATATTTTAGGAAATAGCATCACACAGGTGGACTTAAAACCCACATTAAAAGGGTTTGTGGTTTGCGAAAAAGGCACTACGATACCGCTTCCTCGAAGTGGAGCCTTTGGCCCAGTGATTGTCCCTTCTGGAGTATCGGATATAGACATTTGGTTCGCTTTTGAAGATGACAACTCCAACTCCTTGAACCTCCAATATAACAAGGTTAAATTCCACATAAATCTCGCAGATTTAAACAATGCCGTAGAATACGGGCTTAATGTTTCCAATGGGCCAACATTTATTGGCCTTGACAACAAGTCTTATAATTTTACACATAAAATAACTTTGAAAACAAATGAAATTGGAACTCAAGGGGATGTAATTTGGTTTAGAGCTTATGTTCAAGATGCTTCTAATGGCATACTTGAATACCCTTCGGAAAACTCCATTTTTAGACTTAAAACATATTGCACCATTAAATTATGAAAATCAACGTTCTATATACCTTAATTTTCGTTAGCTTTTCTTTCCTTTCTTCTTGTAAAAAAGAAGAGATAAGTATTCAGAGGATTCCTAGTATTCAATTCTCAAGCATCAACAGCATGGAATTTATCTCTTTTAATGATTCTGTAATTCTGGAAATTAGCTACAAAGACGACGATGGCGATATAGGCTACGAAAATGCAGACCTCCCCTCTATTTTTGTAAAAGACAATCGACTTTCTAAATTTGATTCTTATTATTGTCCACCATTATCTCCTACCAACAGCAATGTTCCAATAAAAGGCAATTTGCGTATAAAATTACCTCCCTTATTTCTTTTGGGAAATACTTCAAAAGAGACAACATTTTTCGAAATTTATATAGTAGATAGAGCAAACAACAAGAGCAATATAGTTTTTAGCCCAGAAGTAAGCATAAAGGAATAAAAAATGAAAAAAATTCTCGCATTGGTTGTATTTACGCTCACTGTTGTATTTGGCTACAGCCAAAACATATACAACATGCAAACTGGAGGTATACAAGCTTGCAATGGAATATTTAAAGCAAGTGAAAAAGGGAAAACCAGCGGCCACTACGACCACAATGAAAACTATATTTTTACTGTTTCGGTTCCTGGTGCTACAAAAATTGATTGGGATTTTAAAAGTTTTTGTACTGAAAAAGATTTAGATTTCTTGAAAATCTACAGAGGTAAGGATACTTTTGGTCTCCTCATAGGCACATATAGCGGCAACCAAGGGCCTGGGAAATTCTCTGTAAATGACTCTTTTATCACTTTTCATTTCACATCCGACAAAAGTGTATCTTGCACAGGATGGGAAGCAGAATGGAAATCCAAGGTAGTATTTTTACCAGCACCTATCCTAAGCCCTATTCCTAACTTAAATTGTAAAGACACAGAGTTAACCTTTACAGTGAATAAACTTTTTAGATGCGATTCAATAAAAACAACGGACATTAAACTTACAGGTCCAAGAAATGCAAGTGCAAACTCGGTATCTGCAACAAACTGTAATAGCGACACATTAAGCAATACTTTTAAAGTTTCTTTAAACAGTGAATTGGACAGAAGTGGTACATATACTTTAGAAGTTACATTTAGAATTTTGGATTTATGCGATAGCCTATGGACATTTAAAGTAATTCGAAGTTTTCAAATTACAAACTGCCCAATAGCGGTTGATTTGGGCCCCATAGACACGATAATATGCCGTAACTCTTGTATCCAACTTAATCCTATGGTAACAGGCGGAAATCCTTCTAACTATACCTATACTTGGATTCAAGGAGGACTAATAGGAGCCGGACCACATACCGTATGCCCTTTGCAAACTACAACTTATGAATTAGAGGTAAGCGATGGGGTGTCGATACCTGGAAAAGATACTATCCGTGTAATAGTATTAGATCCCCCACAAGCACAAAACGATACCGTAGTATGTCAGTCCTCTCCTATTTTTAAATTAAATGCCAATAGCCTTGGTGGCAAATGGTACGGTTTGGGTGTGGATACTTCAGGAAATTTTTCAACTGCAATTACGGGATCAGGAATCAAAAAAGTATGGTATAAAGTTGGGCAATGTGCAGATACTGTTTTAGTAGATGTAAAACCAATTTGGGCCGGTCCGTCGCAGGCTTCTTGTCCAAATGCTTCTAATTTCCCTATGATTCAATTTACTCCTCCAGGTGGTTTTTGGACAGGTCCCAAAATCGATTCTTCGGGTATTTTCACACCCGATTCTGGGGGACAGTTTTTGGTTACATACAATTGGAACGGATGCAAATCCAACAAATGGGTTTATGTAGATACGATTTCTATTCAAAAGTATGATACCAGTTGTTTAAGTGAAAAAGATTTTATTCTAAACTTTAGTCCACCGGGTGGAATATGGGCCGGACCAGGGATTATAAATGCAAGACAAGGCAGATTTAACCCAGCCACAGCAAATTTTGGCAACAAGGTTTTAACTTATACCCTAAATGGGTGCAGAGACACATCGTATATGCATGTTATACATATTGATGCAGGACCAAATTTTACAGTTTGCCCCACTGGAGGGGATGTGAATTTAGCCCCTCCAATCCCTTTGGGTGGTTATTGGCATGGAAACGGTATAGTAGATTCTAGCTTGGGAATTTTTAACCCAGCCCATATTCCTTCTTTGGCCAAAGACAGTATTTACTACACCGCAGTAGGTTGTACCGATAAAATAATCCTAAGTGCCATACAAACGAATATACAAAAAGACAGTCTTGTTGTTTGTGCAAATTCTGGCATTCTTACTTTCGATAGCCTTTTGCTAGGATTGAATCCTACGAACGGAATATGGAATGGAGTGGGTATTACAAACAACAAGTTTAACCCAGCAGGAATAAGCGCAGGAAAATATTCTTTATTTTACCATGCAAACCTTTGCTCAGATAGTATACAAGTTGAGATTCTACCAGAATTTCTAATCCAACCCGATACTACACTTTGCAGGGGAAATTACAATCAAAAACTTTTCACAAGCGACACTATTGGTATCTGGTCTGGGCCAGGAATAACAAATCCAAACAAAGGTTTTTTCAATCCATCTGTTTCTGGGCTAGGAACCAAACTAATACAATTTACAAATAGTAAAGGCTGTAAAGACACAACATTTATAAGTGTTACGCCCTTACCAACTGTATCTTTTATAGGCACTGCTATCAGTTATTGCGACAAAGACACCCTCTGGCCAATTGTTGTAGCGCCTCAAGGAGGCACCTATTCTGGACTTGGGGTTCAAGATTCTTTTTTAAATCCTAAATTAATTTTAAATAATTCTAGCAAAATATACTACAGCAAAGGAGAAGGAAACTGCCTTACAATGGACAGTTTAACAATAGTTAAACAGCCTCCACTAAAGCTAAACATTTTGGCAGAAAAACAAGAGCAATGTATATTCGAAAACAACCAATTAACGGCAAAAATATCAGGCGGCGACTCAAGTAAGTATAGTATAACATGGTCTAATGGCAATACAAACGTGCCCTCCATTTATATATTTCCAAGTCAAAGCACCAATTATTGGGTAAAAGTAAGCGATGCATGTTCCGATGACCAATTGGATACTTTAGAAATTATGGTTCACCCTTTGCCGTGGATAGAAGCCGAGGTGAATAGCCCTGTATGTTTTGGTGAAGATGGGTTTGCAGTGATAAGACCTGTAGATACCTCTCAAGCCTTACAAATTGTTTGGAACCTTACTCCTCCTCTATTTGCAGACAGTATTTTTGCTAAATCAGGAGCCAAATATGTTGCTACCGTTACAAATACTCTCACGGGATGTATAAAAGACACGAGTTTATTGCTTCCTTCTCACCCTCAAGTAAAAGCAGATTTTAGAATACAAACTGACGGGAATTGCATTTCACCAAAAGATGAAAATATACCAATACAAAACCTTAGTATTGGAGCCAACGCTGGAAATTGGATTATAAATCAAAACAATACATATGAATTTGTTGAAAACCAAAACCCAACTATTCCTATTCCTTACAATCAAAACCAAATTAGTATAAAACTTAAAGTCAAAAATGAATTTTTGTGCGAAGATTCTATGAGTAAAAGTTTTTGTATAAAAGACACGGTATACCTTTACATACCAGATGCATTTTCGCCAAACAACGATGGTATAAATGATTTATTTGGTATTCAAATATCTACCCACAGGTTTATGCAATTTGATATATATAACCGATGGGGAGAAATGATATATAGCACACAAGACCCTACTTTTAAATGGAATGGAAAATATATGGACAAAGAATGCCCAACAGACTTTTACATGTATAAAATTAAATACGCTAGCTTTGGTTCCATTTTAGAATACAAAAGTGGTTCATTTTATTTACTAAGATAGAGAGATTAGGCTTAAAAAAAGGCATAGTTATTGTCGTAATATTTGCAATTTAAAGACTATTTTTGCAAATCAAATTTAAAGACATGAAAACTAGAATAATTCAGCTAATTATTGGATTCTCCATTTTGTTTATCGGCACTTCTGCTAGCGTTGAATCATGTAAAGGGAAAAAAATAAATATTTTTTCTGTAGAAGACGATAAAAGACTAGGAATGGAAGTAGACCAAGAAATACGCTCCAACCCTAGCCAATATCCTATACTAAACGAGAACTTATATCCTAAGGCTTATACCCATCTTCGTAGAATTACACAAACTCTTCTTAACAGCGGACAAGTACAATACAAAAATGAATTTGCTTGGAAAACATACATTATACACGACGACAAAACGCTTAATGCATTTTGCACGCCCGGTGGCTATATTTATGTGTATACTGGTTTAATCAAATACCTTGAATCTGAAGACCAGCTAGCAGGTGTAATGGGGCATGAAATTGCACATGCAGACAAAAGACACTCTACCATAGCAATGACAAGGCAATATGGCTACCAATTGTTGCTAGATATAGTATTTGGAAGAGATAAAGGAGCGCTTGCAAGAGTAGCAGTTGGCCTTCGTGAACTAGCTTATGGAAGAGAAGCTGAAACAGAATCTGATGAATACTCTGTAAACTGCCTATACCCTACCGAATACGACGCGCGTGGAGCTGCTAGATTCTTTGAAAAACTCCAAGCACAAGGAACAGCTAACCCTCCTGAGTTTTTAAGTACACACCCTAACCCAGGAAATAGAGTACAAAAAATAACAGACAAATGGACAGCAATGGGAGCTAAACAAGGTGGCACATTTGCTCCAAGATATATAGAATTCAAAAATAGTCTTCCGAAATAAAAACAACAATTTACCGTTAATTTATAATTCACCACATTGGTTACATTACAAAACATAGGATTTCACTTTGGAGGTAGATACCTTTACCAAGATGTAAAC
The DNA here is from genome assembly GCA_002422315.1 of Bacteroidetes bacterium UBA6161. GTDB lineage: Bacteria > Bacteroidota > Bacteroidia > NS11-12g > UBA955 > UBA6161. The sequence goes on from DIUJ01000075.1 coordinate 10,938, forward strand.
TGGCAGATTTACGAAGGCCAAAGAATAGGACTAGTAGGCCCAAATGGAGCAGGAAAATCTACCTTATTAAGATTAATTTCTGGGGATTATACCCCAAATGAAGGGACCATAAACAAAAGCAACGATTGCACCATTGGTTTTTTAAACCAAGATTTACTTTCTATTGAATACAAACAGAGTATTTACGAAGTTGCAGTAGAAGCTTTTAAAGATGCATTAGATTTAGAAAAAGAGTTAAATGAACTTTATTTAAAACTAGAAACCGATACTAGCGACGAAGTATTGAATAGACTTGGAATAGTTCAAGAAAAATTCGAAGCCCTTGATGGATATAATGTTAAACACAAAACCGAACAAGTTTTAGAAGGCTTGGGGTTTGCTACCAAAGACCTTTCTCGCCCTTTTAGTGAATTTTCTGGAGGATGGAGAATGAGGGTATTGTTGGCAAAAATCCTTCTTAAACAACCACGTTTACTGCTACTTGACGAGCCTACCAACCACTTAGACTTACCTTCTATTGAATGGCTAGAAACCTATCTGAGAGATTACAAAGGAGCAGTTATCGTAGTATCTCACGACAAGTTTTTCTTGGATAAAATGATTAACTTTACTGCAGAAGTGGCTTATGGTAGACTTACTCTTTACCCAGGTAATTATACTTTCTTCTTAAGTTCCAAGGCAGAAAGAGAAGAGCTACAACAAAGGCAATTTGACAACCAACAGCAGTTTATAAAACAACAAGAACGCTTTATAGAACGATTCAAAGCAAAAGCTTCTAAGGCTACCCAAGCACAAAGTAGGGTAAAACAACTTGAAAAACTAGAACGTATCGAAGCTGTTCAGACAGCAGACTCTAGGATAAACCTAAATTTTAAAGCAGCCAGAAAATCGGGCAAAGTACTTAAAAAATTTAGCGGATTACATAAATCCTACCCTTCTAATCCTATTTTAACCAATGCTCATGGCGAATTAGAAAGAGGCGATAAAATAGCTCTAATTGGGGCTAATGGAAAAGGAAAAACTACTTTGTTACGAATTATTGCAGGTATTGAATCCTATGAAGGAGAATTAGAAACTGGCTATCAAGTAGAACAATCTTTCTATGCACAGCATCAATTAGAAGCACTTAATGTAAACAATGAAATCCTAGCAGAATTGGACCGCCTTGGCAGTGGAAAAACAGAAGCTGAAATCAGAACTTTATTAGGATGTTTCCTGTTTACTGGAGAAGATGTTTTTAAAAAAATAAAAGTACTCTCTGGTGGTGAAAAAGCAAGAGTTGCCCTTGCCAAATGTTTGATAGAAGAATCTAACTTCTTGCTTCTGGATGAGCCTACCAACCATTTGGATATGCAATCCATAAACATTCTTATTCAGGCACTTAACAACTTTGATGGAACAGTTCTTTTTGTGTCGCACGATAGACATTTTATTGACGAAGTAGCTACAAAAATATGGTGGATAGAAAACCAAGAACTTAAAGAATACCCCGGAACATACCAAGAGTATTTGGTGTATATGGAAACTAGAAAAGCCTCGGATAAACAAGAGGACTTGGCTCAAAAAACCATACAAACCCAACAGAAAAACAACAAGCCTAAAGCAGAAACTCCTGTAAATGACAATACCGCGCTTACTAAAAAACTAAACAACGCACTCTCTAATTTAGAAGCCGAAATAAAACAAATTAATAAAGAAAAAGAAGCCATTGAAAGCTGGCTTGCAGATGAAAAAAATGCTCAGAAAACTAATGAAATAGCTCAGAAAAGTAGCGAATATTCAAACATTCAAAGCAAATTGGAGCTAAAAAATGTGGAATATGAGAAAACTTTTGAACAACTCATGGAACTAGATAATTAAAACTATTAAAATGAAACTATCCAAAATCTTTCCCCTTCTATATTGGGCCTTCTTTATACCAAATTTAGCCTTGGGTGCCAAAGTACCCTTAAAGTATGACAATGCAGTATATGAAGATGCTATATACTCCGTATTGTTACAGCAAAATGGAAGTGAAGAAAGACTACCTATGGTTTCATTAGGTCAATCCAATAGTTTATTGTTGCGATTTGACGAATTGAGAAGTGAAAACGACTACTACCAATACCGTTTCATTCATTGCTCCCAAAATTGGGAACCTTCCGACCTTCAAGCTCTAGACTACATTGAAGGAAATTTTTATGAAAATCTTGAGAATTTTAGCTTTTCGCAAAATACTTATTTTCAATATACCCATTACCAAATCTTATTTCCTCCACGAACCATGAAACCAAAATTGTCAGGAAATTACCTATTGGTAGTTTACCGTAATTTTGATGAAAGCGACATTATCTTAAGTAGAAAATTTGTGGTTATAGATGAAAAAGTAGTAGTAGAAGGGTCCATTAGCCAAAGCAGCCAAGTAGAATTTAGATTTACAAAACAAGAAGTGGACTTTGTAGTGAAGTACGAAAATGTAGAAATACCAAATCCTTTGCTCGATGTTCATGCTGTAATTTTACAAAATGTGAATTGGAATACAGCCATTTATAATCTAAAACCAAGGTTTTTGAATAGAGGGGTTATGGATTTTAACTATGATAAAGAAAATAACTTTTGGGGAGTAAATGAATTTAGATTTTTTGACTTACGTAGTTTACGTAATGCTAGCCCAGGTGTACGTTCTAAATATTTCGACGAAATGAAAAGACCTGTTTCAGAACTATTTTTGCAACGATCCAGAAAAGGCCAAACTTATTTATTTGATAGAGATTTTAATGGTAAAATGGTATTGGAAAATAATGACGGTTCTGGAAGAGACCCAAACATAAGTTCTGATTATGTGAAAGTTGAGTTTCATTACAAAAGCCATTATGGCGAACTAGACAAACCAATTTATGTTTTTGGGGAATTAACCGATTGGAAAATAAAAGAAGAGTTTCAATTGCAATACGACAAGTCTTCCGATAAATACTATTGTGAAGCTTTGCTTAAGCAAGGCTATTATTCTTATTGGTATGTAACCCCAGAGGAAAATAAACCCTTGTTTCCAAATCTTGCAGATACTGAAGGTTCCCATTTTCAAACAGAAAATGATTACCATGTGCTTATATATCACAAAAATCAATTTCTTAAATACGACGAACTAATTGGTGTAGCAAGATTTTCTTCATACGGTGCTCAAAAAAGATAAACCAAAGCATGAATGCAAAAACCAAACTTTTCAGTAGTTTTAAAAATGCATTCAATGGCATTTTTTTGCTTATAAAATCTGAAAGAAACGCAAAAATACATCTAATCCTGAGCTTCATTGCTATTACTTTTGGTTTGGTTTTAAAAATTAGTTACATGGAATGGATTGCTGTAATCTTTTGCATCGGATTTGTAACTGCATTAGAAGCAATAAATACAAGCATTGAAAAGATATGCGATTTTGTAAATCCAGATTACCATTTAAACATTAAAAAAATAAAGGATATGGCAGCCGCAGCGGTGCTTATTTCTGCCCTTTGTGCCCTATGCATTGGCTTGCTTATCTTTTTACCTAAAATACTATAATATGAAAAAATTAATATTCTCTTACTCTTTATTTATAATTGCTTTATTGGGTTTTAAAACTCCTAGCATAGCTCAAGATTATAGCCCAAAGGAAATGGCAAAACACCAAGAAAAAGTTGCAAAATCTGCTGCAAAAAAAAGTATACTTTTAAGCTTGGATACTATTTTCAGTAGTGGCAATCCTTATGCAATTTTAAAAAGCACAAAATCCAACAACTACCTTATGGCAAAAGACTATAAACTAAGTACCCTTTCGGGGATAGAGGTGGTGGATATAGTTTATGCTTGTGTTACCGACAACAAATGTTATTACTCTTTCAACTTTTTCGAAACCATGCAAAAAGCAGAATTACAATACGATATAAGTGTGAATATACCTAAAATTATCGTAGAAAACAACCTTGTGAATGACTCAAGCCTATCGGAAACAAATAAAAACCGATTTATAATGAAATATCCTCCCACCATAAGTACTTCGCAAAACGGAAGAGTTGTAAGACTTGAAAATCCAAACTCTCCTAATATTTCTTACGAAACAGTAGATAGAAATAGAAATGCTATGGTTCAACAGTTTGGAACAGAATTAAAACAAGATTTTGTACTGATAGGTACAATCAAAGTTTCCACCTCCGCTGCAGAAGGAAAAATTGTTAAAGTAATTGAATTTTACCATCCTACAGGGATTAAAATTGCTCAAGCCACCCAAGAGAAGACGGCATCTAACAATTACCAGATAATTACTCTAAAGGACAATAAGTTACATACCCAAACCATTAGTTTTATAGGAAAAGAAGCAGAAGAAATCGCGTATTACCTAAGCAAACTTTTTTATATGTAACTTATCCCTCCCCATCTCAATCCTGTCGAAATTTGTTCTTTATAAATTCTTAACACATTATTTTCGAGCAGAATTACTCCACATTTATTCATGAAATATTTCTCCGTATTTATCACATTTTTAACTCTTAACTTAAATGCTCAAGAAATAGACAGTACTAAAATTGAAAATTCAATTTTAGACAGTTTATATATCTCAGAAGTACAAGACAAAAAGGCTAAAGACAAAGTACTGCATGCCGAACCTCTTTACATAGACTTGATTAGAGACCTAGGCGCACGCAAAGGCGAAAAAGAATGGAATATTGGAACAGGACTTACAGACAAAATGAGATTTGACGAATACACTGCCTTGGTAGAATACGAATGGGCACCAATAGATAGAGTTGGTTTGGAAGTGGAACTACCTTTTACTTTCTACTACCATAGAAACAATAGCAACAGCAGTGGTACTCCCAGAAGCAAACTGAACAGTTTAAAACTTGCGGGGCAATATTCCTTTTATGTTTCGGAAAAAAACAAAACTTCTCTGGCTTTAGGGTATATACAAGAGATAGAACTTGTAGAATTTGTAAAATATGGTAAAGAAAATTTAATTGAAGGCTATGTATACAATCCCTTTTTTATAGGTGCCAAAAGATGGGGAAACAATTTGCATACACTTGTATATACAGGTCCTGTTTTTCATCAAAGTAGATTTTCACAAACTATAAGCAGTTCTTTTCAGCTGAACAGCAATTTTCATTACATGATACCAGGAACAAGAAACTTTATAGGGATAGAGTGTAATCAAATTTTCCAATCGGGTACAGTAAACTCCGTTTTAAGACCACAAATGAGGGTTAGTATTGCAGACAATTTGATTGTCGGAATTGTTACAGGAATTCCAGTAAATAACCGCGAGGATGAAAGAATAAGCAGTTTCTTAAGACTTATATACGAACCAGGCCATAAAATAGGGAAACATACTTTTAAATGATAGATTACTCTCCTATTCTTAAAAACATTGAAAAACACATTCTCTTATCGGAAGATGAAAAAGAGTTTTTCTTCTCTCTGTTAGAACATAAAACAATTCCTAAAAAAGGGTTTTTAACCAAAGAAAACCAAACAAGTAAATATACTGCATTTGTTACCAATGGCTGCCTTCGAAGCTATTATATAGACCAAAATGGGTTTGAACATATTTTACAATTTGCACCACAAGACTGGTGGATTGGCGATATACACAGTTTAATTACACAAAAGCCTGGCCAACTTAATATTGATGCGATTACAAATACTGAAGTATTACTACTTTCAACAAATAACCAAGAACTTCTCTATGAAAAAGTCCCTAAATTCGAACGTTTTTTTAGGATTATACTGGAAAAATCTTTGGTATCTTTCCGCCAAAGGGTTATAGACAACATGAGCCTAAGCGCTGGAGAAAGATACGCTAACTTCTGTAAAACATACCCTAGCCTAATAAATACCCTACCACAAAAACAAATAGCTTACTTTATTGGGGTTACCCCAGAATTCTTAAGTAAACTTAGAAGAGATTTTCAAAAAGAAGACAGACATGGAAAAAACTTAATCTAGATTAAGTACAAATAGAACTTTAAACAGTAATTTTGAAATACAATAAAATTACTATGAATAGAAAAGAGTTTTTCAAAAAAGGAATTTTAGGAACAGGTGCTATTATAGCAGCCAATTCTAGCTTTGGGATTATTGCCAATCAAATTGATGAATTAAAAGAGCTAGAACCAATAGCCGACAACCCAAACATTGGTTTTAACCATATACAAAATACAACTTCACAAATCATGAAAAATACTGTACTTCACAAAGCTGCAAGCAGAGGCCATGCAAACCATGGTTGGCTTAACTCCTACCATACCTTTAGTTTTGCCAATTATTATAACCCAGATAGAATGCACTTTGGCGTACTTAGAGTGCTAAACGACGACACCGTGAGCGCTTCTATGGGTTTTGGGAAACACCCCCACGACAATATGGAGATAATTAGCATACCCCTTTCTGGCGACCTAGAACACAAAGACAGCATGGGGAATGTTACGGTTATAAAACAAGGAGACATACAAGTAATGAGCGCTGGAACAGGTATTCAGCATAGTGAATTTAATAAAAACACGAACAAGGATGTAAAATTTCTTCAAATCTGGGTTTTTCCAAATACAAAAAATGTAATCCCACGATACGATCAAATTACTCTAAACCCTAAAGACAGAGTCAACAAATTACAACAAATACTCTCTCCAAATCCAAAGGATGAGGGAGTTTGGATTCACCAAAATGCTTGGTTTCACATGGGTAAATTCGAGAACAACAAAAAAATTGACTATAGCCTAAAACTTAAAGGAAATGGCGTATATGCATTTGTTCTAGAAGGAGAATTTTCTATAAATAATGTTGCCCTTGGCAAACGCGATGGGCTTGGAATATGGGATGTAGAAAACTTGCAAATAGAATCTAAATCCAACAATGCAGAAATCCTTTTGATGGAAGTTCCTATGAAGTTTTAGAGCTAAAAAAGCTTTTTGCAGTATCCTGTAAGAAACAACTTTTTGCTTGTAAAATTTTATTTTCAATACATTATAACTACATTCGAAGAGTACAATCAAACACTAAAATATGCTCTTAAAAGAACTTCACCAAAACCCCAAAGGGGTTTCAACTTCGGTATTATTCCAAGTAGAAAATTGCAAAACCATTGCATTGCAAATAAAAAAAGGCGAAAAACTAAAAGAGCACGAGTCTAAAGTTCCCGCATTGTTGCTTTGTGTAAGTGGAGAAGCATGGTACGAAGATGAAAAAGGATTTAAACAACTGCTTAGAAATGGAAATTTTATAAACATAGAACCTCTTGTAAAACACTGGATAATAGCAAGCAAACTCTCACAATTTGTTCTTATTAGATAGTATAAACAACTTTTAATGCCATTTTTAAATTAATCTTAAACGAAATCCCCCTTCTTTATTCATCTGCTAAAAAATTTATTTGGTCATATTAAAACAAAATATGCTTGTCAATAGTTAAATTTGCAGCTTAGAATTAATCTAAATTAATTATACAATTAAAATGAAACTACCAATTTACTTAGACAACAATGCTACAACGCCCATGGACCCTAGGGTTTTGGAAGCTATGATCCCATATTTTACAGATAGATTTGGCAACGCAGCCAGCAGAAACCACGCCTTTGGATGGAATGCCGAAGAAGGAGTAGACTATGCTCGCGAACAAGTTGCAAAGCTAATAGGAGCTACGGAGAAAGAAATAATTTTCACCTCTGGAGCTACGGAATCCAATAATCTTGCAATCAAAGGGGTTTTTGAAATGTACAGACAAAAAGGAAACCACATTATTACGGTTACTACAGAACACAAAGCGGTATTAGACACCTGTAAAAGTGTAGAAAAAATTGGTGCTAAGGTTACCTATTTGTCTCCAAACGAAGAAGGACTTATTACCCTACAACAAATTGAAGAAGCCATTACCCCCGAAACAATCTTAATAAGTGTAATGTATGCCAACAATGAAATAGGCGTGGTACAACCAATGAAAGAAATAGGGGCACTAGCCAAAGCCAAAGGCATTCTTTTCCATACCGATGCTACGCAAGCAGTGGGTAAAATACCAGTAAATGTAATAGAAGATGGCATAGACCTTTTGTCGTTTACTGCACATAAAATGTATGGCCCCAAAGGAATTGGTGCATTGTACGTTCGCAGAAAAAACCCAAGAGTAAAAGTTACCTCGCAAATGGATGGCGGTGGCCACGAAAGAGGCATGCGTTCTGGAACCCTAAACGTACCTGGAATAGTGGGTTTTGGAAAAGCTTGCGAAATATGCATGCAAGAAATGGAAAGCGAAGGCAAAAGACTAAGGATTCTTAGAGACAAATTAGAAAGAGAATTAAGCAAAATAGAGGAATCTTATATAAATGGAAGCGTAGAACACAGATTGCCCCATGTAAGCAATATGTCTTTTAAATATGTGGAAGGCGAAGGACTTATTATGGGTGTAAAAGACATCGCAGTGTCCTCTGGTTCTGCATGTACCTCGGCTTCTCTTGAACCCTCTTATGTACTTAAAGCCCTAGGATTAGACGACGAATTGGCTCACTCTTCCCTTCGTTTTGGATTAAGCAGGTTTACTACGGAAGAAGAAATAGATTTTGCAATTAACCACGTAAAAACCGCAGTGGAAAAACTACGCGAAATGAGCCCACTTTGGGAAATGTTTAAAGAAGGCATAGACCTTAAAAGCATTGTTTGGCAAGAACACTAAATTAATTAGATAACTTTTTTTATAAGACAAACCGCATACCTTCAATATGCGGTTTTTTTATGTAAGAATTTTAATAGTATATCTTATCTAATAGCTGAAAAGTTCTCACAGAATACACAGGCGAGCACAGAAAGATCTACCTCCTTTTTATTTACATAAAAGAAAACAAATAGTGGGTTGCTAATATGAAGAAAATTGGGTTTAGGAAATTTGCTGCAAAAAAAAAACGCACTTTGGGAAAGTGCGTTTTCAATATAATATTTATAAGAATTAGAAACCAAATAACTTCTCTATGCTTATCTCTTTTACTTTCCCATATTTAATTAAATCACTAGCCGGAACTTTATCTCTAGATGCTAGTACGGTAAGAATATAAGGAGAGTTTGCAACATTGTTTCTTTGGAATTCTACCGCTTTTGCTAGGCTAATGTTAGGAAGTTCTCTGAATAAAACTACATTGTTTGGTTCACTTAACCCAAACTTCTGCATGTATTTATAAGTAAAATATAAGCTTGTTTTAGTAGTTCTTTCTGTACGAATAGAACTAGCTAGAGATGACATGGCTTGGTTAAAAGCTAGTTCATTTTGAGGCATGTTAAAGATCAATTCATTCATACTTCCTATTGCTTGATGAATCTTATCTGACTGGGTACCTACATAAGCCACCATTTTACCTTTTTCACCAGGAAAAGAAGACTGCTGATAACGAGCAAATGTAGAATAAGCAAGAGCCTGTGCTTCTCTAATTTCTTGAAAAACTATAGAACTCATCCCACCACCAAAATATTCATTGAATGCAACTGAAACAGGCAATTGGGTTTGGTTGAAAGTAACAGTTGGCTTTTGCCAAGTTACTTCTGCTTGAACCATCTCATAATGAGCAAAGAAAACCTCTTGCTTTTTATAATTTTTTGGCTTGTAAACCTGCATCTTAGGAATTTTAGAGAACTTAGAAGGCATACGGTGCAAACTACTTATTTTACCTATAATTTGTTCAGATTTAGTTGGACCATAGTACACAATATCGTGAGGAAAATTGGTAATATTTTTAATTATAGATACCAATTCACTTGCTTTAAGAGATTCTATTTCTTTGTTTTTAAGCACATTGTTTACGGGATTTTTAGCACCAAACAAAGCATATGCATTGAGTGCATTTCTAATTGCAGACTTGTCTGACAAACTATTCTCTCTGCTTTTCAAAATTCTATTTTTTAGTTCTGCCAATGCTTCATCGTCAGTTTTAGCTCTAAGAATTAAATGTTCAAAAAGTCTGAGAGCATCTTCGAAATTTTGTTGTAAGCCTGATAAATATACATAAGAAGATTTAGCTGTTGAGTTTACTCCAAAATCACAACCAAGCTCATAAAATCTAGTACTAATTTGAGAGGCAGAAAGAGAATCTGTGCCAATAAACTCCAAATATTCTAGGGCTATCGACAATTTTTTATTGTGTTGGTTACCCATTTCTACTACATAATACAATTCAAATAACTCGTTACGTTGGTTAAGAATAGAATAGAAAGGAGCTGCTCCAATATTTCCTATTTGCATTTCCTTTTTAAAGTCTGGGAAAATAGGGGCCATTTCATTGGAAGGGGTATCTGTAATGCCAGCTACGAAATCAGAAGTTTTATCTCTATTAACAGGAATTTTTGAAATTTCAGGTTTTTCCATCTTTACTTGTTCCGCTTTTGCCCCCTGCAACTTATTTACAACTACAAAATCATTAGTATAAAATTCATTTGCAAAGTTCATGATATCTTCTTTCGTAAAATTAGATAATCTGTAAAGGCTATTTAGTCTATCCATCCAATCTATTCCCAAAACAAATGCATCTACTAAATCGCCAGCTACTCCCCCATTTTCTTCAAAATTTCTAATTTCCGTTACTATTTCGTTAGTTAAAATCCCTTTTAAAAGAGATTCATCAAAATTTCCTTTTTTAAGATTTTCTATTTGTTCCAACAATAAACTTCTAACCTCTTCTAGGGTTTGGCCTTGCTTAGCTCCAGCATAAAAATAATGCACACTATAATCCTTTAACACAAGAGGAGAAGAACCAGCCCCAAGCACTTTTTGACTCATATTTAGGTTTAAGTCTATAAGTCCTGCACTTGAATTACTTAAAACCAAATCAGTAAGTCTTAACAAATCAGCTTGTCTGGTTCCAGCGCCGGGCATTCTATAGCCCATAAAAAGCATTTCCGCGCTTGGGCCTTGAATGTTTATAATTGTAGGTTCACTTTTAGCCACTTCTGGTTCAAATTTAAAATCAGGCAAGGGTTTTGCTTGCATATACGCAAATTTCTGGGCTATTTGATCTATCGTAGCATCAAAATCCAAGTCGCCAGCCATAATAATACACATATTGTTGGGTACATAGTAGGTATTGTAATAGTTGCGAATTGCTTTTAAAGATGGATTTTTTAGATGTTCAACAGTTCCTATAGTAGTTTGCTTACCATAGTTGTGGTTTGGAAATAAGTTGGACAATAAACTTTCAAAAACAAGACTATAATCATTGTCCATAGAAATATTTTTTTCTTCGTAAACAGCTTCTAGTTCGGTATGAAAAAGCCTTAGAACAGGTTCTCTAAATCTTTCGGCCTCTATTGTCAACCACCTACTTACTTCGTTGGAAGGTATTTCATTTACATACACTGTTTGTTCAAAGCTTGTGTAAGCATTGGTACCACTAGCACCTACTACTTGCATCAACTTATCGTATTCATTTGGAATAGCGAAATTTGCAGCCAATAAACTTACAGAATCAATGGCTTTGTAAACTCTTTTTCTGTAAGACTCATCTTTAGTTGAATTATATACTTCGTACAAAGAATCAATTTGGTTTAAAAATATTTTTTCTGAATTATAATCCGCTGTACCATATTTGTTTGTGCCTTTAAACAGCATGTGCTCTAAGTAGTGAGCAAGTCCAGTATTTTGCGCTGGATCGTTTTTACTTCCTGCTTTTGTAGCTATATAGGTCTGAATTTTAGGTTTTTCTCTATTTTGAGATAAAACTACAGTTAAACCATTTGGTAGAACATAAAACCTAGAATTAGAAGGGTCGTTTTGCACATAAGTGTAGGGGTATTTAACATTAACCACATTGTGTTTTTGCGTAAAATGCTGCTGAGCACAAGCAAAAAAAGTGGAGCCAAGAAAAGCTATACCTAAAAATACTTTTTTCATAAGCTTGCAAAAATAAGTAGAAAATGTATTGTATTTTTATTTTCCATTAAAGTAGCTAAAAAACATATTAAAATTAAAAAATTAACTATTTTAGGACAAGTCAATTAAGCTAGGCTTTCAGCCTGTGGTGCTTGTACTTTGTCAAATAACCTAAGGCCTTGCCTTAGGCTAGACTAAGCTAGGCTTTCAGCCTGTGTAAGTACAGTCAATCATCCGCTACCTCGCCCTGAAAGGAAAATTTACACTCAGGAAAACGATTGAGAAATTAAGCTAGGCTTTCAGCCTGTGTAAGTACAGTCAATCATCCGCTACCTCGCCCTGAAAGGGCAACTTATCTCCGCCCAAGGCAAGGCCTTGGGGTATAAAAAAGCAACGACAATCTACGCCCTGAAAGGGCAGCTTAATCTACATAGCTACACTGTAAACCTATTGTAGGACAAGACAGTAAAAACTCTAAAATAAGTATTCATGTAAAAATCTAAGCTTAATGTCTTGTCCTAAAATAGGTTTA
>DIUJ01000029.1 GCA_002422315.1 Bacteroidetes bacterium UBA6161
GTTTCTGGGAAGTGAAGGTAGCCTTCTGCATCGAACCAAAGCGGGCCACTGGGCTGTGGCATAGCCACCCTAGGCACCGATACTGCCCAGCCCGCTTCGTTTATATGCCTTATGCAGTATTCCGCCGTGTACTCATGCGCAGATTGTATATAGCGCTGAAAAAGGTGGTAATAACCCTTGCTTTTTGTAAGAAATGCCGCAGTACTAGAAAAACTATCTGAAACTTTGTAAAGACTTTGTTTTTTCTCCCATCGAATGTTGCCAAAACTATCAATAAATCTAAATGAGTTTTCGTAATTTTCAATCCCCCAAATTCTTGTTTCTTCTTCTTTTTTTATACTTTCTACTTCTAAGTTTTTATCCAAATTAACATACCAATAACCAGTTTCACTAACATGATTGTCAGGGTGATTGGAGACATAAAAGGAGATTTCCACCCCATGGCCCTCACCTGCATCTCGTTTATTTCTAATATTCATAAAACTCACTCGTATTCTGGGGTCTTTAGGGAAATAGTGGTCTTGGATCATGGGTATTTTTTTCTTTATTTTTCCCAAGCTATCCGTTAGCAGTATCCAATGATCTGTTTTTGAGGAGCCACTATATCTATTTGGAGTTGAAACACCATGCAAAATATACCCTTTTTCTGGCCCTTTTACAGGAAACATTTTCATGATAAAACTGTTTGAATCTTGAGAAATGCATTCGTAGTGGTTGTATATTCTTTCGCCAGTATTTTTATTAATTTTATGGAACGCATAGCAGCCTTTGTCGAAGTCATAGCGTCCAATACTAGAATCAAAATACAAGTTAAGCGGGTAATAAGAAGCATATTCTAAATAGTCCCCATTAACGGATATGTGAGTGTTAATATACATAACATCTTCTTCTAGAAGCCAAGACTGATAGTATATGGTATCAAATACTACTTCCCCCTGCCTATTTAGCTTTATAAGGCAAGGGCTACCATACGCGTCGGCATTTATGTAAATACCCTCTTCATCTTCTGCAATATTTCCAAATCCGGCGTAGTTGTTCACCTCATTGGTATCTTCGGGCAGTTTTTCTACATCTGTAGAATTGTATGTCCACAGCACCTTGCCTTCGGGGCTTAGGTAGGTTACCGAAAAAGCAGTAACCAACAGTACGCTCCGGTCTTGGCATACATGCAGCTGTCTATAAAAAAAATCCCCATCTTGAGTTTTAAAATAAGTAACATAGGAAGGCGGCTGTGCCCATAGCCCCCTAGCAGGTAGGAGGCTAAATAGCAAGCACAGCAATAGGTTTTTTATCCTACTGTTTGTATAGTTTAAAGCTTTGGCTTTCATGGTTGCGTGGGTTTGTAATTTGCAAGATATAGATTCCGGGGCTATAATCCATAGAAATTTGTTCATTTTTTTCTGTAATGTTGGTTTTGGTTAACATACGGCCAGAAATATCGAATATTTTTAGTTCTAGTGGGTAGCTAGTGGATTGTATTTGCAATTGGTTGTTGCCTTATTTTTTTACTTTTTGGCATTGCCGATTGGGAATTTTAGATTTCAGATTGAAGATTTGTTGTGCTATGGTTAGAGATTTTTCTAAAATTTCCTTGTTCCAAATCGGGGCTACTTCCTTTCCATGGGCTACACCCAAGGCTAAGTATCCACACTTTTGGTGCTTATACGACTATTAGGAATTTACTCCCGATTTCTGCATTTTACAATGAAGCACCAAAGGTGCGCAATCCTTAGCATAGCCTGCAAGGGCTATGAAAGAAATCAAGCCACCACACTACAAGCGCCAAAGGTGCGCAATAATGGATGCTTTTTGCATTACCCCCCGAAAATTCTTTAACTTTCCCTAAAGGTTGGTGTTTGCCACCAACAAGCTAATCAAAGATTTTGCCTGGATTAAATACATACTTCACAACATATTGCTACTAAATATTAAATTGGGTTTATATTTGCATCGTATTTATGACAATAAAAAACCCTTCCAGATATTTGGTTACTGCAGCCCTGCCTTATGCCAATGGGCCATTGCATATAGGACATATAGCAGGTTGCTATTTGCCGGCGGATATTTTTGTTCGTTTCCTAAAAAGCATAGGCAAAGATGTGAAATTTGTATGCGGTAGCGACGAGCATGGTATGGCCATAACCATGAAAGCTAAAAAGGAAGGGAAAACACCGTCCCAAATCGTGGACCATTTTCACGCTATAATGCAGCAGGGATTCAAGGATTTTGGGATTCATTTCGATATTTATTCTAGAACAAGCAAGCCTATTCACCACCAAACCGCTCAAGATTTTTTTACAAACTTGTACCAAAAAGGGATTTTTAAAGAACAGGTAACAGACCAATACTACGACGAACAAGCAAATCAATTTTTGGCCGATAGATATATAAAAGGAACATGCCCTCACTGCCAAAATACAGAAGCTTATGGCGACCAATGCGAAAAATGTGGCTCTACCCTTAATCCCACCGACCTTATAAATCCAGTTTCTGTTCTTTCGGGTGCAAAACCAATTGTAAAACAAACCAAAAACTGGTTTTTACCCTTAGAGGAATTTCAAGAAAGATTGGAGAAGTTTTTAGACACCAAAAGAACTAGCTGGAAACCAAATGTATATGGACAGTGCAAGTCTTGGTTGAACCAGGGTTTGCAAGCACGTGCAATGACCAGAGACTTAGACTGGGGTATAAAAGTGCCCGTAGCCGATGCAGAAGGAAAAGTGCTTTATGTGTGGTTCGATGCGCCCATAGGGTATATCTCTGCTACCAAAGAATTACTCCCAGACACTTGGGAAAAATACTGGAAAGACCCAGATACAGAATTAGTTCATTTTATAGGCAAAGACAATATTGTGTTTCATTGCCTTATTTTTCCTGCCATGCTTATGGCTCATGGAGAATATATACTGCCTGACAATGTGCCTGCCAACGAGTTTTTAAACTTGGAAGGAAACAAGATTTCTACCTCAAGAAACTGGGCAGTTTGGTTGCATTCGTATTTGGAAGACTTTGAAGATAAACAAGACGAACTTCGCTATGTGCTAACCTCAATAGCCCCCGAAACTAGCGACAGCGAATTTACTTGGGCCGATTTTCAAGCCAGGGTAAACAATGAATTGGTAGCTGTTTTAGGCAATTTTGTGAATAGAATAGCAGTGCTATTTCAAAAATATTATGGAGGGGAACTACCCGCAAGTGCTCTGCCGGGTATACAGTTTGCAGAAGTACAAAAAGAAATAGACGAGGCCTATTACAACGTAAAAGAAAATACTGAACACTATAGGTTTCGCCAAGGCTTGCATGCCATAATGGATTTGGCAAGGTTTGGAAATAAGTTTCTTACAGTTCATGAACCATGGAAAAAAGTAAAAGAAAACCCAGAGGAAGTACTTAAGGTTTTATCCGACTGCTTGCATATATGCGTGCATTTGGGCAAAGTAATGCAATCCTATTTGCCATATACATCCAAAAAGATAGAGCACATGTTCCAAGTAAGCTTTATGCAAGATTTTGGCCAGGAGATAGAATTAATGCCAGGGCATAAGTTAGGAGAACCGCTACTGCTTTTCAAGAAAATAGAAGACTCTGAAGTAGAGGCACAAATTCAAAAGCTTAAAGATAGCGTACAAGAAAAGAGTGTTTCAAGCCCAAAGAATATAACAGAACCAAAACAAGAGATAGAATTTACAGATTTCGAAAAATTAGACCTACGGGTTGCAACTATTTTAGAGGCCCAAAGAGTTCCAAAAACCGATAAGTTAATGCAATTGGAAGTGGACTTAGGGTTTGAAAAAAGAACAGTGGTTAGTGGTATAGCTGCTCATTACAGCCCCGAAGAAATTATTGGGCAACAAGTAATGATGGTTGTTAATCTTGCCCCTAGAAAAATTAAAGGAATAGAGTCCAAAGGAATGATATTGATGGCTGAAAGTGAAGGAAAGTTATGCTTTATGAAGCCTCATACCCTTGTGCAAAATGGCGCAGAAATAAGGTAAGTACTCAGAAATAGAAAGAGCAAAAACAAGTTTTTTCCTCTTTTTAAGCTGTTGTATTATTTGTCCTTTTTATTCATATTTGAACCCAAGAATTTAAAACTAAATATATGTTACACCTCCACACCCTATTCGCATGGCTTGTACTAATGGTAATGATACCGTCCGTTCTTTTTGCTTTTGCAGGTTTTTATACCAAAAGACCTTTTACTAAACTTCAAAACACCTTCCGCCTTTTGGCTGTAATAATTACCGGGGTTCAGCTAGTCTTGGGCTTGGTTATTTACTTTACTTCTAAAGTAGATTATCTTGGAAAATTTAGTCAAATGGGCGAAGTAATGAAAAACCCATTGGAGAGATTTAATACCATAGAACATCCTCTTACAATGATTATAGGAATAATTATAATTCATATAGGGAGTGCTAAAATTAAAAGGGCTCAAGAACAAGAGAAAAACAAAAAGGCCCTTATATTTTTTGGAATAGCCTTGCTTATTATTTTTTCTAGATTTCCTTGGGATCGTTTATTTTTCTAATAAACGCTAACACTTTTTGGTTGAAAAGATTGGGCTGCTCCACATTTACTACATGCCCACATTGAGGAAGTACTTCCAATTGCGAACTTTGTGTGTGCTTTGCTACAACAAGGCTTACCGCGGGTAAAAACATGTAATCTTCTTCTCCCATTACGTATAAGGTAGGAATATTTACCTCCTTTTGCCTAAACCATTTCAAAACAGGGTTTATGTCTGCTGTAAGTTTAAACCACTTGATAAATTCTTTTTGATATAGTTTTTTAGCTTCGTTTATAAAAAGAATTCTAGATTGTTTATGGTTTTTGCGAGGCATAATAATAAAAGCAAACAATCGATACAACAACAAGTATGGCAATACATATTTAAAGATATTCCCAAACTTCATAAGCAGTTGCGACCTGAAATTCATTTTGAGTATAGCCCCTCCCAATATCATACTTTGTACTCTTTCGGGGTTGGATTCTGCAAGCTGACGAATAAGAATGGTTCCTAAGGAAATACCAATAAAATGAGATTTTTTAATCTCTAAAAAATCCAAAACTTCTAAGATATCTAAAGAAATAGATTCAAAAGTATATTTAGATTGAAAACCATTTTTAAGATTTATTTTGGAATTGCCATGGCCTCTAAGATCTAATAAAAGCACATGATGGTGCTTTTTAAATTCCCTAACCTGCTTAAACCAAATGGAAGAACTGCCTCCTGCGCCATGTACAAAGGTTACCCAGTCGGCATTGGCATTAGAATTTGAATGTATAGTATAGGATAACAAGATGAAAATATAAACCTCAAAGGTAAAGAATTGTTTTTAACTCAAAGAAAAATCGACATTGATTTTTTAAAACGTAACAAATCTATTTGAACCTAGCCCCTTGTTTAAGAGTAAAAAGTATTACACAAAATAAAGGGAAAACCAAACACCCCAAGGTGCTATAAGTTTAACCCAAAATACGCATTAGC
>DIUJ01000037.1 GCA_002422315.1 Bacteroidetes bacterium UBA6161
AACCACTCCTATAAAGCAAAAGTAATTTAAGCCGTGGTTGGGTGTTGTCACCAACCACTCCTATAATAGTTTGTTAACGAAGCCTGAGACTATTAGACTACTCTCCATTATAAATCCTTAGCGCACTTCGGAGCTATATAGATAGAAGTGCGTCTTAACTTTTAATTAAAAGAACTGAACTTTAGCATTATTGCTTTCAAATTCGTATTCTTGCATATGGAATTATCTGGATTTAGCAAAGGCTTTATATCTGCATTTCAGTCGTTTGGCTTTGTGTTTAAACACCGTTTTGTACACTTTTACTTTTATAGTTTTTTTATAAGCTTAGCCCTCTTGATAGTATTCCTCTGGCTAGGCTGGGAATCTGCGTCTTGGCTTGCAGAACTTACTATGGCTAAAGCTAAAAATGTATTGGCTTATTTCAATATTTCTTCAGAAGAAAATTCATACTCCCTTGTGCTTACCTTTATTTTTAATTTTATCCTTCGCTTTTTAGGAATTTATTTGGTGTTAAAGTTTTCCAAATACATTTTGTTGGTGTTGCTTTCCCCTTTGTTTGCTTACGTTTCAGAAGTTGCAGAACAAAAACGTACAGGGAAAAAATACCCAATCGGTTTTCTAAGAATATTAAAAGATGCAATGAGGGGTGTTTTTATAGCACTTAGAAATATGGTTTTAGAAGTTTCTTGGATATTTTTATTGTTTGTACTTACTCTTCTCTTTCCTCCCTTAGCGCTTTTTACGGCAATCCTTTCTTTTGTAATTGGGGCTTATTTTTATGGCTTTTCTATGATGGATTATTGCTATGAACGCTGGGGGCTAAGTATTTCACAAAGTATAATTTATACACGAAAAAATGCAGGTTTTGCAATAGGACTCGGGGTGGCGTATTCTCTTTGGATGATGGTACCTGTAGTAGGTTGGATATTTGCTTCTGTAAATACCGCGGTAGGGGCTGCAATTGCTTTGGAAAATCCCAAATAGAACGGTTTTTTAGTATTCTACAAAAATATTGATACTAAACCAAAAGTCTTGCTCTGTTTGTTTAGCTAAAAAAGAGTTTATCCTATAGTCTAATCCTGCTTCCAATTTTATTTTGTCTGAAAATACGTAGCCTAAAAGAGGTACTAGTCTTATTTCTAAATCGTATTGTTTGTTTTGTACGCTATTTAAATATTCGTTGTTTGCTCTAACATAGAATTCCTTAGTATCCAACGATTTCCCATTCAGAGGTATTTCTGCCGAAACCCTATATCTGGCTCTATATTCTGGCTTTTCGGAGGGTGAAATGGTTTGATCTGTAACTATTCTATGGGCAAGCCTATATCCATTTTTTGTTTGTATAAGGGTATATTGTTGGATAAATCGCTGTTGTATTTCTCCTTCTTCTAAGCGCAGCATATATCCTGCTGAAATACGAGAACTTAGCCCAATGCTTCGAGACATAATAAAAGTTAAATCCGATAATTCGTGGGAGTATTTTTTTATTATATCCCCCTGGGGATTAACACTTTTATAGATAACCCTAGATTCTACTTTTGTATTCATAGACCATTTTTCATCAACTTTTTTATTCATATTGAGAGAAGGAATTGCGCCCAAATGATCGGTTCCTTGGGCCCAAATAGAGGACGAAAGAAAAAATAAAAATAAAAAATAAATCCCTTTTTTAATATTCAAGATGACTGCTGTTTTTAAAAATTATTTTTGACTTTGACACAGTATCTCCCTGGCTGTTAAACAAATATTCATACAAATCCACTCCTCCGTTTGATTTACATTTTACAATTAGTTCATACTTCATTTGTAAAGGAGTTTTTGCATTAGGGTTTTTAATTATTTCATACAAGTGTTTCTCCAATCCAATATACTGAAACTGTATTTTTTCTATTTTGTATTTTGTGCATTCTCGCATGAGTTGCATCAATATCCTATTTTGAGTATTCTTTTCTACAGCTTTCCACCTTCTTGTTACTTCCACATCTTCTACCCTGCCGAAAGTGTCAAATTCTATGCTGTATCTTCTCTTTTCAAATTTAAATTTTACTTCTATACTTTTCCTGTCTAAAGACTCTTCTGTATACCATTTTGTTTTTACATTAATGCCTAAAGAATCCATGAAAGCTAATGCAGCTGCTGGAACATTTTTTTCTTTTATACGGTATTCTCTTTCCAGTTTTTCTTGTGCACTTAGTAAAATGGGACCAAAGAAAACAAGAATAAAGAACCACTTTTTACTTGCTAATTTATTCATTTTATTTCTTCTTAATCATTTTATGTAAAAATACACTGTTGGGTATGGAGATTTGCTCCTTTTCCTTTGTTTCAAGGATTACAAAAAACAATCCAATATCTACTATTTTTCCTTCTATCTCGTATTCTTTATCCATTATCACCAAGGTGTCTTCTAGTTTTACGTAGTGGTTAAAAAAAATAATAACCCCAGAAGTTATGTTGGATAGGATGGACCATTGTGCAAAAAGCGCTATCCCAATAACCGTAAGAACAGAACCTACAAAAAGTGCTAATTCTGATTTGTTTACTCCAAAAATTGAAATTAGAATAATGAACAAGATAGAAATCAAGGTGGCATGGATTACTTTTTTAACCCAAAATACGCATTAGNNAAAAATGCTTAAAAAGCAATTTTTTCGTCATTGCAGCATTAGAATTTTCTAGTGCTGAATTGGGGTTTAACAATTTTAGTTCGCGAAACCGTGGTAGTATGCTTGTTTGCAATTCTGTCTATGTTTCTGTCTATAATCCATTTAAAGAAGAAAAAAAGAGCAATAGCGATGGCTGATTCTATTATTTGTAGGGTTATCATTTGTATGTGCTTTTAGCTTGTTTATTCCAGTTTTCTAAGTCAAATATTTGTTCTGCTTGTCGTCTTATACTTTCTCTATCAAACATTTGGGGATTATTTGCTATTTGTTCCATGGCATTTGCCAAGGATTTTATATCTCCAATAGGCACTTGAATACCCATGTTGCTTTGGAGGTATTCTTCTGGGCCGCCGCATGCTGTATATATGCACGGTGTTCCCTCCATAGCAGCCTCTGCACAAGTAAGAGCAAAGGTTTCGAAATTACTAAAAGAAATCAAGGCTGTACTTTCCCTCATATATTCGCGTATTTGTTCTGTTTCACAAAAATCTGTCCAAACTGTATTTTTCTTTTCTATGCCTAGTTTTAACATATACGTTTCTATTTCTTCTTTCTTGGTTTCGTTTGTATATCCAACTAGATGCAATTGAGCATTAGGGCTTTGGCTTACAAAGATCGAAAAAGCTTCTAAAATCCCAAGGTGATTTTTTTGTTCTTGCCTAAAATTTGAAACATGTAAAAATCGGATACTTTCTGGTACCACTAGACTTTCTATGGGAGCAGTTGAAGGTTTTACAATGTTATGCCATACTTCGGGTCTGCGGGTACACAAATTTGTAGCACTTATTGCATTTCCCAAAGCTTCGGAAACAGTAAAAACATTGCTTGCATGCCTAAAAACCCAGCGACTAAAAAGATAGATCTTAGGACTAAGTTGGTAGTCTACTTTTAAATATCCTGTCCAATGTTCTGTAACAAAATAAGGTACTCCAAAAACGTGTTTATAAAACCATGCTACAATACCCATTGGCCATACCACTTGAACATGCATATAATCTACCTTTCCTCTTTCTTTCTTTATTTTTTTAAACAAGCGATATGCATTCCAAAAAAAAGAAAAGAATTGAAAAAATTTATTCTTGGGCTTTTGAAAATAAATCCACTCTTGTAACTCGTTTTCCTTTTCATTTATCTGTAAGCCCTGGGTTGTAAAAACAGTTTGTTGGTTGAAGTGCAACACTGTAACCTTATAGTTCAAAGCGGTTTGCGTGGCAATTTGACGAATAAAATTACCATTTGCTATTTGGTTTGGGTTTGGGTTTGGATACCAAGAGGCTAAAATTAAAATGTGCTTTTGAACTGCCATGCTTCAAATTAACTAAATATGTTTGAATCTAAGTCTAAGAGAGTTTCCAATTACCACCACATCGCTCATGGCCATAAACATGGCCGCCCACATAGGGTTTAAAAAACCTAAAGCGGCTACAGGAATTGCCACCACATTGTATGCCAGGGCCCAAAACAAATTCTGTTTAATTCCACCCAGTGTGATTTTTGAGATTTTATGGGCAATAGGCAGCATGTCTAGGTTTTTGCCTAAAAGTATAAAGTCGGCTTGTTGTTTTGCCAAGTCGCTGCCGTGGCCAAGTCCTATAGCCACATTTGCAGCTGCCAAAGCAGGCGCATCGTTTATACCATCGCCGGTCATTGCTACACTCCCTTGCTTTTGCCATTTTTGCAGCAATTCCATCTTTTGGTTTGGCAGCACGTTGGCATGTTGTTCCGCAAATGGAAGACCCTTTGCAGCATTTTCTACCTTGCTTTGGTTATCGCCACTTACCAAAAACAAGGAAATTCCTTGATGAAAAAAATAATCTAAACTTTCCTTTAATCCTTCTACAGGTTGGTCTTTGATAGAAAAATACGCTTTTAATTCATTGTTTTCCCATAAGTAAATATCGGCATCTGGAAGGTTTGGCATATTGTTTGGCGCAAATCTAGCAGCCCCAAGTTTAAACTCACTTCCCATAAAACTGCATTGCAAACCATATCCCTTAACTTCCTTTATATTTTCCAATACCAATGGTTTTGTATTCCATTCCCTATGGTTTTTTACTATAGATTGGGCAATAGGGTGAGTGGAATGGTTTTCGAGATGCCAAATCAAACCCTTATAGTCTTTGTTTGCTTCGGCCTCCCAGAAGGTATCTACCAAAAAGTCTCCACTAGTAATGGTGCCAGTTTTGTCTAATGCCAGCATTTTTATGTTTGCAAATTTTTCTAAGGCTCCTCCCCCTTTTACCAGAATTCCTTTTTTTGCAGCCATACCTAAGCCCACAGATACTGCAGTAGGAGTAGCAAGGCCCATAGCACATGGACAAGATACTACAAGAACTGCTATTGCTCGCAACAAGGCATCGTTTACGGAAATACCGAAGAATAGGTTTACAAAAAAAGTTAAAACAGCAAGCGATACTACCACTTGAACAAAAATCCCACTTACTTTGTCGCCCACTTTTTGAATTTCAGGCTTAGATGCTTGTGCAGATTTTATCCAACTAAACATTTGGCCAGCAAGAGTTTGAGAGCCTGTTTTGCTAACCTTTACCTTTAGATTGCCGCTTTCTACTATGCTCCCTGCAAACACTTCATCCAACTGTTTTTTAAATACAGGGGCGCTTTCTCCGGTAATGCTTGCTTGGTTTATTTCCGCCTCTCCTTCCAGCACTATAGCATCTGCCGGCACCTTAGAGCCCTCTTGAAGCAATAGGGTATCGCCTAGCCTTAGGTCTTTGGCAAATACTTCTTCCGATACTTGAGCCTGAGTTTCTAGATCATAGAAAATTCTCGTGGTTTTAATCGGCAAAAGCGACGCTGTAGAAAGCATTTGTATAGAGGTTTTGGAAAGAGCACGAGCTTCTATAAGGTTTCCCAAAAGCACCAAACTAATAATCGTTGCTGCGGTTTCGAAATAAAAGTGGTGATGGTGCCCTGCACTTAATGCAAGAGCAAAACTATATACTACTGCACTTAAGGAACCCAAGCTTACAAGCACATCCATATTGGGCGCTTTGTCGCGAATGGACAATACTGCGCTCTTGCCAAAATACAAAAATCCAATTACTAAAGCTGGTAATGCACAAAGAAATTGTACCCAAAACAAATGGAAATAAGGCAGAGGACTAAACATATTTACCCAAAAAGGCAGGGTAAACAAAGCGCTCACAAGAAACTTAAGGGCTAAAGGGCTTAGTCGTTTTTTTTTTCGCTGTTTTCATCGGCTAAAATACTGTAGCCGCGTTTCACAATATTTTCTTTTACTTCGTCTATATTTACATTGGTGCTAGAAGAAAAAACCACTTCTTTATCTGCGAGATTAACAGAAATATTTTCTCCTCCTTTTTCTGCTATTGCTTGCTCCACAGATCGAGCACAACCTGCGCAGGTCATTCCGTCTACTTTTAATATGATTTGAGATTGATCCATGTGTGTTTTTAAATTAATGCTTCAAAAGTAATACGAAAAGAGTTACATTGTATTCTCTGGTAAATAATAATGGACGAGTAAAGCCAAAAAACATATTGGCAAAAGTATATACAAAGCAAAACCCCGCTCCAACAAGTGGAGCGGGGTTTTGTGTGTTTGTGTTCTCCTTACATTATTTCGGGAGAGAAGTATTGGACTCTACAATCCAAAGATTTTTATTAATCCTCGCAATTTGACTTTTTAACTAATACATCTAGATGTATTACATAGTAGTTAGCTGTAGGTACAGATACTGCTAAGTCTGTTCCTTTATAAGTTGTAAACAAACCCGCAGCTGGCCTGCTTGCTGGCAATTCACTGTATGCTTGTATTTTAACACTTGCAGAAGTACCGTCTAATTTCATATCATTACCTAAGTCAATAACCAATTGGCCATTTACAAGAGTAACACTTGCGCCAGATACTAATTTTTGACCTGCATAAATTGGTTGTGTAGAAGGACCGTTTGCATCAAAAGCAAACCACCATGCGCCTTTAGTGTCAGGATTGGTTGCACCACCAAAAGCAGTTTCTCCTTTCCAACAATCTTCAACAATTTCGCAACTTGGTGCAGCAAATTCAATGATACCACATTCTGGTACAGAATTTCCTCTTGAACCTTTGCCTCTTTTGTATAGAGCATATTGAACACCAACTTCGTATTGGCTATCCATAATCAATCTGATTTGTATGTTGTCTCCACCATAGTTTATTTTAAAAACTTCTCCATTGTAGCAAATGTCTTTGGTAGAACCATCTATACCCCAAGAAACTGCAACATAGTTCCATGTAGAACCACCATTTTGGCTGTAGTATGCACCTACAATGTGTTCGCGAAGTGTTCCTTCTTCTTCATCCTTACTGCACAAGATACCATCTAAAAAGTTAAAATGGCTTAGGCCTGTTTGACCAACTACTCTTTGAATTTCCCAGGTCCAAGCGTATCCAAATACATTGTTTGTTTCGTCTTCAAATGCAACGTTGTCAGAAAGAAGCGCTGCTTTAAAATCTGTAGACGTTGAAGAATTCATTGCATTTCCGCCATTAGGAGCAAGCATTTCTTCTGATTTGTTGCAAGAACTTATAGAGAAGCCTGCAACTAGCAGCGCTAAAGCTGCCAAAGTGAAAAGTGTTTTTTTCATATTTTCGTGTTTTGTTTGACACTAATTTTACAATTATAGTGCCCACAAAAATATTTATCGGAAAAATATGAAAATCAATAGAATAAAACATTGGGCTGACATACAGGGGATTCTCAATTTGAGTAAAACAACACGAGGCCGTATCAAATTGATAAAGAATGGTTAAGAGAAAGGGATGGTTTTACCTTAAAAAATGGACAGGGAAATTCAATTGGTGAAAACCAATTTGTTGTATATGGCTTCATAAGCCATAACCGCTTTTTCTAAAGTAAACTTTTGAGCGTGTTGTATTGCTTGTTGTTTAAATCTATGCAAAACAGTTTCTTCTTTAAGTATTTCCATACTTTTGCTTGCCATGCCTTGCACATCGCCCACAGGAAGCAGGTATCCACTAAACCCTTCTAGGTTTAATTCTGGAATACCCCCAGTATTGGAGGAAACCACAGGCAGCCCACAGGCCATGGCTTCAAGAGCCGACAAACCAAAACTTTCCGTTTCTGAGGGCAAGAGAAACAGGTCGCAATATGGCAAAATCTCTTCTAGGTTCTCTTGCTTGCCTAAAAATACCACCTTGTCGCAAAGTTTAAGGTCTCTGCACAAAAGCTCTATGTTGTCTCTCTCTGGACCGTCTCCTATAAGCAATAGTTTTGAATCAATTTGATTAGAAACCAACGCAAAACACTTTACAACATCTTCTATTCGTTTTACCTTTCTGAAATTGGAAGTGTGAACCAATAATTTTTCATTGTTTGGAGCAAGTCTTTTTCTACAGCCCAAATCATTTGCTGGTTTAAATCGATTAAAATCCACGAAATTATACACCACTTCTATTTCCCTTCTCATATCAAAGTGTTCCATGGTGTCTTGTTTAAGACTATTGGATACCGCGGTTAGGGCATCGGAATGGTTCATGGAGTGCTCTACAACGGGCTTGTAGGTGGGGTTTTTTCCTACCAGGGTTATATCTGTGCCATGCAGGGTGGTCACCAAAGGAATTTCTATGCCAAAGTCTCGTAGAATAGCCTTGGCCATAAGCGCCGCCGAAGCATGAGGAATTGCATAATGTGCGTGTAAAATATCCAGTTTGTGGCTTTTTACTATATCTACAATTTTACTTGCCAAAATAGTTTCGAAAGGAACATAATCAAAAAGGGGATAAGAAGTAACAGACACCTCGTGGTAAAAAAGGTTTGGGTTAAATCTGTCTAACCTTGCAGGAACACTATAGGTAATAAAATGAACCTCGTGGCCCTCCATTGCTAGTGCTTTTCCAAGCTCTGTTGCAATCACTCCGCTCCCGCCAAAGGTTGGATAACATAGAATTCCTATTCTCATAAGTACAAAAGTAAGTTAGTTTGATTGGAATAATCCAAAGTATGTATAAACTAAATAAAAGCTGCGACTAATCGATGGTTATTTCCAATTCTTTGGATGCTCCCACATTAAAATATCCGAGAGCCTTTGGAGCATTACCTACAGGTTCTATGTTCGTTTTCACATTTACCGGAGGGGTAGCAAACAAGCCTCCATTTTGGCTTTGTTCTGCTGCCAAACGTAGAAAATAATAATACCCTTCGCTTATGCTATACAGTTCTATTTTTACTTTCTCTCCACTTAGGTAGGGATTTGCAAAATCATTGGTACGTATAAAACAAATAGGAAAAATAAATTCTAGTCCATCGGTAGGGCTACCAGGGCCATCGGCTGCATTATACACTAAGTTTAACTTATCTACTGCATTCAAAAACTTGCCATTTCTGTAGGTTCTAATCCAAGCTATGTCTGTCTGACCGGGAAGGTCTTTGGCATACAGGTAAACAAAAGACCCTATGGGCTCTGTTCCTCCTCCGCCAAATCCGCCCCCTTCGTTTTTAATCTGCCCTATAGAATCTATACTGGTTACGCGCTCCATTTTGCTTTGGGCTACATAACTATGGTTCTGCGCCCTTACATGAAGTGTGTAGAGGTTTCCGATAGTAAAAGAATCTAATGGATTTGGCACATAAACATACCTGCCAGGGCTGTGGGGGCTAAATACAAAAGCATTGCCTTCATTGTCTGTAATATATACTGTGTCTGCCAGTACCGGAAAAAGTTTTCCGCTGTTGTCAAAATAGTCTATAGACTGGCTAAGGTAAATGTTTTGTGTATCTGCTTTGTTGTTGATAATTGCATCAACTACCAGTTGGCTTTGGCCTTTGTCTAGGTCTATTTGCACCACATCCTCGCAGGAGCTAAAAAAGCCAAGCAAAAGGATGCTTAAAAAACGAATTATTGTTAGTTTGCTTTTCATAGAGTTAGAATTTAAAATTGTAAGTAATCGCTGGAACAGCTGTGCCTAAAATACTAAACTGAACCGCTTGTGTTTCTCTTAGGTTATCGGGGTTGTTTTGGAAAAATATTGAAAATGGGTTTTTGCGGGCATACACATTGTAAACAGAAAACACCAAATTACTTTCCCATTTTTTCTTCTTTTTCAAGTTATAGGTAGCAGAGATATCTAACCTATGGTAGTCGGGCAGTCTATAGTTGTTTCTTGCGTCAAAATAATTGATTGGCACCGTATAGCCTTGGTGTCCAAATTTATTGGTTGGGAAAGTAGCCGGGGTACCGGTATAGTACACAAAATTAGCCGAAAAGCTAAGTTTTTCGGACAGTTCATATATCCCTACCAAATTCAGATTGTGTCTTCGGTCAAATCTAACAGGGTACCATTCCGCATTGTTTATACCTTCTGTTTGCCTGTCGCTCCATGCCAAAGTATAGCTTATCCATCCGGTAAGTTTTCCGCTATTTTTCTTTGCGTAAAATTCCAACCCATAAGCCCTACCTTTCCCAATCATTAGGTCTGCTTCAAGCCTTTCATTTAACAAGAGCTCGGCTCCATCTATATATTCCACTTGGTTTTGTAGGTTTTTGTAATACGCCTCTACCGAAAACTCCCACTTGTCGTCCTTTAAATTTTCAAAATACCCAAGTGCAATTTGGTCTGCTATTTGGCCCGGAAGGTTGTTGGTGCTTGGGGTCCACACATCCAATGGTACAGATGCCGTGGTATTGGATATAAGGTGGAGATATTGGGTCATCCTATTGTAACTCAACTTAATTGCTTGGCGGTCTGTAAGTACATAATTGGCAGAAAATCTTGGCTCTAAATTGTTATAGTCTGCTATCTTTTTAAAACTCTCAAAACTCTCCACCCTTTCTAAAGGCTTGCGGTTGTTTGGCAGGGTATCTCTAAAATAATACGCATTGCCCTTGCCCAAATAGTTGAAATTGGAGTACCTTAAACCATACCTAAGGGTTAATTTCTTATCTACTTTTTGTTCTATGTCTATGTATAGTGCATTCTCTAAGGAATATTTTTTTGGCAAGGTGGCTTCTTGGGTAATCCCTCCAATATTGGTAACTGTGGTTCCTGGTTTAAAGGTATAATAAATGGACTGTCCGCCAAAATTCATGGTCATATTGGGACGTGGGTAATAGGTAAACTCTGGTTTTAAACTAAAATTGGTAATGTTTGACCTCCAATCGAATCCATTGTCGGATTCTCCAAACTTTAGGCGATAATCGTATTGGCTGTAATATGCGGTAACATTTGAAAACAAACGAGAACTGTATAATTTGTTCCAACGTGTACTAACCGTGGTATTTCCCCAGTCAAAACCAAAAATTCCAGAAGCGGAAAAAACGTCTCTACCTAAATATGCAGAAGCAAAAATCTTGTTCTTTTTGTTTATGGTATAATTTAGCTTGGTTGTTAGATCATAAAAATAAAATTGGCTTCCTTTTAAATCTTCTGGCAAAAAAGGTTTAGCCAATACATCTATATAACTTCGTCTGGCTGCAAGAATAAAAGAACCTTTGTCTTTTTTTAGGGGCCCTTCCAAAGAAAGACGGCTAAATACAAGACCTAAACCTCCCGAACCTTCAAACTTTTTAGAATTCCCTTCTTTCATTCTTACATCTAATAGAGAAGACAAGCGGCCGCCATAAGTAGCCGGTATTCCTCCTTTTATAAGTTTTACATCCTTTACTGCATCGGGATTGAACACAGAAAAGAAACCAAACAAATGCGAAGAATTAAACACAGGAGCCTCGTCCAATAGAATTAAATTTTGATCTATAGACCCACCACGTACATTAAAACCACTTGCTCCTTCTCCCACGGTGGTGACCCCCGGGAGCAATTGTACACTTCTTACCAAATCTACCTCTCCAAGCAATGCAGGTATCTTCTGAATGGTTTTCATGTTCAGCTTGTTAGAACTCATTTCTGTGCTTTCTATTGCCTGGCCTATTTTATCCGATTTTACATTTGCGGTTTCCAGCACCCTTTGTGTTGGTTTTAGTTCCATGTTTTCGGTTCTATTTTGGTTTATGCTTAATTTAAACTCTTTGTTTACATACCCTACATAGCTATATATTACAGTGTATGTTCCGGGTGCTATATTCAGCGAATAAAAACCATACAAATTGGTTGTAGTTCCTAGCCCTAACTCTTTTACGTACACACTTGCAGAAATTAAAGATTCTCCGTTTGTGGAGTCCTTTACATACCCACTAAGAGTGACTTTAGTTTGAGATATTGCAAGGGTTGTCATAAACGACAACAAAAGCAACGCGAAATATTTATTTTTCATAAAAAGGATTGCGAAATTACGCGGTATGTTCTTTTGTTTAGGATTTTTCCGTTTTAAATTCATATTTATTTGTTGAATTTTAATTCTAAGTAAAGTTAAACAAGCAAAAGGGCTAATTGTTTGTATAGCAAGAAGTTTAAAATTGAAAAACGAATTGTCTTTATTTTCGTTGCTTTTTTTGTTTCTTTGCAGTGTAATTTTAGTATTCGTAAAATAAAACTCTAACTTATGACAGAACAAACCAACAAAAACAAAGCTGCATACTGGCTTTTATTCTTAGGTTCATTGGCTATTATCATCTTTTTGTTAATTGCATACCCACAGTGGTTTTGGCTTGCTTTGCCTACTACAGTAGGTGGATTTGCTTTGGCAATGGACTGGATTTAACCTATTCTCTTTTAATTCCTTTTGTTGTTTTGTTTGTAGATTTCTATGAGCACGGCTAACATATTATTTTTGTGAACCAAAACTATACCCTTCTAATAGAAGAAATGAAGGCAGGCAGTCAAAAGGCTCTTGCCAAGCTTATTACTGCCGTGGAAAACCATGCGGAAAACATGTTTTCGGTTTTGAGTACTCAAGAAAAATTTGCCTCTGTCCCTGTTATCGGTATTACAGGCCCTCCGGGGGCGGGTAAAAGTTCACTGGTAAATAGCCTACTAAGCCACTGGGTGTCACAAAATTTAAAAATAGCCATTGTGGCCATCGACCCATCCTCGCCTTTTAACTTGGGAGCTCTACTTGGCGACAGACTTAGAATGAGTGCACATTATACCAATCCCAATGTTTTTATACGCTCTATGGCAAGTAGAGGGGCTCTTGGAGGCTTAAGCCAAACCATTATAGAGGTGGTAGATTTGCTTAAAATGGCTGCTTACGACAGAATCATAATAGAAACCGTAGGAGTAGGACAAAGCGAAATAGAGATTGCGGGCCTTGCCGACACAACCGTATTGGTGCTTGTTCCAGAAGCTGGCGACGAAGTACAAGCCATTAAATCTGGCATCATGGAAATTGCCGATATCTTTGTAGTAAACAAGTCGGATAGAATAGGCGCAGACCTGTTTTGTAACAACATAAAAAATGCGCTTCACCAAAGGGCAGCAAAAGAATGGAACCCACCTGTAATTAAAACCATAGCCACAAGCAACGAGGGTATAGAAGAGCTAGACAAGGCTATAATTAACCACAGCAAAGCCAACATTAAAAACAAAGAACTAAAGGCTATACTTTTAGCAGACAAAGCCCTAAAATTAATTTCCGAAATACGCTTGCGTGACATCAACAGGTTAGAGTTGTTAAAAGATATTGAAAATAATCTTGATTCAGAAAACTTTAACCTCTATTCATTTGTTCAAAAATATACTTAAAATCAATTTTTTACATGTATTGTCTTATCCTCTCTGGTTCTGCTAGAAAAAACTCTAATACTTTGCGTTTTAGCAATGCCGTTCACAAACTAATAGTAGAACAAAACCACGAAAGCCATGTTGTAGATTTTAATGAATATGACTTCCCTAATTTTAACCAGAAAAGCATAAACTGGGAAGATCCTTCTAGTTTTCAGACACTAGTTCGCGAACATTTTACTAAGGCCCAGCTTGTTTTTGTTCATAGCCCAGAATACAATTGGATGCCAAGTGCAGAAATTTTGCAGTTTTTCAATCAATTTGCTACAAATAAGCACCTTCCTCTATTTCACAACAAAGTATTTGCAATGGCTGGCACTTCCAGTGGAAGAGGAGGCCGAATGCCTGCTGTACAGCTAAGTAATGTAGTGAACAAGATTTTGGGTTTTTTTGACGGCAAAGCAATTGTTTCTCCAAAAATATTTGAAGCGCAATTTGTTCCACAAGTTATTGCAGCTGACGGAACTTTGCTTGAGAATGAAGAATTCAACAAAGGGCTACGGGCTTATGTGGCAGGCAACCTTGCCTTAGCAGAGGCATTGCTATACAAATAACAAGGCCTATCTTACTACTTTGCCCTTCTAAGTAACTCCCGTAGCAAACACCAGACCGACCAAACTACCAAACCATAAATTTGTGGTTTTGCAAGTCTCCCCAAAAGGAGGGTGGAAAAAGTTTTGAAAACACACTTTTTTGAAAGTATCAAAAGCATTTTTAATAAATACGCCAGAGGTGGTATGCTAGATTACTTGCAAGATGCGAGTGAGAACGGGCGACAAAACAAGTTGTCAAATAGGAAAGTATAAATTTCCCAAATCATGTTTTTATTGTCTAAATATTCCTTTTTGACTACCTTTGTGCTATTGATACATAAGTCGTAGCAATATGGCAAGCATTGGCAAAAACATAAAAAAGATAAGAGAGCAAAAGGGCTTAATGCAGAAAGAAGTCGCTTCTGCGGCTGATATACAGGCTTCTAACTATTCTAAAATAGAGAGTGGGCAAAGAGATATTTCTGTAGTGGCTTTAGCTAAAATAGCACAACTATTCGGAATGACTGTAGATGGTATAATACACTATGATGTCAGCAAAAACCCTACTCCTGTAAAGGTGGAAGACAATACTGCTACCGAAAAAATACAGTTGATTTCCCAACTGGATGAAGACGATAAAAATGCTTTATATCGCATTATTGATGGGATGCTAACTAAAAATAAGTTTCAGACTTTCTTTGAACAAAATATTGCTACTAAATAATTAATGATATGCTTACAGTAACTCCGCATTACATTACAGACAAAACAGGTAAAAAAATATCTGTTGTGCTTCCTATGAAGGATTTTAAAGCCATTATGGAAGAACTGGAAGAGTTGGAAGATATAAGGCTTTATGATGAAGCCAAAAAATCCAATGAACCTTCTATTCCTATTGATGATGCTTTTAAAATGATTGAAGCTAAACGCAAAGCAAAGTAATGGCTTACAATGTAACCTTAAACAAACGAGCTATAAAGGCGCTTGAAAAAATCAACGAACCATATTATTCCAATATCAAGGAAGCTATTTACAGCCTTGGAGACAATCCACGCCCTGCTGGTTACAAAAAACTAAAAGGCAGAGATGCTTGTCGTATTCGTGTGGCTGATTACCGAATTATCTACGATATTTTTGATGATGTCCTTTTGGTAGATGTCATTGACCTTGGACATAGAAAAGATATTTATGAATGAGATGCTAAAAGTGTACGGAAGACCTTTTAAGATTAGTTTTCTTGCCAAAATCACAAAGTATACACTTGGCATTTATATATGGTTTTTTTTTTATGATTCACGAAATATAACTAGCTTTTAGTAAATTGTTATGTTCCGTACACTTATGGCAAGATGCGAGCGAGAGCAAGCAAGACAATTTTATCTTAAAATAGGGGGAATAGTGTCGGGGTGGTGTAGCTGTAATTCTAAACTATCAATAATTTCATTTTCTTTGTTTAACACATAGAAAAATAAATAATACTTATTTTGAGGTTTGTACTTGTGGTCTTTTAGTGTTACCCATGCAAAACCGTCACCTATACCGGGTATATAGGCCACTTGTTTTCTGACGTTTCCATTTTCAAACTCTCTATAACCAATCATGTAGTTGTCTAATGGCAGGTTTACCATTTGTGAAGCAACGTAACCTTCTGCGGTATAAAACTCTTTTATAAAGGGTGTTCCTTTAAACCCAATATAATTTTCAAAACTATCAAAATATATAATAATTCTAGGATATTTTTGCCCCTTTTCATACCATTTCCATTTTGCCAATTTGCCATTAATATACTCTTTTTCAACACCGTTGATTGTACTGTCGAAATCTAATTGTCTTGTTAAAATTAAATTTCCTATAGAATCAAACTTACTCATTATTATACATGTATCTGTTTTTATATACTCATAAGTTGGCAACAGAAATACAACTTCCTCTTTTTTATCTTCATTAATAACGTAACAGCCACTTAACGAAATAAAAAGTATTATCGCTATTGTTGTTTTCATGAATTACTTATTATTACTTTTGGGATAATCCTTGTTTGTTTTATCTTTGGCGGGCTCATGATATGGTTCTCCATTTACATGAATATGGCCTGTCGCACCACAACCTTTTGGCACATCACATTGAGTTGAATCATTTGAAGGAACGGGATTAACTTTAGTATCTGCCTTTTTTTCTTTCTTTTCTTGTTCGTTGCTTATAACATCTTTAACCTTTTCTGTCATATCTGGCAAAGTAGGAGTGGAATTGGTTTTGCCGCCAGAAACAACCATCAGTACCGATAATATTTCTTCTAATTCTTTTAAATCTAGACTTGCAATTGACACCCCATTTCTCCTGTATTTTATACTTTCTCCTTTTCCATAAATAGTAATACCATAGCTTGCAAATTCTTCTATTTTTTTATAAAAACTATTGATCCAAGTAACCTCTGTAATTGTATGTCCTTTCTTTTCACTACTTGTCCAGATTGTCTCTGTTTTCTTTATACCGTTTTCAGTAATTATTTCATGTTTTGTATCCCTAACTACGGCTTTCCCATTTACAATTTCTTTTGTTATAGTTGTTTCAAAGTCATAGTACCTATTAACCTGATAATCACCTGTCCAATGGAATATGTCTACTGCGGCTCCATCTGTCATTACTTTATTAGCATATGTAACTTCAATTGTGGTTTTCTTCGTTGCGGGGTCAAATGTTACAGTCCTAATAGTTTCAACCCTGCCATCTGGGTCATTGTATATTATAGGATTGTCTTTGAATGACTTATATACTGACCAAC
>DIUJ01000045.1:0-87753 GCA_002422315.1 Bacteroidetes bacterium UBA6161
TAGAGTAGCGTCCGGTGTCTGAGCGAAGCCGAAGACCCGGGTTAGGTACTATTTTTATTATGAAACCAAGTGCCTTTCGGAACTATTACGGTAGAGTAGCGTCCAGTGTCTGAGCGAAGCCGAAGACCCGGGTTAGGGACTATTTTTATTATGAAACCAAGTGCCTTTCGGAACTATAATAGTAGAGTAGCATCCGGTGTCTGAGCGAAGCCGAAGACCCGAGTTAGAGACTAATTTATTCGCTCACGCTCGCTTCTTACCGCTCACGCTCGCATCTTGCGAGTGAGCTCTTTCTTTGCCTCTGGCATCTCTATTACTTAACTTCATATTTCTATTGTTTTTAGTGGGCTTTCTATATTTGCACTGCTGTATTAATAATTTTCAGCTTCAAAAACATAGCCAGTACTGGCCCACTCACAAGATGTGAGCGAGAGTGGAGTAATGTGTTTGGAGTTAGATTGTGTAGTCCAAGACTACTTTTCATTCTAAATCCTTAGAGCCCTTCGGAACTCTAAGGATAGAACGTGGAATGTTAGCTCACTCGCAAGATGCGTGCGAGAGCGGGCCTTCGAAACGATTTGGTTAAGCAAGAATCTTTAAAGAATTCGATTCCTGTTCTTTTATGGACTTAAATATGTTTTGAAAAAAGCTACTAGTTTGGCAGCTACATCGGCAGATTGGGTTTGGTCGAAACTATGAAAAGCAATGTACTCATGGTATTCGTTTGCTACACCAAATGTGTTTAGTTTATTCTTTAGCCATTGGCTTTGGTATACTGGTACAATGGGGTCTAAGCTACCATGGAAACCAATGGTAGGAGGGGTGCTGGCAGAAATATTCCAATATGGGCTTACACTGTTATACGATGTGCTATCCCAAGGGCTGCCAACATATTCTGTAAGTATATCGCCTACTTTGCCACCAAGCCAAATATTGTTGCTATTGTACCACTGCCAATCGCTTATAATACTAGGGCCAAATATATTCCCAACACAGCGGATATTTTGTTGCGAATTGTATTTGTATGCATATATCATAGCCAATTGGCCACCAGCGCTCGAGCCCATAATTCCAATTTTGGAAGAAATTTGATAATTTGTCTTGTTGCTTATAAGGTGTTGAATAGCGGCACTTATGTCGTTCATTATTTCGGGGTGGTGTATGCTGTCGGTATTGCTAGCCAATCTATAATTCATGTTTACAATAGCTGCTTGAGGCCAAGCTTTTTTCACCAGATTTACCATACCTTGCATGTCTTCTTTTCTGCCTGCTTTCCATGCACCGCCATGTAGCATAAGCACCACAGGGCTAAGACTGTCTCTGCCTTTGGGTAAAAAAATATCGTATACATTTCTGCTATGTGAGCCATAGCTTACTTCTAAAAAACTGGTATCGGATAGAGAGGAGCCGGGGGAAGGGCTGGGAGTGGGGTTTGTTTCTTTTTTACAAGAAACCCCAAAGAAACCCAAACCCAAAATTAGGCATAAGTGAAAGGTATATTTGAGCATGTGTGTTGTGTTTTAAATTATTAAACACGAAGGTATAAAAAAATCGGTCAAAAGTCTTTTTTAATTCTTGGGCAAAAAATTTCTGAGCATAGAGATTTGTGAAAATTCAAGTGCCCTTTGGAACTCTAAGAAAAGAGCGGGAAGTGAAGGAATGTGAAAGGCTAAAATCAAATCCCGCTAGGGATTATATGTTTATAGAAAATATATTAGTAGTATTAGTACGACCCGAATACGGGTCGTATTTTTTTACGCTTTTGGTTTTTTCTATAAACATACAAACCCGCTGGGTTTGGGAAAAATGCCGATGCTGAAAGCAAATTGGAGAGTTTGAAGATAGAGTAGCGTCCGGTGTCTGAGCGAAGCCGAAGACCCGAGTTTGAAGGCTACTTTTTTGCCAATTCTTCACCGCTCTCGCTCGCGAGCGAGTGTGAAATTTCTTTGCCTCTGGCATCTCTATTACTTATCTTCATATTTCTAATGTTTTTAGTGTGCTTTCTGCTAGCTCGTTCTCACTCTCTAGCGATAGCGGGGGATGTATAGGAATTTTTAGGATTATTCCCAAATATTTTTACATTTGCGAAATCAAATAATTTACCTACACATATGAAACATCTATTCCATTTTTGTTCAGTATTACTAATTATATTTCTTTCTACTCAGGCATATGGCCAAGTAAACTCTCAAAAACGCATTGAATTTGACTCTAAAGACGGATTCTCTGATGAAGAAATACACGTTTTTGGCAGCAAAGGATTCATTATGAGCTCTCGTTCAGATGAAAAACAGGATGGAATGTCAAAATGGAACTACGAACTTTACAACACCAATTTACAATCGGTGAAAACAAAGACTATTAAAATAGACAGTAAATTTTCTCCAAACAAAACCTTTAGAAATGGCGAAGGACTTTTCGTATTTTATCTCGAAAATAAATACAATTTTAACTTGGTAAGTATTCAGGCCGAAGAGCTAGAAATTAAACAAGCAAATGGCATACTTCCCAATAAAACCTATGTTAATGATATGGTGGTGTTGGGTGATTATGCCATTCTAAATACATCGATTAAAAAGAAACCCTTTTTGATTTCGATAAACCGTAAAACTGGGAAAACTAACTTAATTCCTATTGAAATCGGCGATTACAGCGCCAAAAAAACTATTGTCCAGCGCATGCAAGTACTAGAAAAAAGCGGTGAAATTTTGGTATATGTTAACGTCATTGTTAAAAAGAGTAAGGACGAGATTTTTGTGGTACAAATGAACGACAAAGGAAAAAAAACTGGCATGTTCCATTTTACAAAAGGCATCAGCGAGAACATTATAGACATCAGTGGATCTAGTGTAGGAGAAGGAAGCTATGTATTTACCGGAACATATTCCCGAAGCACAACATCCTCTGAAGGAATCTTCTTTTCGCGAGTGGATAACAATGAAGTTGATTTTATCAACTTTGTTAAGTTTCTAGATATGAAGAATTTTCTCTCTTATCTACCGAAGCGTGAGCAGGATAAAATAGAGAAGAAAATCAAAAAGAAAGAAAAAAAAGGAAAAGAAGTGACCTTAAGTTACCGCATTGCCGACCACGCCGTTATCCCGTCAGGTGACGATTTTCTATTTCTCGGCGAAGCCTTCTACCCCACTTACCGTCAGGAATCCTACACCACAACCAGTACCGTAAATGGCGTTTCAACTACCACCACACAATACCGAACTGTTTTTGATGGTTACCAGTATACCCATGCTGTTTTAGCCAAGTTTAACGCCCAAGGCGAGTTGTTATGGGATCAAACATTTGCCATGTGGCCATCGTATAAGCCATACTTTGTGAAGCGTTTTATCTCGCTAACGGAGCAGTCAGAAGATGACATTAAAATGGTTTTCGCCAGTTACAACCGAATTGTATCCAAAACAATATCTTTAGATGGTGTTGTAATTCAGGAAAACAAATCCGATGAAATAGAAACTGGATATAGCGGCGATAAAGCCAAATATAGCTACTCAAACATCGATTACTGGTATGATCAATTTTTTATTGCCCATGGCAACCAGGTCATTAAAAATAAAGAAGACAAATCGGTAAAACGCAAGCGCAGAGTATTTTTCATCAGTAAAATCGAGTATTGAGTTTAGAGAAAGATTATGTAGTCCAAGACTACTTTTCATTATAAATCCTTAGAGCCCTTCGGAACTCTAAGGATAGAATGGGTAGCGTCCGGTGTCTGAGCGAAGCCGAAGACCCGAGTTTGAGACTAATTTATTCGCTCTCTGAGCCCTTTCCTCCGCTCTCGCTCGCATCTTGAGAGTGAACTCTTTATTTGCCTCAGACATACTAAGTTTTTTAGTGGGCTTGCTTTATATTACTCGCAAAATGCGAGTCAGCACGTTGGATGTTTTTGGTTACTTGTGAATGACTGTGTTTGAAAGTAGCAAGTCTGAAACAATACCCATACTTTTACAATTTACCTTGATTATGCTTTTTCGCCACTCCTGGTTTGTATTTATAAATACCATTTTCAAAAATCAAATTCAATTGTAGTAAACTTTCATCATCAATTATATTAGCAGCAATCTTGTTTTTAATATAGTTCAATACCTTTGCTAAATATATTGAATTAGAGTGCTCGAACTGAACTCTAATATTTTCCTTGCAAGGTTTATTATAAAAAACCTGTACTTGACCAGAAAGAAAAGGAGATTCTTCGTAAGAAATTCTTGTAATACTATTATAGTTGACTTTCTCTCTCCATTTTATGATATGAAATACTTCCATACATTCATCATTAAACAGCCTAACCCAACGCCTTTTGTGAAAAAGTAAAAAGAACCATAATATAACTAGCCCTGATATTGTGTAATATTTAGTAAATAAACAGCCCCAAAAAACGAAGTTTAAAAAAGTGAATCCCAAAACAATCCCAACCCAATCAATAAAAGAAAATTTAAAAGCAAAACTTTGACCTTTAATACTTTTTTCAATCGGCACTTTCATTTTTTTCTTTTGAATTACTTACTGCTTGGCCATTTTCTGCAAGTTGAATTGTTGGAAACACATTGTTTAATAAATCGTAGTTGCTCCAACTCTTGCTTGCATCTTGCGAGTGAGCTCTTTCTTTGCCTTCGGCATCTCTTAAAACCAATCTCATATTTATTAATTCCAAAATATACAACCACGAATTTATTCATTTTTCAAAGAAGATTAAGCTTTTATTTATTACGCCAGAGGCGGTATGCTAGCTCACTCGCAAGATGCGAGCGAGGGCGGTGGTGTTTTATCGCTCGCAAGATGCTAGCGATAGCGTATAATTTTTTGCTTATTCTTTTACCACTTTGGTATAATGGAAATTACACCAGTGGCAGTCTTTTTCCCTACAGCCACTAAAGTAGTCGTGTTCTTGTATGCCTTTGTAGCTTTCTTCTATTTGTTGCCCAACTATTTGCACATCGTTTTGCTCTACACTTAGTCTAAAATGGGTGCTTTTCGAGTCCTCGTCTTCCAGAAAATCTACTTCCCCGGTTTCCATTTCCCAGCCTAGCCCTCTTTGGGCTTTGGTAAGTATGTGGTAAAACACAATTTGACGCCAATAGTCGCCCCCGTATTTCTCTTCAAAACTTAAATCAGGAGCTAGTTCTTCTGTTGGTCTTTGTAGTTTCTTTTTGCCATTGGCTGCATTCCCTGTTTTATAGTCTACAAGGTTTGCTTTTTTATCCCAAAACTCTATTTTATCTACCATGCCATTGAGAGGAATTTCCTTGTACACTGCCATGAATTTTTCTTCTGTTACAAAATCGGGTATAGAAGTAAAATACTCTATTCTTCTTGCGTAATATTTGTCTAATAGGTCTTTGCCATAGTCCATCATTTGGGTGTACTGCGACTCGGAGAAGGATGCCCTTTGGAAATACATTTGTTTTTCGAACTGTTCTTTGAGTGTAGCAAGCGGCCAAAACTCTCTATTGGCATCTGCTTTGGCTGCCTTAAACCATTCTTCTAGGGTTTGGTGCATGGCACTACCAAAGCCCATGTAGTGCGATTTGGCTGTGGGCACGCGCAGTACTTTGTCGTAATAAAAGGATAGTTTGCACCTTAAGTATTGGTTGAGGTGGGTTACAGAGAGAGAATAGTTTTCTGTAAACTTGTTTAGCCAATGCAATTCATTTTCTGCTGCAAAGTTATTTTCTGGTTCTACAAATTGAGCGATTAGAAAATCGGCAGCCATTTCTTCCTCTATCAGTGGCTGTAATACAGAGCATTTCCCAGACTCCTCTAACTCTGCTACAAATTTTGCAGGAGTATGTGTTCTTCCATTTGTTTCGTTATACCAAGTAATTTGCAAGCTTTCTTTGGCTCTTGTCATGGCTACATAGAAAAGTCTTCTGCTTTCTTGTTCCGAAGAAATATTTTCGTTTGTACTGCTATACAACAAGCCCATGCCAAAGGGTAGGCTTGTGTCGCGCGAGCTCCAAATAGAACTGGTGCAGCCAATTAAAAAAACATGTTCATACTCCAAGCCTTTGGAGCTGTGGGCTGTAACAAGTTGAACCCCTTTTGCTGTGCCATACACTCTACTTACTTCTATCCCAATTTCTAGTTCTTGCATAAGGTTGTATGTGCTTAAAAAATCGCCAATGCTAAGCAAGGGGTTTTTGTCAGATTCTTCTTTTATAAAGTCAAAAAAAGTTTTAAGAACTTGAAGGTTCCAGTTTTTTTCTTTGGAAGAGAGGCTCTGGGCTAGCAAACCGCTTTGGGCTATTATTTTTTCTGCAAGCATGGCCACGGTATGGTTAAAACTCTCTTTTATCCAATGCTCTAAAGTATGGTATACTTTTTTTATATTTCTTAAAAAACCCCTGTCTTCGAACAGTGTATTTTGGCTATCTGTTTGGTTAATTTCTTCTTCTAAATAATTTCTCCACTTTTTCTTGCTTCTACTTATTTCAAAACTAAGTTTAGCAATTTCCAATGGCCTAAGCCCAAAGCATTCAAAATGAAAAATCTGAAACAGGTAATGTTCCCCCGAAAAGGGTTCCTTGGCTTCTGCTCGTATATATTGTAGTAAGACAATAAGTTGTTGGATCATGTTTTCCTGTAAAATATTTACTGATTTTACAGAATAAACAGGAATGTTTTTGCTCATTAAATAGCGAGAAATTTCGGTAGATTGTGCATGGTTTCTGTAAATAACTGCAATCTCGGAAGGGCTTACCCCCTCTTCTACCAATTTTTGTATTTGTGTGCCACAATAAACTGCCTCTAAAGTAGGGTTTGCAAACTCCAAAATAGTTGGTTTTGCACCTCCTGCCATATAGCTAGGATTAGAAGCAATTAGTTTTTTCTGAATGTCTTGTTTTTGGTTTACGAGTCTTTCGGTATTGTGCTGTATAAGAGCATCTGCGGCATCTAAAATAGACTGAAAAGAGCGGTAGTTTTGTTCCAGTACGGTGGTGTGTATGTATTGACTAAATTTTTCATCAAAAGCTATAATATTCCCCACATTTGCTCCTTGGAATTTGTAAATACTTTG
This sequence comes from Bacteroidetes bacterium UBA6161, assembly GCA_002422315.1. Lineage (GTDB taxonomy): Bacteria > Bacteroidota > Bacteroidia > NS11-12g > UBA955 > UBA6161. The sequence goes on from DIUJ01000045.1 coordinate 7,031, forward strand.
GTCGTCGTCGCCTACTACAAATATGTTTGGGTTGTCCCAATAGTTGCATAGTTTATATAGAATTTCCAGTTGGGTTCCATTGGTATCCTGAAATTCATCTACCATAATGTATTGGAACTGTTCTTGGTATCGGAGAAGTAAATCTTCATTTTTTTCAAATTCGCGAAGCACCCATACAAGCATGTCCTCAAAATCGTATCTGCCTATTTGTTTTAAAGCTTGTTCGTAGGTTTCAAAAAGCTGAAAGGTTTCTTTAAGTTTTTGTAATTTTTCAGAATCGGCTTCTATGATAGCAGTTCTAGGGTCGCCTGGTTTTTTGTCTTTGTACTTTCTTTTATACTGATACTCCTCCTTCTCTGGCATTTCCTTGATAAAAAGGTCTATGTTTTTTACAAAATCCGCAACTGAAATATTTTCAGACTTTATTAAACCGAATATTTTTTTGATACTGTAGGAATTGTAATATGGACTTTTTATTCCTTTTTTTAGAGCATTGCTAGGGGCTATGTTGTCAATAATTTTTCTAATGACTTGTTCTTTTTCCAAGTCGGAAACTACTTGTAATCCTCTCATCCCAAAAAGGCTTTCGTTTTCTTTAATTACCAGTGCCCCAAGGGAATGAAAAGTATGGATTTTAACTTCAAAAGCCATAGGTCCTATCATGCTTTGCAGTCTTCGGCGCATAGCTGTAGCGCCAGCTTCTGTGTAGGTAAGGCAAAGTATATTGGAGGCGTCGGTATCTGTTTTTTGAAGAATGGCCGCTATACGTGCGCTCAGTATTTGGGTTTTGCCTGTGCCGGGTCCGGCAACTACCATTACGGGGCCTTCTATTTGGTCCACAGCTTCCTTCTGTCTGGGGTTTAGTCTGTGGTATATTTCGTTAAAATTTTTCATGCTTGTTTATGCTCTCTTCAAATTTTCTTGCACAAGGTAAACGCTTTAATTTTCTTGCGCAAATTTTCTTTTGGCATTTAGCCCTTAGTGCTGTAAATCTTGTTTTTATTTACCCTCATAAAAATCTTTTACATCTTTGGTAAAAGCGCCTATTTGCGAAGGGAAAGTATACATCATGTGTCCGCCGTGGTAGTATTTCATACGGATATTCGACTGGTATTCTGGGGCTAAAAACATGTGATTTAGAGTATATTCAGTAGCAAAATATGGTGTTGCAAGGTCGTAGTATCCGTTGCAAACCAATACTTTTAAGCTTGGGTTTTTATGTATGGCACTTCTTAAAACCTCTGCATTTTCTAAATATCTATTTTGAACATTGCTGTAGTTCCAGGGGTGAACTTTTCCGGTTAATATTTCATACACCATATCTGGGTTTTCGAATTTCAAGTTTTGTTTCAGATGTTCATTTATGGCCATGGTGTATGCTCCAAAAATGGAGAGATTGTAACTTGGGTCAAATTCGTTTCCAGAGCCTCCTTGTTGCTTGTCTCTGCCTTTTATCGTAGCGTCAAATCTTCCAATGCTGTAGTTTTCTTGTCGCAAAAGTTCTTTGGGAAACAAGCCTGTAGAAATACGAAGGTGGTAGGAAAGAATAAATTCTACACTAAGACCGGTGTAATCACTGAGTCTTTGAGCGATGTTGGTTTTTTCTGGTCTGCTAAGTTTGTCTCCTTGGGCAAGTGCCAGGGTAAATTCACCTATAGCAAATTTTTCTACTTCTTGTAAAAAGGCAGCAAAATCAGGGAATTTTTGTTTGTTAATTTTACCATGAAAATAGGCACTAGCTGCATAGCTAGGCACAAAAAGTGCGTAAGGTAGGTCGTTCCCGGAAGTAAAATGTAGGGTTTGGAAGTTTAACACAGCAGAAATAAGAACCAATCCATTCAGGTACATGCCGTGCCTGTCTTGCAAATATCCGCTAAGTCCTACGGCGCGAGTTGTTCCATAGCTTTCTCCTGCCAGGTATTTTGGCGAAGCCCAACGGCCTTCCATGCTCACGTATTTCTGAATAAAATCGCCAATACTTTCTATGTCTTCATTGTAGCCAGTAAACTCTTTTTTATCTACATCTTCTGCAGGGCGGCTATATCCTGTTTCTATGGGGTCTATAAAAACCAGGTCTGTTTTATCTAGCCAGCTGTATTCATTGTCGCTTATGGCATAGGGAGGATTTATAGCGGTTCCATCTTCTTTCATGGCTACTTTTTTGGGCCCAAGTGCGCCCATGTGCAGCCATACGGAGCTGCTTCCTGGTCCGCCATTAAACACAAAGGTTATGGGTCGTTTGCCTGTTTCCATACCATCGCGGGTATAGGCTACATGAAAAAAAAGCCCTTTGCTTTCGCCTTTGCTATTGAGTGTAAGTAAATGTCCTGCTTTGGCAGTATAGTTAATTTTTTGTCCTCCAAGGGTTATGCTGTGTTTGGTAACCGAGGCTGGTGGATACTTGTAATTGTTTTTGCGCTGTGTACTATCGGCAGCTTTGGCAAAACTTCCTAGCAACAAAAAGTAAGAAGCCAAAAGAATAAGTCTATGTAATTTCATGGTTGGAATATTTATGCAAATAAAATTAAAAAACCTGAACAAAGGAAAAGGGTAAAGAGAAGATTAGTTAACTTCTGATTTGCAATATGGAATTTCTTGTTCTCGCTCGCAACTCGCTCGCTGATATAACAAACCGCCTCTGGCGTAAATAATAAAAATACTATTTCCTCTTTGAAAAATGAATACATTCGTAGCTGTAAATTTTGGGAATAAAGAACAAAATAAATATGAGAATGATTGTAAGAGATGCCAGAGGCAAAGAAAGAGCATACTCACAAGATGAGAGCGAGAGCGGGTGGATAATCCGATTTATTCTACCCATCATTTTATTTTCGTTGCTAACTTTGGGGCAAATAAATATAGGAAAAGCACAAGGGTATAGTTTGTATACCGCACAAGTTACCCAGAAAATAAAAGAACCCCAGAAACCTCACAGTATGCCTGTTTCTACTTGTGGCAAAGACCAATTTAATAGGTTTCTTTATTCTCTTGAAATTACTGCCCATGAAGATGCTGCTATTTTAAAGATTGAATTTGCAGTGCAAAAAAGTGGCAAACTAAAAACAATGAATATATCTATGGTGGATAAAACCCAAAAAAAACTGGCTTTATCTCACACAGACAGAAAAAAAATAGTGTCAGGAATAAACAGGTCCTGTTCTTGGGGACCCGCTAAAATGAATGGTAAACCAATACATTGCGTTGTGGAAGCAACACTTTTTCTCAGGAAATTTAATCGGGATTTGCCAGAAGACGAATATGAGGTAGAGATTGCCCCACCAGCTCCACCTATTACATCATTGGATTCAAACCGTATTTTTGAGGTTGTAGAAACTATGCCCGAATTTATAGGAGGGATAGATTCTATGTATCGCTATATTTACAAGCATTTTTCCAAGCCAGAAGAAGCTATAAAAAACAATATACAAGGGCGCGTTTTGATTTCTTTTATTGTAAATCAAGATGGTAGTTTAAGTGATATAAAACCTTTACTACCTGCTTCAAAACATTTGGGTTATGGTATAGAAGAGGCTCTTGTAGAGTTGGTTAAGAATATGCCAAATTGGAAGCCGGGGTACCAAAGAAACAAAGTGGTAAAGTGTCGCTATACACTACCAATAAAAATAGAATAGCTTGGTTTTTTAAAACCAGAGTAGGGAGCGAACTCCCTCCAGCTATCGGAGTTTTTGTAGCCAACAAAATAGTAATCCTACATTTTGCCAAAGGAAAAATATATTTATAAATCAGAGTTTTAACTGTGGTTAGAATTACCGTACTTCTATATATCTTTCTATTGTCGGAAACTTCCTTCCGATACATTTCTGGGTGACAATGGGTATTCGATATTGGGTATCCTGGGTCTTCGGTTTCGCTCAGATACCGAGGGCGTCGTTTCTTTCCTTTGGTGGAGAGCGCACGCAATTTGTTGGTAGCCACCAACCATTTCTCTCCCCGCATAATTTATTGTTGATTATAACCAGACAATAAAATTTACGCCCTCTCCCCAAGCCAAAATTTCCTAACTTGCGAAGCCAAAAAATAAAACTTGAAAATGGAAAAAATATGGATAGAAAGAAGTGGGAATAAATGTGAACTTTGTAGTGCGGATGGTCAGTTGAGTGCCTTGCTTGTAGAGCCTAAAGAAGGAAACCACGCGGAGGATTACATATATGCATGTGCTACTTGCAAAGACCAAATTAATGGGCAAGAGGATATAGATATTACCCATTGGAGATGCTTGCAAGATGCAATATGGAGCGAAACAGAAGCGGTAAAAGTGCTTGCATATAGAATGTTACAACAATTGAGAGAAAATTCTTGGGCGGTAGATCTCTTGGAAATGATGTACCTAAGCGAAGAGACAGAACAATGGGCAAAGTCAGTAAGCGAAAGTTCTCCCAAATTAAAACACCTAGATAGCAATGGGGTAGAACTTTTAGCCGGCGATACCGTAGTACTTATCAAAGACCTGAAAGTTAAAGGGGCTAATTTTACTGCAAAAAGAGGTACTGCGGTAAGAAATATAGCCCTAGTACACGACAATGCAGAGCAGATAGAAGGCAAAGTAGAAGGCCAAAGGATTGTGATTTTGACCCAATATGTTAAAAAATAAACCTTTTTGACCGAAGTACTTGATTTGTATATAAATTTTGTAATACATTTGCAGCCATGAAAATTCAATCCACTACAATGTGTAAACACCATAGAAACATGTGCAAAAAGCGCGCATGGGGTGGATTGTATTGTAAAAAATAAAGCAAAAGAGTAAACAAACAATATAAAAAACCCCTTGCAGCCTAGCTTCAAGGGGTTTTTTTATGCAATATAAAAATGATAGATACAATTGAAATCACAACACCTGCACTGCTTTTTAGCACTGTGTCTTTGGTTATGCTAGCCTATACCAATAGGTTTTTAGCACTTGCAAAACTTATAAGAGACTTACACGATAAGTATATGCAAAAGCCAGAAAGAATAGTGAAGCTGCAAATTCATTTGCTGCATAGAAGAGTAGAACTTGTAAAACGCATGCAATTTTTGTGTGTTAGCGCCTTGCTTTTAAGTGTGCTAAGCATGTTGTCTTTTGTATGGAATTACAGTTTTGCAGCCATTGTCTTGTTTGTTGTTGCGCTTCTTTTGTTGTGTTTGTCATTGGCCTATTCTGTATGGGAGATTTCCTTAAGCACCAAGGCATTGAATATCTCCTTAGCGGATATGAGGCACGAATTGGATAAGTCCCAATGGATAAAAACAGGCTTCAGAAAAAGTTATAAGAGAATAACCAATTATAGTTGGCATGGAATTAGAAATGTGAGCCCTAAGAATATACTTTTAAGGCCTAGGAAGTCGATGGATTTTTTACAAAAACTAGAATAGTAATAATTTGGAAATTGCTTAAGGTTTTCAATTTTATGGCTTTGGGTTGAAAGCGATTTTTAATCTCAGTCAAATCCCCTTGTCATAAAATAAGTGCTTATCCAATATCCATTTACTTTTACGGCATTACGCAATAGTTTTTCCATAAAACGAGTATCGCCATATGCGTGGTCCGATGTTCTACTATTTGTTACTATTCCATACCTTTCGGAATATATAGTGTAATCAACAACATGGAGTGAAGAACGATTATAGGCCCAGTTACCTAAACTTGTGTCTGCATTCCAATAGCTGTGTTTGAATGAAAGTAAATCACGTAGATACTTTTCTTTAACTTCATCTATGTTTACATAAAGGGTGTTTTTATTGAATAAATTCTGTTTTAAGTAATATAAAAGATGTTCAGAAGGTGCTATTTTATCTACAAAGTCTTTTATTAAAACATCCTCTTTGCTATCTAATGCTTGGATAAGGGCAAATTTAAGTTTGTCAAAGGTTTCGAAACCTGAGTGAACTTGCATAGGTTTTTCATTCGTTATAAAATTGCCTTTACTATCTATTACACGCATTTTACCATTTGAAAAAGTAAGTGTTTGGAAATTATCATTCTCCTCATATTCTTTATCCACCCGTTCAAAAAATGCAACTTCGTCAAATGAATGTTTGCAAATACTTTCTCCTTTTTTATTGATTATTTGATATTTGTTTCCTGTTTTTGCTTTAAATAATCCATTGTAAGAGATACGTTTTAAAAAGGCATATTGAAAAGGGATTACTATATCGTTTTTGAGATTTACAGTCCCGTATTTATTGCCTTTTGCCACCACTACTTGGAAGTCATTAGGATTGTTTATGTTTTCAGTGCTTTCGTTAAAGTAAGCTGTAGAAACTGCAAAGCTTAAGTCTATAGCATCGTATTTTATGGGTATCAGCACTTCGTTTTTCTCATTTATAAGGCCATGTTTTTTACCCATTCGCACACTAAAATAGAGGTTGTTTTCGCCAGAGTTTGCACATTGTATAATTTCATCATACACCATTGGGACATCGAGAGTTCCTTTGATTTCATTGAGTATACCAAATTTTCCATTTTTAGATTTTACGTATAATAAACCCTTTCGTCCTTCTGGGCTTTTTAGCTTTTCTTCATCTAAAACATAGCCGTATTCACTTATGTTTTCCGAAAAAATTGTGCGGTTGTTCTTGTCTAGGAAATTATAAGAAAATTCACCTTCGTGCAATACTAAAATACTACTGTTGCGCGAGGGCGTTTTGGTAATCCAATTGTATTTTACTGATACCAACAAGTTCCCTTTATTGTCATACAAACCAACTTTTTTTTCTGGTGATACAACAAGAAAATGGTTGTTAAGATCGTCAATATATTTAAATTCAATTGGTAGTATAAGCTTTCCTTCTCTGTTTGCAATACCGTATTTCTCTTCGATTTTTACTTTAAATATTTCTTTATTGCCATAAGTAAAAGTGCTGACATCGTCATAAATGGGTTCAATAATTGTTTTCCCTTGTCTATCAATTATCCCTCGTTTTTTGTTTTTGGACACTCTGTAGCCAATTCCGCTGTATTGTGCTATGAATTCGTCATCGTATTCAAATCCAGTGATTTGTTCTCCTTGGAGAGTAAATATTCCCATTTTTTTGTTTTTGGATGCCATTATAGCGCCAACACCATCTACAGAAATACGGTCAAACTCTATTTCTGTATGCTTTTTATCTTTACTTTTTGAGAAGTAAATACCATAAAGACTTCCTTTTTTTACGCTGTAGTAACCAAATAGGTCTGCATTGTAAACTTCGTCGTTTTCCGCAGGATATATAATTTCTCCTTCGCTATTTATTAAACCTAATTTATTGTTCTTTTGAATGGTTAAACAAGAAATGCTTTGGTATGGTTTTATTGTAGGATTGGGAGGATTTGATTGTTGGAAAGGCTTTTGATTACTAGCGATTGGGATGTGTCTTTTGTCCTTTATTGGTACAAAAATGCTGTCGTATTCAAATCCCAAGATTATTTTGTTAGAAACTAAACCAAATTTCCCTTCAGATTTGAGAATAGTTACATTTTGATACAATTCAACATAGTCTATTCTTTTATTTAGGGTTATGTTTTTTTCAGTAAAAATAAGTTCAGTTTCGTTTTTGTTGTTTAGAACCAGTGTTATATCATGGTTTCCAGCTATAATTTTATTGTACTTTATAGGGAGAATAATTTTGCCTAAATTCGATATTTTGCCGTATTTCCCTTTTTGTTTAGCAATAAAACCTTGGCCGGAGTTGTAATCCCCAGCTAAACTATCGTATTCTATGTTGACAGTAATATCCCCCCTTTTGTTTACTATACCATATTGGGTCCCTTTTTTAACGATATAAAAATCACCGTTATTGCGAACAAAATTTATATCATCATAAAGTCCTTTTTTTGTTTCATCTCCCATTACAAAACTCTTTTTACCCATTTTATCATAGGTAATCCCTCGGACTTCGTCTGCTGCTGATTTGCCAACGGAAGGTGGTGCCCCGGTTGCATCTATATACAATTCGTCTGGTTCTTGTCCATGCTTTGGAACTTGCCTTGGGACTTGTGCAAAAGCATTGCCACAAAGCATAAAAATAAAAAAGAAGAGTATCTGTTTCATGAGTTTTTTTAAATTAAAAGATGGTTTGTAAAAAGAGAGAGTAGTAAATTTTCATAGTGGTAGATGGATAAAATGTCTAAAAACCTCCTTTAAGTGTTCAAAAATAGGAAAAAATGCTGAATTGTAAGTGTTTAACCCCAAATAGTGAATCATAAACCCCGTCCTCTCTCGCATTTCGCAACTCGCTCGCTGATATAACAAATCGCCTATGGCGTAAATACTGCATGCTTATACCTCTTTGAAAAATGAATACAATCGTGGCTGTAAGTTTTTGGAATAAAGAACAATGAAATATGAGAATGATTGTAAGAGATGCCAGAGGCAAAGAAAGAGGTCGCTCGCAAGATGCTAGCGAGAATGAGGAAGCGAAAAAGAAAATATTTTTATATTATTTTTTTTTGGGCTCTATCAAAGTGGACTCTGTAGCAGTGATGAAAAATAGCATCCTCTATTTTATGAATCTATTTGTTAAGCAATTTTAGTTTTTCTTTTAGCTCTTCAAGTGTCAGCAACTCATAATTTACGGAATGTACACCGTCATCTATTGTGGTTTCTTCCATTGAAAGGTATGGTTGTCCGTTTAAATACATTAACGTAACTATCCACACTCGCTCCCCTTTAGGCATGTTTTTAAACTGATAAATTCCGGCTTCGGTTTCTGCGGGAATCACAAATTGTCTATCTCTAAAAACCAACTTGCAATCGGTGTTTTTATAGGCATTTATATTTACCGTCATATTTACCATATCTTCTGGTTTTATATCGGCAAATATATCTATGTTGCTCCATCCTAATCGAGAGGTATTGTAAACATAATATTTAACATCTTCAAATGCAACATTTTTACTCTTGTAATTTTCTTCGATATTTCGTTTAGTAGCAGCCCTAATAGAATCTTGTAGGTCTCTCATATTATTTACCCCGAATCTATCCATCTGTTCTTTGTTTAGTTGGTAGAATAGGTCATTGTAATTGTTTACACCATATTGTTTAAAAAGTTCGTACAATCGTTTGCAAGGTTCGGGTACTCTTGCTATAGGTATGCCTGATGGAACTAAGTCGCACCGTTCTGTATATTTGTCAACCAGCTTTTGTCTTTTATCCTCTTTGCGTTCTAGTTTATTTTCCAATCTGTCTATTTTCTTTTCTTTTTCTCTATTACGGGCAATAACTATCTGTTGTTGGATTCTACATATCTGTATTTCATTTCTAAACATTTTGTTATCGTACTTAATACATGGAATAAAGAGTCCAAGTATTGCATCGGGTAATCTTTTTACTCTGCAAAAGAGAAATTTGCAACCGCAAGCACCTCGGTCGCCTCCTCTACCACATAGCCAATCATTACATGTCTGTACTCTTTCCATTGTAAAACCATTTAAAACGGAGGTGTTGTTTACAGTCCAATTCATATCACTATCGTGTCCTGCTCTGTTGCCAGTAAATATTTCTGCATTTTTTATAAAAGTATCTGTAGGTTGAAAAATAAGCAAATCGCGGCCTCTGTTTATTGTCAACTCGTTTCCCTTGCAATCTTTTGCATTCAAATAAATCATCCCTTGGGTTTCTATCATTCTACCATTAGAGGTAGTGGCTAAATTGTCCAAAATCATATCCGATGCAAGAAAGTCTTCTTTTACTTCAAACGTGATGCAGTCTTCTTTGCACTTACGGCTATTTTTAAAAGAATTTGCTTTTATCTTGATGATTGTCCCTTGCTCACAACGCACAAAAGTGTCACGCATATTGTCTATACAAAATTGCTGTGCTTTTCTTTCTGTGACTTTGTATAGGTCAAAGATTGATGGAAGAAATTGTGAACTGTCTATAGGGATTGGTCTTGTAAAAGATATTGTGATATCCACTCTTCTGTTTTTTTGTTTTCCTTCTTCTGTTAAGTTGTCGGCTATCGGTTTTTCTTCTCCAAAGGCTGAAGTTGAAAACAAGTTACGGCTAATTCCTTTTGAAATAAAATATTGTTGAGTTGTGGAAACACGTTCTTCGGATAATTTCTTATTGTAGTTGCTGTCGCCAATATTGTCTGTATTGCCCTTGATAAAAATTTTGTAGTTCTGAAAAGTTTTCAAACTATCTACAAGAATATCTAGAGTAGTTTTACTTTCATTGGTTAGATCAAAGCTTGCGGTTTCAAAATAGATACTTGAATGTAGATTTTTCTTTTGGCCTAAGGCTGTAAACATGAACCCAACTGTTAAAAAAAGAAATGCTATATGTTTATTCATGATTAAAAAAAATTACCTTTGGTGCCTTTACGTATTTTACTCCTATTTGGTAAGATAGTCACCAATATAGGTAAATATACTGCATATTTCCTGTTTTCAAACATAAACAAAATCCCTTCTTTCTCAAAAACAAGTTATAGATATCTCAATTTAATGCTTTAAATAAATGCGAAATTTTAGCTTTTGGAAATCTTAAATAGAATTCAATCAGGGATTTGTATTTTGCAATTTATTTTATTTTAAAAATATTCTTTTGTACTCTTACATTCGCATGTATAATATTGAGATAAACTATATGAAACTTTCTACTCTATTTTTGGCAGTAGCTTTATTTTTTGGAGCGCTGCTTCATACGCAAGCAGAAGATACTTTGAAAGTCAGCACCCACAACAGAACCCACCTAAAATGGTACGGGGGCTACAAGCAAACAGATTTTTTTCCTACTAAGGGAAAAGAGTTTAGGGCTGTAAACATGCGTTATACCATTGGTTGTCCAGATAAAGGGTGTAGCGAGTGGGATTATACTACAAACATATTGGTAAACCACAAAACAGGAAACAAAGATTCAACACTTATACAACGTTCTTCTTTGTATAGACAAAGTACCGCAGTAGACTCTTTTAGGGCTGTGCTAAATCCTTATTTTGATTCTGTAGTTAGCGCTGGGGTAGGTTCTAAAGTGGAAAAAGCTTCTGTGAAACTCTATTTTTACAACGATAGCTTGTTGGCTACCACTATTACCGATAGCCTCGAAGTTTGGCCTCAGGGATGGTCCTACACCATAGTAGATGGGGTAAAAACCGATTCGAGTTTTATAAATGCCGATACGATTTTTTATGCAAAAAAATGGCCTTTTTACAATGTTTTTGACCAAATAATAAAGTATGAAATAGGAAGATTGATTACTCCCTACGCAGGTGGATTTACCAAAACTTGGCAACAAGTACATTATTTTGATGTAACAGATTATGCCATGCTTTTACAAGACTCCGTAGAAATTGAAGTGTTTTTTTCAGGTTACCAAGATGGCTTTACGGTAAGTCTGGATTTTGATTTTATAGAAGGTAAAGCACCAAGAAAAGTTAAAGAGATTGTACAATTGTACCGAGGTTCTTTTCCTTATGGAACGCCAAACAATTCCATAGAAAATTATTTGCCAGAAAGAAAATTATTTTTTGATGCCCAAAATAAAAGCGCAAAATTTATTGTGATTCAAACTGGACATGGCTTTGGCGGCAACGAAAATTGTGCAGAGTTTTGCCCTAAATATCACTATGTAAAAGTAAACGGGCAAGAAAAATTCCGCAGCTTGGTATGGCGCGACAACTGTGGTCTAAATGCAATGTTTCCTCAGCCTGGCACTTGGCTTTATGATAGGGCAAACTGGTGTCCTGGAGACTTAGTAAAACCTTTTGAGTATGAACTTACAGACTTCTTAACTCCTGGTGATTCTTTTTCTTTGGACCTAGATATAGAGCCATTTACAAACAACGGAAACAATTCTTGCAGCTACATAATCGCAGGGCAAGTGGTTTTTTATGAAGAACCAAAAATACTTACCGATATAGGCATTATAGAAGTAGTAGCTCCAAACAAAGATTTTAGATTCAATAGACAAAATCCAAATTGTTTTGCTCCTATCATTAGAGTAAAAAACTTTGGGAATAAAGAAGTTTCTTCTATAGAATTTACTTATGGTGTAACTGGTGGTAAAAAGGAAACCCATACTTGGCAAGGATTGGTAAAAATAGGAGAAGAAAAAGACATAGAACTATGGCAACCTCAGTGGAGCTCCTCTAATACAGATAGACAGTTTGAATGTGAGATTAGCAAAGTGAATGGTTACGAAAGCGACATGAACCCGCAAAACAACATGCTTAGTTCTTCTTTTAACCTAACTCCAACCTTTCCAAACAAAATAATTGTTCAGATAAGAACCAATAATTTCCCAGATGATAATACCTTGAAAATTGTAAATAGCGATGGCAAGGTGTATTTCGACAAGAAATATCCAACAGGAAACACCTTATACCGCGACACGATAAGTCTTCCTTCTGGCTGTTTCCGGTTTACTATAGACGATAAAAATAAAAATGGTCTTGGTTTTTGGGCTTTTAGCGCAGGCGGAACAGGCAGCCTGCAACTAAGAGGACCAAACTCTGAACTCTTACAAAATATTGCCCCCGACTTTGGAACCTCGGTAGAAAGGTATTTTATGGTTGGTTATGCGATGGATGTGCATCAAATACAATCATCTCTAGACTTAGATGTGCAGGTATACCCAAATCCTAGCAACGGGAACCTAGTGGTGGATTATGCCAACTTGAAAGAAAAGATTACCCAATTGGAATTGTTTAATACAACGGGGTCTGCCATTGCTTTTCAATCAAGCCATTCAGGTTCTGAAATTAGACTTAAGACGAATGCTGCAAAGGGAATATATTTCTTACATATACACACAGAATCACAAAAAGTTGTGAAAAAAGTGCTTATTGAATAAGTCTTGGAACCTTTTGAACAATTAGTTTACTCCTGCTTTTTGCGGAGTTGAACAGAATAAAGGTGTTAAAGATTCTATTTTTTCTATCTTTGACATGTATAAAAATCGAATAGAATGAACAAAAAAAATAGCAGAAGAGAATTTGTAAAAACTACTGCAATAGCAGGTTTGGGTTTAAGTGCCTTTGGCACTATGGGTGCAAGCGGTATATTGCAGTCATGCAAAAGTATAGGAAAAACATCTTCAGGGCCATTGCAAGTTGGGTTGTCTCAGCAAGCCTTGCCTTATGACTTTGCAGCTTTGGAACCTGTAATTGATTCTATGACCATGGAAATACACTATGGCAAACATGCTGCTGCGTATGCAAAAAACTATAAAGAAGCATACGAAGCAGAAGTGAAAGAAACCCAAAACACCCTGCAAATTTTGTCAACGGTCTCTGTCTATTCTTCTAAAATGCGCAACAACTGCGGTGGACATTACAATCATGAACTTTTTTGGAAGTGCATGCAGCCCGCTTCAGAAAACAATCAACCTTCTGCAAAAATGACCAAATTATTGACAGAAGCATTTGGTACTATGGAGGCATTTAAAACCGAATTTGAAAATGCAGCAAAAACAAGATTTGGATCGGGTTGGGCATGGTTGGTATTGGATGAACAAAAGAAACTTAAAATAGGTTCAACTCCAAATCAAGATAATCCATTGATGGATGTATCTGCTTTTAAAGGAACTCCTTTACTTGGATTGGATGTGTGGGAACATGCTTACTATCTAAAATACCAAAACAAAAGACCTGAATATGTCTCAGGATTTTGGAAAATTGTAAATTGGGGATTTGTAGAAAAACTACACGATTCGTATACTGCTAAATAGCCGATTCTCCTTTGATATAGGAGTTTCTCAATCAATCGAGAAGTAAACTTACAAGTTTTTAAAACGAGGTATGGAGTGCGCATCCTTAATTTTTTTGCCAACAAGATTGTAATTTGGAAATGTGATGATGCAATGATTTGATTATTTGGGAAAATTGCACTCTGTGAAATCCTTTAACTTACAATGAGTTTGCCACAGCATCCGATAAATCCTTGATTCAGATAATGGGGTGCCTTTTAATCGGTATCTAATTTCTCCGAAGGAGAAAAATATCCATAGCCCCGGGTTTTAACCCGGGGTATACAATGAAAACGGAATGATGTTTTTTGGCATTTTTTTTGCCTTTCCCTGCAAAAAAGATGACAAAAACATTAGTAGAAATAGGGTTTATATCGTATAGGTTATTACCTATTTATAAGGTTTTGACAGCCGAGAAACCCAAACCTTATAGGTTTTGACAACAGAGAAAAAGAAACCTTATAGGTTTATAAGCATTAGTTATTGTTTTTCGTTAAAATCTGCTTTTAAATTTTGTTTCATTTTCCACCTAAAGAAAATATTTTTAAGTAGATAAGCAAACAAAAAAGTAGAAATAAAGGTGAGCATAGCATATACCATTGCTGGTTTTTCCATGTCGTGATTGTCTAGCAAAACCCCAGAAATAAGTAAGGCAAGAGCGGTGTTTTGTAGTCCAACTTCTATTAAAATAGTAATTCTATTTTTAAGTTTTAAGAAGAAAATAGAACTAAAAATGAATCCTAATAACATTCCAGAGATATTTAGTAGAAGAGAAGGTACTGCAAGTTCTACAGTTTCTTCAAATGTAAGCCCAGTTCCTCCACTCTCTTTACCTGCAAATATTTTTACCGCAAATACTATAAAGAGTAAGGTTGGGAGAATATATCGCAAAGCAGGTTGAATTCTTTTAGTTAGGGTTTTGTATTTTGCCCTAAGCGCTACTCCTACAATAGCTGGCAGAAGAGTAACTAAAAAAATAGAAACAGTAGTTTCTAAAAAAGGAAGCTTGATCATTTCTCCATGGGAAACATAATAGTCCAAAGCTAAGTTTGTAAAAACTGGAATGGTAAAAATGGTAATTACAGAATTTAAGACAGTAAGTGAAATGGAAAGTGCTACATTGCCTCGTAGCATAAAAGTAACCAAATTGGAAGTTACCCCTCCTGGACAAAATGAAATAACAAGAAAACCAACTTTTAAAATAGGATCAAAATTAAAATATCCCATAATATACCAGGCCAAAACGGGGAGTAGAATGATTTGTGAGAGTAAACCTATGGTTAAAGACCCTGGGTTTACAAGCAGGTTTTTAAAATCATTCCTCGTTAAGGTAAGACCTAAACTAAAAGTAATCAAAGCCAAAACCAAGTTGACAAGAATATCGATATGCTGAGGGGAAAACATAAAAGGGTTGGTTTGGAGAGATTATTTAAAGAAGCAATTTAACAAAAGTAAAGATGAAAAACAAGCCTATGAGTATAAAAATAACACCAAAGTATCGATTTACAAAATAGAATATTCTAGGACTGATTTTTTTGCCAATAAAATTAGATAGATATACTTTTAAAACATCCATTAAAAAGATACTCATTAGGATTCCTAAGATATTTAAAGATAGGTCTTTTTGAATGTTTATAGAGCTTTCGTACTTAAGCGCAACAGTACTCAATAGGTTAAACCAAAGTATAAAAGTAAAAGGGTTTACAAGATTTAGCAAAAATCCACTCCAAAGATTTTTTCCTTTTACTGTAGATTGGGAATAGCTTAGCAAAAAAGCCTTATATTTATGAAATGTAGATTTCAAGCCTATTGCTATCATTGCCAAGGCAGCAACCATACTGTATATTTTCTGAAACAAGGGGTGGTTTATAATGTCGCTAAGGCCATATATGAGTAATGCTACTACTAGTAAATCGCTTATTACTACTCCTGTAGCCAACCAAATACCTTTGCGGAACCCTTCTTTCATCCCTACGTTTATAAGCTTAAAAAATGCAGGACCAAAGAGCAACAAGGAGATTAAAACTCCTTGCCATAAGCCTGTAAATAAAGGATACAATGTATTGCTCAGCATTTCGATTATTAGTTTGTAAATTACTACTTTTTAAATCATTTATAAAAGTAAAATTTATGTGATTTTTATCATTTAGAAGTGCCACTATATTGCCTAAATTTGTGTATTAATAATTAGAATTATGACCACTCACAGTTTGGTATTAAGCCACACAGATGGCTTGGAATTTAAAACACAGATAAATGGAATGGATTTAATATTGGATGGGTCTGCAACCAATCCAGGAATAGGTCCTAAAAAATTGCTTTTGGCCGCACTTGCCGGTTGTACGGCTATGGATGTGGTTTCTATTTTGGAAAAAATGAAAGTAGAATTTTCGGATTTTTCTATCCTTGTAGAGGCTCCTCTAACAGAAGAACATCCTAAAATTTATTCGGCCTACACCCTCGTGTATTATATAAAGGTGGACAAACAAAATGAAGAGAAGGTTTTAAAAGCAGTAAACCTATCTAAAGAAAAATATTGCGGAGTAAGTGCTATGTTGTCTGCTTCTGCACCCATTAAGTTTACTATAAAGTATCTTCCCTAAGTTTACTTGTAAGGATATATTTTTTCCCCTGCCAAAATCTCCACTTCCAAATGGTTTTCTGACGGAACTAATGGACAAGAAAACTTGTCGTTGTAGTGGCAATAGGGATTAAAGGCTTTGTTAAAATCCAAGACTATGGTATTGAATGTGTCACTTGGTTTTTCCATTTCTATATACCGCCCGCCTCCATAGGTTAGCGCGTTATTTGTAAGGTCTTTGAATGGTAAAAATAGTACATTCTCTTCATCGGTTTTTATATAAGCCCAAAGTACACATTCTTTTTCTTGTATTTTAAATGTCAATTTATAAGCTTTGTAATACAGCGGTTTTCTTTCTGTAGTGGTTTCTAATTGTATCAGTTCAGGTTCAGACTGTTTCACCGCTTTTGCTTCTACAGCATAGTGGTTGTCAGGTTTAAAATAGTCTAGTCCTTTAAAGTTTTTTTTCTCATAAAAAGGAGAGTTTCTTGAAGAATTCATATTGACATGAATTTGCGCTCTATATGTTTCTATTTCCTCCGTATAGGCGCTATTGCTGTGGTTGGAACAAGCACTAAAAACAGAGAACAACATGAACAAAAAAACAATTTTATGCATACATTAGTTTGAGTAAAAAGAACAACAAAGTTAAGAGAACTATAGATACAATATTTAGCCAAAATCCTGTTTTAACCATAGTTTTTAAGGAAACTAACTTAGAGGAGTATACAACAGCATTGGGAGGAGTAGAAATAGGCAACATAAATGCTAGACTAGAACCAAAGGTCACAGGGATTCCTAATACCAAAGGATTTGTAATACCAAAGGATGCAGAGATAGCAATTACTACAGGGATTAGAATGGTAATAAGAGCAACATTGCTCATAATTTCTGTTGCAAAAACCGAGATAAGAATTAGGAATAAAGCTACAATAGCCCAATAGCTTAGAGGAATAGAACTAGAGGCTTCTTGAATAAATTGTACAAATCCAGCTTTTTCAAGCCCTAATGCCAAAGACATACCACCGCCAAACATAAACAAAATAGGCCAAGCAATTTTTTTCATGTCTTTCCAATGCATTAGGCCCCCTGTTTTCAAAGGCGGCCCTTGGGGAATAAGAAAGGTAAGCAATGCAAAAAATACAGCAATGCCTGCATCTGTTAACTTAAAATCCAATTGAAAGTGTGACAAAATAAAATTCAAGGGTCCTTGGAAAATCCAACAAAATGCAGCAGAAACAAAAACAAAAAGGGTTCGGATTTGTACTTTGCTGAGCGGGCCAATTTCTCTCTTTCGGGATTCTATAAATTCGTCTAACCCTTTTATGGGTTGAGAGGGCAACACAAACAATACTTTAGTGAACAACTGATTTGTTATCCAGATTAAGAGTAACGAGAATGGCAGTCCTACTATCATCCACTCTAGGAAATCAGGTGAATAACCAAAACGCTCTTCCAAAAAAGATTTTAAAACCATGTTGGGAGGGGTGCCAATAATAGTGGCTATCCCTCCAATATTTGCTCCATAAGCTATTCCAAGCATGCTGCCTATAGCTATTTTTTTGGAAACCTCTCTTGGGCTTAGTTCATCCACCAAATTAAAAATGCTTATTGCAATGGGAAGCATCATAATTGCTGTAGCAGTATTGCTTATCCACATACTTATAAAATAGGAAGCATACATTACTCCGCCTATTACGGCGGCAGGGGTTTTTCCCGCCCTTTTCAGTATTTCTAAGGCTATGATTTCATGTATTTTGTATTTCTCAAGAGAAAGACCCAATACAAATCCTCCCCAAAATAAAAGGATTATAGAGGAATAATAGTTTGGTATAATTTCTTGAAAAGGACTTACCCCTAAAATAGGCAAAATCAACAAGGGTAAAAATGAAGTTACTGCAATAGGAATGCTTTCCGTTGTCCACCAATAAATAATCCAAAAGGCTAACCCAATTACGGAAATCAAGGAGCTATGTGAAGGGGAAAGAAAAGAGAATAAAAATAAAATTAAGAATACAAAGGGTCCAAGTAGGATTGTTTTAAACTTTGTATTTTTAAACATAGATTATTTACTTCTAGCTAAGGCTTGTTTTTGGGAAGCGGACATGTTGTTAATCTTCCTATACTGATCCAATTTATTTGCTTTTACATACAATTTGAGTTTTTTGCCTGCATACAAAGTATTGTTATGCATATTGTTCCACCTTTTGATGTCGTTTATAGAGCAGTCAAAAAGTTTAGAGAGCAACCCAAGGTTGTCACCATTTTTTATGGTATAATAAATAAGTTTAGGTTCATTAGAACTGCTTGCGTTTTTAGGAGTTATACTTTGTTCCGGAGGGGCAAACAGACCTGTTTCAGCGATTACTACAGGCTCAGAAATATTGCTATCGTTAACAGTATTTGCCTCCGCTTGTTCTTCTTGTTGTTGTAGCATTTCTTCTCGCAGAGCCACAAAGTCTAATATTTTATTTGTAGGCAAATGGAAGCAATTGCAATTTTCAATTTTGGGAACTACACCTTCTATGAATTCAGCATTTATAAGTGTCATTGTAGTTCTTTTTATTTCTAATTTGTCTGCTATTAAGTCCAAGCTCATCAGCGAATTGCTGCAAATAGTGTCTGTTTGGGGGTAAAAGTATTTCTCAGGGCTTATTTTATGTTCGTTATGGAAATAGTATAGGTACAAAAGAGACATGAAGTTTTCAATACACTTCTGTTGTTTTGGGTCTAACACTTCGTGAATAGCAGGGTAATTTAAACTGTTTCCAGCTTTTCTTATGGCCATGTTTAAGTTTATAGGGCCTGCATAAAAAGCGGTAATGCTTAAATGCCAATTCTGGTAAATCTTTTCTAAATCTTGCATGTATTTAGCAACCACTTGTGCAGATAAAAACATGTTTCTTCTTTGGTCTACAAAAGAATTGGTAATTAACTTATGCCTTTTAGCTACAGAATAGGACAAAGGCCAAATTCCCGATGCGCCTGTTTCCGGATCTACGTAGTTTGGGTTCAATTGACTGTTGGCAACGGCAAGTATAGCAAGTTCTTTGGGCAAACCTAAACTGTCGAAATATGGACCTAGATTTTTTACTGCGAAATCTATTTTACCTAATAATGATGCAGAACGGGAACTCTGTTTGGACAATTGGATAATTTCTGCCTTAATATTTGCATTGTAAAATACAGGCAAAGAGTTGCTTGCTGAAACTAGTTTTTTATAGTATGCATCCTTTACAAAAGAAGAGTCTACCTGGGCCTTGGTAAAGCATGGAGAAAGGATAATTATAAGTATAGCGAGTATTTTGTTCTTCGTTTGCATATCAATTCCACAAAAAAAGGTATTTTATTTTGCTTAACACTTTTTTTATTGCTTTTATTTTAACTTTATTTTTATAATAGACCAAAATTAGACGTTCCCATCTATGTATTTTACTTCCATGTTGGATATATTCCATTTTAATTGATTCGCAAATTCCTATTTTTTAGTAAGTTTGTTGCCTTTCTATTTTAGGCCACATGCAATTAAAACAATCAAATTATACTATTGCCTCCATTACTCTCTTTGATGACGATGGATGGGAAGACCTTTTGCCACTTACCCTTTCTCGCTCTTGTGCAGACATACGATTTGGTATACTTACCATAAAAGAAAAATGGGAAACAATTTGTAATGATAAAGTGTATGTACAAACCAAACCCTATTTACAAGATATATACGGTGAGTTTAAATCAGAATTGTTTGTAAATAGCAGATTGCTCCCCGAACCTAAGCTTTTGGAAGTAATTTCTAATCTAAAGGAAGGGGAAAGTGTGTATTGCGGAGAAACACTTTTGTTATGCTTTGGACAAAAAGAACAAAGTAAAATAGAATGGGAAGGTGATTTGGATATACTAAATTACCCATGGGAGATTTTTTCTAAGAACCACCGTCAAATAGAAAATGATTTTCATAGGATCTGCCACAATAGAACAAGCCAAAAATTATCTGAAACCAATACTGTAATTGGCAAACATCCCATCTTTGTGGAAGAAGGAGCCGTAGTAGAATGCAGTATTTTTAATACCAACGAAGGCCCGATTTATATTGGTAAAAATGCCGAAGTGCAAGAAGGCTGTATGGTTAGAGGGCCTTTTAGCTTAGGCGAAAGTAGCCACTTGAAAATGGGAGCAAAAATTTACACAGGTACCACCATTGGGCCTCATTGTAAGGTAGGTGGAGAAATAAACAACAGCGTAATTTTTGGCTACAGCAACAAAGCACACGATGGCTTTTTGGGAAACTCTGTGATAGGAGAGTGGTGCAACCTTGGTGCCGATACAAACAATTCAAATTTGAAAAACAATTATGAAGAAGTAAAGGTTTGGAGTTATAAACACAAGAAATTTGTTAAAACAGGACTACAGTTTTGTGGGTTAATTATGGGTGACCATAGTAAGTCTGGGATAAATACTATGTTTAATACAGGAACTGTAGTTGGTTTCTCTTGTAATATATTCGGGTCGGGTTTTCCACGCAATTACATCCCTTCTTTTACTTGGGGAGGTGCCGCTTCCATGGAAGAATATACCCTTCCCAAAGCAATTCAAACCGCTGAAAAAGTATTTGAAAGAAGAAGCAAGGCCTTCGATAGCGTACAAAATAAATTGTTCACGGAAATCCATTCAAATAAAAATTAAACTATTACCAAAAAAATGAGAAGAAAAATTGTAGCAGGAAATTGGAAAATGAATACAACCCTAAATGAAGGGTTAGGTTTAGCAACAGAAATAAAAGGGATGCATGCAGACGAAGTAAGAAACAATGCAGAGGTAATACTCTTTCCCCCTTTTGTAAGTATATATGCAATAAGCAAAAATCTAGAAGGATTTAGTATAAGTGTAGGGGCGCAAAATATGAGCCAATTTGCAAAAGGTGCGTACACGGGCGAAATTTCCGCAGCTATGTTGCAAAGTATTGGTTGTGAATATGTAATCGTAGGTCATTCTGAAAGAAGACAATACTTCGGCGAAACCAATGCCGTATTAAATGAAAAAGTAAAAGCAGCAATAGAAGCAGGATTAGTTCCATTGTACTGCGTAGGCGAAACTTTGGAGCAAAGAGAAAATGGAAGCCTTTGGGAAGTATTGAAAGCACAAACATTGGAAGGATTAGAAGGGGTTTCGAATGCTATGGATGTGCAAAAAATTGTACTGGCTTATGAACCTGTATGGGCTATAGGAACAGGCAAAACAGCAAGTACCGCTCAAGCACAAGAAGTTCATGCTTTTCTTCGAAAAATTATTGCAGATAAGTTGGGAGATTCTTTTGCAAATCAAATTAGGATACTATATGGTGGCAGCGTAAAACCAGACAATGCTACAGAACTTTTTGCCTCCGAAGATATAGATGGAGGATTGATAGGTGGCGCAGCACTTGCCTCTAGAGATTTTTGTGAGATTATAAAAGCTGCAAAATAATTTTCGGAACACTTTTTGACCATTGTTCTAGAATACATTCTTAAATATTTCGTTATGTTTTTATCCCAAACTATGCAAACTACTATGAGGTCTTTCTTTTTATTGTTGTTGTTTCTCCTTTTGGGGAATATAAATATCTCTGCTCAAATCAAAAGCTATTCGCAAGATCCAGAGATTTTTGTGAAAGAATTTCAGCAGTATGTAGCTACACAAAAAGACCCTAACTTAGACAAATTGGTAGTGCAATTCAGAGAGTATTGGGACCAAGGCAAGCTAAGCAACGCGGAGAAATTAAACATTAGGAATATTTGCGAAAGTATGTTGTTTAAGAAACTTAGCATAGACCCTCACTATGAGTGGTTTTTATCCAGCTTAAATTATTTTTTCTCTAACAATCTGAACAAAGAAATACTAGACCAGTGGAGCAAAATAGGGTTTAAACTAATGGAGAAAAATGTAAAAGAATATGCTGCCTTTCTACAAACAGCAAAATTGCTTTTTTCTGAAAATATTTTATACCAGTCTGAAGCCATGACCTGGCGCGCAGACAACAACCTTTTTGAATTGGTGTTTGACGGCAGATTGGCTATTAAATTTAAAGCACTAACCCTTACCGGAAGTGCATTTCTAGACAAGACTATTATTTATGAAACCTCAGGAGTGTTTTATCCAGATAAAGCCCAGTGGATTGGAACAAAAGGCAAGGTTAATTGGGAAAGGGTAGAACTTTCCGAAGAAGAAGTAGTTTGCTTGCTTAGTAAGTACAATATTAATTTTAGCTCTAGTGAATTTGTAGCGGATACTGTTTTTTTAAGATATCCCAAATATTTTAAGGGCGATGTAATGGGCAGGCTAAGAGAAAAAGTTTCTTTCGTTACCAATACAGAATTGCTAAAAAATGCCTCTTTCCCTGCTTTTACTAGCTATAGGAGCGATGTGAAAATAGATGGGATAGTGGGGGCAAATGCTACTTATAGCGGTGGCTTTAGTTTGGATGGAAGAATTATAAATGGTTCTAATTTGAACAAAGAACCAGTAACTATTACCCTGTTACATAATAAAAAACCAATCATTGAACTTAAATCTGAGTCTTTCAAAATAGATAATGGGGTTGCAGGTAGCTTAAAATGCGCTATCACAATATTTATTGACTCTGTAAAGAACATATACCACCCTAGTGTAATTGTTAGATACGATATAGTGAAAGGCGAATTAACCGCAACTAAAGGGGAAGAAGGCCTTATGTTAATGCCTTTTCAGGATGATTACCATGAAGTAGAAATAGATGTGGATAGGATAAAATGGAAACAATCCACTCCATATATAGAGTTTGATATGATTTCTCCTGATAAAGCAGCAAAAATAGATTCTAGAGATTTTTATAGAGAATATACCTACGAAAAAATGCAAGGCATGCTCTCTTTTAACCCCATTTATAGAATGAGGGATTATGCAATGAAAACACGCCAAAATAAATTTAGTATTCACGACTATGCTGCGTTTTATAAAACAGAAAAAAAATACCTGAACGAACAAATAATAAACCTAGCAGACCAAGCTTTTGTATACTACAACACCAAAACAGATACCATAGAAATAAGGCCCAAGTTGTTTAACTATGTAAACAACCACATGAAAGTACGCGACTACGATGTAATCCAAATGACCTCTGTAATAGAAGCACTGCCCAATATAACCATGAGTTTAAATAACATGAATCTGCAAGTGGAAGGGGTAAGGAATTTTACCATAAGCGATAGTCAGAATTGTATGGCTGTGCCTCACGAGCAAAAAATTGTAATTAAGAAAAACAGAGACATGCGATTTGGAGGGATGGTACGCGCTGGTAAAGTGGATTTTTATTCCAAAGATTTTAACATGGAATATGCTCCTTTTATGGTTCGAGACACTTATTTCGACTCCATGGTTTTGTATTATCCCGACGAAATGACGGGGTCTATGAGGAAGATACAATCCGTACTAACAGATCTTTTTGGGACTTTGGAATTTGATTATCCTAAAAACAAATCTGGGCTAAAGAAGAAAGAATACCCGGATTATCCTATTTTCACCTCTCACAAAGGGTCTAAAGTGCATTATGAATATGCACAAACCCATAATTTTATTTACAAAAAAGAGTCGTTTTATTTTGAAGTGGATCCCTTTAGGATTACCAATTTAAATAACTTTACAGCTGCAGACCTCACCCTAAAAGGCACTTTTATCTCAGACGATATTTTCCCAAATTTCAAACACGAAATTTCTATTCAACCAGATTTTTCTTTAGGATTTGTGACTACTGTAGACAAACCCATGTATAAAGGAAAAGGTCAAGGGCAAATGACCCTTTCGCTTAGCAACAAAGGGTTGTATGGAAATGGAAACATTAATTATTTGGGTTCTGTGACCAAAAGCGATGGCTTTCTTATGTTTCCTCGCGAAACTATTTCCAATGCAGAAAGCTTTGACTTGGCAGAAACTACCAAATATCCTTTAGTGAAAGGAAAAGATGTAAAAAACAGATGGCTGCCTTATTCTGACCAAATGCTTGTAACCAATCAAGAAAGCAAGTTTGAAATGTTTAAAATGCAATATGCATTTGATGGTACCTTAGAACTTTCGCCAAAAGCACTTTCTGGCAATGGCCAATTGGAGTGGAACGAAGCAGAGTTCTATTCTAAAAATATGGTGTATGGTCGAAATAGAGTAGATGCAGATACCTCTGGAATTAGAATATTTTCTTTAAATCCTGAAGTGTTTGCTTTCCAAACAGACAACGTACAATCCAAAATTGACTTTGATAAGAGGGAAGGCAAGTTTACTGCCAATAGCATAGAAAGTTTAACCTATTTGCCCCAAAATAAATACGCCACCCTACTTAGCGACGTGACCTGGAAAATGGACCCTAAGAAAATGGAATTGAGACCAAATCCCAAATTCCCAAGCGTAAAACCATACTTTTTGTCGGTTCACAAAGACCAAGATTCTCTTAAGTTCGAGAGTTTGTATGCCGATTTTGATATGAAAGAGTCTGTTATAAAAATCCAAAAAATTCCGTTTATAGATGTTGCAGATTCTAGGATATTTCCAAATAAAGGCTTGGCTACCGTAAGGATTAATGCAGATATGGATAGATTGGATAGTTCCAAGATTGAGGCCAATAGAACAGACAAGTTTCATAGCATAGTGAATTGTAAAACCAAAGTGTATGGGAAAAATAATATTAGGGCCTCTGGCGAATACACCTATATAACTAAAATGCAAGAAAAGTATACCATTCAAATGGACTCTATAAAAATTAATAGAGAATTGAATTTGGAAGGTGTAGGATATATTCCCGATACCCAAGCCTTTTATTTAGACAAACATATAGCCTATAAGGGTTGGACAAAAATAAGAAGTATAGAAAAGCCAATAGATTATTTTGGCTTTGTGAAGCCAGACCACAACCTAGATTTTATAGCTGGCCAATGGCTTAGATTAAAAGGCCCAATGGATGCTCAGAATGTAGTGATTGATGTAAAAGACCCCCGAAATGTAGACAATAGAAAGCTAATGACCGGGCTCTTTGTAGCCACAGATAGCGCCCGAATATACCCTCTGCTTTTTGGTATGAAAAGAAATTATGCAGAAGCGGAGATTACACTAGATTCTGGTGTGCTCTTTTATGACCATGCAAAAAACAGTATAGTAGTAGGGGAGCCGAAAAAATTATTTGAAAAAGAAGAAAAAGGCAATGTGTTTAGTATAAATACGAAAACCAATACGCTTAAAACAGAAGGAGCATACAGCCTTGGCTTAAATGTAAAAGATGGGTTTAAAGCAGGTTTTGGAGGAGAAAGTACATGGAAGCCAGGAGACACTACTTTTAGTTTTGATTGGTCTTTTTACATGGATTATTCTTTGCCTAAAGAGGCGGTAGCTAGACTTGTAGAGCTTGCAAAAAGCGAGGATTACGGTAAACAGGCTTCTGTACAAACAAGCGCTTTCGCAAAAAATGCAACGGAATTTTACCCTAGCTTGACCGATGCAAAAGCTACCATCGATAGAATTAAAAACAATGGGGCAATATCTCCTGAAAATACTGTTGCTACTACCGGATTTTTTCAGAAAATAGGAGAGGCCACAGACAAAGTACAAGAAGTATTTGACCCGAATTTATATATCAAAGATGTGATGAAGCGTGCACCAGAAAAAGCGCAGTTAGTGGTGGCTAAATCTACTTGGACCTTTGATAACCGTACCTCTAGTTTTATTAGTAGAGGAGAAATGGATTTTGCTTCCTTAAACGGTGTGAACGTGAACAAGAAATATAATGCTATGATAGTGGTGGATAAAAAAAGGTCGGGTGACGATATCCATATTTATATAGAACTTTCTAGCAGTCAGTATTTCTACTTTAATTACGTTAGAGGGGTAATGTACGCTATCTCTACCGACAATAAGTTTAATCAAGCCATCTTAGATAAAGGAGAAAAAATATCCAATGATGAATATAGTTTAAGACTAGGCACTCTCCGTTCTGTCGATAGATTCATAAGAAGATTTGATTAATTAGATTTTAGATTGTATTTTTGCGTTTACGTTAAATTAAAAAAAGTACTTTGGTAGAAACATTATATATAGTTGGTTTGTCCGCTTTGTCTTATTTGTTAGGGTCTATTCCTAGCAGTGTTTGGCTTGGTATGTCGTTGTATGGCAAAGATGTAAGAGACTATGGTAGCGGAAATGCAGGAGCTACAAATACCTTTAGAGTATTGGGTAAAAAGGTAGGAACCGCAGTTTTGCTTATGGATGTAGCTAAGGGTTTTACCGCTGCATGTTTGGTGTGGCTATTACCTTTTGTAGAAGTAAATTCTATCCAATTTGTAAACCTTCAACTCCTATTTGGTCTATTGTCTGTGATAGGACATATTTTTCCAGTTTTTGCAAATTTTAAAGGCGGCAAGGGTATTGCTACTTTGCTAGGTATGGTGATTGCGATTCATTATGTCTCCGCTTTAGTTTGTATTGGCTTGTTCTTGTTTATTCTACTTCTTACCAAATATGTGTCGTTAAGTTCTATTGTAGCTACAGTATCTTTTCCCTTACTTATTGTTTTTATT
Organism: Bacteroidetes bacterium UBA6161; assembly: GCA_002422315.1. GTDB lineage: Bacteria > Bacteroidota > Bacteroidia > NS11-12g > UBA955 > UBA6161. The sequence continues at coordinate 33,847 of DIUJ01000045.1, forward strand.
TTTAAGTCCAACGAGCCTTTGTTTGTTGCATTTGGTGTATCCGCAGCCATTATGGTTGTTCTTACCCATCAGAAGAATATAAAAAGATTGGTGGCCGGAGAAGAAAACAAAGCCAATATAAAGCTTATTCGCAAAAAACAAGGACAGTAGTGCTTCTACAAAAAGCTTTCTAACTCCGTCAATAAACTTGTTTTAAATAGTATTTAAAATACTACCTTTGCAACTCAAATTAAACTTATATGGGACTATTATTTATTGGTTCAATCGGACCTACTGAATGGATTCTTATTTTATTGGCAATTTTATTGTTGTTTGGAGGTAAAAAAATTCCTGAGTTAATGCGTGGTGTTGGCCAAGGCATTCGTGAATTTAACAATGCGAAAAACAATGTGAAAAAAGAAATTGAAGATGGGATGAAAGAAAATCCTGACAAGAAAGAAAACGCCTAAGAATTACATGACCGAAAAATTATCTGATATTCAATCTAAACTAAGACTGGGGGAAATTTCCTGCGTTTCTTTGGTAGAGTTTTACCTTCAAAATATTGAAAAAAACAAGCATTTGAATGCATTTTTGGAAGTTTTTGAACTAGAAGCTAGAAACAAAGCGATAGAAGTAGATGCCAAAATTAAAAACAATACTGCGGGTAGACTCGCAGGCTTAGTTTTGGGGATAAAGGATAATTTGTGTTATACAGGGCATAAAGTCTCTGCGAGTTCTAAGATTTTGGAAGGCTATGAGGCTGTATACACTGCTACGGCGGTTCAAAGGCTTTTGGATGAGGATGCCATTATCATTGGGCGCTTAAATTGCGATGAGTTTGCAATGGGTGCTTCTAATGAAAACTCTGCGTATGGCCCTGTACTCAATTTTCAGGACAATACAAGGGTTCCCGGGGGGTCTTCGGGTGGAAGTGCTGTGGCGGTTCAAGCCAATATGTGCCATGCAAGCCTAGGTTCCGACACGGGCGGTTCTATACGCCAACCTGCTTCCTTTTGCGGTCTGTGGGGATATAAACCAAGTTATGGTTGCATTTCTAGGCATGGCTTGCTTGCTTATGCTTCTTCCTTCGATCAAATTGGCCCTCTTACAAAATCAATCGAGGATTTGAATCTGATTATGGATGTTCTTTCTGGTCCAGACCAGTTTGATGCCACTGCTTTTCAAACTAAAATTGCCTTTGGAGAGCTACAATCTGTTCTTTCTCCTAAACGATTTGCAGTAATAAAAGAATGTATAGAAAACGAAGGAGTAGACCCCGAAATTAAGGCGCATACTATGCAAGCTATTGCTATGCTTCAAGAGCAAGGGCATACAGTAGAAATGGTGGATTTTCCATTGTTAGATGCTTTAGTGCCTGCATATTATGTTCTTACTACTGCCGAAGCAAGTTCTAATTTAGCCCGCTATTCTGGCTTGCTTTTTGGCTATAGAAGTCCCAATGCACAAGATTTAAATTCTACTTTTGTAAAATCCCGTTCCGAAGGTTTTGGGCCCGAAGTCAAAAGAAGGATTATGCTAGGTACTTTTGTGCTTTCCTCTAATCATTACGATGCCTATTATACCAAAGCGCAAAAGGTTAGAAGATTAATTCAGCAAAAAACAGAAGAGATTTTTGCAACAGCCGATTTTATTTTATTGCCTACTACTTCTACTCCTGCTTTTAAACTTGGCGAAAAAGCAAATAACCCTATAGCAATGTACTTGGCAGATTTGTTTACAGTACATGCAAACCTTGCAGGCAATCCTGCCGTCTCAATCCCTACAGGCACACATTCCAACCACATGCCGTACGGATTACAGCTAATGGCTCCTATGAAAAAAGACAAAGAGCTTTTGGATATTGCCGCTTATTTATACCACTTAAAACCATAGCGCTATGCAGTGGTATTTGCCATACGACTGGAAATATTCCTCTAAGTTGCTTCATTTCAATAATTCATGTTTTTTTAGTGGATCTTGTTTTGCACAAAATATAGCTGCAAGAATGGAAGCCGATAGATTTTCGGTATTTTCAAACCCCTATGGTATTTTGTATAATCCTATTTCTATTGCAGAATCTTTCCAGTTTATTTTAGATATAAAAAAATATAAAGAAGAATATATATTTAATTATCAGAATTTATATTTTAGTCAAAAACACCATTCTTCAACCTTTGGCAACTCGCCAAAAGAATTGCTACAAAAAATAGACGAACAAAACCAGCAAGCTGCTAAGGCATTGCAAGCTTCCTCTTTTGTGTTTGTAACCCTAGGCAGCGCAAAAGTATTTACCCATAAAGAAAGCGGTAATTTGGTTGCAAACTGCCATAAACTACCTTCTGTTTTGTTTCATACAAATTACCTTAGCGTAGAAGAAATTATAAGTGCTTGGGAGCCAATACTAAAGCAAATGCCCGAAAAGCAATTTGTTTTTAGCTTGAGCCCTGTAAGGTATGTTCGCGAAGGCTTACAACAAAGCAATTACGGCAAAGCTATCCTGCGTATAGCCATAGAGACCCTTTGTACCCGGTACTCTAATGTAGAGTATTTTCCAGCATACGAGCTAGTGATAGACGTGCTTAGGGAATACCGTTTCTACAAAGAAGACTTAGTACACCCCAACGATACTGCTATAGACTATGTATATGGTTTTTTATCAGAAAAAATACTTACTGCCGAAGCCAAAGTATTTAAAAAAGAAGCACAAGCATTAAGAAGGATGATGGAACACAAAGTAATGCAAGAAAATAGTCCAGAGGCAGCGCTGTTTGAACAGAAAAAACTTCAAAGTCTTCAAGAATTTGAGGGGAAATGGGGTGCTGCTAATGTGAAATAAATTACGGAATAGTCCTTAAAGATTTCTAAAATCTGTAAAGTCTATGCAGGTTTAATTTTGCTCCTTTTTATCCATTAAATCTACTAAACGAGTAAGGAGGCTTATTAACTCTTGTGGAAAATGATGGTGAACTATAATACCCGAGCCAGTACACTCTTTAAATTCAATACTGATAGGATAATCAATTAGCTCAGTTGGTGGTATTTCAAGTAATTTTGAGAATTTTAATAATTCTTCAAAATTTGGTTTTCGTTTTCCAGACTCAATATTGCTTATGATAATTTGCGACAAACCTAAAACTTTTCCAACATATTGTTGTGAATAGCCTTTTTTAGTTCTTTCTATTCGAAGTTTTTCCCCGATGTGCATTTTGCAAAGTTAATAAAAGTAAAACAAACACTATAACTAATAAATTATCACAAAATGTTATATTTTAAAGCTTGTAAGAGTAGGTACTAGTATGTTATATTTGTTTTTTAAAACAATAGCTATTAATAAAAGAAAAGTAATTGCAAAACTAGCAGTAGTACTTATTGCGGGTTTGCTTAGTGTAAGCTTGGCTTATGCATCAGTTTCAGTAGGGGGAGATGGCACAGCTTCGGGTTCTGTAGGTTCCTGTGGCGGTGGCACAATTCTTAGATGGGATGAGTGTACATTATCCAACGGCCCTAATGCTTTTGGATGTACCCCTCATGGAAAAGGACCAGAGTGTGTGGAATATCAAGAGTGTGTTCAGGTTTACTTCCCTCTATGAAAAACAACACTTTTTTATTTTTAGTAATTTGGCACCTGCTTAGCGTAGGTGCCTGTACTAAAAAACTTCAAAAGACAGTAGATTTGCCTCCCATTAATAAATCTACGTATAATATTTCGAAGGTACAGTTTATTAAAGATACCATACCTGCCTTTTTTAAAAATATTAATGATATTTACTTTAATATTCAAAATAAAGAGAATATAAATTATCTCTTTTCTGTAAATATGGGCCTAGGTTATAAGATTAAAAATACCGAAACAGATTCTTTTAAATTCAACAGTTTTATCCATACAAGTGGTACTTTTGCAAGTAATATAATCAAATCTAACTTGATAGAAGATAGTTTGGTTTATTTTATTGAAAATGACAAGGTTTGGCGTTTTAATATTTTAACTAACAAATATACCCATATAGAAAATTTATCAGCAGGGTTAAAAAGTAATTCGGGTACAGTTTTCTTTCCTAATGCAGGTATTAATTTGAGTAATTGTATCACATATCATAACCAAACCAAAACACTCTATTTTCCGGTATATACCAATCAAAAGAGAAGCAAAGAATTATTTATAGGGTATTATAATTTAGCAAGCAATAAAAAAGGTGTATTAGATATTGTAATGCCTGCAATTGAAAACAATAGTACTTATAGAACTTTACAAGATAATATGGTGTTTACTATGTTAAATGATACCTTGGTAGTAGGATTCGGGTTTAGTGATTTGGGATTAAAGATAGATTTAACAACAAACAAAGTAGAAGAGTTTTATTTTGGTGGAGAAACGGCTCTTAAATCCTTCGTTGTTTATAACAAAGAAAATACGCCTGATCCTAAAACTCGAGTAAGTAAAACTATGATGTATGCTACATATTACAAAAATCTTTGTTTTAATTATTCTAAGGAGCATTATTACAGAATATTATACATGCCATTGGAAGAGGACAACATTAATGGATTTAAGAACACATTTGATGATAAGCAACTTAGCTTAGTTGTGTTTGACAAAAACTTAAGATTAATAAGAAATATAAAGCTGCCAGAGGATTTTAACTACCTAGGATATTATATTTTTCCAACAGATAATGGTGTTATTTTAATAAATGCCGGTAATTCACAAACCAGAGAAAGTTTAGAAGGCAGTCTTATAAAACATACAATAAATTATGATTAAAATATTCTTACTAGCTACAGCTCTTGTTATGTGGAACCCTAATAATAAAGGGTTTAAAAATATTAATAACTTAATATTCCAAGAGTCTGGACAAATGTTGCAAAATGGAAACATAATTCTCCTAAATAACAGTACTTGTAGTGGACTATGCGATGAAGTTTTAATAAACTACTTAAAGAAAAATATACCTGAAAAAAGAAAAGATTCTATAGCTTTTGTGTATACCCTTAAAGATACTGCTTTAATTAATTTACTTGAAACATATTCTAGGTCTATGCTTATTCTAAGCAATTCTACTAAGCTTAATAAATTAGGGATGTATAATTCATTTGATCATGTTTTAATTAAAATCAAAAATTATGAGATTCAATCTGAAAAAATTATTCATAAAGGCACTCTTTTTAAAAAGCGTGATTTTTAGTTTTTGGGGTTGTTCCAACGACATAGATAATAACATTAGTGAAGAGTTTTCCTATAATTATAAGTATTTAAAGGACTCTATATCGAATTATATGTCATTTGACCATATACTTGTAATAGGTAGCACGGCTTGTAACGATTGCATTGAAAGTAATTTAAAACTAATAAAAAAGTTAGAGACTAAAAATTCATTAGTTATTGTATCTAAAAATTCTAGGCAATTTTACAAGTCTATAAAAATGAAATATAGAGTGGAAAAAGAGAATACATTGTCCAAATATAACTTCCATGATGGTGTAAATATCTTATTTCTAAATAAGGATAAGAACATTATATGTAAGTCTCATCCAAAGTTGTCTGATTTATAAATATACATTTGAAATAATGGACGTTTATTTAGGAGTAAATCTGATAGCAATATTAGTTTATGTATTATTTTCGTATTTTCTTACTCAGAAACTTTTTATAAATAAACTTGACTTTTATTTTTTCATTTCACTGAACTTTATTTTTGGATTTATTGGTTCAAAGATATTTTATTTATTTGAGGCTGATACTTTTGAATTAACATACTTGCGACTATTAAATGGATATGTTTTGTTTGGCGGAATTATTTCTATGTACATAACAACATTTATTTATTCTAAAGTTAATAAGTTTAATTTTTTTAAACTATTTGACCTTCTTTCAATTGCTAATTGTATATCTTTTGCTATTGGAAAATTGAGTTGCTTTTATACAGGTTGTTGTTATGGTCAACTTACAAATAGTACATTGTTTTATACAGAACCAACATACGTATGCCACTATTTTGGAATAGATGATGCTAAGTTAATTCCAATACAACTTTATGACTCTGTTTTTCTATTTCTCCTTTTCCTTTTCCTTATTAAAAAATTATTTAGCCCGCATAAACCGGGATTAATATTCTTATATTTTGGTTTTTCTTATTCAATTTATCGATTTATTTCAGAGATTTATAGGGGGGATTTAGAGAGAGGAATTATTCCATATAGCTCTTTCTCTTTTAGTCAGATTTACTCCTTCTTATTCTTTCTCTCAATCTTATCCATTGCTATATACAGGCATAAGCGGCCTTGAGTTACTAATAATTCTAAACCAATTCCCTTACATTTGCATAAAGTATTTAACTATGTTATTTAGAAATTTAAAGTGGGTTTTATTGCTTCTGTGTATTGCATGTCTGAATAGTATTCATGCCTCTCATGATAGTATAAAACCATTAAACCATTATATAAGCTCTGCTTATAAAACTAAATTGAAAAAGGCACCAGAATGTTATCAATACAAAACTGAAACAAAAGAGTTTGTATATGCTATTAAAAACAAGCTATTTATAACAAGTGAAAGTAGCACCAAGTCTTATAATTTAGTTTTTAATATAAAAATTTCATCCGATAGCGCATACAACTTATTTCATGATGACAAATTTTTAGTATTAATTTTCCCAAATAGCATTGTTTTATTGGAGAATAAAAAGGATAAAAATTTCATTCAAATTAATCAAAAAGAAATAAATCCAAGCCTTGAAATTGCCAAAATCACAATTATAAATAATGAATTAATTTTCGTTTCAGCAGGAGTACTTCCTGAAACCTATATTAATCAAAATGCAATTTTTATTCAGAAATTTTCTTTGCCTCAATTAGTTGAATTTGATTCTGTAAAGTTAAAGTCCACTTTCTTTGAAAACTATCTATTTTATAATAACAAAAATACATTATTTATAGATTCGTCTTTTTTGATTTGGCCTGAAAACAACAAAAATACACTTAATTACTTTAACTTGAATACTAGCGAGTTAACCAAGTATTCTTTTGATTTTCCAGACGTGTATAAAAAAGAGTTAAGTTTTTATTCTGAAGAGGCAATAAATAAAATTGAAAAAAGCAGAACTAGGTCCATGCTAATTGCATCTATTCAATCTGTAATGGAAAATTCTATAGAAACTTCTTTTGTTTACAACAATATTTTTATCCATAAAGATACCGTTTTTCTGTTTTTAACTAAAACGCAAACTGGTGACTTTTACAGTATTAAACTTGTAATTGATAAAGTAGCTCAAAATGCAAATTTAGTCGAATGTAAAACAATTTATTCTGAGTCTAAGCAATATCATTTGCTAAATTCTAAACTACCTATTTCAAGGTTTTTTATCTGGCTTTTTGTTTCAAAACATGCATCCATACCTTTAGAATATTCACATAATTCAATAACAGCACTTATTAAATACCCAAGTTCTCGCATAAATCTAAACTTAAGTTTTAATAAAATGTATTCCTCAAAAAAATCAAATCTATGGATTTTAAAAAGCCAATCATTCTGATTTTTTGTTTACTTGCAATTACCGTTTCTGGTATAAACAAAAAGAAGACCCCTTTTATATTCATTGTAATAGAAAGACTTAGTTGTAGTAGTTGTAACCATCAATTAAACAACTATATACTTTCCAACAGTTTAAAAAAGAATACGAGGATATTGCTTAAAGACAGTGGTTTATTCCTTAATTCTAATATTTATTATCCTAAAATCAAACAATCCTATGACTCTTTAATCTTTAAAAAGTTAAATCCTTTAATGCCTCCAAAATATAGTATGAGATATCCATTTATATACTTGCACAATAACACAATGGAGGAAATTGTTAGTTTTGATTCTTTGTTTATTAATGGTGTCTTGAATCAAGATTTATTAAATAAAAAGTTAGGCCAATATATTTCACAATAAAGTTTCAAAATAATATTTTTCCTAAATTTGTAAAAACAATAACTATGAAAACAAAATTTAAAATCGAAAATCTACTTTTGATCGCAGCTATTCTACTTTATTTTGCTTTTAAGGCAATAGGTGCTGGCATGATATTTTTTACAATATATGTAGCCTTGCTTGGGGTATATTTTTTCCCAATCAAATTGTTTATAGAAAGGCAAGAATTAACCATGTCCAAAGTTTTATCTTATTTAACAATTGGGCTTACCCTAAATATGTCTGTGGTTATGTTGTATTCAGATAAAGCTATGTCATTATCCATTATTTCCTTAATTGCTTTACTTTCTTGCTTGGTATTTATGGTTTATTTTCTTTTTAAGAAAAATTATTCCTTTGCTGCTAGCATGATACTTGCAAATACCATTTTAGGTTTTATGACAGGGATATAATTTTGAATAAATTTTATGTTTTAGTGTTTTTTCTTTTGGATTGGATTATCCTATATGCTTACAATCCTATTCCCAATAAAGGTCACATTCAATATAATTCTCAAGAGTTGGAACTGTCACAAGACAGTTTCAACTCTTTTCAATATACAGAAGTTAAGTCTTTTTTACTTGAACATAGGGTAGATATTGCAAAGCTTTTTAATTACAATCAAACCTTTAGGATTACACCTGATGGCTGCTATAGTTACTATGCAGACAGTAATTCCATAGTAAAAAATTGCAATGGTAATATTACCAAGCGATACATATTTACCAAAGGCACTAGCTATTTGCTTTCTAATTATAAATGGGTAAGCCAAAGCCACTTAGTATTGACATACCATGTGCCTGGCATGGGATATACTAACGACTGGACAGTATATTTATATGATTTTGATTCAGGAAAGATTGCTTCAACTTATAATTTTGATGGCTCAGATATGTTACATTCTAAACTTCCAAATTTTAATAATAGTATAAATAACGGCAGCTCTTCTCACTATGATTTTTCTGGGAGTACTACTTTTGACTTGATTTTTAATCATAAAGATAGCTCAATTATTCTACCTGTTTATCCTGCATATAACAAAACTAACCCAAAGGATACATTTACATTCCAACATTTAAGTAAAACTAAAGTTTTGCTTAAAGTGTTTCCTATCCACGCAAATAAAACCGCCTATAGACTTCTAGCCGAATTTAAAGATTTATTTTTTGATTGTAATAAGAGCAAATATTTTTATCAATCGCTCTATAATGTGAGTTCTTATCATGATGAAAGTAAAAATACCTTGTATCTTTCCACCGGGTTATCAAACAAGATTATTCAATATGATTATTTAAATAATGAACAAAAGGTAGTAAACAATAGTCATGAGTTCTTACCAAATTGCAATGGCTTTGATTCCCTATCTAATAGTAACGATTTTTCACAATCATTTTTTCTGAATCTTTTTTATGATAGTATTCATAATCGTTTTTTACGGCAAGTCTTGTTGCCACTAAATGACAGAGAATTGAAGAAACACTGGCCTAAACGATACGGTTGTATTGTAATGGATGATAAATTTAAAACTCTTGGATTTGTAGAATTCCCAATTGGTTATAAAATGTTTGGCTTAGATAAACAAGGGTACCTACACCTAAAACAAACAGAGAATATTTCTGATTTTACTTCTTCTCAAATCCTTGTAATTAGCATAGCAAAAACATTTTCTCGCAAGGCTTCTGTTGGACTTGTTTCTGAACCACCATCTCTTGAAAAAGAATATTCCAATTATAATTCTTTTTTTAAAGATGTAAATCCAGATATTTTAAATTACAAAAAAGTAGTAATAGTGCCTATTGATAACAGTTGCCCTGCTTGTATAAATAAGGTTACAAACTTTTTGACAATAGCCGATTCCATACAGTCGGATGTTTGTGTAATTATTCTTTTTAAAAACAAAAGCAAAGCTGAAGAATTAGCAAGTATTCTAAGGAATAAAAGTTTTAATAATCAAATTGTTTTTGACAAAAATCTAAATCATTCAAGACTAAGCTATACCCCCAGTAGCTTACAATATATTGTACTTCAAGAAAAAGAATATATTCTGAAACAAGATTTTAATCCTGAAACTATATCGGAATTTTTTTCTTTATTAGCCGTTGATTTGTTAGATATAATAGGTCCTACATGTAACGATATTGGTGAATAAACTAACTTGATTAAAATAGTTCCCACGCTCTCGCTCATCTTGCAAGTGAACTCTATCTTTGCCTCTGGCATCTCTTAAAATCATTCTCATATTTCTTTTGTTTTGAAATACACAATTTTTGAGCAGTATCTCCCTTCGCTTATTTCGCACCTATGGCGCTTGTAGATTAGTTGTTGTTTTTTTTCATAGCCCTTGTCAGGCTATGCTAAGGATTGCGCACCTTTGGTGCTTACAGGAACCTATGTATTAACTCTTCAAGGGTTCAAAACCCTTGAAGAGTTTTGTAGAAATTATTGTTAAAATTACCACTATAGCTCAAGAAATACTTTAAGCCTATTGAGTTTTTCTCTGAACCAAATTTGTCTTTTGCCTAGTTCTTCTTGGTATTCTTGGCCTTTTTGTAAGTAATAGGAATCAAAAAAACTTGGAGTGATTCCCCATTTCTTTTTAAAAGTTTTGCGGCCATCGTTCATTTTTATTCTATTCAGGGATTTTGAACCAAAATGGTACACTCTGGATTTTGCAACCCCTTTAAATATCCTAACCCCTTCTTGCCATAGTTTCATGCTAAAATCAGGGTCGGAATATAGCCCCGGGCTGAACTCCATACTGTAACCCCCTACTTTTTTCCATAGGTCTATATGTACTACATTGGGTGGCCAGCTAGCCCCGCTCCAGTTGGATTTTGGGAAAGAGGAGTAGCTGCGTAGAAGACCTTCTTTATTGAATTCTTTTGGGTTGGTACCAAAATTTTTACCTCTTATCACACAATTGTTTTTACCTTCAAAAGGCTCTATCATAGTGGCAGAAAAGAAAAAATGGGTATGGTTTAGTTGCTTTATTTCCTCAATCAATTCTGCATCCCAACTAGGAAGTGCGTACATGTCGTCATTAAAATAGCATATATAGTTGGTTTCGGCTAGTTCAGATGCCTGGTTTAGTGCAAAACAAATCCCTTGGTTTTTTTCAGAATAGCTATAGTCTATATCTTCTCTCGTTCTTACCCATTCTAAGGTACCATCGCTGCCTTCGTTTACATGCACAATGATTTGGTGGTATACAGAGGAATGGTTGCGAATAGATTCCACGCAGAGTTGCAAGTATTCTAAATTGTTCCACGAGGGCAAAAGAATGCTAAAAGCGTAATCTTGGTATTTTTTAGTCATAAAAACACTGCAAATGTATGCAAGCAAAGGAAACCTTTTTATATTTGCAGCACAATGAGCACAGAAAAAATATTAATTATTGGCGCATGCGGTCAATTAGGTACGGAACTTACCGAAGAATTGAGAAAAATTTATGGAAATAGCAATGTAATTGCTTCTGATGTAAGGGTTTCGGAAAACGAAGTCTTTGCTCAAGGACCATTTGAAATTTTAGATGTTTTAAATAAAAGTCAAGTTGCCGAAATTTTTGCCAAGTATAAGCCAACCCAAGTGTATCATTTGGCAGCTTTGTTAAGTGCCACCGCCGAAAAAAATCCCAAATTAGGATGGACTCTAAACATGGATGGTTTGTTTACTATTTTTGATGCTGCATTGGAATATAAAACTGCAAAATTATATTGGCCAAGTTCTATCGCTGTTTTTGGACCCAATACCCCTAGGGACAATACTCCCCAGTTTTGTGTAATGGACCCTACTACAGTGTATGGTATTTCTAAATTGGCTGGTGAAAGATATTGCGAATATTATTTCAAACGCTATGGTTTGGATGTAAGAAGTCTTCGTTACCCGGGTCTTATAGGTTACAAGTCGGCACCTGGAGGTGGAACTACCGACTACGCTGTAAGCATTTACCACGATGCATTAACTTCTGGCAAACACGAATGTTTCCTTGGACCACAAACTACTTTGCCCATGTTGTATATGCCCGATTCTATAAAAGCTACTCTTAGTCTAATGGATGCCCCTGCAGAAAAAGTGTTGATACGTTCCTCTTATAACTTAGCAGGCATGAGTTTTTCTCCAGAAGAAATCACAGCTTCTATACGCAAGTTTATACCAGATTTTAGCAGCTCTTATGTTCCCGATAGTCGCCAAGCTATAGCAGATAGTTGGCCTAGAATTATAGACGATAGCAGAGCAAGACAAGATTGGGGTTGGAAACCAGACTTTGACTTAGACGCTATGACTTTGGATATGCTTAAAAACCTAGCGCCTGTGTATGGCAAGGAATTTAATGCAGGTTCACATTAAGTAGATATTTGCGTTTGCTTGGTGATCCTCCAATAAATTGGGGACAGGTCCGCCAATAAATTGGGGACACGCAAACACGCAACCACGGCGTATTTTATTTTACCCTAGTTTTCAAACACATAGCCCACGGTTTTAACCGTGGGAATTAATTATTTTGGTTTGCAGCATTCCAATTGCCCTTGTGGTTTTATTTTTGGGCTTAAATAGGGTATGCCTAAGTTCATGCCTCTAAGTATAAGCAGTATACCTATAAACAACAAGGAATAAGGTACAATTCTACGAAGTTTATTGCGCCATGTGAGAGGAATCATGGCAGAGCTGAGCGAAAGTGTAAACATAGCAGGCAGGGTGCCTAAGCCAAAAACAAACATAAACAAAGCGCTTTGCCACAGTCCTCCTGCACCTACGGCAAGAGCCAAAGCCATGTATACTAGCCCGCAGGGCAACAATCCATTGAAAAAACCTAAGAGTAGGAAATTTGTTTTTTTGTTCCCGGAAAAATAACCGGAAACAATTTTTTGAATCTTTTGATACAGAGGTTTTTGGGAAACATATCTTTCTACTTTCTGATTAAATCCTAATACCAGAACCAGCAACATAAGCACGCCGGCTACAATAGAAAGTTTTTGGCTTATGCCTGCCATTTGCATGCCTAAACCCAACACGCCAGGAAGAAGCCCCAGCATGGAGTAAGCAAAAGCTCGGCTTATATTGTAAACGAGGAGATTCGCTATATTTCTTTTTTTATTGGTTTCGCTAGGAAGGGCAAGGGCTATAGGCCCGCACATACCAATGCAATGTGCGCTACCTAGTAGTCCTGTTAAAATAGCCGTAACCCAAAAAGAAGTGCTCATTTTTTTATGAAAATAATTTGTTCATTTTCGTATTGTTTTGCTTCGTTTTCCCACTTTACAATAAGTAAGTATTTGCCTCCTATAAAAGAAGTTTGAGGATAGGCCAATCTATGCATACTAGTACTCCCGATACTGTCTATAATATCTAGCTTACTAGAACTCGGCCTGAAGAAATGAACTATTAAATTTTGATAGGAAAGAATCGTATCTGGAAGAATAACGTGAACACTGTCTACGTTTTGTTCCATTCGTATCTCTTGGTTTAGCTCTGCAAAGTTTTGCATTGCAATCTTTTTAGAGTCTAGAGCCATTTCTTGGGCATAGTAGTCTTTTTCCACTAAGTTTACTTCTTTGCGAAAACTAAGTACCACCATGCTTACGATAAGCACTACAAATCCAAGATATAAAAACAATATTCTTTTTCCCCAGCTTATTTTTATCATGTTATTTATTGAATTTTTTATTAAAATTTATTGGTCCTATAAAAGTGGTTTTTATGCTTTGAAGCTTTCTTCCTTTGGTATATACCCCTATATTTACTTTTAGTTTGTGGGTATTTAAACTCTCTTCTGGCAAAATTATAAAAAAAGTACTTTGCGAGATATCTGAGGGTTTAAGTACGGGGTTGTTTCCAACAAAAACGATTTCACCCTTGATATCTTCTAGTTTAAGGTCAACTGGAATAGTCTCTCTGGTTTTATTGATAATTTTGAGGTTGTAAATATTCCTAACCCCTATACTATCGGTATAATACAATGTACCTTTCGCTCGCATGGCTTTAGCATCTACATCGGTTCTAGATACAATAAGAAAGCCTTCTAACACTAGCAGTAACACAAGCACAACGGTATAAGCCTTCATTCTGCGGGTATAGGTGGTTTTGGCTTTGTTTTTTATGTTATTTTCACTTGCTACACGGATCAAACCTTTAGGTTTTTCAATTTTCTCCATAATATTGTCGCAAGCATCTATACAAGCAGTACAATTTACACACTCTAGTTGGGTGCCATTGCGAATGTCTATACCTGTAGGGCATACCTGTACACACTGATAGCAGTCAATACAATCGCCTTGTGAGCGTTCTTCTCCCTTTCTAAGTTTGCCTCTTGGTTCGCCTCTTTCGTAGTCATAAGCTACCACCATGGAGTCTTTGTCTAGCATTACTCCTTGCAGTCTTCCATAAGGGCATACCACCAAGCAAACTTGTTCTCTAAACCAAGCAAAAATAAAGAAGAAAATACCCGAAAAAACAAGCATAAGGGTAAACCCTCCTTTGTGCTGTGAAAGGGGTTCTGTTATGATTTTGTAGAGTTCATCTATTCCAATAATATAGGCTAAAAACGTGTTTCCCACCAGAAAACTGATAATATAGAAAATAATCCACTTGCTCCCTTTTTTAACAATCTTTTCTTGGTTCCATTTTTGTTTGTCAAGAGCTTTTTGTTTGGTATAATCCCCTTCAATCCAATATTCAATTTTTCTAAATACCATTTCCATAAACACAGTTTGAGGACATGCCCAGCCACAAAACACCCTGCCAAAAACAATAGTAAAAAGAACAATGAAAATAATAAAGGTAACCATTCCTAACCCGAATATTATGAAATCCTGAGGCCAGAAAATTTTACCAAATAAGATAAATTTTCTTTCGACTATATTTATAAGAAAAAACGGGTCTCCATTGTACTTGATAAATGGTAATCCGAAAAACACTAAAAGAAAAATAAAGGTTGCAATGGTTCTTTTATTGTAAAAATCGCCAAAGGGTTTTTTTGCATAAATCCAGTTTCTTTTCCCTTTTTCGTTGATTGTAGCTACGGAATCTCTGAAACTTTCTTGTTCGTTTTGCATAGTTTGAGTACTTTGTTAAAAGTAAATTAAATCAAAAGCGAAGGTATTGTAAGCATCCCAAGTGGGAAGTGATAGGGGTCAAGTAAAAACATGATTTTTGTCATTTTATGAAAGAATAATCCCCACTGAAGAGGTTTCATTTTACTTACCTTTGCCGCATGTCATTAATTACTAGTACTGCAAATCCATTGTATAAAAAAATCCAATCTTTAGATAAATCTAGAGAACGACGCAAACAAGGCCTTTTTTGGGTGGAAGGACAAAAAGAGGTAGAAATGGCTTTGGCAAATGGTTTTGAACCAGAGGTGGTAATCTACAGTTCGAGGTTTGATAGGGCCAGGGGTCCACACTTACAACAACACCACTATGTGGAATTTTCAAGCGATTTATTTGAGAGGGTCTGCTATAGGGAAAGTGTGTCTGATATAGGCGCTATTTTTAAAGTAAAACCTTTGGCTTTAAATACTTTAAAACTTGGTGATAAGCCTTTTGTTTTGATTTTGGAGTCGGTAGAAAAACCAGGAAATCTAGGTGCGATACTTAGAACAGCAGATGCAGCCGGTGTAAATGCTGTAATTGTTTGCGATCCTATATGCGATTTTTATAATCCTAATGCCATACGTTCTAGTGTGGGTACTTTATTTTCTGTTCCTTTTGCATCTGCTAGCACAGCAGAGGTACAAGCTTGGCTTAAAAAAGAAAAGATACAAGTTTTCACTACTTTTATAGAAAATAGCAAACCCTATACAGAAACTTCCTTTGGAAATGCTACTGCATTAGTTCTTGGTACGGAGGCATACGGACTTACAGAAGCTTGGAGATTACCACATTATCAGAACTGCGAAATACCAATGCGCGGCCAAAATGATTCATTGAATATTTCTGTGGCTGCTGCTGTTTTAGCTTTTGAAGTAATTCGTCAGCGAAGTTTATAAGAGTTTAAAATCACCTTCCCCAATAGTTTGTATTTGTTCAAAAGAGAATGAGGTTATATATGCCTTTGTTGGAGCATTATTTCAGTAAAGACGAAAAAAAATATTTCTTTGCGTTACTTTTCTCTTTGATAAAATAGCGAATAAAAACAATTCAAATACACCACTCCAACCCATTTTGGGAGTGTTATTTTTCTTAAACTTCTTTTGATTTTGCGAACACGATATATTGATTTTTTATTCCTTAATCACAAGAATAATTTTAAGTTTGCAAAAAACAAAAGCCATGTATATTCTTGTTGTAGAAGATGAACCTAAAGTTGCTTCCTTTATTAAAAAAGGATTGGAGGATTATGGACATGAGGTTACTATTGCAGAAGATGGCGACAAAGGCCTAGAATTGGCACTTGGTTCGCAGTGGGATATAGTTCTTTTAGATGTAATGCTCCCTGGGTTACAAGGTATGGAAGTCTGTAAAAAAATACGAGAGAGCGGGAGCTTGGTACCTGTTATGATGCTCACGGCTTTAGGAACCATAGAAGATAAAATGGAGGGTTTTGACCTAGGCGCAGACGATTATTTAGTTAAGCCATTTGAGTTTAAAGAATTGCTTGCAAGAATAAACTCTCTACATAGAAGAAATTCTAAATCAGATGACCAATCTGCAATTCTATACCTAGCCGATTTGCAGTTGAATACCAATAAACACGAAGTTCTAAGAGAAGGAAAGCTTATAAATCTTACAGCAAAGGAATATGCAATCTTAGAATATCTTTTAAAGCACAAAGAAAGAATCGTATCTAGAACCGAGCTTACAGAGAATATTTGGGGACAAGGTTTTGACACAGGAACGAATGTAGTAGATGTTTACATAAACCTTTTAAGAAAGAAAGTAGATAAAAATTTTAGTCAAAAACTAATTTATACGCGTGTTGGGTTTGGATATATTATAACCGAGAAGCACAATGAAAATCAAGAATAGGCTTTCCCTTAATTTTGTTTGGGTAGTTTCTCTTTTACTTGCCATTTTTTCTATTATAATCTACTTTATTTCTGCTTCTTATAGAAAAGATGAGTTTTCTACTAGGCTATACGAAAAAGGCCTAAGTACAGCTATTTTACTCTTAGAAGAAGATGATATAGATGCACAACTGTTAATTAAAATAGAGAAAAATAATCCAATTAATTTATACAAAGAAGAAATAATTATATATACGAGCACCTGGAAAGTGCTATACAAAAGCAAGGATTCACTAGGTTATTATCCTTCCATTTCTATGCTTGAATCCTTGGATCAGAAAGAAAGTATTGCCCCTTTGCATCCTGTTAGAGATGTGTATATTTTTAAGTATAAATTAGATACAGAGCATTATTACGTATGTGCATCTGCAGTAGATTTGTATGGTCATTCTAAATTACAGACCTTAAAAAAATCTTTGTTTTTGGTTGCTGGTTTGAGTGTGGTTTTCTTTTTCTTTATAGGCATGTGGTTTTCTGGAAGGGCTTTAAAGCCATTGTCTCTATTGGCAAGCAAAATAGAAGATTTGGATATACAAAATATGGAAGGGGCAAAGATTGAATTACTTAACAATTCGAAGGATGAGATTAGTATATTGATACATGCCTTTAACTCCGCGCTAGAAAGAGTAGAAAAATCAATTCATTCTCAGAAACATTTCGTGGCCAATGCTTCGCATGAGTTAAGAACCCCTCTTACTTCTATAATAGGCGAAATAGAGGTACTTTTATTAAAAGAACGCAACACAGAAGAATATAAACAAGCACTTCAATCTGTATTGGAAGACATGCTAAAGCTAAATTCAGTTGCCAATAACTTGTTGCTATTGGCTAAAACAAATTTTGAAATAGAATCCGATAAGTTTAAAATTCAAAGAATAGATGAACTTATATGGCAGGTAATTGGCGAGATAAAAAAGAATAGGACAGATGCAACAATACATTTTAATCTAGATGAAACCTTGGAGGAAGAAGGCGATTTGAGCATACATGCCAATCCTATTTTATTGCAAACTGCATTGGCTAACATTATAGAGAATGGCTGTAAATATTCGGATAACAATACAGCTGTGATATTTGTAGAAAAAGCCAAAAATCATGTAATTGTAAGGGTTAGGGATCATGGTATGGGGATTGATAAGGAAGAATTGGAATTTATATTTCAACCATTTTTCAGAAGCAAAAAAGCTATAAAAGTAAAGGGACATGGTATTGGTTTGTCTTTGGTAGAGAAGATAATAAAATTACATGGTGGTAGTATCTCAGTGGTTTCTATACCTGGGGATTATACCGAGTTTAGTGTGTTTTTGCCTTTATCCTAAAGCGTCTTTTCATACCACAGAATTCCATTTTTACAATTATTCTAATCCCTTAAATTATGGATTATATTCTTGGGTTTTTACAATGTATCTGCCATTCCTTTTGCTGCTATATAGGCTGTGGTCCATGCAGCTTGGAAATTAAATCCTCCAGTAATTCCGTCTATATTGATTATTTCCCCTGCTACAAATATCCCGGGATGTTTTTTTAATTGCATGGTTTTAAAGTCAATTTCTTTGCCTTTTATTCCTCCGCAGGTTACAAATTCTTCTTTAAAGGTAGTTTTGCCTTGGGCTGGAATATCCATTGCGCAAAGGGATTTGGAAAGTATTCCCATCTGTTTGTTGTTAATATTTTGCCATGTATCGCCATCTTTTATTTCTGCACTTTGCAGCATGTATTCCCATAATCTTTGGGGCAAATGGGCGGCAAAACTGGGTTTTTGGTTAGCTTTTTTATAAGCATATTCGGATTTAATTTGCATTAAAACCTGCCTTATGCTCTCTTCATTGTATTCTAAACACCAGTTTACCCTAACGGTATAGCGGTATTCTAGGTCGTGAAGTTTGCGTGCTGCAAAGGCAGATAATTTTAGCACAGCTGGTCCACTTAGCCCCCAATGGGTAATGAGCAATGGGCCTCTAAAAACATCTTTGGTTTCCAGTATCTTTATTTCTGTTTCTGCCACACTTAATCCCATTAATTGGGTTATGGGGTGCTGTGGCAAGTTAAATGTAAAAAGGGAAGGCACAGGTGGAACTATTTCTAAGTTTAGGGTTTTTAAATATTCCAATTGGCTTTCTTTGGCATGGCCTCCTGCTGCTAGAACTACTGCTTTTGCCCTAACTATAGCGTATCGCCCTTCTATTTCGTATGTTTTGTGGTTTAGGTTTCGAATTTCCTGTACTTCAAATTTTTTCTCTATGCGAATGTTTTGTTTTTGGGCTTCTTGTAAAAAACATTGCACTATGGTTTCGGAGGTATTAGAAACCGGAAACATTCTCCCATCGGCTTCGGTTTTTAGTTCAATATTTCTTTTTTTGAACCACTCTATGGTATGGTTAGTATTGAAAATATGAAATGGCCCAAGAAGTTCTTTATGCCCTCTTGGATAGTAACTTGTGAGTTTCTGTGGATCGAAACAAGCATGAGTTACATTACATCTTCCTCCTCCCGAAATTTGTACTTTGGCAAGTAGAAGTAATGTTTTTTCGACTATTAGAATACGTAAATCTGGTCTTTGTTCTGCTAAATTTATGGCAGTGAAAAAACCAGCAGCCCCTCCTCCAATGATTACAATATCGGTTTCAATTAAATTTTTTTGTTCTTCTGCCATTTCTTTGGCAAATCTAAGGATTTCAATTCGAGAAAAATTGACAATTATATACCTGAATTTGTTTGCTTTTAATGGAGAGTTTTTTATTTAGTCTAATGTACCCATATAGTTGCATAAGAGTACTGATAATGAGAAAATAAGGAGGTATTTGAGTTTGAAATAAACTCCCCAAATTAAGTCAGTGTAGTTACAAAAGGCCTAAAAGAAACAGTTATAATCTCGAATGGGTTGTCACATTATATCAGGTCTTTGGCGCTAGCTATTATCTCAGCAATATCCATAACTTTAACCTCGTCTTCTTTATTAAAATGCTTCATTCCATCTCCCATCATGGTAATACAGAAAGGGCAATTGGCGGCTACGATAGAAGCTCCTGTTTGCAATGCTTCTTCTGCTCTTTCCACATTAATTTCTTTGTTGCCTTTTTCTGCTTCTTTAAACATTTGGGCACCTCCTGCACCGCAACACAAGCCATTGCTTTTGCAGCGTTTCATTTCTATCACTTCTATTTCAAAAGCCTCTAGCAATTCCCTTGGTGCTTCGTAAACTCCATTTGCTCTTCCTAGGTAGCAGCTGTCGTGGTATGTTATTTTTTTGCCTTTAAAGCTACCGCCTTCTACGGCTAGTCTCCCTTCATTGAGCAATTGTTGCAAAAACATGGTATGGTGCACTACTTCGTAATTTCCTCCCAAGCTTGGGTATTCGTTTTTAATAGTATTGAAACAATGTGGGCAAGCGGTTACCACCTTCTTCACTCCATATTCGTTCATCACGGCTATGTTGTTTGCAGCCTGCATTTGAAACAAAAACTCGTTGCCTGCTCTTTTGGCAGGGTCTCCTGTGCATCCTTCTTCTGTGCCAAGAACCGCAAATTCTACCCCTGCATGGTTTAAAATTTTTGCAAAAGCTTTGGTTACTTTTTGTGCTCTTTGGTCAAAACTTCCTGCACAGCCTACCCAAAATAAAATTTCCGGGGTTTCTCCTGTTGCTATATATTCTGCGTAGGTTTTAATTTTCATATCCACTATTTTGTCTGCGAATTTATATAAAGAACAACTAAACTCCTATATGGTTTTCAAAAAATCCTAACCATAGCTTTATGGAGAGCTGGAATTTGAATTTTTGGAATGTTGTTTCAGATAAGTTCAGATTATTCTTTTATACCTTTTATTATACTCACCCCCTTGGAAGAACCGATTTTTATAAAATATACTCCTTTAGGAAGGTTGTGGGTAGCTAATGTGTAAGTATCTTGATTTATATTCTTTTGCGATACAATGATTTTGCCTTGTAAGTCAAAAACCTCTATACTTTGAATTTTTAAGTTACCGTGTACATTCTGTATTTTAATTTCAGAGCTAAAAGGATTGGGATATGCAGCGAATGCAGCTATAGATTGTTTAGTTACATTGAGAGTATCTGTTGGTTCTTCTTCAGTTTCTCTTATATACACACTGCTTTCCCAGAGACCTCTTCCGTATGTTCCTGCATATATTTTATTGGTTACATGATTTATTTCCAATTCGTTTACAATAACATTGGGCAATTGGTTGGAGAAAGGAATCCAGTTTTCTTCAAGGCTGTCTATATAGTATACTCCATAATTCATGCCTACATAGAGAGATTGAAAGGTGTCCTTATTCCACACCAAACATAAAGCACTAAAATCAGGCAGGTTTTTCTTAAATCCTACCCAATTTTCTCCACCATCATAGCTTATGTAAACTTTTCCTGTATCAGTAGTAGCTATAGCTATAAGATTTTCATCTAGTGGGTGGATGGCAATAAAATTAATAGAACCAGTAAACTCTTTTACTAGAGGCCATTCGTTGTTTAGAGAATCTTTTTTGTACAAGTTTCTTTGGTGTGCGGCAAACATTATTTTTGGGTTGCTTTCTGCAATTTTCAAGTGGTTTAGTTTGCCTGGAAAAACCTGGGAGATAGGCTGCCAAATACCCATGCCAGCTACTGACTCAAAAACTTGTTCATAAGCTATGTAAATATATTCGCCATTAGGAGATTGTTCAAATGGAGTGACCCAGTTGCCAGATCGGCTACCTGGCAAGTCGAGGTATTCTATACTATTTCCTCTATCAAAGGTCATATAAGGCCTTCCGTTTTGTGATGTTCCAAATAAAACTTGGTTGTCAAGTTTGTTTACAAAGGTCTCCATTCCATCTGCTCCTAACCAATCTATCCATCCATTCTCTGGAGTATAGAGCGAAGTCCCATTGTCTTGTGACCCGCCAGAGATAATTAATTCAGGATATTGGCCAACCCCGATTTTATAAAATTGCCTTATTCCAAGTCCATTGGTTATATCGGTGTAGTAATTTATATTTACACTTTCGGTATTGGGGGCATAGAATATTCCTCCATCCGTACCTGCATAAAGCGTGTCTCCTACAAATTTCAGGATGTCCACATCTGCGTGGCAGTATCCCATGCCTTTGTTTGCTGCGCGAGAAGGAATCCAATCTGAGGTGCACTCGAAGCTTGCCCCTCCATCTATGGAACGCCAGGTTAAAATTCCTGCCAAGTGAACTTCTTCAGAATTTAAAGGATTTACTGCAATAGCCATATCTCTAGGGGCTTGTCCTGCGTTGTCGTCGCCTTCCGTACTGTAGCCTAAAAAGTTCTGGGAATGTAATAATTTCTCGAATGAAGCACCTCCGTTAGTGCTTTTAAAGAGTGCACCAAATACATTGGCTTTGGATTCTAAAATATAAATAACATTTGGATTGTGTTCGGAAACACCAATCATTTTGGGGTTAGGTGTAAATAAGTTTTGATTGCTGGAGTTTTGGAGTTTTGCATAAATAGACTTGTTTTGTGTTAGTGCATCAATCAATTTTTCTCCCGTTTCCATGTCTACAGATACTGCAGGTATTTGAATAGATGCATTACCACCACCCATGGTAATTGCGCCACCTTGGTTGTTTACTACTATTACAGCTATAGCACCTGCATTTTGAGCATGGATAACTTTTTCTGTAAAATTACATACCCCCCTTCTTACAACCGCAATAGAATTGATTAGTTCAGTAGAATTCAAAGCTTGGCTGCATGCCAAGTGGTTGTTGCTGTCTTGAAGCAATACTAATTTGCCATAAACAAAAGAAGGATCCTCTGGTATTGGCACTTTGCCCGGAGAGAATCCATTATCTACAACCAAGTAATTTCCATTTACAGAAACATCGCCTGTAATGGTAAGTGGAAAATTGGGCATATAAGATTGAAATGTTTTTCCTGTATCAGTGGATAAGTGAAATCCAGTTCCTGATGCATAAACAGTACCCCAGTCTGAGGGCTTGAAAACTATATCAAAAGAGGATGGGTCGGAGGTGATTTTTGTAAAAGTCATGCCTCCATTGGCACTTCTATACATTCCAGAAGACTCTCCCGATACAAAGATTAAAAGAGAATCAATGGGGCTTAACAAGATATTGTTAATATTGGAGTTTCCTACTTTTGATAGCTGTTGCCAAGTAGCACCAGAATTGGTGGAGCGATATAAAAGCCCATTGCTGGAGCCGAAGAAATAAGTAGATTTATTGGAAGGATGAATGGCAGTAGAGTATACCGATAGGTTAGAAAAATAATCGCCAAGGGGTGTCCAATTTGTACCTCCATCAATGGTTCTCCACACTCCACCTGTTTCAGCACCAATAATAATATGCTTGTGGTTTGAAGGGTCTACAGAAAACGAGGTAACACGACCCACTCCTGGGCTCCAACTTGTGGTTGCATTGTAGTATGAAGGGCCCATTTCTGTCCAAATTTCATTTAATCCCCTTCTCGAATGCCTTTGTGTATTAAACTCACGGTTGGATTTTTCCCATTCTTGTTGCAAAAACTCCGTAGATTTTAAGAATCCATTTTCATCTGCTAGCCTAAGTGCGTTGTATTCCCATCTTTTATATTGGGTATAACCGCTACCTTTTCCTGTTCCTGCTTTACTGAAAAACGAATCTGCGCTTTGTTGGATCTGCTGTATAGTCCATGTGCCCTCCGCAATCTTGGTCTTATAGTCTTGACCTTCAATTTTCTGAATGCCGATTTGGGAAATAAAGAGGCAAAAGGATAAAACTTTTAGGCTTAAGATATATAGGTTTGGATTTTTTCTCATAGTAATTAATGCAAAACAAAAGTATGCAATTTTTACAATAATGATCCATAATCCTCTAGATTTTTATATTAATCCATGTTTTTGAAAGTGTATTTTATGTCAACTTATTTCAGAACAATACAAATCGAGAATTATCTTATAAGGGTTACATCTTTGGCTATAACATGTAATTTGTCGTCTGCTCCTACGGCATTTACTTTGTATACATATACACCTTCTGGAACAAGTTGTCCTTTGTATATACCGTCCCAAGTAGGGTAACAATCGTAGCTTTCAAAAAGCTTTTCGCCCCATCTGTTAAACACTTCTAAATGGAATGATTTGATAAATACTCCTTTTAGTTCCAATACATCATTTATTCCGTCATTGTTTGGTGAAAAAGCTGTAGGCGCAAAAAGTTTGGATTCAATAGGGGCTTTGCTTATGTTAGAGATACTGATTACATCGTTGTAAGCATAAGTACTATTGCTTGTAGAGGGGTTTCGAACTGCTGTAACTCTATAACGGTAAGTAAAGGCACAGTTTATTTCTTGGTTCTCGTCTATAAAGGTAGTATCATTTCCTGTAGGGGTTTGCCCAATTTTAATAAAAACCCCGTTATTTATTTCTTTTTCTATAGTGTAGTAAGCTACTTTTTCCTCCCACATGGTGTATGGGGTCCAGTTTAGTACAGGTTTAAAATTACTGTTTACACTTGTGCGTAAAACAATCGTTTTACCTAGATTAGAAGCAGGACTCTTGTCATTGCAAATATCTACCGCTATAACCCTGTAAGCATAGTTTTGGTTTTGAACGTCCAATTTGCTTTGGTCATAAAATTCAACTACGTTACTTTGTGGCCAAATTGTATCTACAAAGCGGTATTGTTTCATATCTGTACTACGTTCTATATTGTAATAGGCTATAGGTTTTCTACTTTCTTCTAATTCTACAAAAGTAGTGCTTGTAGAAAGGTTGTCTGGCACAGAAGAAGCAAGCACATAAGGTGCATTTACGGCAGGATAATAAAGTGGCTTTACCCAGCAAGTATCGCTCCATGCTTTTTCAAAATTGCCGTCTTTTTCTACTGCAAGAATTTTGTATGCAAAATTATCCGTAAAGCAATCTACGGGGTCTATATATTCCAAAACATTCCCAGGTACTTGTCCTATGCTGTCAAATAAATTTGGGGCTGAAGCGTTTCTTTTAAATACTATATACTTTTCTACTTCTTGCCATCCTTTGTAGGCATTCCATTGCAAAATGCTAGCATTGGTGTCGCTTTGCCCAGAAACTTCTACAGAACAATGCCAATCTCCTTCCTCTGGGTTTGCCATATAGCCACAGAAGTTTTGTTGAACCACCGTAAAGCAATACACATTGTGTAAAGTATTCAAGTTTTTAGCAAACTGAAAAGTGTCTTTTGGGTTGCTGTTTTGGCTAAGCCAGAGTAAATTATTGTTAGGGTCGCGAGAGAAAAGATGGTAAAACTCAAAGTCTTCTTGATGTGTAGCGCGGTGTTTTATTTGTAAACTTTGATCGTCAATTACCGAAACATGAAGTAAGGAAAGTGGAGCCGGAGCAAAGGTGTCGCCGACCAGTACATTGGTTTGAATAGTTTGAAAGGTATCGCATCCCAAAATATCTTGAAGATAGATTCCCAATTTAATTTTGCCAGTTTCTTTAGGAATAAAGTCTATTTGTGAACCCATGCCAATTTCTTCTCCTAGATAAAGCCATTTGCTTTGGTTTATAAGTATGCTTGTGTCGGAAGATGATTGATTGCGAAACACAATATTTTGACCCAAACAGACTTTAGACGTGTCGGATGTTATTTGCGGGTTGAATCCGTATATTTTAATCCATTTTTCAATTGTATCCACACAGTTGGCGGCAGATTTTACTGCGAGTTGAACTTTGTGTAAACCACTTTTACTAAATAAATGTTCTGTGTTTTTTCCGGTTTTTACTTGGCCTTCTATGTTCCAATTTTGTTGCACAATTGGTATTCCATAAGTAACAGTGGTGTCTCTAAAAAGGGAAGAGCTATGAAAACAAAAGTCAGATGCTACAAAGTCTGCTTTAGGATTAGGGTTTACCCTTATCACACCATTTGCTTGTAGGGCATTTCTACAGCCATTTGTGTCTGTAAGTATAAGATATGGGGTAAAGACTCCCGCTTTAGAATAAGTTTTTTTAAATACTTTTTCAGTGCTTGTTTCCCCATCTCCCAAGTCCCAATACACAAGGTTTTTGGGGTTGTTGGTTTGCATGGTAAAAGAAACTTCAAGTGGTTCGCAACCAACTGCCGGACTAAAAGAGTAGCTTCCTGTAGGGCCTTTTACAACTACGAGATCGGATACAATCTCTGAGTGTACACAGCCTGCGGAATCTTTTATATGTAGTTTTACAGTATAGTTCCCCGGTTTTGTATAGGTTTTACTAGGATTATTTAAAGTAGAGAAAGTACCATCGCCAAACTCCCATTGAAGTTCTTGCAATGGAATTCCAGGGCGTAATTGGCTTTTGTTCGTAAAGTTGACAACAAGTGGAGGGCATGGGCTAGAGGTGGTGTCGGCAGCTATTTTAGCTATGGTTTTTTTGTTTTCATGTACAATGGTTTTACTAACACTTGCTTCACACCCTAAATTGTCTCGGATACTAAGCTGTACTACAAAATGGTTCGAGTCTTGGTATTGGTGGCTTATGCTTGGCCCTTGCTTTTTAGTACTATCGCCTAGATCCCAAGAATATATTCCCCCGCCATTTGGGTTGCTTGTGATTTGGGACTGGAAAGTATATATAGGGTTCTCGCAGGCAGAAACAGTGCTACTATAACTAAAGTCAATCTTAGGACCACTAATAGGTATTTTTTCTTGAACCCACGTTTCACATCCATTGCTATCTACAAAAAATACAACTGCATTAAAAAATCCGTTTTCAGATCCGTTGGTATAGGTGTATTCAAAACTTGCTGGTACGTTTTCCATAAATTCCCCGTTACCAAAGCGAATGTTTCGTTTAATTTTACTATTTGGATTGATTGTTTTGTCTGTAAATCTTACCTTTAAAGGTACACAGTTCGTAAGTTTCTGTATTTCATAATTTATGGGAATGCTATTCCCGATTTGTAGAGTTTTTGAAAAGGTATCCACGCAGCCTTTTCTATTTGAAATTAAAGAAAAGGTATAATTTCCGGGTTTTGTAATTGTTATTTGAGGTCTGCTAGAATACATTTCTCCGTTGGAGTAATTTAATGCAGAACTTGCATAATAGTTTTGCATACTATCCAAGGATTTGATGGGGATTGGGCTATTGTTTATAAACCAGAAATACCTGTCGCTTGGTTCTAATACTCTTGAAGAAGACCTATTTGTGAAAGTGATAGTTTGAGGCGCGCAGGGCAATACATTTGAATGTGTAAAATCTGGGTTTAAAGAATATATCGGATTTATATTTTGTATGAAAGTATCTGGAGGGCATCCATTGGTATCATTATAAGCGATTAATACTACATTTTTAACATTGTTGGCATTTAGCATGTTAAAAACAAAAGTGTCTTGTGATGGAACATCGATATTGTCTATTCTCCATTTTATTCTTGTTTCTTCTTCGGAGTTATTGGCTATTTTTGCTATGCCTGTACAAGGGTCTTGCGTGAAAATAACTCCAGCCAAGGGACCCTTAACCTCTATGATTAATTCTTTGGTAATGGTATCTGCACAAGTATTGTTTATGGTAATAAGACTTACGGTTTGCTTGCCTACGGTTTGGTATTGGTAAATCGTATCCCAAACTTCTATTGGCAAACCTGTTTTTGTGTATTTCCAGAATGATTGGATCTTCTTATTTGTAGAATCTGTTAGGTTTACAAATTTTACATAGCTCTTGATGCAAATGAAGGTGTCTAAGTAATCAAAATCGGGATTTGTTTTCTCCCCAAAGTTAAAGTTTATCTCGTCTTCGTATTTGCAATTTCTACTGTTCACTACTTGTACTTTTATATTCCCAGAAATAGTAGAAGTAAAATTTGTAGAATATTTGTTGCTGTTGGAAACCAACTGATTATCGAGATACCAAGCAATAGATTGGATAGGGAATTTGCTATTAAAAATGGCTTCATAATCTATGCCAATAGGCACACAGCCGCTTGTATCTCCAGAGATTCGTAAGCTTGGATCTTCAATTACAATAGTATTTACTAATGAATCCTGAATCCAGCAACCATTTGGAGCTAAAAATTTATACTGTAGAGTATGGTTTCCTTCGGTAGTATACCTGAAATTTGGAGAAATAGCCCTACTCGTATCTTGGTTCCTACTTGTGAATTTCCAAAAGGCTTGTTTTACGCTATCAGAGGGTTTGAAGTTTATTTGAGAAGGGAAGGAGCAAAGCAGGGAATCGGAGAAAATGGGCTTTATCTCTGGAGTTTGTAAAAATCGAATGTCTAAAGGAATGCTAATTGAGTCTATGCAATCTGTTCCCGGAAGCTCTGCAATTAATTTTACAGTATATAATCCTTCTTGGGTGAATTCTCGGTTTGCATCTTTTGTATTTGTTGTGCTTCCATCTTCAAACCTCCAAAGCCATTCGGGTTCTTTGAGTAAATTATGTTGGCTAGTATTGCTTATTTTTACTTCTTGTTTTCTACAAATCGGGGAATTTAGAAGGGAGAAATCTGCATCTATAAATCCAAATGTAAAGGCATTTGTTTTACTAAAACTATCTACACAATTATTTTTATCTGTAATCTTTATTTTGGCGGTATAGTTTCCTGGGCTAGAATAAAAGTGAACTGGATTGCGGTTACTACTGCTATCCCCATCCCCAAAGTACCATTTAATGGAAAGAATATCATTTGGCCCGTTAAAGCTATATGCAACCCTAGCGGGATTGCTGCATGATACTTCTTTATCGCTACTTATAGAAATAGGAGCTTTGGGGAATACGTATACAAAAGAGTCTAAACTAACAACAGACTCACATTGGTTTGTGTCCTTTACAATTAAAGTAACTTTTTTGTATCCATCGAAAGTGAAAGCATGGCTAGGGTTCTGTAGTCTTCTGCTATTGCCATCTCCAAAATCCCAAATATACTGTGTAATGGGTCCGCTCCCAGGCTTGCTATTGCTGCTGAAAAGAAAAGCAGAATTTAAACAGCCTTGTTTTTTATCTACGGCAATACCTGCCTCGGGATTTTTAAAAACCTCTATGAAAGCCGTGCTTGTTTTGGTATGGAATTGTCCTGAGCTGTTTTCTACGGTAAGGCTTACAGTATAAATTCCCGGTTGAATATATACCGCTGAGGGATTTTGTAAGGTTGATTTATTGCCATTCCCAAAGTCCCAATTCCATTTTATAGGGCTGCCTGTACTTACATCCTGAAATTGAACAGCAAGTGGTGCGCAACCTGAAGTACTATTGGCACTAAAATTAGCCAAAATCTGAGCATGCAAGTTGGTAAAAAGCATGCAGAACATGATTGCGATAGATGCACTCAGTCGGTTCATTTAAAGTGTGTTTGTGTATGAAACCTATTGGTAAAAAACAAAGGTACATAAATAAATGTTCATAGGGAGCTGATTTTATAGAAAATTGGGTTTTTAGACAAATTTCAAGAAAAAAACAACTACAGATATGCCTAGGATTTTCTTGTAAGTCTACCCAATGATTTTGATAAAATTCTTGTAATGTCTGATTTTCTTACGATTTTGTGCAACTCTTAAACCCTTGGATATATTTTTGGATTACTACAGGCCATGTAAAGGCGAGGCTTTTGCTAATAGATTGTATTTTTAGATTTTGTAAAATGTGGGGAGGGCTTTGTAATATACTCAAAATAGCTTTTTGTAAACTTTCCTTGTCCCCGGGCTCACACAAGTATCCATTTCTTGAGCACACTAGTTCCGAAACCGCTCCTACGTCACTAGCCACAATAGCTAAGCCTCTGCCCATTGCCTCCAATATTACAGTGGGCATGCCTTCCGACAAAGAGGGTACTAGTAGGCAGTCGCATTGGTCTATAATTGTTTGTATTTTGGTTTCTTCTGTTATACGGCCGTGGTATATGTAGTTGCTGTTTGCTATTTGT
This sequence comes from Bacteroidetes bacterium UBA6161, assembly GCA_002422315.1. GTDB lineage: Bacteria > Bacteroidota > Bacteroidia > NS11-12g > UBA955 > UBA6161. The sequence continues at coordinate 63,633 of DIUJ01000045.1, forward strand.
TGTTCTTTTTCGATTGGCCCAATAAAATCAACTTTAAAGGAATATCTTTTCTCTAATTCCTGTAAAACGGGGTAAAGTATATGCAAGCCTTTTCTGAATTCATTTCTGCCTACAAATACAAATCGATACACCGAATTGGCCTGTTTAGGAGAATTAGCCTGAATCCAATTTTCGTCTATACCAATACCACATTGCCAAACCTTTTTAGAGTCGGAAATTTGCGCAAGTAGTTGGTTTAGTTTACCACCTAAGGATTGTACTTTGTCTGCTTTTTTTACTACACTTTTTGCAGGAATTTGCAGCAATTTTTTTTCAATTTTCTCCTTTACAGTAAAACCTTTTTGGAACATTTCCACTCCGTGCATGTTTACTATTACAGGGATTTTTTCTTTGTTTTCAGTAAAATAAAGTCCTGTAAAACCTTGAGCATAAATAAGGTCAAATTCAGACAATCTATTCTGGTAAAATCTCCAAAGTAATTTACTGTATTGGTATGATTTGAATATATAATGTGCAGGGAAACTGATTCCTGAAGGGAAATTTAATCCGAATACATTTTCTTCTGGAATACCAAAAATGTTAGCTACTTCAAGGTTTGAAGGCAATATTTGATCTCCATACACACAGTGTGCAAGGTAAATATCTACTTGGTTTTGTGCGAGGTATTTGGCCAAATAGTAGGAGTGTTTTTGCATGCCTCCCAGGCTGTAAGGAAATATTCCGTCGCTAAGTAGTAAAACCTTCATTTGGGTGCAAATATAGCGTATTTATTTTTGGGGCAGGTGGCGGTTGGGGCAGGTCGCGTGGTTGGGGCAGGTCGCGACCTGCCCGTACGGGATCGCCATTATCAGATAAATTATTTTTTTCAGAAAGGTCGCGTGGTTGGGGCAGGTGGTGCGCGCTGTTGGGGCAGGTCGCGTGCATGGTTGGGGCAGGTCGCGACCTGCCCGTACCGCGCCTGCCCGTATGTTTGATTATTCATCCGCCTCAAAATTAGGATTAGTTTGCGTGTTAAAAGTATCGCCTTTCCAGCGTTTAGGATTGTCGGTGATATAGTTAAATATATTGTAGTATCTTTTTTCGTTTCTTACAATATGGTCGTGAAAGGATCGCTGCCAAGCAAATTCCTGATTTCCCAATAAATGAATTTGTTTGGATGTAGTGGTTTTGTATGCACCCATGATGGATGAAATGGATTTTATTTTTATGGGTTGGGGCAGGTCGCGCGCGAGGGGCAGGTCGCGTGGTTGGGGCAGGTCGCGACCTGCCCGTACGAGGTCGCGATTTATTTCTATCAGGATATGGATGTGATTTGGCATAATTGCATAATTGTGCAATTTGATGTAAGGATATTGTTCCGCTAGCCATTCCATTTGATTTTTTGCAATTTCCCCATATTCGTTTAAATTCATTTCCCCATCTATAATGTTTCCAAAATGATGTATTCTATTTTTACAGCAAGCAGTGATAAAATATATAGCATCTTTTGAATAATCAAAATTTTGCATTCTATTCCTTTTTCTGTCTTTCATTTTTATATGTTTTTTACAAATAGTATTGAAGGCTATAGCGAGAAGTGTTTCCTCACCATTTCTGATTACCTCTTACAAATTTATTTTTCTTTCTTCCAATACAAATATAATTTTTTCTATTCTTTCAACTTTTCATTAACAAGATTTTTGTTGTTATGCTTTTTATTAAGTAATCCATAATGTAGCGGAGACTATGGATAAGGGAGGCTTTAAAGCAAAAAACCGCTCTTTTGAAGCGGTTTTCTGTGTAGTTCTTTATGTTAAAAGGGGTTTTACCTAATATAATACCTAAATCCTGTATAAAACATTGCGCCTAAGGAAGGACCCCACACCATAGTAGGATCAAAATAGGGGCTTTGTGGGTCTGTTGCCATACGGATTAAGTCGTTTTGACGAATGTTTAGTAGGTTTTCTCCACCGGCATATATTTCCCATTTCTTTTTAATTTTTTTCATCACCTGCGCCATTACAGCAGTATAGGAGGGGCTATAGCGGGCTAGGTCTTTCATGCTCTCGGGTAGGTTTGCCCCTTGTGGCAGTCTTTTGGGGCTTTGCCAGTTTACTGTAAAGTCAAAAGACCAGCCATTTTTTGTTTCATATTCTGCATTAAAAAACGCTCTGTGTGGAGAAATCATAGGGTTGAAACGGTTTATGCCATCCGCAAATCCACTCCTAGAATCTATGTAGCGGTAGGCAACACGAATATCGGTTCTACGCATAGGCGAAAAATCCAATTCTACACTTGCAGAGTGAGAAAAGGATTTTAAACCAAAGTCTTTCAGATTATAAAATGAAAGTTCCTCTGATTTACTGTCTCTATCTGCTACCAATTGGTTGTCGAACCAAGTGTAGTAGTAGTCGGCGCTTAATGTAGCGGGTCTATAAAACATTTTCATTTTTTTACTTACACTAAGTCCTGTGTTCCAAGACACTTCTTGCTGTAACCCATAAAAACCATTTTGAATAAGATTAGGGAGCCTAATTCTTCTATTGGAGCTAAATAACCCTTGGTGATCTGCGAATGGACTAGCTGTTCTTTGGCCTCTTCCTCCCCCAAATCTCAGGTCCGTGGTTTTGTTTAGTTCCAGTTTTCCATGAAGTCTTGGCGTGAAAATTAGTCCAAAATGAGAATGATGGTCTAACCTTATTCCACCTACTAAAACTAGTTTTTTTATAGAACTTTCAGTCCATTCAATAAAGGCACCAGGCACTATTTCTTTTCGGTTTAAATGAAGGTTTTCATAAGCATCTGTAAAGTGGTCTTTGGTTTGGTTTCCGTAAAAACTAAGCCCTGCTTGGATTACATGAAAACTAGACTTTACGATGCTTTGGTAAACTAAATTTGCCCTTATGGCATTTTCATCTCCATGATACACTCTAGAACCAAAAGTATTTTGCAAAGAGTGGTTATAAGCATTGAATCTAAAACCAATACTTTTTAATGGTTCGGCTTTGAATACTTTTCCGAGCATGCCAAAAATTTCTTTTCTATTGTCTTTGTGTTCACTAGCCCATTTTGGGAAAGTGCTTTCAGGCATAGATTGCATGCTTTGGTTGTAGTTTAGGTACCTAAAACCAAAGTTTCCTTCTATTTTTTTGTGTATAAACATCCATCGGTTAGATAGGTGAATATTTTGTTGGTTGCCAAAGTCTTGAATCCCATCTTTGTTTACATCCTGCTTGGCATAAACCCCAGAACCATGCAAACTAGTTGTCGTAGCCCATTTTTCTGAAACCTGTGCGGTATGTATTAGGTTAAATTCAGGCCTTCCGTTCATGGGGTTGAAATACCCATTTACAATAAGTCTTTCCTTGTGCAATGGTTTTCTTAGTTCTATATTCAAAGAGCCTGTCATGCCTTCATAGCCATTTGTTACAGAGCCTACTCCTTTAGAAAGCTGCATTTCTTTTACAAAAATTCCGGGGATGTAAGTAAGTCCAGAAGCCGATATCATTCCTGTTGTAAAGGGCATATTGTCTATTTGGGTTTGGATATAGGTCCCGGAAAATCCCATCATCTGGATTTGCCTTATGCCTGTTACTGCATCGCTTGTGGTTACATCTACCGCCGATATGTTTTCGAAGCTTTCGGAAAGGTTGCAGCAGGCTGCTTTGGTAAATTCTCTTTCCGAGAATCTTGTTATTTGCCTTGGGTTTCTTGCATCTATCCTTTTTGGATTACCCACCGTGCCTACTTGAGCATCTTGCAGCATGGTATTGCTTTCCATATCCATTACTACCTTGCTTTGATTTGGCTTTACAATTGCCACTTTTGGTTCAAACCCTAGCATGGTTGCCATTAAAGTATCTGCAAAAGCAGAATCTGGTTTTAGGAGTGTAAACTGCCCAACAGAGTCGGATTTAGTAAACAAGGAATTGTAGTTTTTCCAATATACAAGAACCCCTTCCACAGGCTTGTTTTTTGAAAGTACCACGCCTTGAATCGTTTGTGCTTGTGCAATATTTGCAATAAAGAAAATAAGGCTAAGGACTGTAAGATGCTTTTTTAATGAGCGCATTTTTTACCTCCTCTATATTGGCAGCACCCTGGCAAAGCATTGTATACACTATCTTCTGCTTTTACTTTGTCGGTATCGTGGCCTACGGATGCAATAATTTGGTGGATTTTTTCTTCTGAAAGTAGTTTTGTTTTGTATACAATACTTAGTATTTGGGTTTCTTTATCCCAAGTTGCGAATTGTACGCCTTTTGTATCCAAAGCATTTTCTATTCTTTCTTTACAGTCGCCGCAGCATCCGTATACAGTGAATTCGGTTTTTATTGTTTTCGGTGTTTTGTTTTTAAAAGACACCAAGCTGCTAGCAAGCATAAAAGCCATGCTAAGCGCAAATATTTGAAATAATTTATTTTTCATTTTTGTTTGTTTATTAAGATAAATGGATTGTTTGATTTTGAAAATAACGAGAAGGTGTATGGGTATACACCGCTATTCTCAAATCAGCCAGATACTTAATTTAGAACAAACATTTTTTGAGGTATGATACAAAGCCAAAGGAGGCTTCTTGTTTTTAGGAAAACCATGACTAGGCTGTTCGGAGACTAGTTTTATAGAATTTAAATTAGAAACTAAATAAGATAATTCAAGGTTTTGAAAATCATTTTGAAAAGGAACAGTTGCAGCTTCGTGGTTGCCTTCTTGCTGAATAACTTCTGTGCTACAGCAATCTTTTTCGCTAAAAATGCTGCAAGATTCGTTGTTTTTTTCTGAAACTACACAGCAGGATAAGGGATTAGAAGATTTTTTAAGTGGTTTTTTCACCTTACAACAATCCATTTCTTCTTCAGAGTCATGGCAAGGGTCTTGGCTATCAAAAAAACCGACAGAAGTGAGTTTGCCGTTGCAATAATGCGCCTTGATGGTGATGCCAGGTACACTGAGTACATGCGCAAAAACCAAAATCAAAACCATTAATTGCCTTAACATAAAAGCAAAGATAATAAAAAAGTATTGCCGTTGGTAAAATAAATAGAGGGTTCGGATTTTTAAAAGAAATTTATACTATTTTTGTTCTACAATTAGTACTCTTATGGTGAATAAAATATTAAACAGTGTAAGTGGTGTCTATGCACACACACACACACACACAAATTCTTGCTTAAACGTATATCTACAAGAAAAGGCTTAGTGATTTTATCTTTTTTACTCAGTACACTATTTTTTGTAGGGTCTTGTAAAAAAAGAGTATCCGCCTCTCAAATTTGGGAACTCAAATGTATTTATAATTCAGACTGTCTTTTCAGAATTATTGGTATAAAACATCAAGATATAAATGCAAGGATTGGGAGTGCTTTTGATTTAAACAAAGTCGAATTTTATATGGAAGAAAAGGGTCTGTTTCTAGGGGGCTCATTAAGGTTATTAATTACCGAAGGAGATTCTGTTGAGAATTATACATTAAGGCAAATAGAAAACTCACTCATTGGTCAGAAAACTTGGATTCAATGGAGAAATAAAATAAAAAACGACCATTCAAATCCAACTATTCATCATGTTGATGCCCTTTTTAATTTATGGAACTAATTTAAAATTAACTTATTAACTATGAAAAAACTTTCCTTTTCTTTATTCCTAATCTTGCTTCTACTACAAATTTTAAGTTGCGGTAGAAAAGATTATTCTGTAGTTACATCTTGGTTCTATGTTAATGAAACTGATTCTGTTATTACTTTTTCAAAATTGCCGAATGAGGGACCATCTATAAATCCGAAAGACACTCTATTCTTTTTTAATGACAGTGAGGGCCCTAAAGAACCTGATCCTGTAAGAATGATTGCAATAGTTGAGCTACCTGCTGAAATTGTTTTTTACGGAAATGGTTTTTGTGATACACAAGCTACAAGTGATTTTAATATTAACAATATCAATAATTACGAAATTAAAACTATAACAAAGCAAAATTTTGAATATACCTACCGTTTTACAAAAGAAATGTTAGAAAAGGCAAAACCATGCGATTAATTGGCCTCTAAAGAGTTGATAATCTCTTTAAATTCTCGAATTATCTTGTTGTTTAAATTACAATTAAAACATTAAGGCAAATAGAAAACTCACTCATTGGTCAGAAAACTTGGATTCAATGGAGAAATAAAATAAAAAAACGACCATTCAAATCCAACTATTCATCATGTTGATGCCCTTTTTAATTTATGAAACTAATTTAAAATTAACTTATTAACTATGAAAAAACTTTCCTTTCCTTTATTCCTAATCTTGCTTCTACTACAAATTTTAAGTTGCGGTAGAAAAGATTACTCCGTAAGTACTACTTGGTTTTTTATAAATGAAACAGATTCGGTGTTGACATTTTTACCTTCTGCATTAAATGAAATAATATATCCAAATGATACGATTATTTTCAGAAGTAATGCCGAAGGACCAAAAGATTCAGACCCTTTGAAAATACATTCTGTGTTTGTACCTTCCGTTGTTAAGTATGGAAATGGGCTTTGTGATACACAGGCATTTAGTGAATTTAATATTCGTAATACAAATAACTTCGAAATCAAAACCATCACAAAACAAAATTTTGAATATACCTACCGTTTTACAAAAGAAATGTTAGAAAAGGCAAAACCATGCGATTGATTGGCCCATAAAGAGTTGTTGATTTTTTTAAATTCTGGAATTGTCTTGTTTAAACTGATTTAAAACAATTAGAGAATGAAAGGTAAACCTAATATAAGTTTTCTTTTTAAAAAAAAATTGCCGTTGGTAAAATAGGTTGCTAAGTAAGGTTTTTTTAAAAATAAAACCAATACTTTTGAAACTATGAAATCTAAAATTTTAACAACAATTTGTTTGCTTGTAGGCCTTGTTTCCTATACTTCTGCATTCAGTCAAGAGGTGAAAACTCCTTCTGCGCCTGTTCAAAGTTCTGATACAAGCAAGCAAGAGGAAAGGATTTTTGAATCAGTTGAAGATCAACCCGAATTTCCAGGAGGGATAGATAGTTTGTACAAGTTTATAGCTCAAAATATAAAATATACTCCTAGTGCCAAAGAAAATGGAATAGAGGGCAGGGTGATTATTTCTTTTGTTGTAAATGAAGATGGAACATTAAGCGATGTTAAATCAGTACTCCCGGCTTCAAGGAAATTAGGTCACGGATTAGAAGAAGAGGCCATAAGGGTAGTAAAAATGATGCCTAATTGGAAACCCGGTTCTCAGGGTGGCAAATTGGTTAAAATAAAATATACTCTGCCAATAATGTTTAAACTGAATTAGTCCTTTTAAGCCCTTCTTTAATTAGTTGGTTACTTGGGGCTAATCTTGCCTAATTTGTAGAATAAAAAGTATTTTCTCTAGTTATAATTTCTCCGTTATTTGCAGTCGCAAATGGAGCATAAAGAAAATCGCTTAGACAACATACATGTAGTACTTTGGTTAATAAAAGACCTTTGTTGGGTTCTTGAGTGGAAGTACTTGGGATTGTTTATGGTTTTTCCAACAATTGGGATGGCTCTGTTTATTTTTCTAAAAAGTGCAAAATATTCTACCTCCTATTTTTTCAATTTAGCAATAGTTTGTTGGATTATTGCCAATTCTTCTTGGATGATAGGGGAATTGTTCTTTAGTGAAACACAAATGCATCATATTTATATACTCACTAAATACAGTGCTTCAACTCTATTTATCATTGGGTTGGGTGTGCTCTTTTTATACTTATTACATACTTTGTATTTTAAACACAAAAAAGTAGGGAATAGGCATGAAAAATAGGATAGGGCATCCTGATAAAAAAATATTTTCTAGTTTTTTTATATCATTTTAAAATACACTACCTTTGCCCAACTTTATAAAAAAACATACATTACAATGCCATATTTATTTACTTCTGAATCGGTATCCGAAGGACATCCCGATAAAATTGCAGATCAAATTTCTGATGCACTGATTGATAACTTTTTAGCTTGGGACCCAGAATCCAAAGTTGCATGTGAAACCTTGGTTACCACAGGTCAGGTTATACTTGCAGGTGAAGTTAAATCCAATGCTTATTTAGATGTTCAAAAGATTGCACGTGAGGTAATTAACAAAATCGGATACAACAAGTCTGAGTATATGTTCGAGGGCAATACTTGCGGTGTTTTGTCTGCTATACACGAACAATCTCCAGATATAAACAGAGGGGTGGATAAAACCAAAAGAGAAGAGCAAGGTGCTGGCGACCAAGGAATTATGTTTGGTTATGCAAGCAAAGAAACAGCCAACTATATGCCTCTTGCTTTAGACCTGTCGCATATTTTGCTAAGAGAATTAGCAGCGATTCGCAAAGAAGGCAAAGAAATGACCTATTTAGCCCCAGATTCAAAATCTCAGGTTACCATAGAATACAACGACAACAACGAACCAGTAAGAATAGATACCATCGTGATTTCTACACAACATTCAGAGTTTGTAAAACCAAAATCTAATGCAGATGCAGATGTAATTGCTGCTGAAAAAGAAATGTTGGACATCATCAAGCACGAGGTTAAAACAATCTTAATACCAAGAGTAATAGCAAACCACCCCCATTACAAAGCTCTTTTGAGCGTAGAGCCAAACAAATTTTATGTAAACCCAACAGGCAAATTTGTAATTGGTGGTCCTCATGGAGATACTGGCCTAACAGGTAGAAAAATCATTGTAGATACTTATGGCGGAAAAGGTGCACACGGTGGTGGTGCATTTTCAGGAAAAGACCCATCAAAAGTAGACCGTTCTGCCGCTTATGCTACCCGCCATATAGCTAAAAATATGGTTGCAGCAGGCATTGCAGACGAAGTATTGGTGCAAATTGGTTATGCAATAGGTGTAGCAGAGCCTGTAGGTTTGTATGTAAATACTTATGGAACCTCTAAAGTTGGAAAAAGTGATGCGGAAATAGCCAAAATGATTCAAGACTTGGTTGACTTAAGACCTTATAGCATAGAAAAAGCATTCAATCTAAGAACACCAATATACTCTGAAACAGCAGCTTATGGGCACATGGGCCGCGAACCTCAAGAAGTAGAAAAGACTTTTTATTCTTTTGAAAACGGTAAAAGTGTAGAAAAGAAAATTAAGGTAAAACTTTTCCCTTGGGAAGAGTTGAATAAAGTAGAAGAGTTCAAAAAAGCTTTCGGTTTATAATAATTAAAACAATATGTGTGGAATAGTAGGTTACGTAGGACATAGGCAAGCACTGCCAATTCTATTAAAAGGCCTTAAAAGGCTGGAATATAGAGGCTATGATAGCGCAGGTATCGCGCTAACAAATAGCACCTTGCAGGTTTTTAAAACCAAAGGGAAAGTGGCAGATTTGGAAGAGATAATACCTCCCGCAACCGAAGCACACATAGGAATGGGCCATACAAGGTGGGCTACACATGGCGAGCCAAACGATAGAAATGCGCATCCTCACTTAAGCCAAAGCGGAAAACTAGCAGTGATTCACAATGGAATTATTGAAAACTATGGCTCCTTAAAGGAAGCACTTATTCGTCAAGGGCATATTTTTAAAAGCGATACAGATACAGAGGTGTTGATTCACCTCATAGAAGAGATTAAAGATAAAGAAAATACTACTTTAGATGAAGCTGTAAGACTAGCCCTAAACGAAGTTGTAGGTGCCTATGCTATAGTAATTTTGTCTAAAGACGAACCTACCAAGCTTATTGCAGCCCGCAAAGGCAGCCCATTGGTAGTTGGTTATGGCGAGCCAGGCGAATTTTTTCTAGCTTCGGATGCTACCCCTATAGTAGAGTATACTAGAAAGGTAACCTATATAAACGATGGTGAAATCGTTTTTATTAAAGAAGGTGAAATACAAATAAAAACCATTGAAAATGTGGTAAAATCTCCTTTTATGCAAGAACTAGAAATAAATCTAGATGCAATTGAAAAAGGTGGTTATGAGCATTTTATGTTAAAAGAAATTTACGAACAACCAGTTTCCATTCGAAACAGTATGCGAGGAAGGATTGTCTTAGACAAAGGAATTGTATCGTTAGGAGGAATTAGAGATTACGAACAAAAAATAATAAATGCTGAGCGAATTATTATCGTTGCTTGTGGAACTTCATGGCACGCNNGTTATGAGCATTTTATGCTTAAAGAGATTTTCGAACAACCCAAGTCAATCTTAGATAGTTTTAGAGGTAGAATTAATTCTACAACAGGCGAAATTCGCATGCAAAGTTTGACAGAGTATGAACAGAAACTAAAAAATATAGACAGATTGGTACTGTTGGGTTGTGGTACAAGTTGGCATGCAGCTCTTGTAGCAGAATATTTATTTGAAGAATTAGCACGTATTCCAGTAGAAGTGGAATATGCTAGCGAATTTCGCTATAGAAATCCTGTAATAAACGATACGGATTTGTATATCGCTATCTCTCAGTCTGGAGAAACTGCGGATACTTTAGCCGCTATGGAATTGGCAAAAGAACACAAAGCTACTGTTTTTGGTGTATGCAATGTGGTGGGTTCTTCCATTCCTAGACTCAGCGATGCAGGGGCTTATACCCATGCAGGCCCAGAAATCGGGGTGGCTTCTACCAAAGCTTTTACTGCACAAGTTACAGTGCTTTCGCTTATGGCTCTTGCCTTGGCAAATATTCGCGGCAAGATTTCTAAATCACAACTGAAATTTTACTTAGCAGAATTAGAACAAATCCCCGCTAAAGTAGAAGAAGCACTTAAACTCAATGATCAAATCATTGAAATTGCACAAAAGTTTAAAGATTCTCGCAATTTCTTGTACTTAGGAAGAGGAGTTAATTTTCCAGTTGCCTTAGAGGGTGCTTTGAAACTAAAAGAGATTTCTTACATACATGCAGAGGGTTACCCCGCAGCGGAAATGAAACACGGACCTATAGCCTTGATAGATGAACACATGCCAGTGGTTTTTATTGCCATAAGAAAAGGAAACTACGAAAAGGTAGTGAGCAATATTCAAGAAGTAAAAGCGCGTAAAGGTGTAATTATTTCGATAGTAACCAAAGGCGATACGGTTGTAAGAGAAATGTCGGACTATGTAATTGAGGTTCCCGAAACAGAAGAGATTTTTTCTCCTATTCTTACCACTATCCCACTTCAGCTGCTTTCATACCACATAGCCATTTTACGCGGCTGTAACGTAGATCAGCCGAGGAATTTGGCAAAAAGTGTTACGGTGGAGTAGAGCCGATTTGCAATACTTAATGCAACCTTTACAGGAAATGATTTCAATATTGGCAATCTTTTTTAAAAAATGATAGGCTATAAATATTCTATTGTTTTTAAATTAATACCTTTTGTTTGAATGTTTTAATACTAATTTGGAAATAGTACTTAATTAAAGTTAAGTTGTTATTTTCTTTAAAATACGCATTTTAAAACCTTATAGGTGTAAGGAAATCTGTGGTTTTTATTCCACTATATTCACTTTCAATGTATGCACTCTGCCTTTGTTGTCCTTTGCTTTTACTATAAATAATCCTCTCAAATGAGTGGGATTTTCCATTGATCACCGAGTTTGAGCCGCTTAATTAGTTTTGATTATATTACTATTTCACGGATTGATTCTTTTGAATTCGATTTGAAAATGAAGCTACCTAGTAGATTTTTTTTAGTTTTGTGCAAATATTATAATTTAATGAGTTCACTTGCTAATCCAGAAGTAGATGTGTTTTTTAAATCCGGTTGTATGCGCTGTGCCTATGGCGATACCCCGCAGTGTAAAGTGCATTCTTGGACCCAAGAGTTAATACTTTTAAGAAAAATAGCTTTGAAAAGTGGTTTGCATGAGGAACTCAAATGGGGAGTCCCTTGTTATACTTTTCAAGGGAAAAATGTTATTTTAATTGGGGCTTTTAAGGAGTCTATAGTACTAAGTTTCTTGAAAGGGGTGTTGTTAAAAGACCCTTTTGGAATTTTAGCTAAGCCAGGTGAAAATTCTCAAACAGGAAGGGTAGTTAAATTTACTAACCTAGATAAAATTTTTGAATATGAGAATGCTCTTTTGGAATATATTCAAGAAGCAGTAGAGATAGAAAAAGCAGGAACTAAAGTAGAAACAAAAACAATCACAAAATCAGATTACCCCCAAGAATTGTTGCATAAATTTATGGAATCTACAGAGCTAGAAAAAGCTTTTGAAGCCCTAACTCCTGGCAGAAAAAAAGGATATCTTATCTTTTTTACTCAGCCAAAACAATCTAAAACAATCATTGCTAGAATTGAAAAATATATTCCTCTAATTTTAGAGGGTAAGGGAATGATGGATTCCTATAAAAAGTAGTTTATCGGTTGGTTGGTGATCCGCCAATAAATTGGGGACAGGCAAACACCAACAAAGGCGTTTAATCTTCCACCCCTCGGTATCTGAGCGAAGCCGAAGATCGAGGGTATGCGAATACGAACATTTATAGTCTCCAACCATGACCCCGAAAAATCTGCAATCTGCAATCTAAAATCTAAAATCTGCAATTTCCAATCTCCAATTGGCCAATCGGAATGATGTAACCCAAGACTACAATTGCCAGTTGGTTGGTGATCCGCCAATAAATTGGGGACAGGCAAACACCAACAACGGCTTTAAAAAGTAAAAAATCAAAAAGGCCTATTTCTAGAAATTGGCGGACCTGTTCCCAATTTATTGGCGGATTCCCTTCAAATATATCAACAATTGGGTATAGTAGTTTTTCATACCATACTCAATACTTCTAGGGAGCTAAGGGATTTCCCATCAAGACATTGTAGCTTGAAAAACTCCACAAGAACTTTAAATAAAAGGTTTCTATGCACTGCCTGAATTTCACCGCTTAGCACAAAGAGGCGAAGTATTTCTGACTGTTCTTCATTTAGGGTAATAGAAAGTGTGTCAAACTCACTTATCCAAATCCCTTCGCTCAAATTAAAAAACACATCGGAGGTTTCTGTGGGCAAAGGCACCCCATGTCCCATAGTTTCTAGCAAATTAAACAAGAAAAAATGCGGTAAAAATGTATCTTTTTCAAAGGTTTTGTTTTCTAAATCAAAAATAGTTTGGTAGCACAAATCAAAAAGTTCGGTATTCTCTTGTTCTTCTTGAACCAATGCCTTGTTTAGTATTTCTAACATAAACATAGCAAATGCTCTTTTTGAATTTTCGTTGTATATATGGTGAATAGGCAAACAAGAAATCTCTTTTATCTTTTTTAAATTTTTATTTTCTTGGTTGTAAAAATCAATTTCAATAATATTTAAAGGAATTAAATGGGCGGGTTTTATTTTTGCTTTTTTGGAGCCAATGCCCTGAACAAAAAAAGATAACAAACCAAATTCTCTTGTATATACTTTGCAAATTAGAGAAGATTCGGAATATTTTATGTTTCGAATTACAATTCCTGTGGTTTTTTGAAGCATGGATAGTAGGCCCTACTTTATTTGGAAATAATTAGCAGTTTGCCCATTGTAGACTCTGTACCATCGCTATTTATGGCAAAAACCAAATATACACCCGTAGCGGGTCTTTGTCCATTAAATTTTTTTCCATCCCATACTGCGCGTCCTCCATTGGATATGGTTTCGTATACAATAGCACCTGTAATGTCTGTTATTTTTACTCTAGCATCAAGGGTTAGCCCTTCTATGGATATTTCGCCATAATAGTCTTCTCTAACAGGATTTGGGAAGATTTTTAACTCCTGCAAGCTTTCCTTAGGAGCTGTTGCGTCTCCTCTAAAAGAAATCAAACCTTTATCTGTTCCGAAAAATACCTCTCCACTCTGTTCGTCTATGCCTATGGATAGCACATTGTTAGAAGGTAATGGGCTATTGTCTACATTGAAGTTTCTAATGATTTGGAGCCCAGAGCGAGAGATTAGCCATGCACCTTTGTTTGTACCTACCCATTTTCTTCCGGCACCATCTTCGGCCAAGCAATAAATAATTTCTTCTCCAAGAAGATACCCCGCATATCCCTCTTGTTCTATGATTATTCTTCTAGCTTCTATTGGTTCTGTAGACCTATCTCCAAAAGCATTGCCAGGGTTGTTGAAAACCACTAGGCCAGCATCTGTACCAACCCATATTTCTCCGTTTTGGCTAGCCAATATACTCCTTACCGCATTGGTTGGCAGACCAGCATTTTGAGTAGTTAATACCCTTGCTCTGTCGTCTTGTTCACTCATGGGGGTACTTCTGTCATCGTACACACAAAGTCCCGAATTGGAGAAGTTGGCATTTGGGGTTATCATCCATTTGAAATTGTTTTTATCTATTACAATTTCGCCGGTGTGAATTGTCGGAAGCCTAAATGCCTTCCATTCGCCTTGTGGAGACCTAACATGAAGTGCGCTGTCTCTTCCATAATTCGACACCCACAAGTAGTCCTTAGCATCAAATGCCAGCCCCGTAGAGAAAGTAATGGTATCGCCAGTAAATAAATAATCTAAAGTAGAGTTTTGGTGGTTAAATCTATTTATTGGGGTTCTGTTTACTACCTGCATAACTCCTTTGCCATGACTACCTATAAAAAGTTGTTTGCTTGTAGGGCTAACAGCCATAGAGGTTACATCATGAAAACCCTGCCAAAGGGTATTGGCAAAGGCATTGCTTTTCCATTGGTTTTCTTCAAAAATATTAGTTCCTGAATAGTTGTAGGTATACACATAGTCCCCGTTAAACCCTCCTGCGGAGACCCAAAAAGCATTGTCGTAATTAATCATCTTATAAGAGGTTACAGTATTGGGGCCATTTGGTGCATAAAAAATCTCTGAACTGTCTTTTCGCATTTCTATCAATCCATACAGAGAGTTCACATGCCAAAATTGACCTCTTGTGTCAATTATGCCCATGTTGTTTCCATTTTTTACCATCGTATGTATAGTGAAATCTGGTCTTACGATGCTTGTTATAGATTCCCCAGATATTACCAAATACCCATTTGAGTTTTTAAACGCATTTATCCTAGAGGAATAATCTGTATATAAACTTTGCCATGAATTTCCATTCCAAAATTTGGGCACACTATCCATTTCGGCATACAAAACTCCTTGGTGTTCTGCTACAAACTTGGAACGAGAGGAACTACTAAGTACTTTCCAATTGGTATAGTCTGCTAAATTTATCCCAGGCTTTATCAGTCCATACATGATCTTATGTCCTGCTGCTGCAAATAAGGTATCTCCAACTATCGCGGTGGAATAAATAGGAATTACACTGTTTGTGTCGGATTGCCCTAGTTCAAAATAATTGTCGATTACTTCTTTTTTATCTTGGTCATAAACTATAATCCCCAGTGCTGTAGAAATATAAGCTTTTCTATCTTTTAAGTAAATATGAAAAATACTCTTGTCTCCTATTATAGACTTGCGAAACAAATCAGCTAAGTTGTATATTTTTCCTTTATTCACTACGTCTATCATAGAATTTTTGTACGAAATCCAAAGGTTTTCAGTTACAGGATCATATTCTAAGGCATTTGCTTCTGTTTGAGAAAAGCCATTAATTTTGGATAGTCTCTCCAAAGAGGCTCCATCTTTAACTAAACAAAATAATCCAAATTCTGATGCAGAGTATATTCTATCTGGAGTTTCTACTATACTGTTGCAGTTTTGGTAAGGCAAATGCACCCTCCACTCTCCAAGAGCCAAGGGCCTAGGCTGTGCAGATAGCAGCATGGGAAACACCATGAAGATTAAATTGAAAAATAGATGTTTTTTCATGAGTTTTCAAATTTATAGAATATTAACCCAAATTTCGAAATAATATTGCGTAAACATTAGCCATGTGTTTTAAACCAGGGATTTTAATCAAAACTAAATTAACCCAAATACGTATTAACGTATTTTGCCCTAAGGGTTATGACGATCCTTATGCTTGCGGTCAGGATTTCACACTCTGACCGAAGCGTCATGAGTTGACAATCCTAACAAAATCTTTGATTTTCGTCAGGATTTCAGATCTTACTACTCCGATAGTTGTATAAGAGTCATAGGAGATTAATCCTGACCAAAAATTGCTTTTTGAGCAATCTTTTCGTCAATTCAGCATTAGAAAACTCTAATGCTGTATGTGGGATTAAGTTTTGGCAGATTAGCTGTTTGGTGCTTTGCCACAAATTTGGGACACACAACACTCCGCCAAAGGGAACGCAAGATTGTATTAAATTGATTGTTATGTTTTTAAAGGAGTGCTTGGTGATCCGCTAATAAATTGGGGACAGGCAAACACCAACCACGGCGTTTAATGCTGAATGTGGGATTAAGTTTTGGCAGATTAGCTGTTTGGTGCTTCGTCACAAATTTGGGACACACAACACTCCGCCAAAGGTAACGCAAGATTGTATTAAATTGATTGTTATGTTTTTAAAAGAGTGGTTGGTGATCCGCTAATAAATTGGGGACAGGCAAACACAAACCACGGTGTTTAATGCTGAATGTGGGATTAAGTTTTGGCAGATTAGCTGTTTGGTGCTTTGCCACAAATTTGGGACACACAACACTCCGCCAAAGGGAACGCAAGATTGTATTAAATTGATTGTTATGTTTTTAAAGGAGTGCTTGGTGATCCGCCAATAAATTGGGGACAGGCAAACACCAACAAGGCGTAAAGACTTGCTCAAATATCACCCACTGTTGAAATATTTCTCGGATAGGTGCCTTTTAGCACCAAAGGTGCGCAATCCTTAGCATAGCCTGATAGGGCTATGAAATAAATAACAACTAATCTACAAGCACCAAAGGTGCGAAATATGTGAAGCGTTTTGCATTCTCGCCCCTAAAATTCTACAGAACAAAATATACAATCCTATCAACCTCGCATACAACTTTCTACACAAAGCCTTGCCTCTGGCATCTATTTTATTAGAACCATTAGGCCAATAGGAAATACAGTGAATAAGTTGGAAGAAAGAAAATAGAAGTTACCAGTTATTAGAAGGAAAAGCTTGGGAGTTTGAAGGAATGAAGAATGTAGAACGAGGAACGATGAATGTAAAAAGTAGCAGTATATAACCTAAAATTTATTTCAGATTTTAGATTGCAGAAGTTAGAATTTAAAAAACCTACTAACGCCATTTCGGATTTTAGATTTAACCCAGATTTTAAGAAAGTTTAAAATTCCCCCCTCCCGTTGTCTGAGCGAAGCCGAAGACCGAGGGTATGCGAATACGAACATTAATACTCTCCAACCATAACCCCGAAAAATCTGCAATCTAAAATCTGCAATCTAAAATCTACAATCTACAATCTAAAATCTACAATCTAAAATATAAAATTGGCCAATCGGGATGATGTAACCCAAGACTACAATTGCCAGTTGCTTGGTGATCCGCTAATAAATTGGGGACAGGCAAACACAAACCACGGCGTTTAATGCTGAATGTGGGATTAAGTTTTGGCAGATTAGCTGTTTGGTGCTTCGTCACAAATTTGGGACACACAACACTCCGCCAAAGGTAACGCAAGATTGTATTAAATTGATTGTTATGTTTTTAAAGGAGTGGTTGGTGATCCGCCAATAAATTGGGGACAGGCAAACACTAGCCACGGCGTAAAGACTTGCTCAAATATCACCCACTGTTGAAATATTTCTCGGATAGGTGCCTTTAAGCACCAAAGGTGCGCAATCCTTAGCATAGCCTGATAGGGCTATGAAATAAATAACAACTAATCTACAAGCACCAAAGGTGCGAAATATGTGAAGCGTTTTGCATTCTCGCCCCGAAAATTCTACAGAAGAAAATATACAATCCTATCAACCTCGCATACAACTTTCTACCCAAAGCCTTGCCTCTGGCATCTATTTTATTAGAACCATTAGGCCAATAGGAAATACAGTGAATAAGTTGGAAGAAAGAAGATAGAAGTTACCAGTTATTAGAAGGAAAAGCTTGGGAGTATGAAGGAATGAAGAATGTAGAACGAGGAACGAAGAATGTAAAAAGTAGCAGTTTATAACCTAAAATTTATTTCTGATTTTAGATTGCAGAAGTTAGAATTTAAAAAACCCACTAATGCCATTTTGGATTTTAGATTTAACCCAGATTTCAAGAAAGTTTAAAATTTTCCCCTCCCGTTGTCTGAGCGAAGCCAAAGACCGAGGGTATGCGAATACGAACATTAATACTCTCCAACCATAACCCCAAAAAATCTGCAATCTAAAATCTGCAATCTACAATCTACAATCTACAATCTACAATCTCCAATTGGCCAATCGGGATGATGTAACCCAAGACTACAATTGCCAGTTGCTTGGTGATCCGCCAATAAATTGGGGACAGGCAAACACCAACAACGGCGTTTAAATGTTTAAAATTTCCCCCTCTCGTTGTCTGGCCGAAGCCAAAGACCGAGGGGATATAAAGCCGAACAGCCGATTTTGAACGAGGAATTGTTGGAGATATCCGTTTTAAACCTATAAGTTTTTTTGTTCTTGGCCCATAAAGCCTTATTGGTTTTCTGCTCCATTTATAAATTGCTATACCCATAGTTGTAGAAGAGAAGCCTTCTATACCCCTAAAAACGTCTTATTTTTTCGCCCTTTTTGGCGCTGTGTACTGTTCGTAAGGAGTTAAGGCCAACAAGTCCTAAAATTGGGTTTTATATTAAATTAAATAAAGTAATTTTGTCGACTATAAAACCAAATATACCATGAAATTGATTTCGGTAGTTGTTCCATGTTTCAACGAAGAGGAAGTATTCGAGGCATCACTTCAAAGACTTTTAGCTGTATTAAACAATTTACAGACCTACGATTATGAATTGATTTTTGTAAATGATGGAAGCAAAGACAAAACTATTGAACTTATAGAAGCTGCTGCCGCTAAATACCCAAAGGTTAAGGGCCTGTCATTTAGCAGAAATTTTGGCCATCAAATTGCCATTACCGCGGGACTAGACAAATGTAAAGGAGATGCCGCAGTGGTAATCGATGCAGATTTGCAAGACCCGCCAGAGTTGATCCCTAAAATGATAGAGGCATGGGAAAATGGCTACGATGTAGTTTATGGCCGTAGAAATATCCGCGACGGAGAATCTTGGTTTAAACTATTTACCGCCAAATGGTTTTATAGAATTATAAATAAATTGTCGGATATAGACATTCCTTTAGATACCGGAGACTTTAGACTAATGGACAGAAAAGCATTGGATGAATTCTTGAAAATGAGAGAACTCTACAGATTTGTAAGGGGCATGGTATCCTGGGTAGGTTTCAATCAAACATACATTCTTTACGACAGAGACCCAAGGTTTGCAGGAGAAACAAAATACCCGCTTAAACGCATGATTCGATTGGCTACCGATGCCATTATGTCCTTCTCTACAGTACCACTTCGTGTAGCCACCATTATGGGATTTGTAGCAAGTGCCGTAGCTGCTATTGGGGTAGTATTTGTTGTTATCAACCGAATATTTACTACCAATTGGGTGGAAGGATGGACATTACTTATGCTAACTGTACTGCTTATGGGTGGCATGATTTTAAGTGTCTTAGGAATCATAGGAGGCTATATCGGCCGCATATATGGCGAAGCAAAAAATCGTCCGCTTTATATCCTCAAAAAAAGTATAGGTTTTAAGGAAGAAGAATAGGGATTGGATTATATAATTTTGAAATCAGCTAGAATATAGTTAGAAACAAATTTGCGGGGAATACATAACTTAATCACCGCAAATTTGCGGTTTGAGTTGTGCTTTTTAAACGAAGTTAATAGCTTGCCAAAGAATCAATGGATTACCTTTGGTTACTTATCAAATACAATCCAAAAAGCCCAAACAGAAGTTTGGGTTTTTTATGTCTTCACTTCGCACTTAAAACCCTGGCTTATGTCGGGTTTTTTTGTTTGCTATGCATTGATTTTATCCACATTGACCCTATTTGTCCGATTTTTTTTTGCTTGAATGAAGTAAAGTTGTGAGATAAAATATATTTTTGAAAACGAAGTGTAAAACAAGTCCTTAGTTATTCACTATTAAAAGAAAACGAAAGAAGTCAAGGTATTTTAGCTAGTTGAATAGGAAAACAGAAAATGAAACAGAAAAAAGAAGTTAAAGAAAAAGCAATTGAAGTTACCCTTTGGGAAGCTGCCAATAAATTAAGAGGAAGCGTTGAGCCAGCCGAATACAAGCATGTTGTATTGGGACTGATTTTCTTAAAGTTTGCCAGCGATAAATTTGAAGAACACCGAGACAAACTCATTGCCGAAGGCAAAGAAAAGTATATTGAAATGCCTGAGTTCTATAATATGAACAATGTGTTCTTTTTGGAAGAAACAAGCCGTTGGAGCTATTTGATTATAAGAGCCAAGCAAAACGACATTGCCCTGCTCATTGACACTGCCCTGCACACCATTGAGAAAAACAATAAAGCGCTGAAAGGAGCTTTGCCCGACAATTACTTTTCTCGTTTGGGTTTGGATGTTACCAAACTGGCTTCTTTACTCGATACCATCAACGACATTGACACCACCAAAGACCCCAAGCAAGATGTGGTGGGCAAAGTGTATGAATACTTCCTTTCAAAATTTGCATTGGCAGAGGGAAAAGGCAAAGGAGAATTTTACACCCCAAAAAGCATTGTAAACCTGATTGCCGAAATGATTGAACCCTACAAGGGCATTATCTATGACCCTGCTTGTGGTTCGGGTGGTATGTTTGTGCAGAGTATCAAGTTTATTGAAGCACACCACGGCAACAAAAAAGAAATTTCCATTTACGGACAGGAATACACCAACACCACTTACAAACTGGCAAAGATGAACCTTGCCATACGGGGTATTAGCGGAAACTTAGGCGAAAAGGCGGCAGACACTTTTCTGGACGACCAACACAAAGACCTAAAAGCCGACTTTATAATGGCTAACCCGCCTTTTAACCAAAAGGATTGGCGAGCCGAAAATGAACTCACAGACGACCCACGCTGGAGAGGCTATGATGTGCCACCCAAAAGCAATGCGAATTATGGTTGGATTTTGAATATGGTGAGTAAATTAAGTGATAACGGTGTGGCAGGTTTTATATTGGCTAACGGTGCTTTGAGTGGTGGTGGCGAAGAATACAAAATACGAAGAAAGTTGATTGAAAATAATTTGGTGGAAGCCATATTGGTATTGCCAAGAAACTTGTTTTACACCACGGATATCAGCGTTACGCTTTGGATTATCAACAAAAACAAAAAGGCTTATGTAAGGTCGTATGATTATTCGCCCCAACGCAACTACCGAGACCGTTCAACAGAAATCTTGTTTATGGACTTGCGCCAAATGGGCGAACCTTTTGAAAAGAAATTTACACAGTTTTCTGATGCAGATATTCAAAAAGTGGTAAACACTTACCACCAATGGCAGACTCTTAACAGTATAGGCGAATTGCAATTCGCCCCAATACCCGAGTTCTGCTATTCCGCTTCCATTGATGAAATAGCCAAAAAAGACTTTTCCCTCGTGCCAAGCAAATACATAGAGTTTGTAAACCGTGATGAGAATATTGACTTTGACGAGAAAATGCAATCCTTGAAAAGTGAGTTTGCAGAACTTTTAAAAGCAGAAGAATTGAGTAAGAAAGAATTGCTAAATGTGTTTGAAACATTAGGGTATAAAATAAGCGGTTTATGAAAAGAAAGCAATTGGGGAATGATATAGAAAAAGTGGTGTTTCCATTGGCAGAAAATGTAAAAGAAATGCCTCATGGCTATATTTCTTTTGTAGAGGAACTCAAAGGATTTATTAAAAAAGAAAAGCTGGCTACTATTCTGAATGTCAATCAAAGAATGATAATGATGTATTGGAATATTGGCAATTCAATACTTACCAAACAAGAATTGGAGGGTTGGGGGGCAAAAGTAATAGACCGTTTGTCGGCTGACTTAAAAGAAGCATTTCCTGAAGAAACAGGTTTTTCGCCAAGGAACTTAAAGTACATGCGAAAATTTGCAGAATCTTGGGCAGACCTTGCAATAGTGCAACGCATCGTTGCACAAATTCCATGGCGTAGCAATATAACATTATTGGATAAAATAAAAGACCCCGATTTGCGATTGTGGTATGCTCGAAAAACCATTGAAAATGGCTTTGGTAAAGACTTGTTGGTGTTTCAGATTGAAAGCAAATTGCATTTAAGAGAAGGGAATTCTGTAAATAATTTTTTGGAAACTCTGCCATCCTTAGATTCCGACTTGGCAAAACAATCGTTTAAAGATCCTTATATTTTCAATTTTGTGGGGAACGCAAGTCATATTAAAGAAAGAGAGTTGGAACAAAAACTTGTAGACCATATTCAAAAGTTTTTATTAGAATTAGGGCAAGGCTTTGCCTTTGTAGGCAGGCAGGTGCATTTAGAATTAGGAGATAGCGATTTTTACCTCGATTTGCTTTTTTATCACATCAAGTTAAAATGTTATGTGGTGATAGAATTAAAAACAGGCAAGCTAGAACCTGGTCATATCAGTCAACTGAATATGTATATGAATGTGGTAAACGATGCTCTTTGTGGCAAAGACGATAATAAAACCATTGGCTTGCTACTGGTAAAAGAAAAAGACAAAGTGGTAGCCGAATATTCATTGGCTGGGGTAAACAATCCAATAGGTATTTCTAATTGGGAAAATGAAATCAAAAAATCCTTGCCCGAAAATCTAAAAAGTAGTTTACCAAGTATAGAAGAAATTGAAAACGAATTGGAAAATGAGACAGAATTATAAACGACTGGGCAATTATATACAGCCGCTTAAAGTGCGAAACAAAGACATGAAAGCGAAAGGTTTATTGGGAATCAATATTAACAAACACTTTATGTCTTCGGTGGCAAATATTGTGGGAACGGACTTGTCAAATTATAAACTCGTTCAGAAAGATCAATTTGCTTGTAACAGAATGCACGTTGGTCGAGATTATAGAATTCCTATTGCTGTTTCAAAAAGTGATGAACCATTTATCGTTTCACCAGCTTACGATGTCTTTGAAATAAAAAAGCCAAATGAATTGCTTCCCGAATATTTGATGATGTGGTTTGAACGCACAGAGTTTGACCGCAATGCTTGGTTTTATACAGATGCTGATGTGAGAGGAGGTTTGGCATGGCAAGCATTTGAAGATATGCAATTACCAATTCCTCACCCTGACAAACAACGAGAAATTGTAAAGGAATACAACACCATCCAAAACCGCATAACCCAAAACCAACAACTCATCCAAAAACTGGAAGAAACCGCACAGGCGATTTATAAGCGGTGGTTTGTGGAGGGGGTGGATTTGGAGAATTTACCGGAGGGGTGGAGATTTGGGAAATTGTCAGACATAGCAACAATTATTATGGGGCAGTCTCCCGTAGGAGAAAGTTATAATGAGGTAGGTGTGGGTGTTGCTTTAATTAATGGTCCGGTTGAATTTGGAGAATATTTTACAGTAAAAACAAAATGGACAACTGAACCAAAAAAATATTGTGAAAAAGGAGATTTGATATTTTGCGTAAGAGGTAGCACCGTTGGTAAAAATGTTGTCGCAGACGACAGATATGCTATTGGAAGAGGTGTTTGTGCAATTCGTTCTAAATATCAAAACTATTTAATCCAATTAGTGAAATACAATTTGAATGAAATACTCAAAGATGTTACTGGCTCAACATTCCCCAATATAGACAGAGTAACATTAGGCGATTACCCTATTGCTATATCTGCCAATACTTTATTAGAAGAATTTGAAAAGAAAGTATCTCCTATAAGTAATATAGTTTGGGTAAAATCATTAGAAAACCAAAAGCTAACAGAATTGAAAGCGTTGTTGCTTTCGAGGTTGGCGACAGTGGAGGATTAATTATTAAAAATCTATGAACCAATATAACCCCCATATCCACCACCGTAGGTCTATCCGCCTAAAAGGATACGATTATGCACAGGCTGGATTGTATTTTATTACGATATGTTGTCAGGATAGGATTTGCCGTTTTGGTAGTGTGGTAGATGGGGAAATGATATTGAACGAATATGGGCAAATCGCATTTAATGAATGGATAAAAACAACCGAAATACGCAATAATGTGGAAATGGGTGAATTTGTTGTAATGCCCAACCATATTCACGGCATAATCCGATTGTTGGGTAGGGGCGAATTGCATTCGCCCAATAATGAATCGGTCGAATT
>DIUJ01000045.1:87758-117965 GCA_002422315.1 Bacteroidetes bacterium UBA6161
TAATACGCACCAACCGCCCAATAATTCAATGGGTAATAATAGGGGCGAAAGCATTTCGCCCCTACGAGGACCATCACAAACCATTGGGGCCATTATCCGGGGGTACAAATCATCGGTTACCAAACAATTGGGTTTATTGGGTTTTAATGAAAAATTGTGGCAACGCAATTATTTCGAACATATCATACGTGATGAACAATCCTATCAAAATATTACCAATTATATCATAAATAATCCCCTAAAATGGGCAGAAGATAAATTTTATACTCAATGAAATTCACAGAAGAAAAATTAGAAAAGGCATTTATCGAATTGTTAGAACTGGAGGGTTACTCCCATTCTTTGGGTGAATCTTTTTCACGTTCTTTAGATGAGGTGCTTTTGGAGGATGACCTAAAGGCATATTTAACCAAACAGTATAAAAAGGAAGGTATAACAGAAACTGAGATTCGATCCATTTTACTCCAACTAAAGTCACTACCATCGTCGGATTTGTACGAGAGTAATAAAACTTTTTTGAGAATGTTGTCTGATGGTTTTATTCTTAAAAGAGAGGATAGAAGTAAAAAGGATATCTATATACAACTTTTGGACTATAATGGTCTTGAAAGTCAGCGGATACCTCCTTGGGAACATTTGATTACTATAGCCTTAGACGAACAAGATGGGTATAACAAGATTAACAATAATATTTATAGATTCGTTAACCAATTAGAAATTATAGGTTCAGAAAAACGCATCCCAGATGGCATTATTTATATCAATGGTTTGCCATTGGTGGTATTTGAATTCAAGTCAGCTATTCGCGAAGAAGCCACCATTTTTGATGCTTACAAACAGTTGACAGTTCGTTACCGTAGAGATATCCCAGAACTATTTAAATACAACGCCTTTTGTGTTATAAGCGATGGAATAAACAATAAAGCAGGTTCATTCTTTGCCCCTTATGAGTTTTTCTATGCCTGGCGAAGAGTAGCAGGGTTGGCAAAAGATGTAGATGAGGTTGATAGTATGTTTACTTTGGTTCAGGGTATGTTGCACCAAAACCGCATAAGAGACATTATTCGAAATTTCATCTATATTCCTGATAACAGCAAAAAAGAAGAAAAAATAGTTTGTCGATATCCACAGTATTACGCTGCTAGAGCGCTATATGATAATATCAAAAAAGCCCAAAAACCAAATGGCGATGGCAAAGGAGGTACATATTTTGGAGCAACGGGTTGTGGAAAGAGTTATACTATGCTTTACTTGACCAGGTTGTTAATGAAAAGTGAATACTTTGAAAGTCCCACAATCGTATTAATAACGGACCGAACAGACCTAGATGACCAGTTATCCTCTCAATTTATTAATGCAAAAACATTTATTGGAGACAATATAGTAGAAACTGTTGAAAGTAGGGCCGACTTAAGATTTAAACTACAAGGCAGACAAAGCGGAGGTGTTTTTTTAACTACCATTCATAAATTTACCGAGGATACCGAACTGCTTACGGACAGAAACAATGTAATTTGTATTTCGGACGAAGCTCACAGAAGCCAAGTTAATCTAGACCAAAAAGTAAGATTGTCTAAAACAGGAGTTAAAAAATCATTTGGATTTGCCAAGTATCTCCACGATTCTCTGCCTAATGCCACTTATGTTGGATTTACAGGTACGCCAATAGATGCTACTCTAGATGTGTTTGGCAAAGTTGTAGATGCCTATACCATGACCGAATCGGTAAGAGATGAAATAACAGTAAGAATTGTGTATGAAGGAAGAGCTGCTAAGGTAGCTCTGCAAAATAGTGAACTAGAAAAAATTGAAAAATACTACGCAGAAGTTGCATTACAAGGCAGCAACGAGTACCAAATAGACAAAAGCAAACAGGAAACCGCAAACATGTATGCGATACTTGGCGACCCGGATAGGTTAAAGGCTGTAGCAGAGGATTTTATTAACCATTATGAAAATAGGCTGAAAGAAGGTTCTACGGTTTTAGGTAAAGCCATGTTTGTATGTAGTAGCCGCGAAATTGCGTATGAATTGTATAAAAATATTGTTGAAATACGTCCTGAATGGAATGAAATAAGAGAATCTGATTCAAATGTTGAATTAACAGAAAAAGACAGAAAGGAACTCAAGCCTATAGAAAAAATTAAAATGATTATGACCAGGGGGCAAGACGACCCCAAAGAACTTTATGATTTAATAGGTTCTAAAGAAGATAAAAAAGAACTAGATAGGCAGTTTAAAAATCCAAAATCAAACTTTAAAATTGCCATTGTAGTGGATATGTGGCTTACCGGTTTTGACGTTCCTTTCCTTGATAGTATTTACATAGACAAACCTATTCAACAACACAATTTAATTCAAACTATTTCTAGAGTAAATCGAAAATTTGAGAACAAAGAAAAAGGACTGGTTGTAGACTATATAGGTATAAAAAAACAAATGAACCTTGCTCTAGCAAAGTACACAAAAGGAGAAAAAGATGTTTTTGAAGAAATAGACAAATCCATAAGTATTGTTCGCGATCACTTAGACCTCTTAGCTAAATTAATGCATACTTTTGATGATAGCGGTTATTTCAAAGGCAATAATATGGAACAGCTTTTAACCTTAAATAAGGCAGTTGAATTTGTGCAAAAAAGCAAAGAAACAGAAACTAGGTTTATTGGCCTTGTTCAAAGACTAAAAGCAGCGTATGACCTTTGTACCGGAAGTGAGAAACTCAAACAAAAAGAAAGAGATTATACTCACTTTTATTTAGCTATTCGTTCCATTATATTCAAACTTACAAAAGGGGATGCACCAGATACCGCACAAATGAACGCTAAGGTGAGGGAGATGATAAAAAATGCCCTAAAAAGCGAAGGAGTAGAGGAAATTTATAAACTAGGAGAAGAAGAAAATGTGGAACAAGACTTGTTTGATAAAGAGTATCTTGAAAAATTACAAAAGCTAAAACTTCCCAATACCAAAATTAAACTATTGTTAAGCCTTTTAGAAAAAGCAATTATAGAATTACGTAAAGTAAATAAAGTAAAAGGAGTTGATTTTTCACAAAAAATGCACCGATTGGTAGAGTTTTATAATACAAGGAATCAGAACGACATGGTATTTAGTGCAGAAGTATTTGAAGAGATAGCGGAACAACTTACCGAAATGATAATGGCAGTAAAGTATGAGTTTAATGCAGGCGAAGAACTTGGTATCGGTTTTGAAGAAAAGGCATTTTACGATATTCTCAAAGAGTTGTGTGTTAAGTATGAATTTAATTATCCCGAAGACCGATTGATAGCATTGTCGAAAAAGGTAAAAGAAATTGTGGATAGTCAAGCCAAATTTCCTGACTGGAATAAGCGAGACGATATAAAATCAGCACTTAAAGTAGAAATCATCCTAATCCTTGATGAATTTGGCTACCCTCCAGTAGAAAGAAACGAAGTATATGTTGAGATTTTTGAACAAGCAGAGAATTTTAAGAAGAATAGGGGGTAGTATGAGAGATTCTCATACTGTATTTATTACACATGTATTATTGGAATATCTACGAAAATGATAAATAAAGTACTAAAATCAAGAAAAATTGACAACATAGATGATTATTTAAAAGCATTTGATGTTGTCGAGTTTGTTAAAAGCGTTAAACTAGAACCTGAGACCTGGTTTCGAAATAGACCTGGGAAAGAGATTCTGGAGTGAGGGTACGTAGACCTTTTTTAAATCCTGTTTCTAGGAGTTCGCAATGTAAGGATTAAATTGATGTGGAAGTGAGTGTGGTTGGAGGTGGAATCCACGCATAGGCAGGACTTTGGAGCACCAAGCACAGGAAACACACATCAAGCCTTTTCAAGAAGCCAGTTAAATACATTTAAATGCTTTATACCGCTTCTGTTTAGAAGAAAAGAGTCTGTGGTGAGCAATGTTTTGGGGTAGTTGTCTTTTATTTTTTCTAAAGCTCCAAATTCTCGTTCCACAGTGTTTTCATTTGCTAATTGCCAAGCCACTTGGTAATAGGCTATGTCACCTGTTGGGGTTTTGCATACAAAATCCACTTCGTTGTTTCTGGCAGTGCCCGTCCATATTTTATTCCCTCTTCTTAGAAGTTCTAAGAAAACCACATTCTCTAGTATGTGCCCTCTGTCGGTAGTGCGCTCTTTCCCTGTCAATATATTGAGCAAACCCGGATCTACCACATAGTATTTTTCTTGCGTAGCCAATTGTTTACGCCCTTTCAAATCAAAGCGGTTTACTTTATAAAACACAAAACTAGCAACCAAATATTCCAAATACCTTTCAACCGTTGTGTTGTGTGTACTTTGTCCATCTTGTTGTAGCGTTTTGGCAATATTGCCTGGAGAAATAGAACTTCCTATATGGGATGCTACAAATCTTACGATGTTTCCAAATGTTCGCTTGTCATTTATTTGGTGGCGTTGTGAGATGTCTTTTTCTACGATTGTTGTATAGATCGCATCTAAATATTCGTAAATTTTATCAAATCCGCCTTCTCGCAATTCCACCCCCTTGGGTAGTGATGTTTCGTTTATATACTCAAAAAATAAGGCTTCGTAATTTAGGTATTTGTTAGCTGTGCCAATGTTACGCGCATTTAGGTATTCATTGAAAGAAAAGGGCAGGATGGATATTTCTATATAACGACCACTTAAGAGTGTTGCCAATTCACCCGACAATAAAAATGCATTTGAACCGGTGATATAGACATCCACATTGGGTTTCACAAACAACCCATCAACTAAACGCTCAAACTCGCGAACATTTTGTACCTCGTCTAAAAAAACATAGCAAGGTTTTGACAAATCTAAAGTCCGGATGATATGAGCATACAAAGCATCTAAATCATTCAGAAATTTGCGGAGTTCAAAATCTTCAAAGTTTAAAAATACAATCTGTTTCGCTTTTACACCCATTTCCATGAGTGTTTTGCGGTATAATTCAAACAAGGTGCTTTTGCCACTTCTTCTCAAGCCACTCACTACTTTTATTAGGTCATGGTCTTTGTATGCCAACAGTTTCCGTATATATTCCTCTCGATTTTCGTAGTTTTTCATAACGCAAAGATAATTCTTATATCATTAAAACTTGCACTGTTTACAAGTTTTAATGATTAAGGGATTTAATTCATGAGCGTTTCCCCCCTTACAGACAATGTTTACAACTTGCAAAATATTAATATACAATACCATATATGTCTTTTTCTTTTAAAAAAGGAGGCTACGCGCATTTTTTGGCGACAAAAACTTCAGGGAGATCGCTCCCTGCCTCAGTTGTCAACAATCGGATTGAGAAGAAAAGTAAAAAGAGTTTATGAGACGAGTACAGGCAAAAAATAAAAGGAATCCAAAGTCTGCCAATCAATAAGTTATGGGCCGCATAAAACAAACTAAACCTCAAAATAATTCATGGGATTAGCTCCCTTCGGTCGCTGTTCCCTTAGTGGGGGAGCGGTTCAAATGCAATCCAAAAAGCCCAAACAGAGGTTTGGGTTTTTTATGTCCAAGGCCAAGCCTTCGTGCAAGCACGGGCTTTAAAGGATTAGCTCCCTTCGGTCGCTGTTCCCTTGGTGGGGGAGCGGTTCAAAGGCAATCCAAAAAGCCCAAACAGGAAGTTTGGGTTTTTTATGACCCAAGGCCAAGCCTACGTGCGAGCACGGGCTTGAAAGGATTAGCTCCCTTCGGTCGCTGTTCCCTTGGTGGGGGAGCGGTACAAATGCAATCCAAAAAGCCCAAACAGGAAGTTTGGGTTTTTTATGTCCCAAGGCCAAGCCTACGTGCAAGCACGGGCTTGGCCTTGGGACATAAAAAAAGCCCCTTTCAGGGGCTCTTTTTGGATTGCTTTGGCGGAGAGACAGGGATTCGAACCCTGGGTACCGTTAAGTACACACGCTTTCCAGGCGTGCCCGTTCGACCGCTCCGGCATCTCTCCATGGTCTTTTTAGGGAGTGCAAATGTACACTTTTTTCATTTATCTAAAACTTTATTCCTAGCTTTTAAAAAAAATCCTCTCAGCATTCTCTGTTGTGCATTTTGCAACCTCTTCTATACTTATCCCTTTTATCTCAGCAAGTTTTTGAGCTATTATTGGAATATATGCGCTTTCGTTTCGTTTGCCTCTGTATGGGGTTGGTGCCAAATATGGAGAGTCTGTTTCTAATATGATATGATCTAATGGCAATTTTTCTATTACTTCTACTAAACTCGATTTTTTAAAAGTAAGTACGCCACCTATTCCTATATCAAAACCCATTGCAATAATTTGTTGCGCTTGTGCGAAAGTGCCTGTAAAACAATGGAAAACCCCTCTAATCCCTTTGTTCTTAGGCCTACTCAATACCTCTATCAATACCTCTAAGCTTTCCCTAGCGTGTAATACTATCGGTTTAAGGGTTTCTTTACACCATTGCACTTGTATTTCTAATGCTTCTATCTGGGCTTCTTGTGTACTTTTATCCCAATACAGGTCTATTCCTGTTTCGCCTATGGCTATATATTTGCTTGGCTTAGAATCCAATTCCTGTTTTAGGGTTTTCAGAACTGTTTCATAAGTATCGGGTTTTACATCGCAGGGGTGAAGCCCAATCATAGGGTAACAAATATCCGGATACTTTTCTTGCAATTGCAGCAACCCCGGGAGACTCTCCAAATCAATATTGGGTAGAAGAATTTTCTTTACCCCATTTTCCAAAGCCCTTTCTATACTTTGGTCACGGTCTTCTGCAAAGGCTTCTGCGTAAGTGTGGGCGTGGGTATCTACAAACATTACCAAACTATTTTCTCTTTGTTTAAAAAAGCAGAAATTCCTTTCTTGCAGTCGGAACTAGACCTTGCTTTTGCATTAGTACTTGCGGCATAATCCAGCGCTTCGGTGTATGTTGCGGGCATATCGTATAGCATTTTTTTGATCAGTGCCATAGATTGTGCCGAGTTTTGCTTGGCTAATCTTGAGGCCAAAGCCATGCTTGTTTCGTATTCTGTATTCTTTTCTACTACTTTATTTATCAATCCATATTCTAAAGCTTGTTTCGCACTAATTATATCTCCGCTCAAAAGCAGCTCTCTGGCCTTTCCCTCGCCAATTTTTTTTGTTAAAAACACCATCACTATGGCAGGCACAAAACCTATCCGTACTTCGGTGTAGCCAAAATTAGCATCTTCTGCAGCAATAGCAAAATCGCAAACAGTTGCTATCCCACATCCGCCTGCAAGGGCAGCTCCGTGCACACAAGCTATAATTGGCTTAGGGTATTCAAAAATCTGTTTGAATAGTTCCATAAGCGAAGTGGAATCCTGCAAATTTTCTTCATAACTGTTGTGCTGTAGTTCTTGCAAATATGCCAAATCTGCTCCTGCACAAAAGGCTTCGCCTTCTCCTTTTAAAACAACCGCTTTTATACCACTCTCTTCTTCTGCTTGAAACAAAGTGTTTTTTAGTTCATTTACTAATTCACTATTCAAAGCATTTCTTTTTTCCGGCCTATTTAGCGTAATAGTTAAAATTTGGTCTGTTCTTTCCGTTAATAGATATTGCATAGGGGCAAAAGTAGTAAATAGGATTGTATTGGGCGTTTTTGTTTGTATGTTTCTCTATAAGTTTTGTGTATTTCCTTTTTTTAGAAATACCTTTGCACTGAATGTTGGAAGAGAAAATATTTTTTGCACAGAGATTTAAAGCAGAAGCTCCGCTTTATACCTTGTTTATTTTGGCTGGTTTTATAGGATTTATGGCATTGTATTCCATGGGATTCATCGCTATTGTAGCTCTTTGGGTGGTGCTTATCACTTTGTTTTGGGTATTAAAATCTAAGCTTAGTGGCAATTATTACATAAAACTTAATCATGAGGGTTTACGATATAGATTGAATATTTTTGAAAAAGGAGTTTTTGTTCCTTGGAAATCAGTAGACCAAGTTAATTTTCATTTGTACGAAATAAACCTTCGGATTCGTGACTCGAAAATGGTGGTAAATTTGCCCACAAATTATTTTCCTGAAAATGATATTCCTGAACTAACCGAAAACATTAAAATGTATTTCAGCGAAATGGGAAAATCCAATTAATTGTTTATCAATTTATAAAATGGAGTTTCGTCCATCGGTTTCATAAAATCTTTTTCAAAATTTTGTGCCGAGCTCACTAGCAAATTAAAAGTTGTAGTTCTAGAATCTACCTCACCCTTTGCAAAAGCTTCTTTTAACTTAGTAAACTCTATGGAATACACAGAGTCATTTTTAAGAAAGTGTACCAAACTTCGATTTTGTAAGGAAATTTCTAATTCTTGCTCTAGGCCAGAAATAGTCCTGTACAGGCTGTCAATAGAGCATCCGCTACTTTGGTCTACGGAAACCCAAACAAATCTATTGAGAAGTATCCCATAAAAAGCTTGAACTGTTTGTCCATGTTTTTTCCAATTGGAAGTAAAATTCCTTAATTCCTCTAGAATATATTTTTCTTGATTCTCTGTAATGGGAGTCAAGGAAGGAAAGAAAAACAAACTGTGGTTTGTGGGAGCGGGAAGCATTAATTTATCCATTAGTAAATTGAATTTCGACATGCAAATTTCGGTTAAAACTTGCAGAACCACTGCATCTATTTTTTGTATCATCGGCAACTTTAGTTTATATATATTATTAATCTGAATTCAGAACTTATTGATAGCATCAATAGATTTATTTACATAATTAGTTTTCCAATACACCTTATATTAAGTATTTTTGCAGCAGAAAATCTAATTAAAAAACTATAAATATGACACTAGTAGGAAAAAAAGCCCCTCATTTTTCAGCAGGAGCAGTAGTAAACGGAGAAGACATCGTAGAAAACTTTTCTCTACAACAGTTTGAAGGCAAGAATTATGTAATCTTCTTTTTTTACCCAAAAGATTTTACGTTTGTATGTCCAACAGAATTACATGCATTTCAAGCCAAGCTTCAAGAGTTTAAATCTAGAGGATGTGAAATAGTAGCATGTAGCACAGATACAGAAGAAAGCCACTGGAGCTGGTTACAACAATCCAAAGACAATGGTGGAATACAAGGCGTAACTTACCCTGTAGTTGCAGATACTTCTAAAACAATCTCTACAAACTATGGTGTATTGGCTGGCGAATACGAATACAACGAGCAAGGCCATTTGGTTGCAAACGGACCTATGATTGCTTACAGAGGTTTATTCCTTATAGACAAAGCAGGAATGGTTCAACACCAAGTAATAAACAATTTCCCATTAGGAAGAAACGTAGATGAGGCATTGCGTGTATTAGATGCTTTAATCCATGTAGAAACCAAAGGTGAAGTTTGTCCTGCAAACTGGGAAAAAGGCAAAGAAGCTATGAAAGCAGACCACAAAGGGGTTTCTGAATACTTGGCTAAAAACTAAATTAAGAACGAATTACAATGTAAAGGGGATGTCTTTTTAGATATCCCCTTTTTTATTGTTAGGCAATTGGGTGTCTATATAGCCTCTGCATTTTGGCCTGATACCAACAACCAATTGTGTAGTACAATTTCGGTTGCAAATCTATTTTCGCCATTGGCATCCTTGTACACCTTATGGTTTATTTTGCCCTCTACAGCCACCTCAAAACCTTTTTTAAGCATCTTTAGGGCTAGATCTGCTTGTTTTCCCCATAGAACTAAGTTGTGCCATTGCACATCGTTCACGTTGTTTCCTTTTCTATCTCTGTAGCTTTCTGTAGTAGCCAAAGCTAGCCTGGCCATTTTTTTACCACTTTCAAATTCTTTTATGGTAGGGTCTGCACCTAATCTACCTATCAATCTTACATTGTTTCTTAAGTTGTGTATCATACGATTCTTAAATTAATGGTTTTAAAATTTATTCTCTTAGTTTTGGTTTTTTGGATCTTGAATAATAAGCACATCTTTCATCACTATCTCGGTAATGTACTTTTTTACTCCATCTTTGTCTGTATAATTCCTATTGGTAAGCTTTCCTTCTATAGCTACTTCGGCTCCTTTGTGTAAATACTTTTTTACAAAATCTGCACTTGGGCCCCATACTACTATGTTGTGCCATTGGGTATCTAGCACTTTTGCGCCCAATTGGTCTTTGTAACTATCGGTAGTGGCTAGAGAAAATTTAGCTACTTTTTTACCTTGTGATAATTCTTTCACTTCGGGTTCCATGCCTAGTCTACCGATTAGGCGTACACTGTTTCTTAAATTGTTCATAAACGATATTTTTTAATAAGGGTCAATAAATTTTTAATTATTCTGCTAGGCTAGGTTTAGGATCTTGGATGATTAATACGTCTTTTAACACTATTTCGGTAACATACTTTTTAACCTCGTCTTTGTCTGTGTAACTTCTGTTGGTTAGTTTCCCTTCTACGGCTACCTCCATTCCTTTGCGTAAATACTTTTGTACAAAATCTGCAGTATTTCCCCATACCACAATATTGTGCCACTGGGTTTCTGATACTCTCGCACCTGCTTGGTCTTTGTAGCTTTCGGTTGTTGCTAGGGAGAATTTAGCTAATTTTTTTCCTTGTGATAATTCTTTCACTTCTGGGTCCATGCCTAGTCTGCCGATAAGGCGAACGCTGTTTCTTAAATTGTTCATAGTTTAAATTTTTATTTTGTTATTTAATTGGGTTGTGACTTCTAGAACACTTTGGTTCGTTTGTCTGCTGCAAAGATGAATCGACCCGAAAAACTAAGCCGTATTTTATCCGTATACTTCCGTAAATTATCCGTGTATATTCGGATTAATCGGGTATACTCGGTTTGGCAAGCACTATAAAACTTTATTATATGTTTGATATACAACTATATAAAACACAGATATGAACTCTAAAATAACTTTATCCATTAAATTCTAGTTTTAACCAAAAAACCAAGAAAACAAGTCCTAAACAAAAGTTTTATTGTAATTTTACCGACATAAACCAATTATAAAAATACAACATTATGGCATTTGAACTTCCATTACTTCCATACGCGCTAGATGCGTTAGAGCCACATATTGACGCTCGTACTATGGAAATCCACCACAGCAAACACCATGCAGCGTATGTAAACAATCTGAATGCAGCGATTGCAGGAACAGAAGCTGAAAACATGAACATATTAGAACTTATGTCAAACATGAGTAAATTCAGCCCAGCTGTTAGAAACAACGGGGGAGGCCATTTAAACCATAGCCTATTTTGGACAATTATGGGACCAAATGGCGGTGGTGCACCTACAGGGAAAATAGCTGAAGCGATAGACAAAGACCTTGGTGGTTTTGAAAAATTCAAAGAAGAATTTAGCAAAGCAGCAACCACTCGTTTTGGTTCTGGTTGGGCATGGCTATATGTGAGCAATGGCAAACTAACGGTAGGTTCTACTCCAAACCAAGACAACCCACTGATGGATGTGGCAGATATTCACGGTGCGCCAATTTTAGGGCTTGATGTTTGGGAACATGCTTACTACTTAAATTACCAAAATAGAAGACCTGATTACATTCAAGCTTTCTTTAATGTAATTAATTGGAGTGAAGTAGAAAAACTTTACTTGGCTTCCATTTAAGCCTACTATCGGTTGGTCGGTTATGCGCCAATCCGCAAGAATATTTGGGAGGGACACGAATCACCAGCCACCGCGTAAAATGTATCAAATTATAGCCCGCGGTTTCAACCGTGGGAATTAAATAGTTGGTGGGAATCACCAACCACGGCGTAAAAATCTAATATCTTACCCATGGTTGGTGTTTGCCACCAACCATACCCAATATCTTACCCATGGTTGGTGTTTGCCACCAACCATACCCATCAGAAGATTCTTGCAACTAATATATAGGGAACACGAAATACCAGCCACGGCGTAAAATATCCATTGCCCCGGTTTTCGGTTGGTTGGTGACAAACACTCAACCAAAGGAAAAACAGTGCCGTAAAGGTGTGGTTGGGGAACTACATAGCCCACGGTTTCAACCCAGGGAAACCGTGAGAATAAAAAAATTGGCAAAAAACGCAAACCGTTTTAACGGGTTACCCATGGTTGGTGTTTGCCACCAACCATACCCATCAGAAGATTCTTGCAACTGATATATAGGGAACACGAAATACCAGCCACGG
The DNA here is from genome assembly GCA_002422315.1 of Bacteroidetes bacterium UBA6161. Taxonomy (GTDB): domain Bacteria; phylum Bacteroidota; class Bacteroidia; order NS11-12g; family UBA955; genus UBA6161. Next base: position 99,849 of record DIUJ01000045.1, read on the forward strand.
CGTAAAATATCCATTGCCCTGGGTTTCGGTTGGTTGGTGACAAACACTCAACCAAAGGAAAAACAGTGCCGTAAAGGTGTGGTTGGGGAACTACATAGCCCACGGTTTCAACCCTGGGAAACCGTGAGAATAAAAAAATTGGCAAAAAACGCAAACCGTTTTAACGGGTTACCCATGGTTGGTGTTTGCCACCAACCATACCCATCAGAAGATTCTTGCAACTAATATATCGGGAACACGAAATACCAGCCACGGCGTAAAATATCCATTGCCCTGGGTTTCGGTTGGTTGGTGACAAACACCCAACCAAAGGAAAAAACACCCAACCACGGCGTAAAAATCTAATATCTTACCCATGGTTGGTGTTTGCCACCAACCATACCCATCAGAAGATTCTTGTAACTAATATATAGGAAACACGAAATACCAACCACGGCGTAAAATATCCATTGCCCTGGGTTTCGGTTGGTTGGTGACAAACACTCAACCAAAGGAAAAACAGTGCCGTAAAGGTGTGGTTGGTGAACTACATAGCCCACGGTTTCAACCCTGGGAATCTATTATTCCGCACCTTTGGCGCTTGTTAAATGGTTGTTTGATTTAGTTCATAGCCCTCACAGGCTATGCTATAGATTGCTCACCTTTGGCGTTTCATTGCCCAAACGCAATTGTATCAAACATAGCCCACGGTTTCAACCGTGGGAACCGTAGGAATTTAAAAATCGTCTGTAAGCCCCTGTCTCGTTAAAGAATTTTCGGGTGAGAATGCCGCTATATCGGTTTGTTGGTGGCCCAACAAGTTGAGGAAAAATAACAAAAGCCACGGCATAAAAATCTAAAATCTTCTTTTATTTCAGATTTAAAAATCTAAAATCGGTCAATTTTAACCGAGCTTGGTGTTTTTCTCTAACCATTCCAATCTGGTTTTTCTCTTATCCAAAATAATGCGGCTACGCAATAACCAACCACTGTTGTATTCTTCTTACTCTTAGATGACAATAGGTTCGCTATTTGAAAGAAAACATTACCCCACCAACAAGCAATTAGTTTACTTTTTCTCTACTACTCTCCAATGCAGAATAGGACTTTTATTCATCGTTTTTTTATGTTGTTGTCTTTTTTCTTGCGGACTCCACTCTATGTATCCTATAAACCTGTCTTGTACAAATTTTAAATGTAAGATGACTTGAAATATTTTTCCTTTCTTACAATACATTTTTGTGTGGTGCGGATTTTCTATTCCTTCTTGCATCACAAGTTTGCTGGTATAAAGAGTGAAATCATGTAGATCGGTTTCCTTCAGAAAACTAAAAATAGAAGGGTTGGCTATAGTTTCTATATCTATTCCGCAATATGTTCTTAGGTCTTTCCCTATTTTTTCGATCTTATAGTCTTTGTTTATTTCTAGTGGTGTAAACATACTTGCAAATTGACTTGTGGTTATTTTATATGTTGCTTTTGCGCACTTACAAATATGTAGTATATAAAACAGTGGAAATGTTTGTTTATAAAAAAAAAATAGCATGCTTACAAAAGAAAAAATGAAAATAATGTTATTAAAGTACTCTTAAATCAGCAAAATAGCATGAGTGGTGTTTTGCTCCTTTACAAAAAAATATGGCATTGTTACAAAAAATATTGGCATGTTCGACCTTTTGCATTTTTATACATGGGGATGAATACCCATCTTTGCCTCCGTTATGTTTAATTGATTTGCTCATTTTATAATTAAAGCAGTTTGCCATTATATACTATAGGGTATTTATTGTGTTATGCCTGTGCCTTGATATAATTGTGTGTGTTTAAGGGTGGTATGTGTAAATTGCTATAAATGAGAGCCACTTGTGCGAGTGGTTTGCCATTGTACTGTTTGTTTGTGTGGCAGTACAATGGCTTTTTTAAAAATGCTTAAAAAAGCCCTTTACAAAGAAAAATGGCATGCTCACAAAGAAAAATGCCCTGCTTACAAAAAATGAGTAAAAATACTCATATATGTATACATTAGTATATTATCCTTGTTATAATTTTGTCGCGTTATTTTAACACTTAAAATACACTTTATAACTGCGTTTTTCTTACTTGCCTACATGTAAGGAAACAAAGACTTATGAAAAAAAAATTATACAAATGAAACATAAACTTATGTCTACCATGCTGCTAGGGACTTTTCTAGGACTTGGTTTTTTAAACTCAAATGCTCAAATGCATATCAATGGCCCTACTTCTTTTGGGTCTTCTTCTTTTGCGACTTCCTTCGGCAATCTTTCTTTTGGAGCAGATGCCCAAGTTGTATTTATGGATGGTGCAACCTTTTATATGTTGGGTGCAAACACAACGGTAAATTCAGGTGCTGAGTTTTATGCCAATACGCTTTCAGGTACGACAGGTACAGGTCGTATTCTTTTTCAAGGTACTGCACCTCAAACACTCGATGGAGGAAATAGCTCTGCCATAGGCGGTCCACAACCTTCTTTAATTAATATAGCTGTAAATAATCCTGATAATTTAACATTAACTAATACCAATACCAGAGTAACCTCTGGCTTGGATTTTATTAACGGACATGTTATATTAGGTAGTAACGGTTTGGAATTATCTTCCACTGCTACTGCTTCCAATGCCAATGGAACCAGACACGTGGTAACCAATGGAACGGGCTTTATGGCGAAAGAAGGTATTGCAGCAAATGCAGCTTTTAGTTTTCCTGTAGGTAGAGCCACTTCTGACTTTACTCCAGCTACGGTAACACCAACTGGATCTGACAATTTTTTTGTTCAAGTAAAAGATTATACTGAATCTGCTTCTGAAGAGACTGTTCCTGACAATGGAGTGTATAGAACATGGAATATTTATTCTACTGGGGGAGCGGGTGCCAATATCTTGCTGCAACACAATACCACAACCAATGGTGGAGACTACAATACCAATGGAGCGGATGCAGTTGCTTTTGTTACACAATATCAGGGTTTTCAGTGGGTTACTAGTGCACAGCAAAACCAAGGAGTATGGCAAATAGGTACCGGTGCAGGTATAACCGATGCGCCAGGTTCTTTAGGTGGGTCTAGAGTGCATAATAGAGATTATACCGCTACCGCTACTAGCTCTACTTCCAACGCTGCTTTCTTTAGTAAATCAAACAATATTTTAACTCCTCTGCCTATTACATTACTTGATTTCACTGCAACTAAAAAAGAAGAAAATAAAGCCCTATTAACCTGGAGTACCACTTCTGAAATAAACAGTTCCCATTTTGACGTAGAAACCAGTACCAATGGATTGTCTTGGACTAGAATTGGAGAAGTAAAAGCACAAGGAGTTAGTTATGAACTATCAAACTATCAATTAATTCATACTAATCCTGCCTTGGGGGTAAACTATTACAGATTAAACTTAGTAGATTTAGATGGTAGCGCAGAATTTTCAAAAATCCGTTCGCTTCTTTTTGGAAATGTTACATCTACCTTAGCAAACGTGGTGGTTTTTCCTAACCCTTCCAATGGAATGTTGAATATTAGTTCCCTCAATAAATCCAATAATTATATCCTTACTGACATGCACGGAAAAACAATTCATTCTTTTAACAATACATCAGAGAATAGCGATTTTCAAGTGGATTTGAGTAGTTATGCTAATGGGGTTTATTTTATAAAAGCTAATTCACAAAATGGAGAAGTAAAAACATTTAAAATAGTATTGAATAAGTAAGGAAGTTAATAGTTAATGGCTACTGTGTCACCCTGAGGATCTCGAAGGGAGTTAAAAGATAAGAGTTATTAGTTAAAGAGGCGCATTAAAAATGAACCAAAAGCTAACCCATTGCGAAGTAGAAAGCAAAATAATGCTGATTCGAGATACAAAAGTAATCTTGGACAGTGATGTTGCTGCATTGTATGGTGTAGAAACCAAAAGAATTAATGAAGCAGTTAAAAACAACCCTGATAAATTTCCCCCAGGTTATTTGTTGTTTCTCAATTCAGAAGAATGGAATTATTTGAAGTCGAAAATTTCGTCTTCATTAACACCTGGAGGAAAAGTGAAACTACCAACATCCTTTACAGAAAAAGGATTATACATGCTTGCAACCATTCTGAAAAGTAATAAGGCAACCCAAGCCACCCTGTCAATCATTGAAGCCTTTGCAACATTGAAAGAACTAACAAGAAACATAGAAGCTATTAACACTATAACAGACCCTGAAAAACAAAAAGTATTAATGAACTAAACTGGCGAATTAATGGCTGATTTATTGGCTAATGCACTGAGTGTAACGGATACCGAAACAAGCATTGAATTGAATTTTGCAGTCGTTAAATTAAAACATACCATAAAAAGAAAATGAAGTGAAAAACCTCTCTGCGCCTCTGAGGTGAAAAAGATTACAACAAAACAAACAGTAATATCAAAATAATATGAACAAAACAAACAAGTATCTAATCCTATTCTTAGTACTAGGATTTTTCGCAAACAGGGCACATGCCCAGGTTAAAGTAGGTGACAACCCTACTACTATTGACAACAGTGCTGTTTTAGAGGTAGAGAGCACCACCAAAGGGCTACTTACCCCACGTATGACAGCAGCACAACGTACCGCCATTACATCACCTGCCAACGGTTTGTTGGTGTATCAAACAGATGGCGCTGCTGGATTCTATTTTTATGATGGAACAAGCTGGAAACCGTTTGGTTATGCCAAATTTGTAGATGGAACTAATACAGCTGATGCTGTTTATACAATAGGTAATGTAGGTATTGGAACAACAACTCCAAATGCATCTGCAATTTTAGACATTACTTCAACTACCAAAGGTTTCTTAATACCAAGATTGACAACTTCTGAAATGAATGCAATTTCAAATCCAGCGAATGGACTTGGTGTATGGAATACTACGGCTGGTGGAGATCTTCTTTTCAATTTAGGCACACCTGCAGCACCTAGATGGGGAACATCTTGGAATATAAATGCAGGATATTCTTTAATGACTGATTTTCTAATGGGATTTAGGACTAATGGTGGAGGATTTTTCTCGTCAAGTGGTTTGTTTTTTTCTGGTACTGGTCCTTCTGGTTTTACCTATGGTAATGCTTGGAATGGTACACCTCTAGGTTCTAATGGTGGTTACTTTTTTACTGATGGAGGCAGATTTGCAATCTCTACTTTCTTACCTGGTAGCGGGAATGCTTCCTATGCTAAACAAAATGCATTTGTAGTTGCAAATAATGGCAATGTTGGTATAGGTGCAGGAACTCCTAGCGCTGCATTACATATCATAAAAGATGCAAATTCTGTTTTAACGGAGCCTTTTGGTGACTTTCAAAATAATGGTCAATTGTTCATTGCCTCACAAACTGCTCCTGCTAAAAGATTAGCATTGGGTATTGATCATATCAATAATGTTGGTGTTATCCAATCTATAAACTCTGGTTTAAACGCATTGCCAATGGCTTTAAATCCTACTGGTGGTAATGTTGGTATAAGAAATACAAATCCAGATTACGCACTAGATGTTACAGGTCGGTCAAGGATTAGAAGTGGTAATGGATCAGCAGGTATTTGGTATATGAATGCTGCAAATACCGCTAATACAGCTTTTATTGGTATGAATAACGACAATACGGTCGGCTTTTTTGGACAAACTTTGGGAGGCTTTGGTTTGTTGATGAATGTAGCAACAGGAAATGTAGGTATTGGAACAGCGACACCAAGTCAAAAATTAGATGTAATTGGAAATTCTTTCCTTAATGGTAAAGTTTACTTACAACAATCTGGTAATGATGCAAACGCAACAACACCTTGGTATGGCTTCGGTGTTGATGGATTTGTTGTTAACTATGGCGCTTTTGATGGTCATGCTTTTCATACTGCAACCTCTTCAACAGCTCCTGCAATGTTTGTGGCTGGGAATTCTAATGTAGGTATTGGTACAACGACACCTAGGTCTGCCTTACATATTATAAGAGATGCAAATTCTGTTTTAACGGAGCCTTTTGGTGACTTCCAAAATAATGGTCAATTGTTCATTGCTTCACAAACTTCTCCTACAAAAAGATTAGCATTAGGTATAGATCATATTAATGATGTTGGTGTTATCCAATCAGTGAATTCTGGTACTATTGTATTGCCAATGGCTTTAAACCCTACAGGTGGTAATGTAGGTATTGGTATAACGACACCAAGTCAAAAATTACAAGTAGAAGGAAATTCTTTTCTTAATGGCAAAGTTTATTTACAACAATCTGGTAATGATGCAAACACAACAACACCTTGGTATGGCTTTGGTGTTAATGGAACTGTAGTTAATTACGGAGCTTTTGGTGGTCATGCTTTTTATACAGCAAACTCTTCAACAACGCCTGCAATGATTGTAGCGGGGAATTCTAATGTAGGTATTGGTACTACTGCACCTGAAAGCAATTTACATCTTTATAAGAATGATGTTATAAGTTATCCTATGCTTTTAATAGAAGATGGCACTGCTGGTGGCAATAAATGGGGTATTATCGCAACTGGAAATTCTTGGGGAACAAACGCCAATCAATTTTCTATTGGAAACGTAACAACAGGAGGTTGGCAATTTAACATAAAAAATAATGGTGATGTTGGTATTGGCTGGTCAACACCTACTGCTAAACTTCATGTCAATGGCTATATTAAAGTTGGTTCATCAGACGCTACAGCAGATGCTGCACCCACAGCTGGTTTAATTAGATTCAATAGTGGCACTGGTAAATTCCAGGGTTATGATGGCTCTGCATGGGTTGATTTAAATTAACTATAAACTTAAATTATTTATACTAAAGGAAAGCTTTATTATGTAAAGCTTTCTTTTAGTATTTTAATATATTATAACTAACTCATGTTGCGACTAGTACTAGGGTTGCAATTAATTTTAAATAAAAATTTAGAAAAGCTACATATGTGTTGCCTTGTATAAATCGATTCACTGCAACAACCCCAAAATATAGCAGATTCAATTGTATCCCATGAGAATCATTTCAATAACCTATAAATAACAAATCATGAACCTAAAAAAATATTTCTTAATCATATTAGTTATCCTGCCATTTGCTCTAATGGCACAAAAATCAAAGTCGAAAATAAATTCTCAAATAGCTTATGTAGAACAAAATATAATTTTATCTAATTTAAAAGGATATGGTGTTTATACAAAAGAAATAGACAGTTTGAAGCAAGTTTTTGCTAAAGAAATTCAGGAAAGTACAGCTCAATTAAATGAGAAAATGAACACCCTTTTAAAAAATTATCAATTAAATCAAAACGAGTCAATTGAACAAATTAAATCCAAATTAAAAGAAAATGACTTATCAAAATTTGAATTATACCTAAAAGAGAATGAACTTATAGAAAAATCCAAAATAAACTATGAGTTAATGTTGAAGGCAACATACGATCAAAAGGTACAGCCTCTTTTAAATAGAGTTAATCAAACGATTGAAAATTATGCAACGTCACATGGTTTTTTAATTGTATTAACTTTGGAGAATATGTCTCCAGCTATAGCTTATATAAATAAAGGGATAAATATTACAAATGAGATAAATGCCTTGCTGAAGTAGACTACTAGAGTTGTATTAAATGAGGATATAAATGTTTTATATTCATTTGCCAATTAGTTATTCTTCCAATCCTAATGTGAACTAATATATAAATGATTGTTATAAGTATACGAGCTTCTAGAAGAGGAGGCTTATAACATATTCCCTTATTTAGAAATGCTCAATTCTATAATATTGTCAATTTTGATAAATTTAATTAGTATGTGAATTCTGATATGAATTTTTAAGAACATTATATGAATGCAAGAAGATGAATAAGCGCTGATACTATTATGGGTCGTATAAAAATAGGAATATAGCAAAATGTACAATGTAAAACTATTGGTTAACAAGTAATATGAACAAACGTAATATATATCTCATGGTGTTAGTGATGATGGCCCCGTGTTGGTTGTCTGCACAGAAAAAAACAAATAAAAGACCAACGATTGCCTATATAGAGCAAACGAAGGTTTTTAACTCAATTCAAGGTTATGAAGAAAGTGTAAGAGAAATAGATAGCCTTAGAACTATATATTCTTTAGAAGTAAAGGAGAGTGTAGAAAAACTCCAAAATAAGTTGAACACATTATTAAAACCCTATCAATTTGAACAGACAGAGTCCCTAGAGATTATTAAAGCTAAATTAAAAGGCAATGATCTGCAATTGTTCGAAATGTATATGCAAGAGTCTGATTTTATAACAAAGGCAACGAAAAATTTTGAATTAATGCTTCAAACCTTGTACAATCAAAAAATAAAACCCATAAATGATAAGGTTAGCAAAGTGATAGAGGAGTTTGCCCAGTCCCAAAATCTGTCCGTAATTTATGATGTGGAGTCATTATCAACAGTAGTTTACATCAGTAAAGAGATTAACATAACCAACCAAATAATTCAAAAATTAAAAAATGATTCAAATAAATAAGATTGTATTGAAAGTGTTTCAATTCATTTCAATGGTAGTGATAAGTTCGTGTATAATAAGTTCGCCCCAAAAATACAGTGAATCCAAACTATCGAAATTTGTAGAGTTACAAACCAGGGAGATAGTACAAGAAGAAATAAGTGAAGAGTTCGAATGGCTAAAAAATGAACAATCGAAATTATTAAATCAAAATAGAGTTTTACAGCTTCAAATTGACAGTTTAAGAATCTCTGAAAAACAAGTTGACAGTGTTATAGCAAATGATTTTTGTTTTTTATTTTTTAACACATCTTCAATTAAATTAAAAAATGAATCAGTTAATTATTTGAATACGTGGATGGTAAACAAACATCTAAATGGAATCAATCAAACAAAGTATAGTATAATAGGATATTCGGATATGTCTGGTGATTCTTTAACGAATATAAGATTAGCTAAAGACAGAGCTTTGTATGTGAGAAATATTTTGATTTCAGAATATTGTATTTCAGACAGTTTAATTTTAATAAGTAGTCAAGCCAATATGAATTCTTGTAACAAAGGTTTGTATAGGAGTGTTAAAATACATGCTACATATTAGTTTGTAGTTTTAGATTTATACTTTTAAAGTAATATGGGCAATGATATAAGTTTTCAATCTAGATATAAATTATCTTTAAAGCGCAAATTAATAGTGAGATATTTTCCTCATATTGAAGATGTTGAGTTTGAAAAAGTTGAAATAAAATTAAAATATAGGGATTTTGTGGTTTTGAAGCATTTGTTTTTTCCTAAAAGTATGTACCGGACTTATTATATTCAGATAAGATATAATTATGAAATAGAAACTTGTGAGATTGAAGCAAAACTAAGGAGTGAAATTAAGAAAATATTATTTATTGTAAATAGTGTATAGGTCTTTTTTAGCAAATGGTATTCGAACATATATGAGGATAGACTTGTTTTAATTTATAGTTTTACCCAATCAGATTAAACAATGCCAATATCTTCATTTGGTTATATTTAAATATTCATGACTGAGATAATTTTAAAAATGTAGATATATAATCTATATGTAAGTAATGGTTTATTTCAATATGTTTTTAAGCAGAAACGGGATATTATTAAGCTAGTTGTCAGATAAATTGTACAGGGATTTATTCTACAATAAATTTTGGTATTTTAAGATAAAGGTATTTGTGATTTGATTTATATCTCTGATAATTTGAGTTTTATTATTTGTTGTAGTGTTTTTATTTTTTTAATATTTAATTATTTTTGCAAAAGTTTATTATGTGTTTGGAGTCGTCTTCTTTGATTGTATGAGAATAAAGCTTAAAAAGTATTTATATGTGTGTAGTTTTAGATTTAAAGTATAGGAAATCAGTCCTTAGGCTTTTATTTGTAATGCTATTTTCTTTGTTAACCAAATTGTCATATTCGCAGGAAGATGAGACTGACTATGTATTTAAACACTATACTATTGAAAACGGACTTCCCAGTAGTTTGATAAAAGATGTTAATATTGATAACAATGGTTTTGTCTGGATTGCTACTCAAGCTGGTTTGAGTCGTTTTGATGGAAAGAGATTTGTTAATTACTCAAGTGTCAATACTGGGTTTATTCAGAATAATCGTTTTGTTAAGATTCAGCGAATCAAAAGTGGTGATTTGTTGGTATATAATAATGAAAACATTGTTTTTAAAATAAACAAACACTCTAAATTGGAGCTTGATACTTCATTAAAATATGGATATAATTTTACTATTAATGGAATGGATGAGATTGTATTTAAGAGTGAAAATTTATTTCTTTTTGATTCTATGAATAATCTTAACCAAGTAAATGAGGGGTGTTTTGTTTATGATATTGATACTTTTTGCTTTTATTTAGTTGATAAAGATCAAATTAAGTTCTGCAAAAAAGGTATTTACCCCCAAACAACCTTAAGAATAAATCACTTGTTTAATTTTAATGTGGCTTTTGTGTTAAAAAATAAATTAGGGATTGTAAATCAAAAAAACGAAATTGTTATTATACGCAATGGAAAAGTGGAGAAGGTTTATCAATTAGAAAAGGTGTTCAATAAAAAAATTGATATATCCAAGCTTAGGTTCAATAAGAATAACGATGAAGTGACAATGTTGTATGGTTCTCAGTTATTTAAGTTGGATTTTATAGATGACAATTTGTCTTTTATTTCGCTTGATAAGTTCGGGAATATGGACGATAATGTCTTTAAAGTTGATTCTAAACTAAATAGCCAAATTAGCTTGTTTTTTTCCTCTATAAACGGATTTTATATCGTTCAGAAAAAACTATTTAAAACATTCGAATTTAAAAGTGAAGTAAGTGAAAGAAATGAAACCTATAGAATTTTGGTAGATGAGAAAAACAAGCCCTTTTCGTTATTTTCGCATAAATTGAAGGAGTTTTCATTCATTAATAAATTTAGTCTGGTATTTAATATAACTCCTTCTTTGTTGTGTACATTAAATAAAGATTCAATTTATTACTACAATTTAGATAGCAATATTTCAAAAAAGTATAAACTAGAAATATCTGGAAGCTCAAAATACAGATTTTACACGGATGCCTATTTGGTTGGTGACAAGGTATACATAATAGAAACTAATAGAATCTTTGAATTAAAAAATGGCAATCAACTAATTGAAGTATTGAAGTTGCCATTTATAGTTAATTCGTGTTTGATTAGTCAAAAGAAATATGAATGGTTTTTGATTAAAAAAAATGATGGTGTTGTGGTATACAATACGCGTAGTAGGAAAATTAAAACAATCAATGAATTAAAAGGGAAGGAAGTTCGATTTATACAGTTTGATTCTATTTTAAATACCTATTGGGTTTTTACTTACGGGTACGGTATTTATGTTTTAGACAAGAGTTTGAAAATCAGCAAGTTTTATAACGACCCTGGTGGATATTTGAATTTTTCGCATTATTTCTTACAAGACAATAGGGGTAACTACTGGATTCCAACGAATAGTGGGTTGATCATGATTGAAAAGAAAGAGGTTTTGAGTTACATTAAAAACGCTAAATTCGATTTGAGGTTATATAAATTCAACACTAAAAATGGTCTTATTAACAATGAATTTAATGGCAGGTTTTATAATTCTGGTATAAAACTAAGTGATGGAAGATTTGCACTTTCTAGTATGTTGGGGATAGTTGAATTCGACCCCAATTCCTTTATTCCTTCACGTAATACAAATCCAATTCTTGTCGATAATATCGAATACAATGGGAACCAATTACCAGATAAAGCACATCATTATTTGAAGGAGGGTTTTTTGGTTTTTAAAATGAACTTAGCTTTAGCGGATATTGATTTTTTAAATGCTACAAACATAGAATATAATATCCCTGAACTTGGTGATAAATGGACAATGCTCAACAATCAGGAATTAAATTTGTATTCATTAAAAAGGGGGGTGTATAATCTATACTTCAGGAAAAACAAAGATGAGGAGAGTATAAACCACAAAAAAATCACCTTAATAGTTCAGCCAGCATGGTATAGTTCTGATTTTGCTTATTTTAGTTATGGTTTGTTTTTAATACTAGCAACAATAGTCTCTAGTAAATACTTCTTTAAGTTAAAACAAAATAAGATTAAACAAGAATTGCTTCAATTGGATAATGAACTTAAGGCATTGCGTGCTCAGATAAACCCCCACTATTTAAGCAATTCTTTGGTTAGCTTGCAAAATATGCTTTTGGATGACGACAAAGAAAAAGTATTTGATATTATTGGGAACTATGGGAAAGTAATGAGAAAAATGTTAGAGAAATCCGACGATAGCTACATCTCATTACAAATGGAACTAGATGCAATAAAAGAATACATACATTTGGAAAGTGAGGTACATAAAACAGAAATAGATGTTGAATTAAATGTAGACTTAAAAGGAAAATTTGCTAACGCTAACGATGTTTTTATCCCTGCTTTTATTTTACAACCTTTTGTTGAAAATGCATTAATTCATGGACTATTCCCACTAAAAGAGCAAGCGAAAAAGATAGTGATTCATAGTGTGGTATTTGGAAATATACTCAGAATTGAAATACTGGACAATGGAAAGGGCTTTGCCCCAAACCATACTACACATAGAAAAAGTTATGGAATCGAAAATGTTCGCAAAAGAATAAAACTCTTAGAAAAAATATATAAAATTACATTCGATTTCTCGATTGTAAATGTAAACACGATAGACAAAACAAAAAATGGAACCCAAGTGACCCTACACTTACCTATAAAATCTTAACACACAATGAAAATAAAACTTAATGCCATAATCATAGACGACTCGCCTGAATCTACAGAGACTCTGGTAAAAGTATTGGAAAAGTATTTCGCAAAAGACGTTTTTGTATCCAATACCTATACCAATGCTCAGGATGCCATAGATGAAATAAATTTAAGCAATCCAGAGATAATTTTCTTGGATTTAGAAATGCCAGACATAGATGGTTTTGAAACCTATAAGTTAATTCCCCAAGACCTTAACCCATCGGTAATTATATACTCTGGCAGAAGCGAAGAAGGGGTTAGGGTTCTTAATAATTTAGAAGTGGAAGGTTTTGTAACTAAGCCAATTGTTTTAAACGATTTAAGGAACAGTATAAAAAGAGTAAAGAATAAGATTATTGCAAAACACAATCCCCTAAAAATAAACGAGGATAGCGATATAATCATATTAAATAGTCAAACCAGAACAATTTTTGTAGGCTCAGACGATATAGAAAGAATAGAGGCACTGGGTTCTTATACCAATGTGTATTATAACAATACTTTTGTGAATACTACCCGAAATTTAAAGTATTATGAAACATTCCTAAATCCAAATCAGTTTGTGAGGGTTGATAGGTCTTTTCTGATAAATGTGGACTACATACGAGAAATTATTAAATCAAATTATTATTCAGAATTAATTTTGAAAGATAATTTTAGACTAAAAATCTCAAATAATAAAATGAATGACCTGATAAAGCGAATTGGGAAGAACTCCTCTTAGGCAACTATAATATTCCTGTATTCAGTTATCGATATTCTATAATCCTAATGCTTGCCTGACTCTGCAAAAAAGAGGTCAAAAACATTAGGGAAGGCAGGGATATCGGTTGGTTAGTGGCCCGCCAACCAAAGGAAAGGTTGTATTAAATTGAATATTATGTTTTTAAAGGTGTGGTTGGTGGGAAACACCCAACCAAAGGAAAAACAGTGCCGTAAAGGTGTGGTTGGTGAACTACATAGCCCGCGGTTTCAACCGTGGGAACCGTAGGATAACCCTGGGAATGAAAAAATTGGCAAAAAACGCAAACCATTTTAACGATTTACCCATGGTTGGTGTTTGCCACCAACCATATCTTACCCATAGTTGGTGTTTGCCACCAACTATACCATATCTTACCCATGGTTGGTGTTTGCCACCAACCATACCCATCCGAAGATTCTTGCAACTAATATATAGGGAACACGAAATACCAAACAGGGGGGTAAAATGTCCATTGCCCCCGTTTTCGGTTGGTTGGTGACAAACACTCAACCAAAGGAAAAACAGTGCCGTAAAGGTGTGGTTGGTGAACTACATAGCCCACGGTTTCAACCGTTGGAATTAATAGTTGGTAAAAAACACCCAACCACGACGTAAAAATCTAATATCTTACCCATAGTTGGTGTTTGCCACCAACTATACCATATCTTACCCATAGTTGTGGTGTTTGCCACCAACCATACCCATAAGAAGATTCTTGCAACTAATATATTGGGAACTCGAAATACCAAACAGGGGGTAAAATATCCATTGCCCCGTTTTTCGGTTGGTTGGTGACAAACACTCAACCAAAGGAAAAACAGTGCCGTAAAGGTGTGGTTGGTGAAAAACACCCAACCACGGCGTAAAAATCTAATATCTTACCCATGGTTGGTGTTTGCCACCAACCATACCCATCAGAAGATTCTCGCAACTAATATATAGGGAACTCGAAATACCAACCACGGCGTAAAATATCCATTGCCCCGGTTTTCGGTTGGTTGGTGAAAAACACCCAACCAAAGGAAAAACAGTGCCGTAAAGGTGTGGTTGGTGAACTACATAGCCCGCGTTTCCAAACATAGCCCACGGTTTCAACCGTGGGAATGAAAAAATTGGCAAAAAACACCCAGCCACGGCGTCATAAACATTTCTTTGCCTTACCTTTTTTCTTTGATAAAAAAGTAACAAAAAATCAAGACAAAAAAATCCAAAGTATTTTTAGGATTAAAAAATTGCTTTCTATCTATGAAAGTATAAATTTGTCCCCCTATTACAAATCCATTTGGCGAAATGTTTCATAAAATTGCTTCATTCATTCTTCGAAATAGGCCTATAGTTAGTTCTATTCTTGTTGTATTAACCCTGTTTATGGCTTATGAAGCAAGCAAAGTTAAACTGGCTTATGAGAACAATAAATTAACCCCAAACGACGACTCTGATTTTTTAGAATATGTAAAATTTAAAAAAGAATTTGGGGAAGATGGAAATAAAATGATTGTGGGGTTTACCACAACAGATCTTTTTAGTGCTCCTTTTTACTCTTCTCTGTATGAAGTTTGCAACCAAACAAACCAAATTAATGGAGTAAAAGAAGTGGTGTCTCCTGCTAGATTTTATAATCTGAATAAAAACGAGGAACTTGCAAAATTTGAAATTCAAAAATTACCATCCCGGAAACCTTCTTCTCAAGAAGAAGTAGATTCTATAGAAAAGATTTTTAGTCATTTGGGTTTTTACAAAAATGTTCTCTACCAACCACACAATAAAATATGCTTGGTGGTGCTAACCCTAGACCAAAAAATAATTGATTCAGAAAAAAGAATTTCTATGCTCGATTCCATAGAGAAAGCTTTTGAGGATTTTGGGGTAAAACATAACATGGAAATTCATTTTTCTGGAATGCCCTATGTAAGAAATGAGTTTGCGATTATGGTAAAATCAGAATTACTTAAATTTACCTTGCTTGCTGTAGCGGTTACTGCTTTGTTCTTGTTGATATTCTTTCGTAGCTTTACCAATATATGGGTTCCTCTTGTATTAATAGGCACAGGTGTGGTTTGGGCTCTTGGTATTCAAGGCATAATTGGGTATAATATAACTATTCTTACGGGTATTATTCCTCCTCTTATGGTAGTTATTGGTATTCCCAATTCAATTTACCTTATCAATAAGTACCATATTGAATATAGGAAACATGGAAATAAGATCAAAGCCTTGACAAGGGTTATCTCAAAAGTTGGCCCCAGCAATCTGCTTACAAATCTTACTACGGCTATTGGGTTTGGGGTGTTTTATTTTACCAATACAAACATTTTAACACAATTTGGGGTCGTATCTTTTTTAAGTATTTTGTCTATTTCGGTTTTAACAATTGTATTGTTGCCTATAATTTATAGTGTACTTCCCGCACCTACTGTAAAGCAAACCAAACATATAGACAACAAGGTTACAAATGCTTTTGTAGAATGGACCCATCATTTGATATTTAACAAAAAAAGAAGGATTTATTTTTTCGCCTGTGTACTTCTTGTTTTTAGTATTTTTGGTTTAGCAAAACTTAAGCCTTTAGTATTTATTGTGGATGATGTACCCAAGTATACAAAGTTATACAAAGATTTAAAGTTTTTTGAGGATAATTTTAGCGGTATTATGCCTCTGGAAATAGTGATAGACTGTGGGGAAGAGGATGGATTAAAAGACACTAGGAATTTACAACGCATTGTTACCTTGCAAAAAAGATTGGAAGAGTTTCCAGAACTTTCCAGGGCTTTTTCTATTGTAGATATGCTTGCTTTTGCCAACCAGTCTTGGCACGATGGCAATCCCAAATACTACCGTTTGCCCAATAAAACTACGATGGCTTCCATTGCAAATTATTTGCCCCAAAAGGAAAACAATAGTGATGGAATAATGGGTTCTATGGTAGATAGGGAGTATAGAAAAGCTAGAATTTCTCTCCAAGTGAAAGATGTGGGAAGTGAAAAAATGCAAGTCTTAACGGATAACATTAGAACCCAATTAAACGATATCTTTCCTAAAAGTCAGTTTCAGACAAAAATTACGGGAAATAGTTATTTGTTTATGATTGGAAACCGATATTTGGTTAAAAGCTTGTTTCAAAGTGTTCTTATTGCTTTTGTGCTAATAGCCATAATTATGGGCTCCTTGTTTACCTCTTTCAAAATGGTTTTGGTTTCTTTAATTCCCAATACTATTCCATTGTTTATTACTGCTGGAATAATGGGTTTTTTTGGGGTACCTCTTAAGCCTTCTACAATTTTGGTTTTTAGTATAGCCTTTGGTATAGCCATAGACGATACCATACATTTCCTGGCCAAATTCAGGCAAGAGTTGAAAGTGGGTAAGAAGCCCATAAAATCAGTGTTGTCGCTTACTGTTAAAGAAATGGGCTCAAGCTTGGTGTACACTTCGGTTGTTTTGTTTTTTGGATTTATAATCTTTAGTTTCTCCGAGTTTCAGGGTACTGTTTCTTTAGGTATTCTTACTTCTATCTCTTTGTTTTTTGCATTGTTTGCCAATCTTTTTGTTCTTCCGGCCCTTATACTTAGCTATGAAAAAAGGTTGAATCCGCGGCACGAACTCAAAGAGTCTGTAATAGAATTGCCTAACGAAAACGAGGAAGAAGAGAGCTAAGTGGGTTGCCCGAAATGCTTGAGAAATAGAGAGTAGATTATATTGTAGGAACAACACTGCCAAGGTAAATTATACTATGTAAAATATGGATTGGATAATCTTAATTGTAGCTGGTTTATTCGAAGTTGCTTTTGCTTTTTGCCTAGGCAAAGCCAAGGATTCTATTGGGCAAGAAATGTATCTATGGTACATAGGTTTTATGGTTTCATTAATTATAAGCATGGTACTACTGGTTAAGGCTACACAAACACTGCCTATGGGAAAAGCATATGCGGTTTGGACCGGGATAGGGGCCGTAGGTACTGTATTAATTGGTGTTTTTGTATTCAAGGAACCGGCTACATTTTGGCGAATCTTTTTCTTAACAACTTTAGTCTGTTCTATTATAGGAATAAAGGCAGTAAGCCATTGAAACATTTATAGCCACACACTCACATTATGCTGTTACATTGAATGACGGATGGACAATGGTTGGCAACAAAGGCGGTTTTATGGCTCAACACGAACATACTATTGTGATTACCGAAAACAAGCCAATAATACTAACCGAAAACAACGAAATCTGGTAAATTGCAGTTCCACGGTTTACCTACTAATCATATCTAATTTGGTGCAATAGGTAGAGGTATATTCATTCAAAGACTTTAATTATTAGATACTTGCAGATTTATTAAAAAAGAGTATGTATATAGGGTAGGTAGGGGATATGCAGTAAAGATTTTCTCCAAGGAAGTCACAATAGATCTGTAGTCTGATATAAATTTAAATTTCAGAAATATAAAAAATCTACTCAATATCATTTTTGTGGAAAGACTAACCTGCCCTTTCAGGACGAGTATTGTTGTTGATCTTGTTGCACAAGGCGTTGCCTTGTGCTGATATGATTTGTCCGCCTACAGCGGACGAATGTTACATAGTGACTCGTCCTAAAATAAGTTTAC
>DIUJ01000038.1 GCA_002422315.1 Bacteroidetes bacterium UBA6161
TCAACTTATTTCAGGCATTGACATTCAACTTTTCACATTTCCCTTTTTCACTTCTGCGTTCTAAATAAACCCGTTTTTTCGCCTTATGTTTTTGTCACGTTTTTTGCAGGGGAAGGCAAAAAAATCCAGCAAACTTTGTTTGGGACACGTATGCCAAAAAAATAATTTCGTTTTCATCTTAATCCCCGGGTTAAAACCCAGGGCTATAAATATTTTTCTCCTCTGGAGAAATGGAAGCTTTGTTAATTTTAAAGGTTTGCTGGTTCAGGAGCTTACTCTCAAATTTTCTTATTTAATCTAGTTTTGTGCTATAACAAATTAGCGATATGAATAAAATTATTACTTTATCAGTTATTGTTATATTTTAACGCTTAAAGAGTTTTGAACCCTTGAAGCGTTTTTAACTTTAAAAACTACCAAACCTGCGAGGCTGCCATTACAGTTACGTGTCCCCTACAAAGTTGACGGAGGGGCACAGTGGGTAGGATAAGGACTTAGTGGTAGAGTATGTCTATAGGTCGGTGACTAGCCCGTTTGTATGGAACAAAGCCCAACATTGGCAGAAAAAACTTGAGTTAGGCTTTCAGCCTGTTGCGTGTTCTGCGTGTCTTTTGCTCAAGGCGTTGCCTTGAGCTTTGTTGGGCTAGGCTTTCAGCCTGAAAACAATAGCATAAAACTTGCCCTTCCGTCCGCCTGCGGCAGACAACTCAATCATGCTGATGGAATTGAGAGGGGTAGAAATAGAAGGTGAGATGGTACAGCTTTCTACCCAAAAACTTAGCAATGGCATTTATTTTATTAAAACCATTAGCCAAATATGAAATAAGTTAAAAGTTAGAAGTTAAGTGTTAAGTGTTAAAATTCTGCAATCTAAATTCTGCAATCTAAATTCTGCAATCTAAATTCTGCAATCTAAATTCTGCAATCTAAATTCTGCAATCTAAATTCTGCAATCTACATTCTACATTCTTCGTTCTTCGTTCCTTCATCCTACCATCTTCCACCAGCACCGCCACCGCCAAAGCCTCCGCCACCAAATCCGCCCCAGCTTCCGCCACTACCACCAAAGCCTCCGCCGCCGCCCCAAGAGCCTCCACCATGAGTAGGGAAAAATGGGGTGCCCAAGCTCCCAGGACCTCCTATCCCTCCTCTCCCATTTTTACCACCTCTTCCTATTGAACTAATTAGAATAATAATAACCAATACTATAATTGCAACCATTATTGGAGAAATTTCTTTACTTTTTATTTCATGTAATTCAAATTCCCCTTGCCCTTTGGAAGCTATAAAATTTACAGATTTTTGCAAACCCTCATACACTTGTTGGTTTCTAAAAGAAGGAATAATTACCTCATTTATTAACCTTTTGGCCAATGCATCAGGCAAAAACCCTTCTACATTTCTACCTGTTTGAATAAAAATAGCCCTATCGTTTTGTGAGATATATAGTAAAACCCCATTGTTGTTCTTATCTCCCACACCCCAGCCTCTTGCATATTCTAATGACCTATCAAATTCAGACTTCCCTTTTAAATCCTTTTCAATTACTATTGAAATTACAATATTTGAGCTGTCTTTTACCTGCTGAACGCTTTGTTCTAGCATGGAAACTTCTACTGGGGTTAAAAAACTTCCAGTAAAATCGTTTACAAGTTTTTTGGGAACAGGGGGTACCTGAGCAAAACCATGAAGGCTAAAAAGAAGAATTAGAAAAAACGATAACTTACGCATCAAAAGAAATATGGTTAGGAAGTTGATTTGGAGTCGGGTTATTACTTGGAAACAAGCTTTGTAAATTTTCACCTACTTTGGTTATTGCTTGCAATATCCCATTTTCCATATTGCCTTCCATAAAATTTTGTAACATAATTTCCTTAGTAGAATTCCAGAAATCGGCGCCTACCTTTTCATTAATTCCCTGATCTCCAATAATTGCAAACTCTCTAAAATCAGGACAGATAAAGATTAATACGCCATTTCTTTCCTCTGTCTTATCCATCCCCAATTCCTTAAACTTTTCTACAGCTTGATCAAATATATTTTTTACCAATACTTTAGCAATATGAATTCTGATTTCTCCTGTAGTATGATTTTCTGCAGAAGCTATGGCATTTTCTATTCTTGAAATTTGATCTAAATCAAGAAATTTTTGGGTAGATTGCATAGGATTAGAAATTAAATTCTACTTCGCGAGGTTTTGCTGCTGCTTCTTCGGAGTTAAACATTTCTCTGGGGTCAAATCCGAAAATAGAAGCCCACAATTTACCTGGGAAACGTTTTACTTTTTTGTTGTACAATCCTACTGCCGCATTGTAATCCACTCTCGCGGTTTGTATCCTATTTTCTGTGCCTTCTAGTTGGGCTTGTAGTTCCAAGAAATTTTGGTTTGCTTTTAGATTTGGATATTGCTCAGCTACAACTAAAAGCCTGCTAAGTGCGCCACTCATTTGGGATTGGGCCTGCATAAAATTTTTCATAGCTACAGGGTCTTTTAGTGCCTCTGCGGTCATGGTCATAGAACCTACTTTTGCTCTTGCGTTTGTAATTTCTGTTAAGGTACTTTTTTCAAAATCAGCAGCTCCTTTTACAGTATTTACCAAATTGCCTATTAGGTCGTACCTTCTTTGGTATTGAGACTCCACATCTGCCCAAGATTTATCTACTTCCACTTCGGAGTCAACCAAACCATTGTAACTTGAACACCCATTAAAACCAGTAACCAATAGCAATCCACCGATTACTATCCATAGTATATTTTTCTTAATCATTTTGAATATAATTTATCACAAAATTAGGCCAAAAACATTAAAGTCAAAAACTTAATATTCCACAATTAATTGTCATTGCTCAAGAATAGATTGTTTTTACAATAAAAGCGACAAAATTCTAGAACTCCATACTATTTCTGTGTATGTTTGCAATTGATGGAAAAATTCAAAAACTACGAATCTTCAGTAGAGGAGAGGTTTATACGTTACGCACAAATAGATACGGAGGCAGATCCGAATTCAAACACCATGCCTTCTTCCATGAAACAAAAGGACTTAAGCAAGTTGCTGGTGCAAGAGTTAAAGGAAATGGGAATACACGATGCGGAATTAGATGCCAATGGCTATGTTTATGCTAGCATAGAATCCAATGTAGATTTTGAGGTGCCTGTTTTATGTTTTTGTTCGCATGTAGATACTTCGCCAGATGTAACTGGTAAAAATGTAAAACCCATAGTAAGAAAAAACTACGATGGTAAAAAACTTGCTTTTCCAGATGATTCTAGTTTATTTTTAGATCCCAAAGAGCACCCCTATTTACTGAAAAGAATTGGTGACGATATTGTTACAGCATCAGGCTTGAGCCTCTTAGGCGCAGACGACAAAGCGGGAGTTGCAATAATCATGGATTTTGCAAAGCATTTGTGTAACAATCCTGAAATAAAACATGGTAAAATTAGAATACTCTTTACTCCTGATGAGGAGATAGGTAGAGGGGTGGATGGATTGGATATGAAGAAATTGGGCGCAGATTTTGGATATACTTTGGATGGTGGTGAAAGAGGTAGCTTAGAAGGCGAATCCTTTTCGGCAGATGCCTGTAAAATAACTTTTTATGGTGTAAGCGCTCACCCAGGATATGCTAAAAACAAAATGGTATCGGCTATAAAAGTTGCCTCTGCATTTGTGGATTTATTGCCTAAAGATACGTGGTGCCCAGAAAAAACAGAAGGAAGAGAAGGTTTTGTACATCCTCTAAGCATAGAAGGAACCATAGAAAAGACCACTGTTCAATTTATAGTTAGAGACTTTGAAACAAAAAAGCTTAAAGAATACGCAGATAAATTAGATAACCTTGCCAAAGAAACAATCGCAAAATTTGAAGGCAGTACCTATACCCTAGAAGTTAATGAACAATATAGAAATATGGGAGAAATTCTAGAGCAAAATCCACAGGTTATGGAATATGCCAAAGAAGCGTACCGTATGGCAGGATTAGAAACCCATATAGAACCTATAAGGGGTGGAACGGATGGATCTAGACTTTCCTTTATGGGCCTACCCTGCCCCAATATCTTTACAGGAGAAATGGCTATTCACTCTAGAGTAGAATATGTAAGTGTTCAAGACATGGAAAAAGCAGTAGAATGTCTTTATTATCTTTGCAATATTTGGACACAGAATGCTGCTAAATAACAGCTAGTACTTTTATTTTATGCCTTGTTGATTCAAAAACTTGTGGTATCTATTGGCATTGTTTATATGCTCTGTATCTGTTTTGGCAAAAATATGCAGGCCTGAATAATCAGGACTGGCACAAAAAAACATATAATCGTGTTTCTCAGCATTTAAAACCGCCTGCAATGCTTGCATACTTGGAACACAAATGGGGCCAGGAGGCAATCCCTGGATGTAATAGGTGTTGTATGGATGTTCTAATTGCGTATGTATTCTCAAAATTCTTTTTAAACTTGGGTTATTTAGTGCAAATTTCACTGTTGGGTCGGCTTGCAGTTTCCACCCTTTTTCCAATCTATTTAAATAAACCCCTGCTACCCTTGGCATTTCTTGTACTTTATTCGTTTCTTTGTCAACAATCGAAGCCAATATGGAAACCTCCAAAGAGCTTAATCCTTTTGTTTTAGCTTGTGCCATGCGTTCCTCATTCCAAAATTTATTGTATTCTGTGTGTAGCTTTGCAAAAACTTCTCGCGGCGAAGTGTACCAAAACATATTATATGTATTGGGGATAATCATTGAAGCAATAGTGTTTGCCGTTAAACCAAAATCTACAATCAAAGAATCGTTGTTAACAAAATCAAAAAAATCTTCTTTTGAAGGCTCTAGCTTCGATCCGAGGGTTTCGCAAACAGTCTCAATACTAGAAGAGCCCCTAAGCACCACATTGGTAGTTACAATTTTAGCTTGTAAAAATGTTTTAATTATCTGAACTAAAGTAAAACCGGGCTCTATGGTGAAATTGCCTTCTTTAATCCTTGAATCCAACCGCACTTTTTCGGCTATTAATTTAAAAACATAAGGATATTTTAAATTGGCTTGATTTTCCAATTTTTCCGAGATAGACTCTGTATTATCTTCGTTAGTAAGTGAAATTTTTACATTCTCAGATATTTCCACCGCACTGCCTTTCCACAAAACCCAACCCAGTACAGAAAAAAGAGCAAAAATCAACAATACGAAATAAAACAATTTTCGACGTATGCTTTTTGACTTAGTTTTTTGGGGTGTTTTATTCACAAGATAATTTTTGTGCAAAATTACAAAATAGTAGTTAATCCCACATTCAGCATTAGCGTTTTATAATGCTGAATTGACGAAAATATTGCTCAAAAAGCATTTTTTATCAGGTCTTACGACTCCGATAGTCGTGTAAGACTCATTGGAGATTAACCCTGACAAAATCTTTGATTTACGAAAGCTCATGACGCTTCTGTCAGAGTGTGACATTTATCGTCATCACCCAATAGGCAAAATACGCTAATGCGTATTTTAAGTTTATGTTTTTCAATGTTAAAAAATTACCTTTGCAAGCGTATGAAAAGAATAAGTGTAGTGCTCATAGGTTACGGTAAAATGGGCCAAGAAATAGAAAGTTTATTGCTAAGTCAAGGGCACACGGTAGCAGCCATAGTAGACCAAAACACCCCTATGGATGTAGAAAAATGTAAACAAGCAGATGTAGCTATAGAGTTTACCATGCCCGAAGTAGCCATGGAAAATATAGAAATTTGCGCTAAGATTGGCTTGCCTATAGTGGTAGGGACTACCGGTTGGTACAGCCACTATCCTAAAGCAGTAGAGATTATTAACAACTACAATAGTGCTATGTTTACTGCTACAAACTTCAGCATTGGGGTACACTTGTTTTTTGAAACAAACAGACACTTGGCTAAGCTAATGAACCAATATAAAAACTACGAGCCTTTTATTGAAGAAATACACCATACCCAGAAAAAAGATGCACCAAGTGGTACTGCTATAACCACAGCTGAAAATATCTTAAACAATTATACCCATAAAGACTCTTGGAACTGTATCCAAAACAACGCAGAAAGTAGTTTAAACCAGATACAAATAGATGCAAAAAGAGAAGAAAATGTACCGGGCACGCACACAGTAGCTTGGAAATCAGAAATAGATACTATAGAAATTACACATATAGCGCATAGCCGAAAAGGTTTTGCACAAGGCGCTGTAGATGCAGCTATTTGGCTAGCTGGCAAAAAAGGAGTTTATACCATGAAAGACCTTTTAGGTTTTTAATTTTCACATATAACTTCATATAAAATTAAGGTTTATATTTGCAACCAATACATTTAAAATAAACTACTATGGATTCTGTAGGAATTTCACTTTTGCTTCCTTTTTTAATACTCTTCTTTATCAGCTCTAAAATAGGTCTTTTTTTGTTGTTCAAAAAAGCACAACTCAAAAACCCTTGGCAAGCCTTTATCCCCGTATGGGACTGGTTTGTTCTTGCAAAATTTGTTGGCAAACCTTGGTGGTATGGTATCACCATTCAAATCCCAGTAATTGGTGTGGTTACTTGGTACACTCTTTCTATAGAATTAATTAAAGGGTTTGGAAGGTTTAAACTTTGGGAACATATTCTTGGTCTTTTGTTACAGTTTGTATATTGGCCATTTATTGGTTTAAACAAAAAAGTAGAATACTTAGGTCAACCCAATAGCGAAGAGTTTAAAAACAAATACGTACCCAAAACACGTACAATGTACAGAGAATGGTCTGATGCTATTTTATTTGCTGTAGTTGTTGCTTACATTATCCGTACATTTTTTGTAGAAGCTTATAAAATCCCGACTCCTTCTATGGAAAAATCCTTGTTGGTAGGAGACTTTTTATTTGTAAGTAAGGTTCACTATGGCTCTAGAATACCTATGACCCCTCTAGCTATTCCTTTTGCCCACCAAGACATAGCTGGAGTAAAAATATATTCAGAACTACTTAAGTTGCCTTACATGCGTTTGCCTGCTTTAGAAAAACTAAAAAGGTACACTCCCGTAGTTTTTAACAATCCAAATGAAAACAACCACCCCGTAGACAAAAAAACACACTATATAAAACGCTGTGTTGGCGTAGCAGGAGACTCGCTTCAAGTAATCAATGGCTATGTGTACATCAATGGTAAAAAATCGGACCAAGAGAAAAACATCCAATTCATGCATGAAGTTACCTTCAAAAACTATGAATTGTCCGAAACCACTTTAGTAGATGAGTTAGATTTATTTGACTACCTTAAACATTCAGATTTGACAGGATTGATGAGAAATACAGCCATATTTTTACCCGGAAAAGAATACTTTTCTGCAAGTAAATTAAAATACGACATGCCACTTTCTCAAGACAAAGTAGCACAGTTAAAACAATTTGTAGACCTAGACAGTATTGAGATTTTAAATCAACCAAAAGGATACATAAGTCCAGACGTTTATCCTCAAAAACCAGATTTATTTGCATGGAATAGAGACAACTATGGTCCTATTTACATTCCTAAAAAAGGAGACAAAATAGAACTAAACCAAAAGAACTTCTATTTATACAAAAAAGTAATAGAAGAGTACGAAGGAAACAAAGATGTATGGTTTGACGGAAGCAAAGCTATAATTAATGGAGAAGCAGCAAGCCATTATACCTTTAAAATGAACTACTACTGGATGATGGGAGACAACCGACACAACTCCGAAGATTCTCGCTACTGGGGTTTTGTGCCAGAAGACCATATTGTAGGCAAGCCTTTGTTTATATGGTTTAGCATAAAAAACAAAAATGCCTTTGACCCCATCAACAGAACTTTTAAAGAAAGTTTCCATAGCGTAAGGTGGAATAGGATTATGAAAAAAGCATATTAAGTTTATGCAACGAAATAGGATTGTTTAAAATTCATATCTTTGCACCCAATTTTTAAAAAACCATGCGCAAGCATATAACCTATATTACACGCAAAGAACACTTTAACGCTGCACACAAGCTTTATAACCCAAGTTGGAGTGAAGAAAAAAACAACGATGTTTTTGGCAAATGTGCCAACAAATATTGGCATGGCCACAATTTTGATTTATATGTTACAGTTAAAGGTATAGCAAATCCTGAAACAGGCTTTGTAGTGGATTTAAAGAAATTAAAAACCATAATCCGTTCACAAATTACCGAAGAACTAGACCATAAAAACTTGAACGAAGACGTGCCTTTTCTAAAAGGAATAATGCCAAGTATAGAAAATATTATTGTAATTATTTGGGATAGACTAGAACCACACCTGCCAGAAGGATGTAGCCTACACAAAATAACCTTGTACGAAACCCCAAACAACTTTGTAGAATACTACGGAGAATAAAACCTGTAGAACTACTCTCCTATTTGCAATTCTAAACCGTCATAGGCTATATGGAATCCCTGAGGGAGTTCTGACTGTACTTCACTGTGCAAACCCATTTGATGGCTCAAATGTGTAAAATATACTTTTTCCGCGCCAATTTTCCTCCCCATTTCTATGGCTTGTGCAAGTGTAAAATGAGAAATATGCTCTTCTTTTCGCAAGGCATTTAATACCAAAACTTTTGTGCCTTTTAATAGCTGCATACTTTGTTCGCTTATAAAATTGGCATCAGTTATATAGGTAAAATCTTTAACCCTAAAGCCCAATACAGGCAATTTATAGTGCAAAACCTCTATAGGCATTATCCTCAGTCCATCTATCACTATTTCTTTGCTATTTTCAATATCATGAAGTTCTACTTCGGGTATTCCAGGGTATTTCTCGTCCGAAAACACATAGGCAAACTCTCTTTTCAAGGCAGTTTGTACTCTTGGATGCGCATATATCGCTACTTTTTTCTTGCTGCTATAATTGTATGCCCTTATATCATCCATACCTGCTATGTGGTCCTTGTGTTCGTGTGTAAACAGCAAAGCATCCAATTGGTAAGTTTGCGACCGTATCATTTGCTGTCTAAAATCTGGGCCAGAGTCCACCACCAATACTTTAGAATCCACCTCAATTTTTATAGAAGTCCTAAGTCTTTTATCTTTGGCATCGGAGGATTTACAAACCTCACAAAAGCATGTTATAACAGGAACACCTTGCGATGTACCAGTCCCTAAAAAAGTAACTTTCATGTTGGGCAAAGATACAAATGCAAGCGAAAAAGCATACATTCTTATACAACTTCCAAAAAATATATTGCAGATTGGAATATGGAATTTGGGGTTTTTTCTTTTGGTGGGAATGCGATAGAGCTACCAGATTATTATCCCTAGAAAGTTTAATACGTCCATTTCTCCAGAGGAGAAAAATATTCATAGAAGAACGAGGAATGTAGAACGCAGAACGAGGAATGAAGAATGGGAAAGTGAAAAGTAAACTGTAAACCATGTAAACTGTAAACTGTAAACTGTAAACATTAGAAGAAGGAACGAAGAAGGTAGAATGTAGAACGAGGAACGAAGAAGTGAACTGTCAATGCCTGAAATAAGTTGACC
>DIUJ01000066.1 GCA_002422315.1 Bacteroidetes bacterium UBA6161
TGGTGTGGGGAACATAAAGCGAAGGTAGGGAAAAAAATTTGAAAACACACTTTTTGGGACAATATTCAGGAATACCAAATTGACCAGAAAATGTTGGCGTGCAGATAAATACTACTCTTCGTAACCCTTTGTTTTTTGTCTTTGCTTTTCTTCCGAAAGCAAAGGAAATGCACTTATGTAATGAATGTTCCGTATATTTATTTGATAGTTATAAATTATATTATCTACTTTTATTGAATGTTCATGACTTTTCTTTTTTTGTTTTTTTAATTGGTGATTTACCTCCTTTGTCTCTATAAACTTTAACTCTACGGGAGTTACAACCCAACCATTAATAGAGTCACCAAAATTTTTTAGATAATTTAGTTGTCTTGGAAATAACCCATACAAGTAAAAAGCCTTTCCTAATTTATTTTTTGAGAGATTCTCTGACAATGAAAGACTAGTATCAATCTTTGAAGAGATAAAAGCAATATTTTTATTATGAAAATCAATAATTACATAGCCATGTTCTTTCCTTACAATATTGTCTTTAGAAACAAAGAAAGCAATATTGCAACCAATAAATAATGCAGGCATTATGAAAATTAATAGCGTCTTTCTCATTTCTTTTTAACTTCGATTGGTCTTTTACCATCAGAACTACCACCAATCAAGGAGCCATCAGAACTTCGTGTGTCCACCATCTCTTTTAGTATATATTTCCCATCCTCTTTACCTGAATATGTTTTGCCGATATTGTCATAATGGGTTTGGTTCATTATTGAACCATAATAACTTCCCATAATGTCTTTTTCAAAACCTTTGTCGGGTTCGCTTACTCCGCTTGTATCATCCTCGTATCTGTCACTTAGTCCTAAGAAGTGCAATGGCTCATGTATCGTTGCCCTATAGCTTGTACCAATAGCGTCTTGTGAGCCTATTACTCCTTCATTTCCCGTAAATCTCTTAACATTGGATATATTACCTTCTTCATCTTTGTCATATTGCCATGAGCCTTGTACATGACTTCTAACTTCTTCATTACTATAAACTAAAATAGTATCTCCGTCTTGCATTTTTATTTTAGTCCTGTCGGGTGCATACTCAAATTTCATTTCATACACTATTTCAAAATTTTCACCTTTTTCATTTGTATAATTACCCGATTTGTATAATTGTGCTGCCTTTCTAGTGTAAATGTTTGCATTAAATTCGTTTGCTCCTTTACCTGTAATAAATATAGTTGAAGCGATTATAATTTTCCCGCCACCATTTGGATCTTTTTGAACCGCTACCCTTGCATCTTTGCCATCAGGGTCATTAAATAGAAGTGGAGAATTTAATGCAAAAGCATAAGGACTAATAGCAGGATATTTTTTCATATAAGGATCTAAAGACATCCACCTCCCCAATCTACTATCATAAATCCTTGCTCCAAAATCCAGAGAATTTCCTTCTCCTTTAAGCTCACTATCTTTTTCCATCCCATTAAACCCATACCTATACTCCCCCTTGGAAACACTNNATACTACCAAAAGGGTTTAGTACAAAAGAGATATTTTTTGGGGTGGGGAACATAAAGCGAAGATAGGGAAAAAATTTTGAAAACACACTTTTTTAGACAGTATCAAAAGCATTTTTATTAAATGCACCGGAGGCGGTATGCTAGTTCACTCGCAAGTTGCGAGCGAGAGCTGGGATACTTTTCATTGATTTGCTGTAGATTATGTTCTCATTTTTTCGGGACACCAAATCTACCCCTTACCACATTACCACCCAACACTAATGGCTTATGGCCAATTATGAATATTTTTAACTCTTTTTTTAAGTTCATTTGCCTTTCTATAATAACAATCATTCCAAATACTATCCGGCAAGTTTGTATCATTTTCAAATGGATCTTTAAACCACATATTATTTTCATCAAAAAAATCCTCGAGATTCATACATATTAAATCTTCTAGCTCAGTAATTCTTGCTAAATCATTTTCTAAATGTGATTTGTGATACTTTGTGATGAAATATAAAGAATCCTTAAAATTCAATTTGTGCATTAATATCTTTAAATCGTATCTATATAAGTAGTTTGAAGCATGTTGAATGTCATTAGATTCTGAATCAATGTAATAATAAACACACCCGCCAAAGCTACAATCCTTATATAGACAAGTGTTGTATCCTGTTGCTCCTTTTAATGCGTATAATAATTCTAGCCATTTTGATTCGCCTCTATCGTAATTAAATTTTTCTAAAGTATCATGTAAGTAATTAAAAACAAAAGACAAATCTAAAGATTCTTTACCCCATATAGATTTTGCTATTTCAGATAATTCTATTTTGTTGTTAACACTAGTGTTATCTTTCTTATTGACTGATTGGCATCTTATTAGTGTTGCTAAAACTAGCAAGAATAAAATACTAATTAACTTTTTCATAATTACATTTTTTCAGTATCCTTTTTCTTTTCCGATTCGAAGTCCTTCTTAGTAATTGCTTCTGCATTAGTTTGAATTTCTTCAAATTTTCCATCTTTTACATTAACTGAAACTGTTGTTCTGGAATAAGATCCATTTTTCTCAGAATATATTACTACTTGTAAGGTATATAATGTATTTTGAGGGAATGGATCAACATGGCCATTTTTGTGGGTATAACCTACTCTGTCCGCTGAGATATATAGAACTCCTAAATCTTTACATTGTTCTACTATTGCCTTAAGATGACTATATTTATATGTTAAATTACCTGTCCCTGCTTTTATTTTATTTAAATCCTTTTGTTCTGTGAAACTATGTCCTTCAACTAGTTCATGAAACAATACGCTAAAAGCACCTAATTCTTCCACTTTATCTAATTGTTGAATAAATCCAATATCTATTTGTTGCACTCCTTTGTTTAAACCTGCAAATCCTCCTTCGTTAACTCCTCCAACAAATACATTAAACATTGCTTTAGTTGGCGAATTTATCATTTTTCCTAGAGTCTGATAAGCAGAACTTTCAGCTATTCCCTTTTTAATTCTTTTTTCTTCATCTAGAATTAATTGTGGTGTCGCAGATTCCCCTAAGTTTTTAACTGCTCTTTCATGAATCGCATCGTTATTAAAACTTATACCTACCTCGTAGTAGCCCCTTACCGTATGAACTGTTTCTCCTTTTGCATTCTTGCCAACTTCTGTGTTTACTTTAACAAATTCACCTCTACTAACCGTCACTAAATTATCAAACTTATTTTCAATTACTGTTGAAAACTTACTCCAAGCTACATGGTCCTCGCTTCCTTGTGTCGCTGCAAAAAGTATCTTTTTTCCATCTATATCTTTAAAAAGTATAGGATTGTTTCCTATGCCATGATATGGGCTTAAAGAAGGATAAATACTCATTAACGGGTCTCTACTCAACCACCTCCCCAATCTACTGTCATAAATCCTAGCACCAAAATCTAAAGAATTTCCTTCGCCTTTTAGCTCTGTATCTTTTTCCATTCCATTAAACCCATACCTATACTCCCCCTTGGAAACACTCACCATTATACTACCAAAAGTATATGTTGTAAATGTGTTGTTTTTTGGAGAGGGAAGCATAAAGCGAAGGTAGGGAAAAAGTTTTGATACTATTTTTTTTATTCAAGAATGTCATATATTCTTGGGTCTTTTAAGGAAGTAATTATTTCTATTGTATTATCATTGGAATTTAATTCGTTTCTTCTGAACTCTAATGCCCCTTTATAATTATTTTTTACCTGATCTAAATATGTGAAATATACTCTTATTCCATAATCAACATTTTCGACTTTATTTATTTGAGCTATTGTAACAATACCATGTTTTTTTAAATGCTTTTCTTTTCTTGAATATGATATTTTATTAGAAATAGTAAAAAGAGTGTAAACTACTGCGATTCCATAAATAATCCTACTTCTTTTAGAACCTTCAGTTTTTCTTGCCAAGGTCCAAATAGTAAATGAGATGCCTCCTAAGGTAAAAAGGCCAAGTATTAATACTAATAAATAATAAAATCCTCCGTTAAACGGTCTATAGTTTAAAAAATACAATGGAATAGTAATGTGGTACAATAGTAAAGGTGTAAACCCTAGTATACAAAGCACATAACCTAATCTATTTTGATTCACTATTTTCATTTTCTCTGATTATTTCCGCAGACACTTTACTTGTTACATTTTCGAATGAAAGCCCCGTAACTTCTATTGTATTTTGTGTTTTGGTAATTGTTGAATAAACTTTTCCTGTTTCACTTTCTAAAACATGATCGTAAATTTTTCTTGTTGTTTCTCGTAATTCCCTTTTATTCATTTTCGCTCCTGAAGTTTGCAACTCATTTTTTAATTGCTTTTTAATATCTTTTTTATCTCTCGTTCAATGCTTTTATTTAAACCATCACTTATAATTTTATCCGTTATTGTTTCTTTTATTGTTTTGGTTAAATACTCACCACCTAATCCCGCTGTTAACAAATCAAGTATTGTTTCCGATAAGGAATATACTAGGTTTGTAGAAAAATCTTCCATACTATAATTACGCTTTCCTCCAGACAATATATATCTTGTAGTTTGGCCTAATCCTTCTGCTGAAGCATAAATAATTGGTGTTGCATAAATTGTTGCTTGGATTGATGCGGCACCAGTTACTCCAAGTGTTCCAAGTCCTATTGGCAATCCAGTTACTGCGGCACCAATCGTGGCACCTCTTACAAATCTATAACCAATCTGGCTAATATCTTCACCTTTAACAATTCCTATAACAGCATCAATCGTGCCTCCTGTTAAAGCACCCACAACTACCCACCAAATATTGCCATCCTTGTCAACTATCATATTTGGAGAATTTACAGCAAAAATATATGGACTATAAGCTATATTCTTTTCATGATTTGCCAACGGGTCCACACTCATCCACCTTCCCAATCTACTATCATAAACCCTAGCTCCAAAATCTAAAGAATTTCCTTCTCCTTTAAGCTCA
>DIUJ01000086.1 GCA_002422315.1 Bacteroidetes bacterium UBA6161
AGGTATATATAAACAAGCCTAGGAGATAAGAATATATTCTGAAAAAGGGTTTGATAAACTCAAATTGTATTTTAAATCTGAATCAAAAAAAACAATTTTATTGTCTCCAATTTTATTAAGGATTACTTATAGTTGTGGAGATAAAAAATCGGGAAAGAATGAATAATATATAACTTAAGATGGGATTAGAATTTGTTTATTGTTTCCCAAATCAGCCTTTCACAAAGGCATTATATTTTTTTTCATGACCAATGCTTGTACTAGGCCCATGGCCAGAGTATACTATGCAAGAATCTGGTAATGAATACATTTTTTTAAGTATACTGTTTTCTAAACTTGGAAAGTCTCCTCCAGGAAGATCTGTTCTTCCAATGCTTTCTCTAAACAAAACATCGCCCGCTATAACCCAATCTTTGTTTGGGGATACAAAACATATACTACCAGGAGAATGCCCTGGTGTATGAAGAATACTAAGTTCGTAGTTTCCTATTGGTATAGTATTTTCTTCCCCTAGGTATTTTTCTATATCCGGTGACTTGCTATATGGAATTTGGTACAAAAGCGAAGCTTGTTCCGACCATTGAAGCACTGAGTTTTCAAGTTCGTGGGCCTGCAGTTTTAAGTTAAACTTTTCTTGAATCATTGCATTTCCAAGAACATGGTCTATATGGCAATGTGTATTAAGAAGTAGGGTAGGCCTTAAGTTTTTTCTTTCAATGAATTTGAGCAATTCTATGTCTTCTTCGTAATCACTACAGCCGGGGTCTATAATTGCTGTTTCTAAACTTTCCGTATCCCAAACAAGATAGGTGTTTTCTGCAAAGGGATTAAAAGTAAAAGTTTGAATTTGTAACATTTTGCAAAATTCGCAATATTTTTGGTTTTTATTTGGTTTAATTCAAATTAATCCACTTGAAGGTAATTGTCTCTCTATTTTTGGTTTCAATCTGAATAAAATAAACCCCAGGGCTCAAATTTGTATGTATAAAAACGGTGTATTTTGTGTCAGGAGTAAAACTAATTATATCCAACACTTGTTTGCCTTGAGTAGTATAAATTTTCAAATTTTCTACATTTTCAAAATCTCCTTTTATTGCAACGGTATTAGAACTTGGATTTTGGATTAAGTTAAAGCTTTTTGGCTTGTCAATAGAATTAGGAAAAGAAGTATCTGGTTCTTCAAACAATGTACCATTGCACCATCTTTGTAAATTCAATAAGGCTTTGTGAACATTTAGTCTTCCTTCGGAAGCCACGAGTTCTTTATGGCTCTGTAAAGTATCCACTCCGCTTAGTATACAGTACCTCAGTATCAAATTAGCGGAATCTGGATTTGAGCGTGCAAAATAGTTGAAGGAATCGCATGCTGCAGCATGTAAAAGAGCAATTGTAGCGGTGACATGAGGAGTAGCATAGGATGTGCCATTAAATACACCATATAAAGTGGGGTCAATAACAAATGCGGTAGAGCGAACATTGTGCCCAGGAGCAGACAAATCCACATTTTTTTTACCATAGCCGGAGCTCCCATGTACATTATCGGAAGCATTTGAACTAGCAACAACAATAAGTTGGGAACTAGGACATTGGGTAGGAAGGTCTCTTACTATATCATAATTCAGATATTTGTTGTCTGGGGCAGATGCATTTAGTATGCCATATTTGCCTAGTGAATCATAAAATGCACACCAAAGTGGTGCATCTTCAGGAGCAAAATTGGAAACCCCCCAACTGGAGTTGGTGCTTACTACATAAGCCCCTTTTATTCCATTGGATTGTATATAGTTCTTTTTGTGATTTAAGGCATAAAAGTAAGATTTTAGGGCATTGTCTTCAAACCCTTGACCCGTATTTATTCCACCCACAATTACCATTAATTTAACATTCCAATTTAGTCCTGCTACCCCTATACTATTGTTTCCAACTGCACCAATAATGCCTGCAATAGGAGTTCCATGCGCCCCTTTTTCGGTAGGGTCAAAAATTTGGTCGTTGTTTAAAACAGTATTCCAGCCTTTATAATCGTCGATGTAACCATTTGAATCGTTGTCTATCCCATCGTTTGGAATCTCCTCATCATTCACCCATACATTGGCAGATAAGTCGGGGTGTTCTGCGGTTATTCCGTCGTCTATAATCGCTACAACAATGGTATCGCCCAAAGAGTTAACTCCTCCTGTACTTATATCCCAAGCCAATTCTGCTTTTATATAATCCATGTTCCATTGTAGAGAGAATAAAGAATCGTTTGGGATTTGCCTTTTGTATAGGGGTTTATTTGTTTGAACTACATGTATATAGGGAAGGAGACTTATGTTGTATAAGGCTTTTTGAACATCAATTAAGTCTAAATTTAAATCAATTTTGTAAATCAAATATGGCTCAATAGTAGCTTCTATATTTTTGATCCATACATAGTTTTCCTTTTTAAGTGCAGCTAATCCATCTTGGTCTTTGAATTGTACTAATAAGGAATGAATGATTTTTTCATTTGGAGAAGGAGATTTTGAGCTAACATCCTGTAGTCCCAAACAAAAAATAATCAAGGGGATGTATAGGTGTAATTTTCTCATTGTCCTACAAATATAATCTTTTTACTTTTTCGATTTGTCAAAAGAAAATCAAATTACTTTTAAACTTATAAGTTTGGTTTATTGTTTTTCCTTTCTCAAGAAATATTCTTCTAGAGTTTTAGGGAAGTATTTGTGTTCTAATTGATGAATTTTTGAAGCTAAAATTTCTGGAGTGTCATTATTTTCAATGTTAACTTTTGCCTGAAGCAATATTTCACCTTTGTCGTAATCTTCATTTACTAAGTGAATGGTTATACCAGATTCTTTTTCTTGGTTTTTAATTACCGATTGGTGAACATTCATTCCATACATCCCTTTGCCACCATAGTTAGGCAAAAGAGCAGGATGAATATTGATGATTTTGTTTTCGTAATGTTTAATTAAAACCGCTGGTATAAGCCATAGAAATCCAGCCAAAACTATGAAATCTATCTCTAGATTTTCTAATTTATCAAGTAAAGAATTTGGAGAATAAAATTCATCTTTTGTAAAAAGAATAGTTTCCACATCCCAATTCTGAGCTCTAGAAATTACTCCTGCATTTTGTTTGTTGCAAAATAAAACTTTAAAATTAACCTCAGGATGCTTGGTAAAGTGATTGTAAATAGCTTCTGCATTAGTACCAGATCCAGAAGCAAAAACAGCGATATTGATTTTTGATTGCATTATTTAATTGTTTGTGCAAAAGATTCTAGAGTCCGTAAATTTTTGGATTTAGATTTATTGGGAGCATAAATAAAACCTTCGTAAATAAAAATCTCAGTTCCTTCTTTGTTTAGAACCGCATACATAACAAAAGGACCACCCATAAATTCTCCATGAACTGTCCACCAGCCTCTTAATTTTTTTGCATACTGACCATTTATTTCTATACTCTCATAGAATCTAGGGTAAGAATCACTAGCGGAGGTAGTCATATAACTTCCTTTTCTTTCGCCCGGTATATTTTGTTTTAAAACACTGTCTCTAAGGTCAAACAAGTATTCTTTAGTGAATTGAATTGTATCGGTGTAGGGGATTTTATAGCAAAGCACTCCTAATTGTTCATTGGTATATCTTTCTGCGAACCAGAAAAGTCCATTTTCGAATTTCATTAAATCAAATTTTTCTGTAATGGCTAATCCCATTCCTAATTTGTTTTTAATTTGTTTGTATTTAGGGTTTAAAGTGTCTTTTTGATTAAACAATCTTAAAGCATAATTTTTGGTTTCTGCCTCATAAATACTTCTTTGTATTTGGTCACTATATTTTAAAAGTTTTTCTTCCATGGATTGCTTGTCTGGGGCAAACAAAAAGTATATATGTTGTGGCGAAGCCCATTTATTTTTAGCAAGTATGGGCATAGAATTAGGATTGCTGAAAAATTCTTCGATTTTTTGTTCATTTATTTTAGGAATATAAGCATTTAATTCTGCTCTATTTTCTTTGGTTACCAAAAACAGGATGCTTTGGTGTTCCATAAAACTTCTTCTAAATGATTTGGGATCCATTTTGGATACTTTAAAAAATGCTTCTGCTTGAGCCAGCCAAGGCTGTGGTTCTAAAAAAACCTTGTCTATAGTACTTTCTAATTCATTAAAAAGTTGGTCGGTAGAGACTAGTACAAGCCTTCCGGGCTCTCCTTTAGATATGGGTTTTACTTGTTTCTTGTTTTCCTTACAAGAGGTAATTAAAAACAAGGAAACTAAACTGAGTATAACAAGGTTTTTTATTGCAGTTTTCATACTGCAAGGATACGAAAAAACTAGTTTATTGTAGAGGTTGTAGGGATAAGTTTTAACAAACGACCCTTGTGAATATAGGAAGTGATGTCATACAAATTATTTGCCATCATTGTGGCTTCCAAATCTATTTTATTGTTTGTTTTTATGTTGATTAACTCTAAGCTTTCTTCGTTATTTTGAACAAAATAATAATTAGGGGAATCTGACTTTAATT
Organism: Bacteroidetes bacterium UBA6161; assembly: GCA_002422315.1. Lineage (GTDB taxonomy): Bacteria > Bacteroidota > Bacteroidia > NS11-12g > UBA955 > UBA6161. Next base: position 4,512 of record DIUJ01000086.1, read on the forward strand.
CAATAGAATGGGCTTCAAGTTCAGACTTCACAATTTTAAGTGTTCTACCTACTGGTAGTTTGGAAGTTTTTAATTTGTTCCATTTTTTAATGTCATCTGCTGTAACTCCATATTTGTTGGCTATCTTATAAATTGTTTCACCACTTCTCACTTTATGGTAAGAAACTTTTTGGGTTTGTTTTGTATTAAGTCCTACACAATTTTCTTGAACAAATCTCATAGAGTCTTGATTTTCGATAAATTGCATTGCGGAATTATATGGTAGATACAATTTTTTATTGTTGTAATCTTCTGGTATATAATTGTTTTTATAAAAGGAGTTAAACTCTTTAATTTCTTCGGGGTTCCAATTTAAATATGCACAAACTAAATCAAAATGAAGGCCATTATTAACTTCTACAGGTACTAGTTTGCATACGCTGTAAGAATGATTTTGAAAAGTATGTAGCTCTGCAAAATTCATCATAAACACAGTTGCTATAAATTTAGGAACATAATTTTGTGTTTCCTTTGGTAAAAAATGTTTTATTTCCCAAAAATCTCTTTTCCCTCCACTTTTTCTAATTGCTTTGTTTACATTGCCTGGTCCACAATTATAGGCGGCTAAGGCCATGAACCAATCCCCATAAATATTGTACATGCTTTCCAAATAATTACAAGCTTTTTCGGTAGACAATGCAATTTCTTTTCTTTCGTCTATGCTACTGCTAATTTCTAATTTCATAAGCTTGCCTGTTCCTGGCATAAACTGCCATAAACCAGTTGCTCCACACCAAGACACAGCATCTGGGTTTAATGCCGATTCGATAACAGATAGGTATTTAATTTCTTGAGGTAGTTTTCTTTTATCTAAGATTTCTTCGAAAATAGGGAAGTATATTTCTTTTTTTACATTTGCTTTTGGAATAAATTGACTGTTGGGATTGTTCATGTATTGGATTTGACGCAATACTTCTGGGTGGTAAACAAAATTAAATTTGCTTCCTAAGGATGACATTTTTTGTGAAAATAATTCTTCTGTAATTGAAACCTGATTAAGGTTCACTTTATCTGTTGAATTTGTTGACTCAATAAGTTCTAGAGTAAGACTGTCAATTCGTTTTACATTGTTGAATTTGTCTTCTATATAAATTGGGTGTTGTGCAACAGAAAGGGTAGTAGAAAGAAGAAATGTATAAAATAAAAAAAGCTTTGCTATATTCATAGTTTGTGTACGTATTTGAGAGCGTGTCAAATTTAGGTATATCTTTGTTTTAACACAACGGTTTTTCTTAACACTTAGTTTATAAATCTAGTTTTTAGGATGTTTAATAGACAATTACCCTATTTTAATTTACCAATTCCTTCACTTAAGAGAGTATATAGATTCTTTTGATCTGGTAATTTTTCTAAAATCTGAAGGTGTTTAGCTATTGTTTTTGTGTCATTTCTAATTGCAGGGCCGGTTTGACTTTGCTTGGGTCCGATTTCAAAACAATTGTCTATTGTTTTGTATATCAAAGGCCTGAGTATTGCAGGGTTTAACTCATTTATAGAAAGAACCTCGAACGCATGATGTAAAACATAATTTGTAAAGTTATTTGCAAAAACCGCACCTAAGTGAATGATTGCTCTTTGTTTAGAATCTTTATACAATATATTGGATCCAAACACCACCGCTAGTTCTTCTAATTTTCGCAAATTTTCCTTGGTGTTTGCTTCCAAAAGAAGTGGAATATCTTCCCAGTTTACTTCTGTTTTGCCATTAAAAGTTTGTAAAGGATAAAAAACCCCAAAGTTAGCAAGATTGTTTAATTCCGATAAAGATAATCCACCACTCAAGTGTAAAGCTAATCCTTTGAAGTTTTCAATTTGTTTCGCAATTTGTTGTAAACTGTTGTCGGGAACACAAAGCAAAATATAGTCAGCATTTAAAGCAATATCCCAGGACTTAAAAAAGCTAGCGTTTAAATTTTGGGCTAATGCTCTTCCTGTATTTTCATTCGTAGAAATAATAGCTTTAACAGTAAAGTTGTTTTGCTTAATTAGAACTTGTGACAGGGAATTGGCAAGTCTACCTGAACCAAAAATTATGATGGATTTTGAGCTTTCCATTTCTTTAGTTCTTTTATCCTAAATACTATACTTAAGGTAAAACCTATTACAAGAATTATAGTACCACTCCAAAGAAGGTTTATCCAAGGGAACTCAATTGCTTTAAGGATAATATAGTCTATTTTAGGTCTTCTTTCGGCGGTTGTGAGAACGATATTAAATTCTTTAGGGTTTTGGGGTATGATGGTTGTTAGTTTTACTAAAATACCATCCTCATCAGATTGAGCATTTTCGTATTTTATTTCATTGCTAGTTACATCAATAATCATAGCTGCATCCATTAGCTTCGGTTTGTTAATTTCCGATTCAATTTTCAAATTGGCGACTATTTTTATCAACTTCCCATCTTCACTTGTAAGATTATCAAGTCCCAATATACTTACTTTTCTCATGCCAGAGCGGGTTAGAATGTTTTGTCCAACACCAACTGTATCTAGTTTGAAATCTTTAAAATCCTCGATTTCTTCTAAAGAACTTTCATGGGTAATATGGGTATAAATATCTTTGTGGAGATAGTGTCTTGTATCAGGGTTAGCTACAAGTCCCATTTTAGGGTTGTTTTGGGCGTTTGGGAAAAGCTCAAATTGTTCTACAATCTTATTGTCCTTTAATCGCATCCATTTTACTCTGAAAAATTTATCTGGACCTACTTCGAAAACACTGTCATAGCTTACTAAATAGTCTTTAATTCTTACTGTATCGTACATTCGCAATAGCATGTTCTCGCGATTAAAGTTTTGTGCTTTTTCGGAGTTGTCGTCTTCTATAAAGTCTTTGCCAATATTGTTGTAGCTAATCACATGTTTGTTTACAGAAGAGGCTAAAATACCAATGAGCATAAGACCAAATCCAGCATGTGCAATAGATGCTCCACTAAGAATTATTTTGCCTTTTAGTTTTGTGAAAATAAAGGTAATATTAGATACTATTGTAAATACACTAAAAAATAGAAGCAAGAAATAATTCAGATTGAAGATAGACCAAACATAAGCTATGATTAAACTAATTACAATGCTTAAAACAAGGGGTAAAATTAGTTTAGACCAAACCTCTTTTTTGCCGGTATTTCTATAAAAATAATATTGTCCAATTGCGGTTAATAAAGCAATTACAATTGCAAAAGGAAGTTGGAATTTATTATAGAATTCTTCTTTTTGTACGGCAAAGTTTAATTGGAAAAGTTTATTAAAAACAGGAGCAGAGGTGTAAAAAATAATCTGAAAAGCAGATAAAATTAATACCAGAGAACCTATAAACATCCAAAATTCTCTACTCCAAATATTCTCGTCTACTTTTTTAGTAGGGTATAATTTTAGTAGTTCTTTCGACCACCAAAAAACAAAAACACCAAATGCAAGTAGGTTTATAACATTTATAACCGGAGTGCTAAGAAAGGAAGCAATGCTGTTGTTGGTTATATTTAAAATTGCAATAGCCGCAAAAGAGATTCCAAATAAAACTGCCTTCTTTTTATTTTCAAAACTACTATAAATAGCCATGAAAATAAACATGAAAATAAAAATAAGGAGTTGTCCGCTAAGTCCTAGGTCTGTAAAGGAGTGCACACTAGCATTTCCAAGTACACCACTTCTTGTTAAAAATGTGGCATAAAGGACTAAGAAAAATGAAAAACAAACTAATAGAATGGTAAGCACTGCATATTGACCAGTGTTTTTAAATATAAGAACAAGGTGCGCGGCAGCAATTAATAAGAGCCATGGCATTAGTGATGCATTTTCTACAGGGTCCCAAGCCCAATACCCTCCAAAGTTTAGAGATTCATAAGCCCAAAAACCTCCCATAATTATACCAGTTCCAAGTATCATTACAGAAAATAGTGTCCAAGGTATAACTTGTTTAAGCCAGTAGCTTCTATCTTTGCTCCAAAAGGAAGAAATAAGGTATGAAAAAGGGACAATAGCAGTGGCAAAACCAAGGAATAGGGTAGGCGGATGTATAACCATCCAATAATTTTGAAGCAGTGGATTTAGCCCAGAACCGTCTTTTATAGCTTGTAAATAATTTGCTTTACCAATACTTTTAAGAATAGGAATGTCTAGTATTTCTGGTTGAACTTCGCGCAATAAAGAAAAAGGGCTGCTTCCTATTTTCAAGCCTAATATATTTATACCCAAAAGCATACTGGAAAGCACTACCTGTGCCAACATTACAACCGATAGTGCTCCGGAGGATAAACGGTTAGGCTTAAGATGTAAAAAAACTGCAATTACGGCATGCCAAAACATCCACAATAAAAAACTACCTTCTTGGCCTTCCCAAAAGCATGAAATCATGTAATGCTTAGGAAGAGTATTGGAAGAGTGTTGCCACACATATTGAAACTCATAATAATGAGATTGAATTAAATAGTACAGTATAGCAAAAATTGCAAACACAGAAAATGTATGAATCCAAAGAGCAGCAGAAGCTATTTTAGCCCAAGGGCTTTGCTCATTTTGTTGTTTGAAATAAAAGGCTATAAAGGCCAACAAAGATGCAATAAAAGAAACAACCACAGCGGTATGTCCTAGGTTTCCCCATATTAAGTGTTCCCCTACATAAAACTCGGGGCTAGTTGTATTCAATTCCATGGATTAGTTTTCTGAGTTGGCTTGTTCTGGGGTTTTGTTGTATTTGGAAGGACATTTTTTAAGAATGTCATTAGCTAAAAAATAATCTTTTTCTGCTTTTCCAATAAGAACTATTTTATCGGTTCTTTCAAGGTCGTGTGGTTTGCTGTTCTTGTATACTACTTTTCTTTCTACGCCTACCGAATCTATGGCATGAAACTCAAAATAGTTTGGGTCTTTAATTGGGTCATAAACCATTGGTTTTTCTGTGTTTAATTTAGCTACAACATGGAAGTCTTTGCTTGAAAAGCCAGACGACATAGACTCGGCTTGTTCAAAGGTTACATAGTAACTTTTGTCGCCATAAAAACTTAGAACTATTGCCAACACAATTCCTATTACTGCAATGGCTATGATATGTATTGTTTTCACTTGTTTTCTTTATTTAGGTTTTCTAATTTTTTTAATTTGTTTTCTAGTCTCAGCAAATAAAGAAGAACTACCATAAAAATTATAAGAATAACTCCTACCACTATTCCAATTTTGTCATTGGAACAAAATGGGTTTTGAGCATTGGAGTGAAAGTACCCCAAAATGAAGAAAAGGCTAAAAAGCAATTTTTTATAAGTTAAATAAGATTTCATACGATTTGTTCTATGTCTTGGTTTAGGAATTCATTTTTGGCTACAAGTGCTCTAATTCGCACTCTAATTTCTGCTATCCATACAAAGAAAAGTGTCCATGCTAGAACAGCAGGGTAAAAAACAAGTCTCATGTTGCCATCTAAATCGTAGGTGTTAAATCCTACGGTGTCGCCACTCCCTGGGTGAATAGAAGCAGACATTTTTGGGATAATCCAAATTAGCGCAATAAAAATAGGGAATACGAATATATTGTAAATGGCGGCAATTTTTCTGTTTTTTTCAGGTTCTGTTATAGATTTTCTGAGTATCCAATAAGCTATATAAATCAATAAACCTATAGCTGCACCATTCAGTTTTGGGTCTCTGGTCCATGGCGAGCCCCAAGTAGAACTAGCCCAAAGCATGCCTGTAAAAATCCCGCAAAATCCCGCAACTAAACCTGTTATTGCAAGGGCAGAAGCCCATCTATGGTATTGTATTTTGAATGTAGACAAATAAGCCATACTCATAATCCAAGAACCCAATAGTAACAATATCATGCTAAACCACATAGGGACGTGATAAAAAAGATTGCGTATGGTTTGATCAAGCATCCCAACATCGCCCGGTACTTTTATTAGAATCCCTCCTGCAAGTACATAAACCATTAATGCAATGGTGAGATATTTCCACCAACTCAACTTAAACATAAGACCACAAAATTAATTTTAAGATTTAGCATTACTACTATTGTATATGGGGTTTTTGATATAAACTATCGTTTTTTAGTATGCTTGGTGGCAGTTTGCTTCTGGTAAAATCTTTTTTACCAAACCTTGTAGTACTTTTCCTGGCCCTACTTCTACAAAATCTGTAGCTCCATCAGCACCCATTTGCATAACACTTTGGGTCCATTTTACTGGGGCGGTTAGTTGCTTAAGTAAGTTTTCTTGTATTATTTGAGGATTAGTCTCGCCAACAGTAGAAACATTTTGATAAATTGGACATATGGGTTGTTTGAAAGTAGCGGTTTCTATGGCTTTTGCTAGCCTTTCTTGGGCGGGTAGCATCAAGGGAGAGTGGAATGCCCCTCCAACAGGGAGCAATAGTGCTCTTTTCGCTCCGGCCGTTTTTAATGCCTCACATGCTGCGTTTACTGCATTTGTATCCCCGCTTATAACCAATTGCCCAGGGCAGTTATAGTTCGCAGCTACTACTATACCAGAGCTTATACTTGCACATATTTCTTCTACTTTTTGATCCTCTAATCCAAGTATTGCAGCCATAGTAGAGGCTTGAATTTCACATGCAGCTTGCATCGCATAGGCTCGTTCCGAAACCAATTTCAAACCTTCCTCAAAACTTAAAGATTTGCATGCTACAAGCGCGCTAATTTCACCTAAGGAATGACCCGCAGCCATTTGTGGTTCAAAGTTATCCATACAAAATGCTTGTATTACAGAGTCCAAAAACACAGCAGGTTGAGTAATTTTTGTTTGCTTAAGTTCTTCTTCTGTTCCATTAAACATCACTTCGGTTATTGCAAAGCCAAGTATTTCATTTGCTTTTTCATACCATTCTTTTGCTATAGGATTAGCTTCGTACAAGGTTTTACCCATACCCACATATTGTGCTCCTTGTCCTGGAAAGATAAATGCTTTTTTCATTGGTTGTTGTTTTGTAGTCGCAAAAATAAACAAGCTTTTAAATATAACTTGAATTAATTTTCCATACTCAAGTGGTATTTATTGTACAATCAGAAGTGTTATCAAAATTAGAGTAGCTCCAATAGCCATAAAAGCTTTGAGAGCTTTTGTACTTGGGTCGGGTTTTATATTGTAGTCGTCTTTTGTTATTTCCACATATGGGTATGTGTCTACAGTTCTTATCATTAAGGAATAATAAACTCTGGTAGCAACTTTTTTCCCCCTTTTTTTTCTTGGCTCCCATTTCTCCATTCCCATTATCGCATTTTTAATTGGGATATTTAATTCTAAATTACTGCTGTTGTGCACTTTTATATTTGAGGTTTGCCCATCTTCTTCAACAATAAACTCAAAACTAATTCTTTCCCCTCCCATGGATATTTTGTTAATCCATTCTCTTTGTCCTAAATATGTTTCTAAGTAAGCGAAAAAATCATTTTCCCCTCCTCTAAATTTGGGAGGAAAACTGTTTGTGTCAGTTTCTATTTCAGTAGTGTCTGGTTCGGGTTCGTTGTAGCGAATAATTTCTTGAGAAAATACTGAATTACTGCATAGGAATAGTAATGTTATCCAAAAACTTTTAAATAGCTTTCTAGAATTCATGTACTTGTATTTTAGTTACAAATGTGCCAATTTGAAGAATATAAAGTCCATTTGATAAATTATGATCTACTTTTAGAGTTTCGAGTTTATCTAAACTTATCTTATTTTCCCAAACAATTTTTCCTGACAAAGAGTATATTTTAATTGTTTCATCTGTAATATTTTGTTTTGCTTTTAAGGTAAAATACTGATTGGAAGGGTTAGGGTAAATTTCGAAAAAATGTGAGTTTACTATTTCTTGAATCCCCATTGGGTCGCCTAATTCTATCACACTTTGCGTGGTGTCTTTGCATTGGTTCAAGGTAGAAGTAGTAATTAGGGAAACATTATATGTTCCATAGTTTGTATATTGGTGTGTAGGGGACTGTACCACAGAGGTTTGTCCATTTCCGAAGTTCCATAGGTAGCTTGTTCCGCTTAGAGTAAGTGGGGTGAATTTAACATTTTTATTTAGCAAAACATCGAAATAAAAACCTGCAAATGGTCTAGCATTTACAAGGGGTTTAACCTCGATTTTTTCTGAAAAACATCCTTTGAAACTGGTATTTATAAAATAACTTTTTGTACCCAACAAAGGAGGGGTAGTAAAAGTATTTCCATTGGCCAAAGGTGTTTGGTCTTCTTTGTTTTCATACCAATGTATATCGCCATAATCTACGGATGTTTTGAATGTTGCTAAACCTCTGCTACAAATTGTATCTGATTTTAGGAAATTAAGTGTTGGAGCAGAATTTACCTTAACTGTAGCAGCTATAAAATTATCTGATATACAATTTTGACTAGAAGTGAGAGCAAATAATGTAGTGTCTGCATTTAGGTTAAATAGAAATATAATACTATCCGAAGAAACTTGATTTCCATTTATTTTGTCATACCATGTTACTTTTCCATAAGGAATAGAAATTTTTAAAATTGCATTTTCACTTTTGCAAATGGTATCCAATAAAACAAAAGAAGGCTGAGGCGCATTGTCAACTTGTATGGTGATTTTGTTTCTTGTACTTCCACAAATGCCATTCCAAGCCTCCACAAAATATTCATAATTTCCCATAGCATTTGGGGTAAACAAAAAATTACTCCCTGTATGGATAGGTGTTCCACCCGATGCCACATTATACCACCTAAGCGTATGGATAGATTGTGCTTCTAGTAATATAGACGGATTGCTTGATAAACAAACGATTGTATCGTTTGAAACCAATGGTTCACTTGGTGCAAAATCCTGACCTACTAATGCTTGTACTTTCACTCTACTAGGATTGATACATCCTTGGTTATTTGCTCTAACAAAATAAAACGTATCTTTGGTAAGTACGGCAGTTTGAAACAAATTGCCTGTATGGAAAATCTGAGAAGAGGTACTATCTCTAAACCATTCAATGTTTGCATTGCTCGCATTTGCAGTAAGATTTGCTCTAGAACCAGAGCATACAGAGTCATTTTTTACACTTGGTATTTGAGGGAAATCATTTGCACTTATCACAGTTCCAGAAATAGGTCCCCAGCACATATTGTTTTTAGCCCTAGCATAATAGAATTTACTCTCTGTGATTGGATTAATTGTTTGTGTAGAATTGTTTAAATAAGGTATAGTGTCGTTGGTATTGGAAGTTTGCACCCAAAGAATAGGGGAGCCATTGGGAGAAAATGCAACTAAAGTAGTGCTGTCCCCCTTACACTTAATTCCTGCACCAGAAAGAAGCACATTGTCGGGCTGAAAATAAACCGTCTTTTTTGTAGTATCTATGCAGGTAGTATTTCCACGCCAGTAGTAAAGTGTACTAGCCATCGTAATTTCATAGTTTGCTTTTGCGGTATATTTAGTAGCACCATTTACAAGTGAAAAAACACTTCCATTGTTGCCATAATTCCATCTATGGCATATATTTTCTAAATTAAAATAGGCATATCTATTGTACATTTTACTACCCGAAACATTGTTTCTGTGTTTGTTTTCAAATTTTATTGAGTCAGCTAAATTGTAACAATTGCTTTTAACCTCAAAATCATTACCCAAAAGATATTCTACATGGGGTAGTAGGAGCATATCGCTATCAAAAGCTATACCGCCAACATTCAGATTTCTTCCTCTAAACCAAGTACCAGAAAGCAACCCACAATTAAGAAACTCTCCTCTTCCATCGTTTGTATTCCAATTGTTTGCTACTACGCCTACATTTAGAGTAGATGTATCTGACTGAATAACTATAACGTAAGGGTAATTGAGTGTGATTGGTGTATTAAATGTTGCATGTCTTTCAAAAGACATAATTTGGCCATTGCCAAATGTAGAATCAATTTCTAAAGTATCGCTTCTAAGGGGAGAACCTGTTGGGAGAGAATCAGTTCCTGCTCTATAGAGATGAACATATACATTGAGTTTTCTAGGGCTTGGTGGGTTAGCTGCTACGTAAGCATAAAATGTTGCACCACTTATTTTTATATCTTGCGGGGCTTCATAGAATTGTCCTAATGCTCTATTTTCAGCAATTGTTACAATATTTAGTCCTGTGGCTTTATATCTGGCATATTCTATTGTATCTGGTCTGCATTGGCTAGGATTGCTAATACCTCTTCTGCTATCCATAGATGGATTGTTGTAAATTGAGTTGTCGCTTAAATTAACCGCAATGCTTTGTAATTGACTAAATCCTTTATTTGATAATAAAACGCATATTATCAATAGAATAGATGATTTGTAGACTTTGCTCATATAGATTTTCTTTACTACAATATTACATTTTTTTTTTAAATGCTTTTATATAATTCGCAAATCTATTGCCACCAATAGAATTTGAGATAAATTTAAGATTTGAAAATCAGAATACTTGAAATTCTGATACCTTCAAATTTGTTTTTACTAATTAAGATGCATAGAAATCAGGATTTCTATTTCTTTTAGTATTCCAAAATAAACTCTACTCTTCTATTTTTTGCTTTGCCTTCCTCGGTATTGTTGTCGGCTTTGGGTTTTTCATCGCCAAATCCTGTTGCTTGTAATCTACTTTTGTCTATTCCCTTGTCTATTAAAAACTGCATTACTGTATTTGCTCTTTCTTGAGACAAAGTTTTATTAATTGAAGGGGTGCCGGTATTGTCGGTATGGCCTTCTATTCTTGCTACAGCGCTAGGGTATTCTTTCAATATTTGTATGAGTATTTCTAAATTGTTGTAGGAGTTTTCTAAGAGAATTGCGCTTGCGGTTTCAAAATATATCCCTTGAGCCGCAAGTTTTATCTTTTCCACTGTCTCTTTTTTAATTTCAGGACAACCTTTATTTTCTATTATACCAGGAATATCTGGGCAGGCATCCAAATGATCAAAAATTCCATCCCCATCACTATCTGGGCAACCTTCATTTTCGGGCAATCCTTTTTTACTTGGGCATTTATCGTTTTTATCCAATAATCCATCCTCGTCGCTATCAGGACAACCGTTGTTTTCAATACTACCTTTTTCAAAAGGGCATTCGTCTTTGCTATCTATTATCCCATCTTGGTCAGAATCAGGACAACCTTTGAGAAATAAACTACCTGAATCATTCGGACACTCGTCTAGGTGATTTGGCACCCCATCCTTATCATTATCTGGACATCCTTTGGTTTCAATAGGGCCAGCTTCATTTGGACAGTCGTCATATGGATCTAAAGTTCCATCCCTATCGGTATCTTTCGATACGCTTAGTGTTTCAGTAGTTTTACTTTTATTCTTTGATTTTTTCTTCTCTCTTTTAAATTCTTCACTTTCGTAATCTTCTGAACAAGGATTTTTCTTGTCCTTGAAATAACCAAAAACAAAGTTTACCCCAGCTCTTAGATGCACTGTTTTTGTATTCGATGGGTCTAAGGCAGCCAAAGCATTATCTGATACCGCAAATATTTGAATAAAACCCAGATTTGCTCCAAACCCAACTCCTGCATTGGCTAAGGTTCTATTCATAAGGGTTGCATTAACTTGAAAATTTATTATTTTGCTTAACATAAATTGGGCATTTAAGGACAAAGCTCCTTGAACTCTTTTATTTGCTATTTGAGTGTAAAGTAAAGCCCCAAGTTTATTGCCTTTATAATAGTTATAGTTAGCAGATAGATAAGTTTTGGCATTAAGATAAGAGGTATAACTACTTATATTTTCTTCTTGTAAATCAAAAGTTGTAGCAATAGTATCCAGAAGATTTTGAATTGCCTCCTCAGAATTTTCTATATTGGAAGAGTTAAATCCATTAAATTCGAAGGTCTTATTTTCAGAACTATTAAAATATCTTTTAGTATTATCTTGCCATTTTATATATCCTAGGTCTAATACAGAAGCAGAAAGTTCGAGTTTTTTATTAAACATTTTGTAGTTAGCACCTAGGTCTATTCCAAATCCATGGTTGTTTTTAGAAAATAGATACTTCATTACATCCAAATTTTCATTATTATTCAACAAGTTAGAGTCTATACTTGTTCTAAATTCTAAATCGTTATTAATGGTTAATTGGTAATATTCAGAACTAGTTTTAACATTGGCAAATGCTTTTTTGGTTTGAAAATTATCAATTCCATTTAAGTATTTTAGTCTGAATCCAAATCCCCAGTTACAATTTGCTTGGTAAGCAGCGCCTATGGAGTAGTCTCTGTAGTGAGTAGCGTTTAAACTAAAATCCCCAATATTTCTAAATTGATCTAAGGTTCCTTCTGCGGCATTGCCTCTTATCAAAAAGTCAAAAATCTCTTGTGGATAGTTAAAGTTTACATTTATTTTCTCTGCTACCGAGGTATGTATATATAGCTTTGGGTTGATTTTGAAACCAAAAGAAAAATCCCCAATACCATTTACTCTTAGTGCATTGTTTTTATTCAAAGCATTTAAAAAAGATCCAAGATTTACGGACTTTGTAGAGTCGTTTACTTTTTGAATATCGAAGCTATTGTAATTAAATCCGGTATTGTTTACATGTGCACCTGCGCCCAAACCCAAGTGAAACCTTGGCAAAGGCATATTTGCAGGATTTAAAGATAATTTTTGTGGTGCAAAATCTAAATTATATAAAGTGATTTCGTGCTGAGAGAATACCGATACTGAACATAATAGGATGGTATTCAAGGAAAATGTCTTAATCCAGTTCATTTAAGTTTACTTTTAATTTAGTTTTTAATCCAGCTTTTACTGTAATGTAATCCTCAGGATAAACTTTGATTGGAATAGTTCCATTGTTCAAAGTATTTGCTTTAAGCGACAATTCGGCTATTTTGGTTCCTTGTTGTTTTAGTTTTAATAAAAGACTTTGTTCCAATCTAATAATACTAACTTTTGTTTTAGCAGAAACTGTTTTACCATTGTTGTCTATTTCTGCAGATTCTACAATAGTTTTTTGGTTGTTGTTTGTAAAAATCGAATCTAAGGTATTTCCCAAACTATCTTTGAAGTATAGTTGCATATTTAAGGCCAAGCCAAGTTTATTTTCAATAATTAATTTAATTTCGGCAAACTCCAATTTCTCTGCTTCATCCGGCACTGTAAAATCAAATTCTTTATCTATTCCAAAATTGGAAGCGGTTCCGTAAAAGGGTATTTCGAGTTCAGCAGTTATAGACATAGTACTAGTATCTGTCGCAAAGTTTTTTATAGTACCGGTGGGATTTATTTCAGCATTGGCACCATAGTATACTTTTTTGATGGGTATTTGAACCAAGTTTTTTATATTGCTTTGTGGCGGCTGTATGGTTTGTGTTGTTCTTTTGGTTTGATTTTTTGTTACGCTTCGTTCTACTAGAAAAGGTATTTGAAAACCAGTAATTGGATAAACTGTTTGGTTTGCATCTGTGGCAAAAAATGGAGAAAGTGAATTAAGTCTTACATCGAATCCGAAACTATTGTCAAAATACAGATTGAGTTTAGGGTTTACTATATCAATTTGCCCTCCGCTTGTATTGTCAAACAATTTTATATCTACATTTCCACTGTCAATAGGGAAGGCTCTGTTTCCAAAAAAACCGTCTATAGATTTGAAATCGAGGTTTGAAAGAGTATTTTGAAATTGAATTGTCTGCCCTCCAACAATAAATTGCCCTGCATTTGTTTTTTGAATCCCTATTACTAATTTTACCCTAATTTGATTGTTGGCTGGACTTTGGGAACTAAAATCAATGGTATAGTCACTTAAGTTTATGTTTTGATTCGTACTTTGGATGGATGCCAAGTTGAAATTTAAAGCAAGTGGTATTTTGGATGGGTTTAGAATGTTTTCAAACACCATTTGAACTTGTATTTCTTGTTGTATATTGTTAATGGTATTGGAAATTAAGTTTGTTGTTTTTAGTAAAATAGAATCCAAATCCATATTGGGAATATTCAGCGTTTGGTTGTGAATTATACTATCTTTTACTGTAAAGCCAACTGGTGCAGAATTAAAGACTGTAGCAGTGTTGGCACTTACCTGAAAATCAAAGGCAATATTTTGATTCGGGATACTAAGAAAATTACTCCCATTTATGGAAAATCTTTTGCTAGAAGCTATGTAGCTTAGGTAGCCGTCATTGTTTTGAATCAAATTACCAGAGGAGTCAAACTCTTCTAAGATTTTTTGTATAGAGAACTTTTCGTTAAACAAAGCTACTGCGTATGTTCCATCTAGTGTTGTATCCAAGTTGTCAAACTCAAAATCTTCTTTGTTAATACAGGAGTTTATAAGCAAAACACCCATAATTAAGCCCAAAAATGTTTTTTTCATTTTGTCGTTTATTTAATTACAAATGTAGAATAAAAAAACAAGTTGGAAGATTTAATACGATGGTTTATAACAGGTATAGTTTACATATCTTCATTATGTCTATTATGATTTCATTGTTAAATAGAAGCTTTATATGGTATAATCTGTTGGTAATAAAATAAATATGAAATAATTAGAGGGTTTAAAAGTATTGAAATGCAAACACGAAAATTTTCATAATGTAAAATTTTTAATTAATTTTGAAATGAATTGAATGTTTAAAACAAACTTAATCTATTAAATACATTTGGATAAAGAGCGATTAAAAGAGCAACACAGTTTTATAAACGATTTTATTTTTCAATTGAAAACGTTTGTTTTAACGGCAAATCGAGCAGTCGGAAATTTTATAAAGCCTATACCAAAATTCAAAATACAGAGCTATGTAAGTACAGCAACTATTCTTTCATTTTCGGAAAGTGAGTTATGGAATCCTCATGACAATAAAGACAATTGGATATTAACGGCGGGTAAAATCCAGAATTTAAGAATTTCCTCTAAAAAATTGAATGGTTTAGAAATTAAAGCAAACGAGGTCTTTAGTTTTTGGAGACATATTGGAAATCCAAACTATGGTAAAGGATATGTAATTGGTAGAGAAATAAGAGAGGGATGCATAGTTCCAACAATAGCAGGAGGGCTTTGCCAACTCTCTAATGCATTATACGATGCAGCATTAAAAGCTAATTTTGAAATTATTGAAAGACACAAACACACCAAAGTAATAAAAGGTTCGCTGGCCGAGAAAGACCGAGATGCAACAGTTAAATGGAATTATATAGATTTAAGATTTAAATCCACATGTGATTTTAGAATAGAAATAGAGTTAACTTCCAACAAACTCATAGTTTATTTTAAAGGGAATCAAATAAACGAGTTTCAAACAGAAAAACAATTTAAAGTAAGTAAAGCAAATATTCTGAACGATTGCTATTCTTGTGGCAATATAGCATGTTACAAGCACCCAAAGATAGATGCCACTAAACAAAACATTGCTGTAAGCACATTTATATTAGATGAGAATTGGTCTGAATATGACAACTATGTGCAAGAAATTGTAGGATCTTCGGATTACTTTATATTGCCTTTCACAAAGAAGATAAGAGTAAAAACACCGCGTTATAATTGGAAATCTGCAAATGCTAAAAGTACCAAAACAACAGATTTACAGAGTCTTTATAGGGCTCTAATGCTAAGGTTTATGTCTAAAACTAAAAACAATATTTTTGAATTAACACTCCAACTTGACAAAAAAATTGCTTTAGCAGCCGTAAATAAAATACCCATACAGACTACTCATATAGTAGTTTCACAAAATTTGTTACCTTTTTTATACGAATCGGGTGCATTGGGTGGCAGAACATTTGATGTTTTAATGACAAGATTGCCTTTTGAAAAACTTCATGAAAGACTTGATTTGGCTTTTTTGAACCATTCTGAGAGTCCAACATTGAAAGATTATAGAGCAAAAAAAGAATTAGTAGAGCTCGAAAATAAAGCATTAACTCAGGCTCGATTTATTGTTACACCTCATACAGAAATTGCAGAAATATTCAAAAATAAAGTAGTTAAGTTGAATTGGCATGTTCCCAATTCCACCAACAAACAATCCACAGGTAAAAAAATACTTTTTCCAGCTTCTGCCCTTGGGAGAAAAGGAGCTTATGAATTGAGAAAACTAGCTACAGAGTTTCCACTTAAATTCGTAATTTTAGGAAGCTCGATAGAAAAAAATAATTTTTGGGGAAACATACAAATTGAGGAGTTTAATGGAGACTTAAACCAAATTGGATTTGTAATTTATCCTACTTATGTTGAAAATCAACCTAGACAGATATTGAAAGCAATCTCGAAAGGTATACCCATTATTACAACAAAAGCGTGTGGAATAGCTCCTTGCAAACAAGTGAAAATTATAGAACTAAACGAATTTGAACTATGGCAAAAAGAAGTGAAAAATAGGGTAGAAGGATTAATCCAAGAAAATTAAGAATTGTATCAAATAATCTTTAAAAAAAAAGTGGAGAATATCGGAGTCGAACCGNNCAGCTGAGCTAATCCCCCTTTTTTTAATTACAGGACTGCAAATTTCGCTTTATTTTTTCATTTCATCAAAACATTTTTTATTTCTTTCTTTGTTGCAATGAAATTGCATTGGGAAAAAGCCACAGATAAAGATATTTATAAAGTATCAGAACTTGCCGAAATATGCTGGAATGCTCATTATCCATCTATCATTGGCCAAGCTCAAGTGGATTATATGCTGCACAAAATGTATGGTATAGATTCGCTTAAAAAACAACTAGAGCAAGGACAAATCTTTCTGATTTTGAAAAATCAAACAGATACACTCGGCTTTTTAAGTTACAGCGTTTTAGAAAAAGATTTTTTTATCCATAAATTCTATATACTTCCTAACTTTTTAGGTCAAGGTTATGGAAGTCGTTTTTTAAATAAGTTTATAGATGTTTTTAATCCTACAAGTATAAGATTAACAGTAAATAGACAGAACTTCACTTCCATTAATTTTTATTTTAAAAATGGATTTTTTATTGAAAAAGTAGCCGATTTTGATATAGGAAATGGATTTGTAATGAACGATTTTGTGATGTTAAGGAAAAGCTAGAATATCTTTTATTTGTGCTTTTGCTACAAAGAAATTAATTTCACGCCCTCAATTCGAATACCAAAACCAAAATGTCAACTAAAGCAAACAAAGCAAGTTCCGTGAATATAAATAAAGAGACCTTAGTAAATGCCTTCCGTCTTATGTGTCAAGCTAGGGCTATGGCTAAAATATACGATGAGAACAGGAACATAACCCAATATGTACACTCTACTTCTAAGGGACATGAAGCCATACAAATAGCAGCAGGTTTTTTGTTAGAATCTTTTGATTATGCAGCACCATATTATCGCGATGAAAGTATGTTGCTTGCTATAGGGATGACCCCAGAAGAATTAATGCTTCAATTACTTGCAAAAAAAGATGACCCCTTTTCTGGAGGTAGGACATATTATGCCCATCCTTCTTTAAATAGGCCACATATGCCTAAAATACCACATCAGAGTAGCGCTACAGGCATGCAAGCTATACCCGCTACTGGTATGGCCCATGGCATTAAGTACAAAGAACAACACAATATGCTAAAACATGGTGAATTGCCTATTGCTCTTTGTTCACTTGGCGATGGTTCTGTTACAGAGGGAGAAGTAGCAGAGGCTTTCCAAATGGCAGTTTTGAAAGAACTTCCAATACTATACCTAATTCAAGACAACGATTGGGGTATATCTGCTACAGGCAAAGAAATGCGTGCTATGGATGCATATGAATATGCAGCTGGATTTAAAGGTTTAAAAAGAGCGAAAACCAATGGTTCTGATTTTGTTCAGTGCTATGAAGATACAAAAAATGCAATAGATTGGGTAAGGAAAAATAGGAAACCCATGTTGCTTCATGCAAAAGTTCCACTTTTAGGTCACCATACTTCTGGTGTAAGAAGCGAATGGTATAGACATGATTTGGAAGAGCATTCCAAAACAGATCCTTATCCTGTTTTATTAAATTATTTGTTAGAACTAGGTATTCCCAAAGCTGAGCTAATAGACATTCAAAAAGAAGCAGAAGATTATATAGCCACTTGTTTTTCGAATGCTGTAGCTGCCCCTGACCCTGATTTGGATTCACTTTTTGACCATGAGTTTGCAGAAACACATATAAAAGAAGAAAAGGGAACAAGAAAACCAGAAGGTAGAGAACCCATAGTAATGGTTGATGCAGCTTTGTTTGCTTGCGATGAAATACTTTCCGCACACCCAGAAGCCTTATTGTATGGCCAAGATGTAGGTGCTAGGCTTGGAGGGGTTTTTAGAGAAGCTGCTACTTTGGGCAAAAAATATGGTGAAAATAGGATTTTTAATACTCCTATACAAGAGGCTTATATAGTTGGAAGTACCGCAGGGATGAGTGCTGTAGGATTAAAGCCAATCGTAGAAATACAATTTGCGGATTATATTTGGCCTGGAATAAATCAACTAGTAGAAGAATTATCCAAATCTTGCTATTTATCTAACGGAAAATATCCCGTTTCTTCTGTAATTAGAATCCCAACTGGTGCTTATGGAGGCGGTGGACCATACCATTCTGGTACAGTAGAATCTAGTATATTACCAATTAAAGGAATAAAAGTGGTTTATCCTTCCAATGCTGCAGACATGAAAGGTTTATTAAAAGCAGCTTATTATGACCCAAATCCTGTAGTATTCTTCGAACACAAAGGGTTGTATTGGAGCAAAGTTCCAGGAACGGAAGCTGCTAAGTGTCCAGAACCTAGTTCGGATTATGTGGTGCCTTTAGGCAAAGGAAGAATAGTACAAGAAGCCAGCGACAATGCTTTGAAAAATGGCGAAACTGCCGCTGTTATTACTTATGGTATGGGAGTTTATTGGGCTTTAAATGCATCCAAAAGGTTGGAAGGTAAAATCGAAATTATTGACCTACGAACTTTAAACCCTTTGGATGAAGAGTTGATTTTTGAAGTAACCAAAAAACATGGCAAAGTATTGGTCTTAACAGAAGAGACAAAAAGAAATTCCTTTGCAGAAGCAATAGCAGGCAGAATTTCTGAAGAGTGCTTTATGCATTTAGATGCACCTGTTAAAGTTATTGGCTCTGCAAATGTTCCAGCTGTGCCACTGAATAAAGAATTAGAAAAACAAATGCTGCCAAATGCCGATAAGGTATACGATGCACTTATAAATTTACTTAATTGGTAATCAATATATATTAACCTTAAAACTATTCCAAATTGAAATGAAAAAATACTACTTAATAGCCTTTGTATTGTTATTTGTACAAAGCTACACATGGGCACAATGCGATTTAGCCTGCTACCATGCTGACCCAGATGCTTCTGAAAGAGAACACAATGTAGACATTACCAATATGAAAGTAGAGGTACAATTTGATGTCGCAAATAAATCAGGAGGCAAAGTAATGGGCAAAGTAACACATAGCTTTGTACCATTACAGAAAAAAGTAGATTCAATCTTTTTTGATGCTCCTGGAATTGTTATCAAAAAAGCAGAATTGGACGGTAAATCCATAAGTTTTAAAACCAACCCAAGTGGAGTATCCGTTTATTTTTCAAATCCACTGCAATGGGACAAAAACTATCAAATAGTTTTTGAATACGAAGCTACTCCTAGAAAAGGACTGTATTTTATTGGCTGGAATGCAAAAGAAAATACAGGTAAACCTGACTTGTTTCACATTCGTAAACAAATTTGGACCCAAGGTCAAGGAATAGACAACAGACATTGGATACCAATGTACGACAACATGAATGATAAGTTTACGACAGAGACTGTAATTACCTTTCATAAAGATTATAAAGTACTTTCCAATGGAAAATTGTTAAGCCAAAAAGCTAACAAAGATGAAACTATAACTTGGCATTACAAACTAGAAAAGCCCCATGCAGGATATTTGCTCATGATGGCAATAGGCAAATACGAAATTAAACAAACCAAAACCACTAGAGGCACACCTGTTAACTTTTGGTACTATCCTGAGTTTAAAGATAGGGTAGAACTTACCAGTTTGCATACCGAAAAAATGATAGAGTTTTTAGAAGACGAAACTGGTTATCCTTATCCTTGGGGTTCTTACAGTCAGGTAATGGTTCAAGATTTTCTATATGGAGCAATGGAAAATACCTCTGCTACTATTTTTGGAGATTTTTTCTTTGTAAACAACAAAGCCTTTGAAGACAGAAATTATATTGGGGTAAACTGTCATGAATTAACCCACCAATGGTTTGGTGATTTAATTACAGCAAGAGGAAATAGCGATATTTGGTTACAAGAAAACTTTGCAACTTTCTATGCTAAATGGTTTTATGGAATATTGCCAGAGTATGGAATGGATGAAGTTAAATGGAATCAAATGGGAGAGTTTAACTCTGCTCATAGAGCTACCGAAAAAGATAATTACCCTATAAGACATACCAAAAGTGGAACCGCTAGGGCTTATCCCAAAGGTTCTTCTGTATTACAAATGTTGCGTTATGTGGTTGGAGACGAAGAATTTAAAAGAGCGGTGAAATTTTATCTAGAAAAAAATGCATTTAAAAATGTAGAAGCTGTAGACTTTAAAAATGCATTTATGGATAAACTGGGAATAAATCTAGATTGGTTTTTTGACCAATGGGTTTTAAGAGGGGGCGAACCTCACTATAAAGTGAATTATATCCTTGCGGATAAAAAAACTGTAGTTAATATAGAGCAGATTCATAAAATGGATGCAGTAATAAAAGAATTTAAAATGCCCATTCAATTTGCAGTTTACTACTCAGATGGGTCAGTTGATAGACAAAAAACGATGGTGGATAAGGCTTCTCAACAGGTAGAAATAGCAAATCCAAGCAACAAAAAGGTTTCTTTTGTGGTGTTCGATGAGAATTATGAGATTTTAAAGAAATTAAGCTTTGAAAGAACATACAACGAATTGGCAGAACAAGTAATTAGAGGAAAATATATGGCAGACCGTTACGAAGCCACTCTTGCCTTGTCTGCTTTCTCCATGTCCGACAAAAAACTGTTATTAGAAAGAGTGATACAAAATACAAATGAGTTTTATGCAGTAAGAGCAGAAGCACTAAAACAATGGCTACAAGGAAATAGAGAAAATGGTGTTTTGCCGAAGTTCGAATTGTCGAAAGAACATAAAAGTATTCGTCAAAATCTTGCACAGTTTTTAAATCCTAATCAACCAAGCCAAAGGCAGATGTTAGAACAACTGTTAAGCGACAATTCATACCAAGTGATAGAAACCGCATTAGATAATTTGTGTAACAATTTGGAACTTAAAAAACAAAGTGGATATACTGAATGGGTTAATTCTTGGCTTAAAAAAGTAGAAAGTGAAGAAGGGATGAACAAGGCCTTAAGGATTAAATTCCTTGAGTACTCCTCTCTTCACACACCCAATGTAGCGTCTATGCAAGGAGATAAATATGCGGAATTTATGAAAGAACTAGTAAGTTATTCTAGTGCAAATTACGAGTTTAGAACAAGAGTTGCTGCTTTACAAGCATTAAAAAGACTAGGATATGTAAATGCAGAAATGATTGATAATTTGTTAGATGCAATTGCCAATACAAATGGTAGGCTAGCTGCACCAGCAAAAGAAGTTTTGGACTTTTTTAGAGGGATACACATGTATAAAAACATGATAGCAGCTCAAATAGAAGCACAGCCAATTCATGTAAAAGAACATTTGTATACTAAAGGAGTGTATTAAATAAAAAAAATAACTAATTTAGCCCAATTCAATTTTGAGTTGGGCTTTTTTATGCAATACTATATTTTACTAATTATTTGGGGACTATTTCATGGGCATGTTTTTGCCCATAAACATTCGAATATTAAGTTTGAAACAGATTTTGACTCTAAGTATTGTTCTAAAATTCAACATTCTATATCCGAGTTTGAACTAGATGAGGCAAAAAAATATGTAGACATAGAGTATAAATTAAATCCCAAAAACCAGGCTGTGGTTCTATTACAGAATTATATCTACTTCTTGGAAATATTTACAAGTGAAGACAAAGAACTCTATAACAAATATAAACCTAAAGAAAAGCAGCTGCTGGAACAAATTAACAATGAAAGTTACAAAAGCCCATATAAGTTATGGATGTATGCTGAAATAAAAATACACTGGGCTTTGCTTAAAATTAAAATGGGTGACAATACATCGGCGGCACTTGCAGTAAAAGAAGCACACTCCAAACTAAAACAAAATCAAAAAGCTTACCCTAATTTTGTAGCAAACAAAAAACTTTTGGGTTGGATAGAAATGCTTATGGGGTCTATGCCCGATAGCTATGCATGGATGCTAAAACTTGCAAGTATGGATAATGATTTTGATCGCGGCGAAAAATTGATTTTAGATTTTTGTGAACATAGCGACACCCTTTTACCTGATTTTTTGATACATGAAGCTAATTTCGCACTCATGCAGGTTTATATTCAGGTTTCCAATCAGAAAGAAAAAGCTAAAGAGAGAATAGATAAGTTTTATTCAAAAAAAAATAATTCCATACTCACCGATTATATGTTGGCAATAAGCTTATACGGAATAAATGAAAATGAATTATTAATCAAAAAACTAAGTGAAATAAAGACAAAACAAACAGAAAAAACAATTGATTTGCCATTTTTAGAATTTTTACATGGAATTTCAAAAGCTCGTAAAATTGATTTTTCGGCCATTCAGCATTTCTCCAATTTTATTCAAATTTTTAAGGGTAGTAACAATATAAAAGCAGCGTATTTTTACAATGCGCTATTGTGCCACATGCAAGGTAATTTGAATAAAAGTTTGCAGTATAAAGAAAAAGCAAAAAAAATTGGAGCACAAATTCAAGATTCTGATAAGCAAGCCATGAAAGAATGTAGCAGGGTTTTTTCAGACAATATAAGTTTACACAAAACTAGGCTTTTGTTTGATGGAATGTACCTATCAAAAGCATTGGAAGAAGCAACTATTGCTCTTAAAAATAGTAAAACTGAAATAGATAAAATAGAAAGTGTTTACAGATTAGGCAGAGTATATCATGCCCAAAAACAGTATTCTAATGCCATAGAAAAGTACAAACAATGCATGGAAATAGGGAAAGAATCCGAAAGATTTTTTGCAGCCAACTCCGCTCTGCTACTTGGAAACATATATGAAGAAAAAGCAGACAAAATAAACGCAAGAAAATACTACAACATGGCTCTCAAAGATTTCCCAAACAACAAAGAATATACCAACAGCATAGAATCCAAATCAAAGTCTGCTTTAAATAGATTGAAAAAGTAAGGAAATATAGAACCTACATTACATTTTTAGGTTAAATTTGGGCCATCTTATTTGAACTTCAAAATGAAAATTGTATGTTTTGGTCCCGGGCCCGAATTTAAAGGTGGCATAGCTAATTATAATACTTCTTTGGCATTAGCCTTAGAAAAACAAGGGGCACAAGTGCATATTGTTTCTTGGACACAACAATATCCTGCAATAATCCCAAGAGATTTTAAAGATAGGGCAAGTAAAAACAATCAATTAGAAGGTACAAATATAAAAGTTACTTATCTTACCAATTACAACAATCCTTTAACTTGGTATAAAACGGTTAAATTTATCCAAAGTTTAAATCCAGATAAAGTAATTTTCCAATGGGCTATAGCCATACAAGGTTTGCCTCTAGGTTGGATGGCCAAATATTTATTTAAAAAATCCAAGATTGAAGTACTCTTTGATTGCCATTTGGTTGTACAAAAAGAAGGTTCTACCTTGGATAAACTTTTTAGCAGATTTGGATTGAAATATGCTCATACATATATAACCCATGCCTACAAAACCGTTTCTGAATTAAAACAGACCTTACCTCAGTTGCAATACGAGGTAAATGAAACAGGGAAAAGGTTTGCACTTCCTATTAGAAACGTAATTAAACTTTACCATCCAATTTACGATTTATTTAAGCCAATAAAAGAGTTTGAAATAGAAAAGGTGAAAAACGAAATGGGTTTACGGAAACATGTTTTTTTATTTTTTGGATTTATACGCAAATACAAAGGATTGCACCAAGCGATAGAGGCCTTTGATATTGTAAGAAAACAACGCAACGATGTAAGTTTACTCATAGTGGGTGAAAGTTTCTGGAATACACTTCCCAAAAATAGCTTTAGTGCCAAGTTGAAATCTTTTTTATTTGGAATTGCAAAGTCAATTTTTCTTAAAAAATCCGACGACGAACAAAACTACAATCCCCTACAATTAATCGAAACACTTGGCTTAAAAGATTTTGTTTTTGTAAATAATCAATTTGTAGCCAATGAGGAAGTTCCAAAGTATTTTCAAGTAAGCGATAGCATCGTTTTATATTATTTAACAGCCACTCCTTCAGGGGTAGAATCACTTTCGTATAATTTTAATTTACCAGTATTAGCCACCACGGTTGGTCATTTCCCAGAAACCATAGTGGACGGATTTAATGGCTACTTAGCGGAGGATAGAAACATACAAAGCATGGCAGATGTTATGCTTAAGTCTATTGATAAACCTATAGATAGACATAATGTTGCAAAGTCTGCTGAAAAACTAAGCTGGGA
Source organism: Bacteroidetes bacterium UBA6161 (assembly GCA_002422315.1). Taxonomy (GTDB): domain Bacteria; phylum Bacteroidota; class Bacteroidia; order NS11-12g; family UBA955; genus UBA6161. Next base: position 29,026 of record DIUJ01000086.1, read on the forward strand.
AAATTATGCAAAAGCCATTTTAAATAAACTTTAAATACCTTTTAAAGCTTATTTATTGTTTTTAGATTCATAGCTTACCACGTGCCTTTCTTTCTTTTCAGGATATATATCGTTTATAGTTACTAGTATTCCTGTTTCTTCTACTCCTCCAAAGTCGGAATTTAGAGCAGTGCCAAACATTTTCATGCTAGGCGATAATTGCATGTAGCTATTGATAAGTGGAGGAATATTTTCACCCCTTGCCCTTACAAATATTTGTAGTTCTTTTAGGGCTTCTTTAAAACTTTTACCTTCTATAAGTGAATTGAAATCTGTAAGATTTGATTTAAGTGAAAGGGGCGAAATAGGGGTTACTAAGTTTTCTTTATCTTTAAAAAAGTATTGCATAAAAGTAAGAACAGCGTCTCTAGCTTCTGCATTATATTGAGAATACATTGTGACTTTCCCAAAAAAGTACTTAATATGAGGATAATCTACTGTTATAGCACCCAATCCATCCCATAAATTATCTAAAGCAAATATGCCCTTGCGAGGATTCACAGATGGTTGAAAATTTGGTTTTACCCAAGATCTGCCTAGCTCTATCGTATATGGCAAATACTCTTCAACAAATTGGTCTGAAAAGTTAAAATAATGGGAGGTAGATAAGCCATAATCTGGTAAATTTTTATTTACAGTAGTAGAACAATCTATAAATCTATAGCCACCTACAATTTCATTATCCTCTGGGGAGAATACAATGAGTTGTTGGTAACAGTTTTCGGAAGTGTCATAATCGTCTATATCCACTGCCTTGCCTGTGCCTCCTCCAGATTCTGAAAAAGTAACTTCTCTAAGTCTACCAATTTCCAACATTGTGTTGGGAGCATTGTGTTGGTTTATAATGTATATATCGTTGTTTCCTTTATTAGTTTTTCTAACAAAAGTATTTTCATTTAATTCCGATTTAAGAATTTCTCTATCAATAGGTTCTAGGATTTCCTCTCTGTTCATTGTTTACAATTTTTTAGCTAAACTATATACTTTCTCTTTTATTTTCTGGGCCAATGCTCTATCTGATTTATCTTGGTCTAATTCATTTGGCATAATTGCTTCTCCAATCACAATTCTTACTGTTTTATTGGTTTGTTTAAACATTTCATCTGCCAAAAAAATCATTTCAAAGTTAATTTTTATACCTAACCATTTTCTAAAATTCGAAATTCTATAAAAACGATTGCTCAAATTGCCTTCTATATAAATTGGAATAATTGGTTTTTGATGTTTTTTGGCTTGTGTTATAAAAGTCTTTTTCCATTCTGTATCCTTAATTATTCCATTCTTCTTTCTACTTACCAAGCCTGAAGGGAAAATAAAAACGGCGTTGTTGGAACTGAAAAGATCATTTATAGATTGCAGAGCTCCTTTGCTAGTTGAGCCAAATTTATTCATTCCTACAAATAAGTTTTTCAGGTTTGTAAGATGCAATAAAACATCGTTAACTACAAATTTTACATCTTTGCGAACAGGAGACACTGCGCTTACTATAGCCATGGCATCCATTCCTCCGAGTGGGTGGTTGGCAGCAACAACGCATCCTCCGTTTGCTGGCATATTATCTAAACCGATTACTTCCAATTTAATTTTGAATGTATCCACCACAGCTTGACAAAATTCTGTATCAAAAGTATTTTCATTGTCCTCTATTATCTTGTTTATTTCCTCTTGATGTAGCAGTTTTTTAAGATAATTTATAATAAATTTGGGTAGCCATTTTAGCAATTTAGGATTTTTATTTCCTATAACCCTTTCTATATCAATTAGCTTTTTAATCATTTTTGGTATTCAGGTGTTTTTTTTACTTATTGCTCTTATGCCTTGTAAAGGGCATGCAAAATATATAAAAAAACCATTCCTTTAATCATGTTAAATAACTTCTATGTTTAATTCTTATTTTTCTCCTGTTTTTAGCATCTTTGTTGGGTAATATATTTGTTTAAATGAAACGATTTAAAACCCCCTTGTTGCGAAAACTACAATCTGACTTAAACATCAGTTCTTCGGAATTGTATACCCAAAGAAGAACCTTTATAAAAACAGCAAGTAAAATAGGCCTTGGAATAGGTATTTTGGGAGTACTTCCCCAAGCGTGTAATTGGAAAAATAAAACTGGCAAAATCGCCATAATTGGTGGTGGTTTGGCTGGTCTTTCTGCTGCATATTTTTTACAAAAACAAGGTCTTTCAGCTACTGTTTTTGAGTCTTCTAATAGGTTAGGTGGAAGAGTTAAAACACAAAATTTTGAAGGTTTCCCTATAGAACTTGGTGCAGAATTTATTGACCCTTCGCACACAGAATTGCTAAACTTGATTGAAGAACTAAAATTAGAATTGATAGATTACGATACAGATGAAATTTTTCAGGATCTCTTTTATATTGACCAAACAAAATTTAGCTATGAACAAGCACTTGCAGAACTTAAAATAAAAGGGGCCGGTAGAATTTTAAACGACTTGGAGGTTTTTCCAGAATATGTAGAATCTGGAAATGTTCACCTTTGGGGCATATACGATAGCATAAGTATAGAAACATACTTTAATGCAATTGAACTAAGCGAAACACTTAAAAAAATATTAGCAAGTGCCTATGAAACAGAGTTTGGTTTGCCTATTGATAAACTTTCGTGTATGAATTTCCTTACTTTATTTGAACCTATTACGGAAGACTTTTATCTCTATGGTGATTTAAACAAACAATTTGTTGTAAAAGGTGGTAATGAAAAGATTATCGATAAATTAAAAGAATTAATAAGCCCTCAGGAAACATATTTTCAGCATGAATTATCTTCAATAAAATCTTTGCCAGACAAGTTTTTTGAATTGGAATTTAAAACACCTGATGGTATGGAAAGCAAGCAATTTGAGAAAGTGATTTTTGCACTCCCATACACAGTTTTAAGAAAAGTAAAAATGGATATTGAAATATCGGAGGTGAGAAAAAGCGCAATAAAAGAACTTTCGTATGGGGAAAAAGCGAAATATTTTCTTTCTTTTAATGACTCTACTTGGCGAAATTACGAATACACAGGAAGTGTTTTTTGTGATAACATATACCATCAAAGTATAGATTGTACTAGATTGCAAGATTCAAAAGCAAAAATTCTACGATTTTTATCTTCTGGTGAAAAATCTGCTGAAATGTTCAGGAATAAAGAGTTGCAAAAAGAAATTTTGTTGGAATTGGAAAATCAATTTGAAGGTATTTCAATGACATTTAAGTCAGAAGGGCCAAGGGTTTTGTGGAGCGAAGAAACACAGCAAAGCAATGCTGCTTTTGGTGTTGGTCAAATGGCTAAATTTTATGGGAGTGAGTTGCAAGATGAAGGTTCTGTTTATTTTATAGGTGAACATGTTAGTAGAGTGTACCAAGGAACCATGAATGGGGCTGTAGAAACTGCTGGAACTATTGTAGATAAAATTTTAAAACAGTCTGAAAAATAAATAATTAGAAAAACCGAACTTGGGTATGCCCAAAATTTGCACTTTATTTGCAATGCAACAATAAATACAAATCAAATACAGTTTCCATATTTTAATATACGCATGAAAAAAATACTTTATACCCTTCATTTTATCCTTTTTGTTTTTACATTTTTGGCTTGCAAGGCTCAGAAACCTTCAAAATATGAATTAGAAGGACTGAAATACTATCAACAAAGAGAAATTGATAAAGCTATTGCAATGTTTGAAAAAGGGCTTGAGAAGGTACCTTCGGATAGAAGCCTATTAAACATGTTAAGCTCGATATATGCAGATATGGGCCAACACGAGAAAGCCATAGATAAACTAAAAACTTTAAGCTATTACCATCCGGATTATATCAATGCATATTGGTTTAGGGCAAATTCTGAGTTTCAGATTATGCAATACGAGCAAGCAACCTATAGCCTAGATACTTTTTTAAAGTCAAAAGATGCTGCTCCAGATTTAAGAAAAAAAGCAGAAAACTTGAGAAAGTCTTCCTTGTTTGCTGCTACGGCTATCAAAACCCCTGTAAATGTAGAATTTAATAATATGGGACCCGAAATAAATACAGCGGCACATGAGTATTTTCCTGGATTAACTATTGACGAGCAAGTATTTATTTTTACTAGACAAGAAAGAATGAATGAGGATTTTTACATTAGTAGAAAAAATGGAGAGTCATGGTCAAAAGCAATTCCATTGCCTGGTGGTGTAAATACCCCTTCAAACGAAGGTACTGTTTCTGTTTCAGCAGATGGTAAATATATTTTTTATACTGCTTGCAACAGAAGAGATGGTTTAGGTAGTTGCGATATTTATATGTCTATTTTACAGGCAGATGGAACTTTTAGCGAAGCTAGAAATCTAAAATATCCACTAAACTCTGGAGCATGGGAGTCGCAGCCTAGTATTAGCCCGGATGGAAGAACCCTTTATTTTGCAAGCAATAGGGAAGGCGGATATGGAGGAATAGATATTTGGAAAAGCGAATGGACAGGAACCGGATTTGGACAACCTATAAACCTAGGCCCTAATGTAAATACCGAATTAGACGACCAAGCTCCCTTTATCCACGCAGATGGAAAAACTTTGTACTATTCTTCTAGTGGAAGGGTAGAAACTTTTGGAGGAGCAGATTTATACCTTACTACTATGTTAGAAAATGGAGAATGGTCTAAACCACAGAATTTAGGATATCCTATCAACACATCAGGCGAAGAATTTGGAATGATTGTAGATAGAGCAGGCGTTTTTGCTTATTTTTCAGCAGATAGAAAAGACTCTAAAGGTGGAAGGGATATATATAAATTTGAGTTACCAAAAAATGTAAAACCAAATCCTGTAAACTATGTAAAAGGTAAAGTGTATGATAAAGTTACTAAACAACCCCTGCAAGCAAACGTAGAATTAATAGATGTAGCAACTAATAAAGTGATTCATACGGTTCAGTCGGATAAAAACACAGGCCAATTTTTACTTGTTTTAGACGTAGATAAAAACTATTTATTTAATGTAAACAAAGAAGGCTACTTGTTTTACTCCAATTTTTTTGAGTTGAAATACAAAGCCAACAATACAGAACCTTTTATTATTGAAGCACCTCTCCAAAAACCAGATTCTGGAACCATTATGGTTTTGAAAAATATTTTCTTCGATGTAGACAAATTTAGTTTAAAAAAGGAGTCTGATATAGAAATAAAGAAACTGTATGATTTTATTAATCAATATCCTGATTTGAAATTCGAAATTGGAGGACATACGGACAATACAGGCAAAAAAGAAAACAACCAAGTGTTATCTGAAAACAGAGCCAAAGTGGTAATGGATAAACTTATAGAAATGGGTATCAAGAAAAATAGGTTAAGCTACAAAGGCTATGGAGATACTATGCCTATTGCAAACAATGACACTGCAGAAGGAAAAGCCCAAAACAGAAGAACAGAGGTTAAAGTGGTAAAATAATGTTATCCGATCTGGAAAAACAAAGGGTAAGACAATTTGCCCTTGAAGAAGGTTTTCTATTGTGTGGCTTTGCAAAAGCAGGTTTTTTAAAAGAAGAAGCTACTAGGCTAGAAAACTGGCTTAGTAAGGGTTTTCATGGAAAGATGGGATATTTAGAAAATCATTTCGACATGAGGGTAGACCCCCGTAAACTTGTTCCTAATGCCAAGACTATAATTAGTTTGGCTTTTAATTACTTTCCAGAAAAAATTCAAAATCCAGAAAGTCCTAAAATTGCGAAGTATGCCTATGGCAAGGATTATCATTTTGTGCTCAAAGAAAAGCTTTTTAAAATGGTAGAATGGATGCAAACACAATACGGTGAGTTTGCGTTTAGGGTTTTTGTAGACTCAGGACCAGTGCTAGAAAGGGCTTGGGGCGAAAAAGCAGGGCTTGGATGGATAGGGAAACATGGACTACTTATCAATAAAGATCATGGATCTTGGTTTTTCCTAGCTGAAATAATACTTGACCTAGAATTCTCTCCCGATTTACCGTACACTAAAGACTATTGTGGAACCTGCAACAAATGTGTAGAAGCATGTCCTACAGAAGCTATTTTGCCCAATAAAACTCTAAATGCTAGCCAATGTATATCCTATTTGACAATAGAACTAAAAGAACAAATACCTTCTACTTATAAAAAGGATATGAACGGCTGGGTTTTTGGTTGCGATATTTGCCAAGATGTTTGTCCTTGGACAAGATTTGGCAAACCTCATACTGAAAAGGAATTCGAACCCAAACAAGAATTGATGCAAATGAATGCAAATGAATGGCAAGAACTAACTCAAGAAACCTTCCGATATTTATTTAAAAAGTCTGCAATAAAAAGAGCAGGGTTTGTAAAATTGAAACAGAATATTGATTTGGTAGAGAACGATAAAGACTGGATTGTTAAGCGTTGAAATTTTGGAAAGTGTAGTAAAATTTTTTATGCGCAAGCTTTTTTATTTTTTGTTTTTTTTAGCTAATTTATTTGGTTTTACATGTTTTGCTCAAAACCCATGTACCTATAATACTTCTTATAAAAAAGGTGGTTCTTGGGTTTTTGCTACCTATTACCAGCCCAATACACAAATTCCGCTAGAAGGTATTTGTGAGGAAAAGAATGGAAATGCTCCTTTCTTGTATCGATCGTTTGAAGCCGGAAAATTGCAAAAAGAAGTGCAATATTCTACGGAGAATAAACTCGTTTCAACCTTAGAAATCTATTCTAAAAAGCGGGATTCATTAATCGGAGTGTATAAAAGTTTCAATGACCAAGGTGTATTGATGAGCCATGAGATATATTTCTATAACAAAAGCCAAAGGCGCTGTATGCACAGGAAGTCATATCATGTGAATGGAAAACCTAGATTTGATCAATTTTTTGCTTGGGTAAAAGAAAGTGAATTAAACGAATACCAAAGGCCGAGTCACCCGCCTCATACTATTGACGAGGATGGCTATACCTATTTACAGGTTCCATTTGGCCTTGAAAGGAGCTTTGATGATGCCGGACAAATCATCGAAGAAAAACACCATAAATTACTAGTTGATGGCACACATGAATTTGCTTCGTTAGAGGGTCCAGCATTGAAATACCACCACAATGGAAAAATCAAAGAAATGATGTCTTACAAATCGGGCAAACTGCACGGTTCATTTGTGGAAATTAACTTTTTGGGAGATACCATTTGCAGTGGTTCTTATGAAATGGGAATCAAAAATGGCCTATGGACCTATTGGCACGACAATGGCAAACTGAAAGCACGTCATGTTTACAATACCCATGGAAAATTTCCTTTTCAGGCACAAAAAGAAGAATGGGCGGAAAACGGAGCACGTATTTTGCTTTTTCGTTTTGATGAATTGGGTATAGGTAAACTACAAGAATGGACAGAAAACGGTGTTTTGATTCACGAACAAGAACTGCTTAATCTATCAATTGACAAAGGAAAAGAGACTTTTTGGTTCCCGTCTGGACAAATGAAATCCTTGATGAATCATATTCCGGGTTCAGATACGGTGTATCACGAATGGTTCGAATCTGGTAGAGAAAAGATGTTAAAAAGAAACTATTTCCGTGATAAAACAAAAGTTATTTCCAATCAAGAATGGTATGCAAACGGTAATTTGAAGGATGAAGTTTTGCTTGAAAAAAGTGAATTTACATCTGTGTATTCTTTGAAAAAATATTTTGAAGATGGAACTTTGAGTTATTTTGATTACAGAAAAGATCGTGAACAATTTGTGGAAGAATACGCTTCAAACGCAATAAAAATACACTCAAAAAAATTGCTCGATGGTAAAATTCACGGGCGCTTTCAAGAATTCGACTCTGCAGGAATTATTAAGCTCGATATCCATTACGAAAACGGAACAAGACATGGGGCCTACAGGGTTTACAATAAAGGTGTTTTAAGCTATGAGGCGCATTATGAGCATGGTGTTTGGATACCTAAAGATGACAAAACAAAATCTTTTATGGAGGCTTATCAAAAGCTAAAAGTATCTGAAAAACAATTCTATACTTCTGCAGCTTATCATATTTTGAATAGACAGTTTTACGCCCCAGAGTCATTGAGGAAAACAATGGGAGAAGTGGATTCTATTGCAGCCATTATTTGGCAGTTGAATCGTGTGGCTCCACATTATCCTGAATGGATTTCAAATTCTTTAGTTGGTAATCAGGTTTTGCAAATTCGTTTGATTCAGAGTTACCATGGTGATCTCAAAACGAATAATGTTGTCTCTGATTACAGCAAAGAACTATTGGCAGGTTTGGAGCAGCTGCATGTTAAGTTGCCGGATTTTCAATTTGTAAATGGAGAAGTTTACGTCACTATTGAATTGACGGAATGGATTAACATGGCCACGATCAAACAAATTTTTCCTAAAAGTTTTACATTGATACAATTATACAATCCTCAGCTATCGGTAAAGTCAAAATATGCATCTTCTGTGCGTTATTCAATTGAACAAAAAACAGTCAACAACTGGAAAATTACGATACAAAACCAAATGAATACCTACCACATCTTACTTTATGGTGACGGCACTGTAGAGATTGAAAACCAAGCCATTTCTTGGTCAGACTTTTTAAACAAAGATTTATCCACACCAAACAATCACTCAAAATGGATGTACGAAGACTGATTATTTTTCTTTTTCTAGGCATTCCATTCTTAGGGTATGCCGATATTCGCCCTCAGGATTTGAAAATCACTTTAGAGCAACTTCCTGTTTTGAAACATCAATCCGAAATTTTTCCTTTACAGGTAAAAATCACGAACATTTCATCCCACGAAGGCAGTATTTTAATACCTTATAGCCAAAATTTTGGAAAATCTCTTTTTACGCTTCTTATATATGAAATTGATTCTAACAAAGAATATAAGCTTATTTATACGTCACCCAATGAGCTAAATATGGATACTTCTAAGTACAAAACGGAAGGCAGTTTTTGGCATTTAAAACAAGGAGAGCATTTTATTTTGCCCCTATTTCTTCAGGATAAAAAAAATGAAAAACGAAGATTTGAGTCTTTTTTCCAAATTCCAGATTTGATGCAAGGAAAGAAATATGCTTTTCAGGTATTGTATACCCCAGAAAAGTCCTCATATTTTAAATATGCTTTCCGTCAAATTACAGACTCAGACCCTATTCCAGAAGATGATGTCGATAAATACCCAGATCATTTTATTTGGGAAGGTAGTTTTGCGAGTAATTTTCTCGACTTCCCATTTGAAGCATTACTTAAAAAAGTAGTATTACAGCCTAAATCTAGCGCATTGTGTAATGCAATTTATAAACAGAATTGGAGTAAAGTAAAACGATTATGGAGCCAACGCCAAAAAGAAAAATCCTGCGACTGTGTTTTATGGGTTTATGATGGAGCGCAGTCGATTCAAGCTTCACTACCAGCATATACGGGATACGGCGTGATTTTTTTTACAGATTCCGGCATAAAGTACGTTACGTTTACTTATCAAATAGGCAAAATTTATCGCTTTCGTTCACGTATGGCTTGGCTGTTTTATGCTACAGGTTTTAGACGACCTCCTTTCAAAACCTCTAAAGTGAATTGGAGTAAGTTGATTGGGGTGCATGTATGGGAGTGAAATAATTTACCGCCCTTGATGGTGTTATGTCCCCAATTTATTGGTAGAACACCAACAAGTATTAAAATTGCAGATCAGAAAGAGTTGTAATACATTAGAGAAACAATTTTAGAATTACGATACATAAAATAAAAAACTTTTGTTTATGTTTGCGTGAAATAAAATCACAAGTGCAGATTGCTTTACCATATATTTGTCTAAACCTTGAGCCTCGAAATGGTAGCTTTGCAAATGCATTAAACACAAGTACTATGGAGTTTAGTATAGACAATCTAGTAAGTAATATAAACGACCAAGTGGTGGTGGTTGCAAGTGACTATGTAGCTCCTACGGGTGTATATTATATGCCAACTACTGTACAAAACACTATTAATCAAACTTGGCTAACAACTCAACCTGGTCGAAATGATTTTTACTTAACTAACCCAAGCAATGTTGTTTATAATCCTGGTACGGGTGTGAATCATACTATTGAGGCTTATAACTTTATGACAGCTTCGGCTAATGCGGTAGGAGATTTAACATTGGTATATACTAATCCAGATTTTGGTATTTCAATTGATTTGAGCGGATCTGCAAATGTTGTCGTTACACAATTAGAGCCAACAGCTACAATTCAAGCAATTGCTTCAGGTAGGGTTGTTAGAATCAACGGATCTGGGCAGTCAGTTGCTGTGAGCAACCTAAACCAAATAATGGCAACTCCGAAAATTGAATATCCAATGTCAATACTCTTATATGAATATTCTCCTGATTTGTTGGTACCGGGTATTAATTCTATACCTCAAAACTCAGTAAGTACTCTTGGTATTGACCAAAGATATGTAGAAGCCTACATGCTTGGTTTAAACCACGAAATGATGAGAGAGCTACTTTGGAGAGGGTATCCAACTGACCAAAGAGGTACAGTATTCTCAAGATTTTGGGGTAGTCCCATAAGTCCTTTTGCAGAGGTTGACGAATCTGACAAAGCAAGGGTAATTAAAAATATACACCTTTGGGGCAACAGTGAGTTGGGAGAAAACTATCCCACAAATGGAACAAACCCAAATAATTTGATTATTCTAGTGGTTAGGGCTGAGCTAATTAAAAAATATCCTAATACCTTTATCTATGCTCACAAAGCAGAATTTGAATTAGATAGTCAATCAAATCCCGATTTGTATGAAATAAGGAAACTTTCTGAACAAAACGATTCTGAAAAAAAACCTATATTTATAACCCAAATGGCGGACTTAACTTTCTTTGGTTTTGATATAGACCCAGTAGAAGCAAGAGGAAATCTTGAATTAACCACGGAAAACCCACTAGAAGCAGGATGGTTCTTTGTTTTTAAAGAAATGGTGGGGGAAATTAATTTTGGGTTGGATGTGGGAAGAGAAAGCCATCCTGCAAATTACAATTCTTGGGATGATGTCGATTGGGTATCAATAGATAGTGATTATATTGATATAACTATCAATATTTCATCTGATGAAGAAATCCTTTACTTGGAGGAAGATATCGAATGGGGGAATAACTCTTCTAATATGGCATACATTACATATAGGAAACCAAGTATGGTAGCCTATCATTCAATTAATTTAATACCTGAATCATGAAAAAGACACTTATTTTATTAAGCATTATATGCATTGCATATTCAACTCAAGCACAACCCGGCACATTGCTTTCTGCTAAAAAGGTTGGTGCAGATAATAGTTTTGAGTTTTTTGATACGTTGACAACTATGAGGGGATTTGGTAGAGGATTGTGCGGTATTGGAGATATTAATGGAGATGGCATCACTGATTTCGCTATTGGGGCTGTTGATATTAGTAATTCTACTGGAGTTGTTTTTATTTTATTTATGGACTTGAATGGTGAAGTAAAATCATATACTAAAATTACTAAGAATGTAGGGGGATTAAATACATCAAGTCCAAATGCTTTCACTGAGTTCGGGCAATCAATTGCCAATTTGGGAGATATGGACGGAGACGGAGTAGTGGATATAGCTGTTGGAAACAAAGGTTCCGGTTTTGGAGGTGAAGTATATATTTTATTTTTAAACTCAGATGGAACAGTAAAAAACCATTCAAGAATTGCCTCCAATGTGGGTGGGTTTGTCCATACCATTACAACAAATCAACACTTTAGTAGGAGTATTGCAAATATTGGTGATATAGATGGAGACGGAGTAGTGGATATTGCAGTTGGTAATGACTTGGATGGAGATGGAGGAATTAATAAAGGTTCAGTTTATATACTACATTTGAATTCAAATGGCACAGTAAAAAAGTTCCAAAAAATTAGTCAAACTACTGGCGGATTTTCAGGTACATTAGGACCAGATAGCAGATTTGGAATTTCAGTATGTTTATATAAAGAAAAAAGAATTATAGTTGGTGCAATAACAGACTCATCTATAAATGGATATAATGGAGCAATTTGGATATTGGATATTGACAGTAATGGAACAGTTCAAACTGAAAAGAAAGTCAGCGATGCTTCATCTGGATTTAATGATACGTTGTCAAATTTGGCGTATTTTGGTAGTTCATTAGCCAATATAGGAGATTTAGATGGAGACTCAATAACTGAAATCGCAATTGGTGCTGACGGGTATAACGATATAAATACAAGAACAGGTGCTGTTTTTATAATATCATTTGATGAAAATGATAACATTAAATTTCTAAGAAGGTTTAGTAATTCAGTAGGAGATTTGCCATTCACTTTTGGTCAATCAAGTAGGTTTGGAAACTCTATTTCAAGTATTGGAGATTTTAATAAAAACAAAAAATTAGACATTATTGTAGGATCATACGGAGAAAATGGAAGTAGAGGTCGTTTAAACCTCCTCTTTCTTGACGGTATAGAACATGATTTGAGTACAAGCAAGCTTTCAACAAATAGCAGAAGTATTTCTGTTTATCCAAATCCAGCAGATTCAAAAATCAAAGTTGCTATAAAAGGTAGTTCGATTCAACAGGCAAGTGTTCAAATAACAGATATTTCAGGTAAAACATGTTTAAGTATTCAAAACTTTAACTTAGAAAATGAAATAGATGTCAGTCTGCTCAGGGCAGGTGTTTATTTTATACGCCTACAAACATCAGAAGGGATATTTCAATCCAAATTGATAGTTCAATAGTAAAAACTTAAAAGAGAAAAAATTATGTCATTTAGCACCATAAAAGCAAATCTTACTTCTCTGGAAGCAGGATGGTTCTTTGTTTTTAAAGAAATGGTGGGGGAAATTAATTTTGGGTTGGATGTGGGGTTGGAATTTGAAGAAGCCCCACCGAATAATGAATACAGCTCATGGGACGAAATTCATTGGGTTTCAATTCAAGAAGAGTTTATAAACATTGAAACTAATATTTCTGTAGATTTTCTTGGTCAGCCAAGTTATGTCCAACCAATCAATTGGGGTAGAAATGCCTCTGAAATGGCTTTTATCACATACAGAAAGCCTTCGAAAGTAGCCTATCATTCAATCAATCTTATTCCTTAAATTATGAAAAATATTATATTATTATTTATTGCAACATTGTTTGCATTAACGGTTCAAGCTCAGCCTGGCACTTTGCTATCTGCTAAAAAAATTGGAGATGATAACAACTTTCAGTTTTTTGATACTATGACAGGAGTTGGAAATTTCGGTATATCCGTTTGTAATATTGGAGATTTAAACGGTGATGGAATTACAGATATAGCAGTTGGTGCAAGAAGAAGCGGCCCTACTACAGGACTTGTTTACATTTTGTTTATGGACTCAACTGGAGGTATGAAGTCATATTCATTAATTACCAAAAATGAAGGGGGATTAAATACAACAAGTCCAAATGCTTTTACTGAATTTGGACAGTCTATTGCCAACTTAGGAGATTTGGACGGAGACGGAGTAGTGGATATTGCTGTTGGAAATAAAGGTTCGGGTTATGGAGGAGAAGTTTATATATTGTATTTAAATAAAGATGGAAATGTAAAAAATCATTCAAGAATAGCATCAAATGTGGGAGGATTCTCACACACTTTAGCAACTAATCAACATTTCAGCAGAAGTATTTCCAATATTGGTGATGTTGACGGAGACGGAGTAGTGGATATTGCAGTGGGAAATGACTTAGATGGAGATGGGGGAATTAATAAAGGTTCGGTTTATATTTTATTTCTGAATTCAAATGGGACTGTTAAAAAGTTTCAAAAAATAAGTCAATTAACTGGTGGTTTTTCTGGAACATTAGGACCAGATAGTAGATTTGGAATTTCTGTTTGTTTGTACAAAAAACAAAGAATAATTGTAGGTGCAAGATCAGATTCCTCCGTAAATGGATATAGAGGTGCAATTTGGTTATTGGATATTGATAGTAATGGAATGGTACAAACCCAAAAAAAAATCAATGATGCTTCACCTGGGTTCAATGACACATTGTCTTTTATTGCTGGATTCAGTAGTTCGATTGCATCCATTGGTGATTTAGATGGAGATTCAGTAACTGAAATAGCTGTTGGAGCAGATAGCTATGATGACATAAGTTTTAGCACAGGAGCTGTTTTTATTATGTCATTAGATGAAAATGATAACATTAAATTTCTAAGAAGATACAGTAATTCAGTTGGAGATTTGCCATTTACCTTCAATCAATCAAGCAGGTTTGGAAGATCTGTTTCAAGCATTGGGGATTTCAATAAAGATAAGAAGCTTGATATTGTAGTAGGCTCAAGTGGAGAAAATGGAAACAAAGGTCGTTTAAACCTTCTCTTCCTTGACGGCATAGAACATAATTTGAGTGTAAGTAATCTTTTTGCAAACAGCAGGAGTATTTCTGTCTATCCCAATCCCACAGATTCAAAAATTAAACTTGCTATAAATGGCAGTACGCTTCAACAAGCCAGTGTTCAAATAACAGATATTTCAGGTAAATCATGTTTGAGTATTCAAAACTTTAACTTAGAAAATGAAATAGATGTCAGCTTGCTCAAAGCAGGTGTTTATTTTGTTCGCCTACAAACCTCAGATGGGATATTTCAATCCAAATTGATAATTCATCAGTAAAAACTTAAAAGAGAAAAATTATGTCATTTAGCATCATAAAAGCAAACCTTACTGCTCTGGAAGCAGACAGAAGAGATAAAGAAGAAACATTTTGATACTTAATGAAGCTTTCTATTTTAAATCAAGAGTTTTTTTATTTAAGTAAGATTTCTTAAAATATAACTTGTTTTGAAAGTCTGTAGTCTATTATTGTAAAATGAATGAGATAGAAAATCATGTCCCTTTATTATACGAGGATGTTTGCCAAATTATAGAAACTTCTCGAAGCCGATTAGCTACAACTGTAAATTCCGAAGTATGTCTGTTACATTGGTATATTGGGAGTCGAATTAAAGAAGATGTATTATATAATAAAAGAGCGGAATATGGCAAAGCTATCGTTAAAACTCTTGCAACTAAACTTACCGAACGATATGGCAAAGGATGGAGCGACCGAAAGCTTTTACATTGTATCCGCGCTGCGTATACTTTTACAAAAGATGAGATTATATACGCAACGCGAATACAATTAACTTGGACACATTTAAGATCTTTAATGTTTATTGAAGACACCCTTAAACGCTCTTTTTATTTAGAAATGGCCCGAATAGAACATTGGGACACTCGCACTCTAGACCAAAAAATTGACAGTTTGCTATATGAAAGAACTGCACTAAGTAAAAAACCAGAAGAACTTATTAACCAGGAACTTCAAAAAATACAATCTACAAATTCGCTTACACCAGATACAGTTTTTAGAAGTAGTTATTTTCTTGATGCGCTTGGGTTAGCAGAAACTTTTTCTGAAAAAGATTTAGAAAATGCAATTTTGTACAATTTACAATCTTTCATCAAAGAAATGGGTAACGACTTTGCATTTTTAGATCGCCAAAAGCGAATTACCGTAGATTCTGTAGATTACCGAATCGACCTATTGTTTTTTCATAGAAGCTTAAAGCGATTAGTCGCAATAGATTTGAAACTAGGGAAATTCAAACCCGAGCATGAAGGGCAAATGTTGCTTTACTTGAGATACCTTAACAAAAACGAGAGAAAAGATGGAGAAGAATCGCCAATCGGATTAATTCTTTGCAGTGAAGGTAACACAGAACACATTGAATATTTAATGTTAGAAGAAAGTGAAATCAAAGTAGCCCAATACTATACACAATTACCAGATAAAAAATTGCTAAGTGAAAAACTTCAAAAAGCCATAGCTGTTGCAAGAGAGAACCAAAAGTAGTATTCAACTTTTTAATGAAAATTACAATAGTTTGGAGGACAGTGAATTGCGAGAAGAGATTGTAAGACACTATACAACTATAACCTTTGAAAGCTCGATTGCAAATGCTTTAGAAAATTATTTAGATTTTTGTTATGAAACTAATTTTGATAGCCATCCTTTGGTTTGGCTCAAAAAATTTAAAGAAAATGGATATGTACTAAACTTAATTTTCTTTTGTCTCATAAATCAAAAGATAGCTAGGCATAGAAATCAAGGTCTAAAAATCCCAAAGGGATTTAATATGAATAGCCCCCGATGCTAATCGGGGGTATTTTAATGAGGAATGGAAAACAACCACAGAGTGGTTGAATTTTTTAAGTTGTTTCTATCATAGAAAACTCGTTCGCTTTGAAGGCCCCCTTGGGCTCGAACCAAGGACCACCTGTCCACGATAGCTATCGCGGGAGAGTCAGGTGTTCAAGGAACTTTCTAAAATAAAAAAGCGAACGAGAAATCTCGTTCGCTTTTGTGGGCCCACCTGGGCTCGAACCAGGGACNNTGATTATGAGTCAGGTGCTCTAACCGACTGAGCTATAGGCCCATTAAGGTTTAGTCTGTTTTTGATACTTTGTATGTATCTGAACGGGGCTGCAAAAATAATATTTATTTTTTATCTTACAACAAGATTCTACTTTTTTTTGTTTTTTCAACACATTTACATTCTATGTTGCTGAATAACATGTATTTGTTAATTTGTTTTCTTCATAGTTCGTTGTACTATAAGTTTTGCCGCTTTTTCAGAGGCACCAGATTTGCCCACCATTTCAATTAGTTTATTGTAATCGTTTAGTATATCAGTGTTGTTTTTCAATATTCTATGAAGTTCTTTTTGTGTATTTTCTACTGTAAATTTATTTTGAATCAATTCAACCACAGCTAACTTATTTAAAATAAGGTTTACTAAAGAAATGTATTTTATTTTCATTAATGGTTTTACAATAAAATAGGAAATAGGCGAAAATCTATAGCATACTACTTGAGGAACCGACCAGAGAGCCGTTTCAAGAGTTGCAGTTCCACTTGTAACTAAGGCAGCTTTGGCTTTACTCAGAATCTCATAAGTTTGTCCTCGAAGTATTTCAATTTCGGGGTTTTTGCAATATACTCTTAGTTGTTCTTCGCTAAAAGCATCTGAACCTGCCATGATAAAACGATATTCAGGAAAATACTTTGGCATTTCCTGCATAATGGGCATCATGTTTTGAAGTTCCATCTTTCTGCTTCCTGGTAGCAGAGCTACAATTGGCTTGCCATTTTCTAAATTTTCTATAGTACTTTGATTTGGAGCAAATGATTCTATTTGGTCCATAAGCGGGTTTCCTACATAGTCTGTTACAATACCATGTTTTTGAAAAAAATCCGGTTCAAAAGGGAGTATAGAATATAAAAAATCTACGTCTCTTTTAATTTTAATTACTCTTTTGGTATTCCAAGCCCATACTTTAGGCGCAATATAAAAATGAACAGGTATATGATGTTGTTTTGCAAATGCTGCAATTTTTAAATTAAACCCGGGGTAATCTACAAGAATAAGAGCATCTGCTTTATAAGCTAACAAGTCTTTTTTGCAGAGTTTCATAAATCGGGCAATCGTTCTTATGTTTTTTACAACTTCCCAAATACCCATAAAAGCCCTCTCTCGTATATGCGATACCAGTTCTCCTCCTTGGGCAAGCATTTTGTCTCCTCCCCAAATTCTAAACTCGGCATTAGGGTCAAGATTTTTTATTTCTTGCATAATCTTAGCACCGTGCAAATCGCCAGATGGTTCGCCTGCAATGATGTAGTATTTCATTGTTTACCCTATAAGATGTAAGGCAAAAATATACAAACCTATAACAAAGGTTCCCAATAATATACCTCTACTGTAGTTGTCTTTATTAAACTGTAAAAGGACAAAAAATACAGGTAGATTTATCAAAACAGATAGCCTTAGAATTGGTCCGAATTTAGCACCACCCCATAAGGTTTTAAAAAAATCTGTTTGAATAATTTCTGGATAACGCGAGGCTAATAAAACAAAGGAAAAAACTACAGGTAGAAAAGTTCCAATTGCTAAACCTATTAAAATTTCTTTGTTTCTTTTTTGGGTTAATGTTTTATTCTCTGTCATAGTTTCCAATTATTTAGTGTGTAAATGGCTTTGTGGTCTGTAAGGTCAAATTGGGTAGGGACTACAGAAACATAGTTGTTTTCTAGTGCATATACATCTGTGTCTTGTCCATTGTCTCTATTGATAAAATTTCCTACCATCCAATAGTATTTTCTTCCATAAGGGTCTGTTCTTTCATCGAAACTTTCTTCCCAAGTAGCACTTGCTTGCCTACAAATTTTCACTCCTTGAATAGTGTTTGTTTTTGGGAAATTTACATTCAGCAAGGTACCATATGGAAGTGGATTTTCAAGTAAATTGAGGCAAATTTTCTCGATGTAAGATTTGCAAGGTTCGAAATTTGCTTCGTAGGCATAATCGCAAAGAGAAAAACCTATTGCCTGCATGCCGTCTATAGCTGCTTCCACAGCTGCCGACATGGTTCCAGAATAAATTACGTTAATTGAAGAGTTGTTTCCATGGTTTATGCCAGAAACCATTAGGTCTGGCTTGCTAATCAAAAGCTTGTCTATGGCTAATTTTACACAATCTACAGGTGTGCCACTGGTTTGGTATGCTTCTACTTCTGGTCCAAAAACATTTACTTTTTCCAATCTTAAAGGTTTGTTTAGGGTAATTGCATGACCCATACCGCTTTGTGGTCCATCGGGTGCCACTACCACAACTCTGCCTATTTTTTTTACTACCTCCACCAATGTTTTTAAACCTGGAGCAGTTATCCCATCGTCATTACTTACCAATATTAGGGGTTTATTGTTCATTGTCTGTGATTTATTTATATTGAACAAAGGTACTAAAATCTGGTCTTGGAGCTTGTTGTCTTTTTTGATTTACTTTTCCTAAAATAAAATAGCCTAAACATTTATCCTCACTTCCAAGTTCTAAGTATGCATGCATTTGTTCTGTAAAACAAAACATTCCTGTACTCCAAAATCCTCCAATGTCTTCCAGGTCATTTAATCCTAAGTACATATTTTGAACGGAACAAGCAACAGAACAGATTTCTTCTATTTCGGGAACTCTTTTGGCTTCGTCGCGCTTCATCACTATTGCAATAAGGTGAGAAACCTGACTTGGGAGTTTTTCAAAGTTGTCTATTTGTTCGGGGTTTTGCATTTCAACCGCAGTTCTTTGTTTGTATATTTCAATAATTTTTTTGCTAAAATCATTCAATGATTCTCCAGAGAAAACAATATACCGCCATGGAAAAGTATTTTTGTGGCTAGGGGCATGTATACTACATTCCAAAAGGTAGTTTATTTCCTCTTGGGATATTTTCTCTCCGGTAAATTCTTTCCGGAAATGTGAGCGTCTTTGTTTTACTTGATTTAATATATTCATGGTACTTGTTTTTTAGGGAATTTTTTTTCTGCTATAGATCTGAAAATAGGATGCAGAAAAACTGTTGCCAATATAATAGCAGTTCCTATATAGAACATTAGGTTTAGGTTTTGGTTTTCGTTGAATATAAATGCAGCCAATATTATACCATATACAGGCTCTAGGTTTATAGCAATATTTGCTGTAAAAGCGCTAAGTTTTTTCATTGCTTGTAGATTTAAAACAAATGCTAAATTGGTACAAACCACGGTTAAAAGAAGCATCCATAGAATGTCTTCATTCGAACTAAGCCATTGGAAATCATTCTTATTGTCGAAGAGAAAATAAATACTAACAAGTACAAATCCACCTACTAGTTCCAAGAACGTAACTTGTATAGGATTCGTATGTTTAATGTGTTTAGCATTTAAACTAGAGAACAAAGCAGCTAAAAAACTTGAAACCACACCATAAGTAAGTGCTTTATTAAAATTTGCAGTAGGAATGCTTGTATTTGGAGAAGCTAAATATATAAAATAAATCCCTCCAAAAGCTACTAAGCCAAGTAACAACTCATAAACTCTAAGCCTTTGACGAAGGATAATAGGTTCTAATATAGAAGTAAAAGAGGCAGTGAGGCCAAAGCAAGCAAGTGTAAGAGAGGCGCTGTCGGCTGCTTTTATAGAACCATAAAATGTTATCCAATGGAGAGCAACCAAAAATCCAATTCCTAAGAAAAGATAGATTTGTCTTTTGTTCAATTTTTTTAGTTCACTAAAAAATCTTGGAAAAACCAAGAATACCAAGGAACTAATAAGCATACGCCACCAAACCAAACTATATTCTTGAATACTCAAAAGTTTGCCTAAAATCGCTGTAAATCCAAATAGAAATACCGCAATATGAAGAATAAACAGAGGGTTTTTATTCATGTTGTTAAAAAATCTCTAAGGCCTCCATTAAATTGCTCCAATCTGCTAAATCTGCTAAGCCAGCTTCATTTTCACTCTTTCCTGCTAATGCAATATTTTCAATATTATTTGATTGTATGAATTCTAAACTTGAATCACTGGGTTCTATTTCCAAAAATCCTTGCTCCGTATGTATAAGATAGTCTTCTATTTTTGCGCATCTATAAGGTAAATGTTTGAAATGTTGACTCGGATTTTTTAAGATTACTTTTAATCCAAGGTCTAAAAAATCCTGAATTTGGGGGTGTTCCGGAAGCACTTCTACAGTATAAATATTAAATGAAGCCAACAAGGGTTCTATATCCTTGAGGGGCTCTAAAGTAAATTGCCCAACTATTTCGCTGCCACTTAGCCAAGATTGTATTTTAGAAAATTCTACAGGACTTATGTAATTTGGAGCCTTTGGACTAAAATTAAAACCGATATAATCGGGTAAACATGCCGCTGCAAATCGTGCTTCGGTAAGGTTGTTTATGGAGTGAAAATAGAGTCTCATTTTGGGCTTCGAATATAGCTTAAACCTCAAAAACATAAACAGGAATTTTTTTGAAAGAAACATAGTTTTTATCCCTAATAAATTTACAATTAATTGCTATAAGATAGAATTATAGATACATCTATTTTTGGGTTAAATGGATAAAAAAACTAAATTTGCACACTTTCATTAAAAAAAATATGTCTAAAATTCATTTAGTTTCTGGTGCATGTGGTTTTGTAGGTAGGAATTTGGTTAAACGCCTGCTAAAAACAACAGAAGATTTTATATTCATAGTAGATGATTTGTCGGCAGGAACCCCGGAACCTGAGAACTGGTACAATCAACCCTTAGAAAAAGAAATTCAAGATTTAAAGATTTATGGACCAAATGAAAGATTAATATTTAGGAAAGGAGATTTTCGAGATTTTCTTCGTGAAATTATGCAAGATCCCAACTTTCTTAATACTAGGTATGGTTTTAATTTCCCAAAGTTTTCGGATGTGTACCATTTTGCAGCAATAGTAGGAGGTAGAGCCAAAATAGACGGAGACCCAATGATGGTAGCTCTAGACCTTAGTATAGATGCTGAGTTTTTTTATTGGGTATGCAATTACAAGCCAAGTAGGGTAATGTTCCCAAGTTCCTCTGCTGCTTATCCTGTAGACCTACAAACAGACATGGATGCAATTGCACTTAGTGAAACAGATATAAATTTTAATGGCAGTCTTGGACAACCCGATATGACCTATGGCTGGAGTAAACTAACAGGGGAGTATTTAGCAAAAATTGCTGCTCAATATTATGGCATTTCTGTAGCATGTGTTAGGCCTTTTTCTGGCTATGGAGAAGACCAAGACCTTACTTATCCTATTCCTGCCATTGCCGCTAGAGCCGCAGCTAAAGAAGATCCTTTTGAAGTTTGGGGCAGTGGAAAGCAAGGAAGAGACTTTGTTCATATAGACGATTGTATAGATGCGATACTTATGGCAATGGACAATATTTCCGATGGTTCTGCAATCAATATAGGCTCGGGGAAGTTGACCTCTTTTTTAGAAATTATTGAAGTTTTTACAAAAATAGCAGGTTATACCCCTCAAATTAAACCACTGTTAGATAAGCCAGTTGGCGTTCATTCTAGATATGCTAACATGGATCATGTAGCAGAGAAATTTGGTTGGAAACCTAAGATTTCTATTGAAGAAGGAATGAAAAGGGTTTATGAAAAAGCTTTGGAACGAAACAAAAAATAACTATTCATTCCAGTTTAACACAAGATTCTTATTTTTAAAAACGATTTTAACTACGTTTAAAGCCTCTTTAAAAGCCTTTTAAAAAGCTACACATTTTAAATCTTTCGATCGAAAGAAATATAGTATGCTTTTTCTTCTAGTTTTCCACTTTATCATTTTATTGTACTTGTTTTAAATGGGTCTAAGTATTCAAAAGAATTTTGAATATAAAACATGGCGAAAGAAAGGGAAACAATATTTCATAAAGAAAAAGTGGTGGGTCCAAACTTAAGTTTCATTTTTAAGTTGAAATAATACTCCAAAATATGTTTTTTATGTGTTATTTTGAACCATGAATTATTTGTCGGTAGAAGGCCTAAGTAAGTCTTACAATGAAAAACTTTTATTTAAGGAGCAAAATTTTGGAATAAGCAGGGGAGAGAAGGTTGCATTGGTAGCAAACAATGGTTCAGGGAAGTCTACATTGCTTAAGATAATAAGTGGAAATGAGACAGCAGATGCAGGAAAAGTGAGTTTCCGTAAAGGAATAAGAACAGCTTTTTTAGGGCAAGACCCAGTTTTTGATGACTACTTAAGTGTGCAAGATTTATTGAATGGTTCTATATCCGATATTCAGAATACCCTTAGAGAATATGAATCGCTGCTACAAAGGCCGGATTTTGATAACCCCGACGTACAAGAAGCGATAGAAAAAGCACATGCCAAAATAGAAATGGCAGATGCATGGAATTATGAACAAAAACTTAAAACCATTCTTTCCAAATTTAATATAACCGATTATAATCAAGAAGTTAGCAAGCTATCTGGAGGCCAAAAAAAGAGACTAGCCCTTGCATTGGTTTTGTTGGACGCGCCGGATTTATTAATCCTAGACGAACCCACCAATCACTTGGATATAGAAATGATTGAATGGTTAGAAGAGTATTTGAAAACAAACAACTTAACTCTATTAATGGTTACCCACGACCGTTACTTTTTAGATAGGATTTGTACAAAAATTGTAGAATTAAGCGATGGCAAATTATATACTCACTTGGGAAATTATTCTTATTTTTTAGATAAAAGAGCAGAACGAATAGAGGCGGAAAATGTAGAAATAGCCAAAACAAATAAGTGGTTAAAAACAGAAATTGAATGGGTAAGAAGAATGCCTAAGGCTAGAGGTACTAAGTCCAAATCCAGAGTAGATGCATACGAAGATACCAAGGAAAAAACAGGTGGGAAAAAAGTGCAACAAGAAATCAAGTTGGATGTGAAAATGAATA
The DNA here is from genome assembly GCA_002422315.1 of Bacteroidetes bacterium UBA6161. Classification (GTDB taxonomy): domain Bacteria; phylum Bacteroidota; class Bacteroidia; order NS11-12g; family UBA955; genus UBA6161. The sequence goes on from DIUJ01000086.1 coordinate 52,341, forward strand.
GAATAGGAGGGAAGATTCTGGAAATGAAAAAGGTATACAAGTCATATGGAGAGAAAAAAATATTAGAAGGTTTTGACTACACATTTAAAAAAGGAGAAAGAATAGGTATAGTTGGTCCAAATGGTGTTGGGAAATCTACTTTTTTAAATATCTTGTTGGGAATTGAAAATCCTGATTCTGGAAAAGTAAATACAGGAGATACTATAATATTCGGTTATTATAATCAAGATGGGTTGCAACTGAAAGAAGATAAAAGAGTTATAGAAGTAGTAAAAGACATTGCCGATTTTATAGAAGTTGCAGATGGAACAAAAATTATGGCTTCTCAGTTTCTTCAACACTTTATGTTTGAGCCAGAAATGCAATACAATTATGTTTCCAAACTTAGTGGTGGAGAAAAAAGAAGGCTCAATCTTTTGCTAGTTCTACTTAAAAATCCTAATTTCTTAATATTAGATGAACCAACTAACGATTTAGACCTCTTAACCTTGTATAAACTAGAAGAATTTTTACAAAATTTCGGTGGTTGTTTACTATTGGTTTCTCACGATAGATATTTTATGGACAACATTGTAGATCATTTATTCGTATTCGAAGGCAATGGGAAGATTAAAGATTTTAATGGTAGTTATGAAGAGTATAAATTGTTTCAGAAACAAAATATAGTAGAGCAAACCAAAGAAAATAAAAAAACTGACCTAACAGAAATTCCCAAAGTTCAAGATATAGAAACAAATAGCAACAAGAAAAAACTAAGTTTTAAAGAAAAATTTGAACTTGAACAACTTGGTAAACAGTTGGAAGAGTTAAGTTCAGAAAAAAAGAAAATTGAAGCAGAATTAATGAAACCAGATTTGGAATTTGATAATTTGAATTTGCTTGCCAAGCAATTACAAACAATAAACGAAGATTTGGATAACAAAGAACTTAGATGGTTGGAGCTAAGCGAAATGGAAAACTGATTATCTATAAAAGCTGCTTTTGTTGGAACAACATTAAATACCTAAATTTGCAAACTATTTATTAAAATGAACAGAAGTGTAGCCTTTTATACTCTTGGGTGTAAACTCAATTTTTCTGAAACTTCTTCTATAGGAAATAAGTTAGCAGAAATAGGTTATTCTAAAAAGGATTTTACCGAAGGAGCAGATGTATATGTAATTAATACGTGCTCTGTTACCGACCATGCAGACAGGAAGTGTAAAAAAGTAGTAAACGAAGCACTACGCTATAATCCAAATGCTTATGTGGTAGTAATGGGATGTTATGCCCAGCTTAAACCTGAAGAAATTGCCACTATTCCTGGAGTAGATCTAGTATTGGGAGCATCGGAAAAGTTTAAATTAAACGAATATTTAGATTCTATTCAAAAGAATGAAACAACTAAAATAGCACGTTCTCCAATTAAAGAAGTTAGAGACTTTGTTCCGGGTTTTTCGGCAGGAGATAGAACACGTACATTTCTTAAAGTTCAAGATGGATGCGACTATTTCTGTACTTTTTGCACTATACCTTTAGCTAGAGGTAGCAGTAGAAGTTTTAATGTAGACGAGACCCTAAAAGTAGCTTCTGAATTGGCTACTGGCGATGTAAAAGAAATTGTTCTTACTGGTTGTAATTTAGGTGACTTTGGAATACAACACCAACAAACTTTTTTTGATTTAATTAAAGAATTAGATAAACTTCAAGGCATTGAACGATTTAGGATTTCTTCCATTGAACCAAATCTACTGGAAGACGGGATTATAGATTTTGTGGCTAAATCCAATAAATTTGTACCTCATTTTCATATCCCATTACAATCTGGTTCCAATAAAATTTTAAAGGCAATGCGCCGTAAGTATGAAAGAGAACTTTACCAAGAAAAGGTAGAACGTATAAAAACGATTATGCCTCATTGTGCAATTGGAGTAGATGTAATTGTAGGTTTTCCTGGTGAAACAGAAGAAGACTTTTTAGAAACGTATACTTTCTTGAATGAGCTAGATATTACCTACTTGCACGTTTTTCCTTATTCTGAAAGGCCACAAACTACAGCAGTAAAATTACCAGATTCTGTTCCGTTAAAGGTACGAGGAGAAAGAACTGAGCAGTTGAGAAACCTGTCAGAGAAAAAAAGGATTCAATTCTATCAATCTTTTCTAAACCAAACCTTTCCAGTATTATTCGAAAAAGAGGAAAAAGGCGGAAAAATGTTCGGTTTTACACCCAATTATTTGAAAATAGAAACTGAGTACGACCCACTAAGAGTTAACGAAATAGCTAACGTTACCTTAAATAAACTTTCCTCTGATACCAAAACAATACTTGGTGAAATACTATACTACGAACCTATTCATACTTAATAATCAACTTAATACAACAATATGTACCCAACTCTTTATGACATGTTTTTAGATTTGTTTGGACTTCAAATCCCTTTTCTTCGTGTCGTTCAATCCTTTGGATTTTTTGTAGCAATTTCATTTCTTTTGGCTCATTATACCATGTCACTCGAATTAAAAAGAAAAGAAAAACAAGGTTTAATAGTACCGCAATACAAAATGGTTGAAATTGGCAAACCTGTTTCTGTATCAGATTATTTAATGTCAATTTTCATGGGTTTTGTATTTGGATATAAACTGCTACCTATTTTATTTTACAGTGCAAATATGCCAGACCCAAGGTCTTTTTTACTTTCACTCCAAGGCAATTTTGTATTGGGAATTATTGGAGCGGCAGTTCTTGGTGGTTTGAAATATTATGAAGACAAAAAACAACGTAAACCCAAACCTGAAACGGTAAAACTTAAAATAAGTCCTTACCAACTAATGGGTAATATGACCATTGTTGCTGCAATTTCTGGATTAATAGGTGCTAAGGTTTTTCATAATTTAGAAAATTGGAGTCAATTTATGCAAGACCCTATTGGTTCTTTGTTGTCTTTCAGTGGTTTAACATTTTTTGGTGGTTTAATTTGTGGAGGAATAGGGGTGGTTTGGTATGCAAACAAGCATGGAATTAAACCATTGCATATGTTAGATGTAGGTGGACCAGCCATGATGCTTTCCTATGCTACTGGCAGAATTGGTTGCCATGTATCTGGTGATGGGGATTGGGGAATAGTGAATACAGCCCCTCAGCCTACTTGGCTTTCTTGGTTACCCAAATGGACTTGGTCTTACAATTACCCAAATAACGTAAACCAAGTTTGTAATCCTTATGTAGAAGGAACTGAGGAATATTTTGCAAATTTAGGATGTAACTTCAACGAAACACCTTATCTAGTAGCAAATGTTTTTCCAACGCCTCTATATGAAATCGTAGTAGGTACCATTTTCTTTTTTGTTTTATGGTATTTCCGTAAGAAAATATCTGTTCCAGGAATGCTTTTTGGAATATATTTAATTTTTGCAGGATTTGAGAGATTTTGGATTGAGAAAATTAGGGTTAATACCGTAATGGACTTTTTAGGTATGAAAGTAACACAAGCAGAAATAATTTCATTCGCAATGATGTTGGCTGGAATTGCAATGATTTTTTACACTCGAAACAAAGCAAAATCACAGGTTAAAACAAGCGAAATTTAAGCATTAGCTAAAAGGCATGATTTTTGGATATATAAAGAAAAACAAGAGTATGATTTATAAAACACTGCAACTGTTGGTTATGATTTGCTTTTTATTTTTTAACAATACCAATGCAATTGCCCAATCTTTCAAAGACTCTACTTTATTGTTGGATAGTTCGAACACTTTAAAAGATACTTTAGTTTTAAAAAAACCACAAACAAAGGGCAAAAGAGTAATGAGAATGGGGTTTGAAGTAGTGGATGGAGATACTATTCCTATTTTTTTATTTGATGAAGTATATTTAAAAACGCTACCTACAGAAGAAGAGCAAAAAAGGTATAAAAAACTAGTAAGGGATGTGAAAATAGCACTGCCTTATGCTAAGCTTGCTGCTTTCAGACTTCAAATGATGGAAGATAACCTTAGCATGATGAAATCTTCTAGGGCTAAGAAAAAGTATATAAATCAATGTGAGAAAGCAATAAAAGAGGAATTTATGAATGATTTAAAAAACCTAACGATAAGTCAAGGTAAACTATTATTAAAATTAATTCATAGAGAAACAGGAAAAACCACATTCGAAATATTAAGTAAATACCAAGGAAGATTAGAACCACTTTTTTGGAATAGTATGGCTGCAATGTACGGAGCAAGTACCAAAGACTCTTATGATGTTGTTTTAGATTATCAAATAGAGGAAATTATTAAGAAACTAGAAATAGAATAATGCAAATAGACATATTGGCCTTTGGTGCACATCCCGACGACGTAGAACTCTCTGCAGCAGGAAGCTTATTAAAGCATAAATCAATGGGTAGAAGTATCGGGATTATTGATTTGACCTTGGGTGAATTAGGTACAAGAGGCAATTCTGAAACAAGAAAATTGGAAGCTTCTGAAGCCTCTAAAATTCTTGGTTTAAACATTAGGGAAAACTTGCAAATGGAAGATGGTTTTTTTGAAATAAACCAAGAAAACTTACTGAAAGTAATTCACATAATTAGGAAATATAAACCTAATGTGATTTTAGCAAACGCTCCTAGCGACAGGCATCCAGACCATTCAAGAGGCGCAGAACTTGTTTCAAGGGCGTGTTTTTTGGCAGGTTTACCCAAAATAAAAACCTTTGACAACAGCATATTACAAGAATCATGGAGACCAAAGGTATTGTTACATTATATTCAAGATCAATTTATTAAACCTGATTTTGTAATAGATATAACCCCGTGGCATGAAGAAAAAATGAAAGCAATTGCTGCATTCAAAACCCAATTTTATAATCCCAATTCTAATGAACCTAAAACACCAATATCCTCTTTAGAATTTTGGGAGTTACTAAAAGGCAAAGCACAGCTAATGGGAAGATATGCTGGTTTCGAGTTAGGAGAAGGATTTATTCAATCCAGACCTTCAGGAATTGAAGAATTTGGAATACTTAGTTGAAATTATTCTTTATAGGTCATTTGTTCAAGTTTTAAACATTTTAAATTTGTAATTTAATTGTTTAAGTATTGCATTTTAATAAATTTGCAACTTTAACAAAATAGAAATGATAAACCACGAAAAATCACTACTAGAATTTAATACACAACTCGAATTTGTTTTATCCAATTACGATAGCACCAAATTAGCAATAAAGAACTACTCTAATGTTGTTTTAGGCGGTTTGGGTGGTAGCGGTATAGGCGCTAGAATTACAAGAGGATTTTTTTTAGACAAAGCCAATTGCCCAATAGAAGTATTTTCAGATTATTTTGTTCCTTCTTATTTAAACGAAAACTCCCTTGTGATACTTTCTTCTTATTCTGGAAATACAGAAGAAACCCTGGAGATGTTTAAACAAGCCATAGTTAAAACTCAAAATATTGTTATAATTTGTTCAGGAGGGGAGTTAATGGAACTGGCAAAACAACACGGTTTAGCTTATTTTAATGTTCCTACTGGTTTTCAGCCAAGAATGGCTTTGGGTTTTTCATTAGGTTTTCTACTTTTGATATTAGGTGATTTGTTTTCTTATAATACCCGCAAAGAGTTAGAAGAAGTTTTAGAAATATACAAAAACGCAGAGGAACACATAGAAACTGCAAAAATATTAGTAGAAACTTGGGCCCCTGAGGCAAACCTGCCTGTATTGGTTTTTTGCGATGAATTTCTGCAAGGCGTTGCAATTCGTTTTTGTCAGCAAATACAAGAAAATGCAAAAGGTCAAGCCTATGCTGTAGTTATTCCTGAAGCAAACCATAATGTAACAGAGTCTATCTATAATAATTTAAATGTCAATATATTGTTCCTTAATTCTAAAATGAATAAAAGAAATGATTTGCGTTTTGCATTTTTAGAAAATCTCCTTACTCAGAATTTCAATAGTATTGCCAATTTGAGAAAAAATAAAACAAACCTATATTCTATTTTCAAATCAATATACATATTAGACTGGGTTAGTATTTTACTGTCTAATGTGAAAAAAGTAGACAATATGAGTGTTCCTAACATAGACAAGCTAAAACAATATCTTTCAGATAATTAAAAATATACCATGAAATTAGTTACTTTCATTCATCAAAATAAAACACAAATTGGATTTGTAGTAAACCATAAAGTTTTTTCATTTCATTCATTTGACAGCAATTTTCCCAATACTATGCTGGAATTTATACAACAGGGGGAATCGGCAATGAATAAAGCAAGAGAATACGAACAAAAAGCTTTTGCTGGAGAGAAAGAAAGCGAAGCCCTGGATTACGAAAATACTTGTTTATTAGCCCCATTGCCTAATCCAACAAGTTGTAGAGATGGTTATGCCTTTCGTCAACATGTTGCAGCTGCAAGAAGAAATAGAAAAGTAGATATGATTAAAGAATTTGATGAGTATCCGATTTTTTACTTTACCAATCACAATGCGGTACAAGGTCCTGGTGATGTTCTTTGTATGCCAGATCATTTTCAAAAACTTGACTTTGAATTAGAGGCTGCTATAGTAATAGGGAAACATGGCAGAAATATAAAAGCCGAAAATGCAGACGATTACATTTTTGGTTATACCATAATGAACGACATGAGTGCAAGAACCCTTCAAATGGAAGAAATGCTGCTTAATTTAGGTCCAGCAAAAGGAAAAGATTTTAGCACTGTTATTGGCCCTATGATAGTAACACCCGATGAATTAATGCCCTTTAAAAAATCTCCCAAGCCAAATCATGTAGGAAATAGTTTTAACCTTGAAATGAAATGTTGGGTGAATGGGGTAGAGGTTTCTTCAGGCAATATGGGTGATATGGATTGGACTTTTGCCGAGATAATTGAGCGTTGTGCGTATGGTGTAAATATTTTCCCGGGAGAAGTAATCGGTTCGGGTACTGTTGGAACAGGTTGTTTCTTAGAATTAAATGGAACAGGACTTCTTCATAATCCTGATTTTAAGCCACAATGGCTTCAGGAAAATGATGTAGTTAAAATGGAAATCACAGGTTTGGGAAGATTAGTAAATAAAATTGTTAAAGAAGATTCTGATTTTTCTATTTTAGCAAATAAAAAAATAGTTTCCTAAAATTATCTTTTTAAAATTCTTACTTTGAATTCTTTAAACCAGCTCGAATTGCTTTATCACTCATTGCAGCCAGGGTTGGTTTCTTTTTGTAAAGGTTATGTGAAAAATGAAGAAGATGCAATCGAAATAGTAAACGATGCATTTTTGGCCGTATGGGATAAAAAAGAGTATTTGACACTAGATAAAAATCTAAAAGCCTATTTATATAAAGCAGTTAAAAACAAATCTCTTAATTTTATACACAAAAAAAAGCTGTTAACAAACGATGTAGAAGACGAAATTGACTTAGATAGTACTTACCCTTCTCCATTTGAAATTCTAGAATTTAAAGAAGCGCAAATATTATTAGACGCTTTAATTGATAAATTGCCAGATAGATGTAAACAAATTTTTTTATTAAGTAGAAAAGAAGGGATGAGCCATAAGGAAATTGCTGAAATAATGGATATTTCAACTAAGACTATTGAAAATCAAATAGGAATAGCAATAAAAATCATAAAAACCGGTTTTGCAAAATCCAATAAATCTGCTTTATTTAGTCTTTTCGTTTTTTAAATAATTAGCCTTCTTTATACTTTAAATTGTACTTTTGCCTAAAACTAAAACCAATGAAATACTTATTTAATTCTATTTTTATTCTGTCCATGCCTTTTTTTGTTGTTTTAAGCTCTTGTAATTCAAAACAAATAAATGGTTATTTTGGTCAAGAATTTGAAAATGAAAATGTGATATCTGTTGATGAAGCAGAAAAAATGGCTGAAAATGGCTTAACGGATAATGAAGTAAAAGTAAAAGGTACTATCCGTTCGGTATGCAAAGGGGAAGGTTGCTGGGTTACTTTTACTACTAGTTCTGGTAAAACTGTATACATTAATACCCTAAATAAAGCCTATAGCTTGCCTTTGGAAGTGGAAGGTAAAAATGCTATTGCATTTGGTTCTATTTTAACAATAGAACAACAAAAAGAAGAGGCACTAGCAGATGGATACGAAGAAGATGAATTGGACTGGATTGATAACTTTAGTATTACCGCCAAAGGCATTTTTGTGGAATAAGTAAAACAAAACAATTTTTGTTCTTTCATATCGTTTTTGTATTATGAAAAAATCATTGTTTTTTATTTTTGTTGTTTTACTTTCTTTCAGTCAAAAATCAAAAATACCAATCACAAAGAGTATTGAAAAACAAATGGCATCAATACCTTCTGGAACTGTAACAATAGGTTACGATACTACAAATGTTCCTATTAGCTCCTTTTACTTGCAAAAAACAGAAGTAAGTAATGCACAATACAAAGAGTTTATAGAATACACTAGAAAATATAATCCAGAGAAACTTAAAGAGATTTTTCCTGATACAAATGTGTGGGTAGAACAACTTCACTTTGGAGAGTTTTATACAAAAATCTATTTATTCCATAGTGCCTTTGCTGATTACCCTATTGTTGGAGTAAGTAAAAAACAAGCAGAAGCATTCTGTGATTGGTTAACTATACAATATAATGCTCAGGCAAAGAAAAAATTTTCTAAGGTAAAATTCAGATTGCCATCACAAGCCGAATGGCAGTTTGCTGCGGGGAATGGTAGGCAGGACATTTTCCCATGGGGAGGTATTTATATGCGCAACTCAAAGGGAATGTATTTGGCTAATTTTACTAGAATAGCAGACGATGCACTAGTGAAAATAGATGGGAAAGTTCAATTCGTTATAAATTTAAATAACGATACCTTGAAACCCCAACAAGAGGTTATACCATTTTCTTATGATTTATCTCATTCCATTTCAAGTTCATTTATCACAACACCGGTGGAGTCTTATTTTCCAAATAAATTTGGCTTGTACAATATGGCAGGCAATGTAGCCGAGTTTGTTCAAGAATATGGAATTACACAGGGTGGTTCTTGGTTAGACTATGGGTATAGCCTTCGAAATAATGTAGCAAGTAAATACGATGAAAAGAAAGAAGTGAGTGTGAAAAATGGATTTAGGGTAGCAATGGAAATTGTTCCTTAATTTACTTCATACTCCAGTTTAATGGTTATCGTAGCTGTTTTGTTTTTTGCATCTGTATTAAACGAGCCACCCCACGAAAAATCTTCAGAAGAATTTTGAGCGATTATTTGAAAAACACCTTGGGTTGCATTTTTAAGCGAACCAACTTTGCTTCCAGAATTATCTGCAATTAATTTCGCCCTATTGTATGCATCTTTGGTTGCTTCGCCAATTAAGTTTAGCTTCAATTCTGCAAGCTTGGTGTAGTAATATTCTGGACTTCTGGAGTAAAACTCTATTCCAGATTGTATGATTTCTGTTACTTCTCTAGAGATGTTTTCTATTTTTTCTACTTCTTTCGATTCAATTTGAAGACCTTGGCTAAGTTTAAATCCTTTATTAACACTTTTATATTTGCCGTTATCATAGTAGGATTCAATGTCTTGGTCTATATCTACAGCGCTAAATATAATTTGATTTTCTTTTATACCTTTAGAAACTAAATATTTCTTAATTAGTTCTTTATCTCTATTCAGTCCTTCATAGGCTTTTTTTAGGTCTTTGTTTCTTTGTATAAAAGTACCATTCCAAACTATTAGGTCTGATTTGAAATCTGTACTTCCAAGGCCTGTTACAAAAATTTTATTTGTATTTTTATTCTTGTTGCTATAGGCATTTGCTAAAACAATGGCAGTAAGTATTATGGAAATACCTAATATAATGATGTTGAGGTGTTTTTTTATCATTTTTATCATTTGTTCAGCAAATATAGAGTAAAATATCTGATATATTATTAGACTTAACGATTTGGTAATATGTCATTTTGGCTTATTGTCCGTGCTTCGAATCTGAATTTTGAGACAAATTGGCACGCAGTGGACAATGGTCTTTAATTTGAGCAAATGAAAGAAAAATTTAAAATGAACTTTGATAAATTCACACTAAAGGCACAGCAAAGCATACAAAATGCACAACAACTTGCTTTTAACCAAGGCCATTCAGAAATAGATGCACCACATTTATTAAGTGGGGTAATCCAAGAAGGCAAAGACTTGATTCAATTTATTTTTCAAAAAACGGGATCCAATCAATCAAGAGTAGAACAAGCATTAAATGCAATTTTAACAAAAATCCCCAAAGTTACTGGTCAACAGAATATATACTTATCTCCAACAGCAAATACGGTATTGATGGAAGCCTCTAAAATAGCGATGCAACAAGGGGATAATTTTACATCTACAGAACACATATTGGTAGGTTTAATAGAAGTTAAAAGTACCATCTCAGAATTACTTAAAGACTCTGGACTTAATAAAGAAGGTGTTTTAGCATCAATGAAGGAATTAAGAAAGGGGGAGAAAATAACTTCGCAAACTGCAGAGGAGCAGTTGAATACACTAAACAAATACGCAATTAACCTAAATGAGCAAGCTTCTAAAGGGAAATTAGACCCAGTAATAGGAAGGGATGAGGAGATAAGAAGGGTTTTGCAGATACTTTCTAGAAGAACAAAAAACAATCCTGTATTGATTGGAGAACCTGGAGTAGGTAAAACCGCGATTGCAGAAGGACTAGCTCACAGAATAATAAAAGGAGATGTTCCAGAAAACTTAAAAACCAAAAGCATATATAGTTTGGATATGGGCGCACTTATAGCAGGGGCTAAATACAAAGGCGAGTTTGAAGAAAGACTAAAAGGCGTGGTAAAAGAGGTTGTAAATTCCAATGGCGAAATAATTCTATTTATAGATGAAATACACACTCTAGTAGGTGCAGGCAAAGGAGAAGGAGCAATGGATGCTGCAAATATTTTAAAACCTGCTTTAGCTAGAGGAGAACTTAGATCAATTGGAGCAACTACACTTTCAGAATATCAGAAATTTATAGAACAAGATAAAGCTTTAGAACGTAGATTTCAAAAAGTAGTAGTTGACGAACCTAGCCCAGAAGATGCTGTATCCATTTTACGTGGGTTGAAAGAAAGATATGAGGTTCACCATAAAGTTAGAATAAAAGATGAAGCTATTGTTAGTGCTGTAGAGTTGTCGCATAGGTACATTTCCGACAGATTCTTACCAGACAAAGCAATAGACTTATTGGACGAAGCAGCTGCAAAATTAAGAATGGAAATTGATTCGGTGCCAGAAGAACTAGACGAAATGAATAGGAAAATAATGCAATTGGAGATTGAAAGGGAAGCGATGAAAAGAGAAAACGACGACCAAAAACTCCAAAGCATAGAAAAAGATTTAGCAAATTTAAATTCTCAACGTGATGAATTAAAAGCAGTATGGCAAAAAGAGAAAAAAGTAGTAGATCAAATACAATCTAATAAAACAAAAATAGAGTCTCTAAAACAAGAAGCGGATATTGCAGAGAGAAATGGAGACTATGGTAAAGTAGCAGAAATAAGGTATGGCAGGATTTTAGAAACCCAGAAAGAGTTAGATACCTTGCAAAGTAAGTTGCAAGACATACAAAAAGATTCGGCTATGGTAAAAGAAGAAGTGGGTGCTGATGATATTGCAGAAGTTGTTTCTAAATGGACAGGCATACCAGTTCAAAAAATGTTGCAAAGTGAAAGGGAAAAATTACTTTATTTAGAACAAGAACTTCACAAAAGGGTAGTAGGGCAAGAAGAAGCTATTACTTCAGTTTCAGATGCGGTTAGAAGAAGTAGGGCCGGTTTACAAGACCCTAAGAGGCCAATAGGTTCGTTTATATTTTTAGGAACCACAGGAGTGGGGAAAACTGAACTTGCAAAGGCTTTAGCAAGTTTTCTTTTCGATTCTGAAGATGCTTTGGTTAGAATAGATATGAGTGAATACCAAGAAAAACACTCCGTAAGTAGGCTAGTAGGAGCTCCTCCTGGATATGTAGGATACGATGAAGGCGGTCAGCTAACAGAGGCAGTTAGGCGTAAACCATACTCTGTAGTTTTGTTAGATGAAATTGAAAAAGCCCACCCCGATGTTTTTAATATCTTGTTACAGGTCCTAGACGAAGGGCATTTAACAGACAACAAAGGGAGAAAAGCTAATTTTAAAAATACAATCATCATCATGACCTCAAATACTGGTTCTCAAATTATTCAAGATAATTTTGAAAGAATACGAGAGGATAATTATGATGAAATAATGGCCAAAACTAAAACTCAAGTTATCGATCAGTTGCGTAAAACAATTAGACCTGAGTTCTTTAATAGAATTGATGAAATTGTAATGTTTGAACCACTCAATAGAGACCATATCCATGAAATTGTTAAAATACAATTAAAAGAATTAACTAAAAGATTAATGGATATAGGGGTATACTTTGAAGCAAGCGAAGAAGCCATAGATTGGTTAGGTCAACTTGGTTTTGACCCTCAATTTGGGGCTCGTCCTTTGAAAAGAGTACTACAGAAAAAAGTACTTAACGAATTGTCAAAAAAAGTTTTATCTGGAGAGATATCTAAAGATCAGACTATTGTATTAGATTCATTCGAAAATCAATTGATTTTTAGAAACAAAGAATAATTTGAGGTTTTTATAAAGGCATATCAAGGGTATTGGTATGCCTTCTTTGGTTTTATGTACAAGAGTTTATCTACCTTAACCATCATGGCTTTATAATTTATGGGTGTTGGTATTCATTTTTAATTAGTTGTGCTTGTTTGTGCTATATTAAAGTATATTTGCAGTGCGCATCCTTAAACACACATGAAATCCAAAATAGCTCTCGCACAAGAGTCAATTTTGGTCAAGTTTTCCTTACTGAATTTTAATAAATTTCGATTGTTTTTTACAATCGCTATAATTCTATTACTTGGCCAATCTTGTAACAAACAATCGGAAAATGTAAATACCGACACCTCCATTATTGAAAAAAAGGAATTAAGTGATGGTTCCTTTAAATTTTTTGATTCTTTGGCAAAACAAGGAGAATTTGAATTTGCCTTAAGCGAAATTAAAAAGCAACAAAACAAGATATATGAAAATAGTTCTAAAGCATTTGATTTAAATCTAATAGCAGGCAATTTTTATTATGCATTAGGATTTTATGACTCTGCTGAGTATTGTTGGAAAAAAGCAGAATCTTCTATTTATAGGCAAGAAAATAAAATTGTACAAGCATCCCTTCTTACCAACTTGGGAGTAATCAATACTATCAAAGGCTATAACAAAACTGCAATAGATTATTTTTTGAAAGCAAAAATAATCTTTGAAAAACACAATATTAAAGATGATAATTATTGGAAAAATTATATAAACATAGGAGTAGCCTATCTTTCACTAATGCAGTTTGAGGAAGCAAAAAAAATATTCAATCAAATCGATGAAAAAAAGTCTATTGAAATAGCTTTTTTACTTCATTTTAATAAGTCTAAAGTTGCTGCTCTTGAAATTAACAAAGAACAATTTATTAAAGAATTGGAACTTGCTAAAAATCTTCTTGCTAAAGTACCTATTTACCAAAATGTTTTCAAAGACCACGAATATGAATATTTGTATCAATTTAAGGAAAAGGAAGTACTTAAAGAATTAGTGGAAAATGATAGACCTTATTTTTCTACATTCTATTTGTATTCTCAATTACAGTATATTCAAGCATCTATTTTTGTGGGAGAAATTTTACCTGTAAATATTGATTACCTAATAGACAAAAAAACGGAAGTAGAATCCTCTGATGATTTGTATTTGAAATCTATGTTCTATAGTGTAATTGCTCAATACTATGAGAGTAAAAATATGTTTGAATTGGCTGTTGAATTTCTAAAATTAGAGCAAGAATGTATAGATGATTTAAGAAATGAAAGCAATACATTGCTCCTTAACGATTACAAATATCTTCTGGAAATCAACTCTAATACACAAGAAAATGAACTGTTAAAAAAGCAAAAACAAATTCAAAACCAAAAACTTCAAACCCAAAAATACATCTCTTTTTTGTTTGTACTTTTATTTTTTGCCTTAATCATTATTCTAGTAATCATCTTTATTAATGTGAAGAAAAACAAAGAGTTGATTAAAAGTAAGATTGAGCTTTCTAGACTTGAGATTTTAACTTACAAAAATCAACAAGCAGAACTCCAAAAGAAAATTATACAGAATGAAAATAAATTTCATGCAATTAAAAATCAAATGGGGAAAATTGCAATCTTGAAAAAACAAATGGAAGATTTTTTTGATGAATTGAGCAATAAACAAATAGAAGACATAGAAGTAAAGAAAAAGAAAGCAAAACTAAATATGAATTCTTTTTTTAGTAATTACCAAGATTTGGCGATTATAGCTTCTGTAAACGAAGAAACCTTTAATGTGTTCCAAAATTTAAACCAAAAGTACCCTTGTTTAAAAGAAAATGAAATCAAAGTTTTAACACTATTAAAGCAGAATTACACTACAAAAGAAATTGCGTCATTGCTTTCATACAGTGAAAAAAATATAGAATACATAAGAGCGCAAATTCGAAGAAAACTCAGTTTAGACCCTCAAAGTTCTTTGAGTAGTTTTGTTGAAACAAATTTATAATAGGTCATTCTAATGAGTAAAGTTTTTGATATTCAATTGGTATGAATATTTTTCAAGTCTTTAATAAGAGGAATAATCATTTAGCTAACAATTTTTCAATAAATCCATTTGCGAAGCGCTTAAAAATGTGCATTTTTGCAAACCAATTACCAAACCATATTTCTAATGAAAGAAGTTGAACTAATACTACCCAAAATGGGGGAAAGCATAGCCGAAGCTACAATAACAAAATGGCTAAAAAATGAAGGAGAAAACATAGATCTAGATGAGGCTGTAGTTGAAATCGCTACAGATAAAGTAGATTCAGAAGTACCTTCTGTTACGGCGGGTGTTTTACTTAAAAAATTATTTGCAGAAGGAGATGTGGCTCCAGTGGGTGCACCCATTGCAATAATTGGCGTAGGATCAGATTCTACTGCTAATGCCTCTGTAAATAATATACCTAGTCCAAGTGTTTCAAAGGCAGTAGAAAATATTGAAAAAGATATTGTTCATGCAGCAAGTCAAACCGAAGTTCATGTTTTCAACAATTCAGATTCTTCTCGTTTCTATTCACCTTTGGTATTAAATATAGCTAAAACAGAGTCTATAAGTATGTCAGAATTGGAATCTATTTCAGGTTCCGGTTCAAATGGTAGAGTAACTAAGAAAGACGTTTTACTATATATAGAAAACAGAACCCAAACTCCTGCAGTAGCCGTTACAACTCCTACAGTAACTCCAGCCAACAACGTGCCTAAAGCATCAGAAGTGGCTTCTACGAGTGTTAGAAAAGAAATACAGGGGCCAAAAATTACCTTAATGCCAGGTGACGAAATCATTGAGATGGACAGAATGAGAAAATTGATTTCTGACCACATGGTAATGAGTAAAGCGGTTTCTCCTCACGTAACTTCTTTTGTGGAAGCGGATGTTACCAATCTTGTTATTTGGAGAAATAAAGTTAAAAATTCTTTTGAGAAAAAAGAGGGTGAGAAAATCACATTTACTCCTATCTTTATAGAGGCTATTGTTAGAGCAATTAAAGATTTCCCTATGATAAACATTAGCCTAGATGGTGATAAAATTATCAAAAGAAAATCTATAAACGTAGGTATGGCAGCTGCCTTGCCATCGGGGAACCTAATTGTTCCAGTAATCAAAAATGCGGATAGTTACAACTTAGTAGGTTTAACAAAAGCTGTAAATGACCTAGCTAGAAGAGCAAGGGAAAATAAATTACAACCAGATGAAATTAGTGGTGGTACTTTTACATTAACCAATGTTGGTACTTTTGGTAATGTGATGGGTACTCCTATAATTAATCAACCTCAAGTTGCAATTCTAGCAGCGGGAGCCATTCGTAAAAAACCTGCTGTAATAGAAACCCCAACTGGAGATGTAATTGCTATAAGACATATGATGTATTTATCTCATTCTTATGACCATAGAGTGGTAGATGGAGCTTTGGGTGGTGCTTTTGTAAGAAGAGTAGCTGACTATCTAGAACAATTTGATATGAATAGGGAAGTTTAAACTTTCTCTAATTTGAATATATTAGCCGATGTTTTTACAAAATATCGGCTTTTTTCTGCAATTTTGAAACCACAATGCAATCCTCTATAAGGTTTAATTATATCGAAAATAAAGAGTTTATACATTTGGTATTGAGTAACTTGCCAAATTATTCGACTTTCTGTGTTTTGCATTCTAATGAAATAAATTCACCACTATTACATGATGAGTATGATTTTATTTTTGGCCTTGGATCTCAAAAACAATTTCAAAGCAATAATCCAATTAATTGGGATTTTTTCAACACCCTAGAACAACAAAATTGCTTTTTAATGGGTTTTATATCGTATGCATACAATAAAGACTTTTGGAAAATTTCAGAAAAAAAATCTACCATAGCTCCTCCTGCAAACTCTTTTTGGTTTGCTCCCCAATATTTAATTTATAAGAGAAAGGAAGAGAAAGAGTTTGTAATTTATGGGGAAAATCCCTCGGAGTTTTACCATTCCATTTTGCAATCACAAATTGCTCCACTTGAATCTTCCCCTGAATTTAAACATGAATTTTTACCCCTATTATCCAAAGAGAAATATATACATACTATTGAGAAGATAAGGGAAGATATAAAAAACGGGGAATATTATGAGATAAATTATTGTCAGGAATTTATTTCTAATAAATTTAATTCAGACCCATTTTTAATTTGGGAAAAAATTAGAAATTCGAACAAAGCCCCTTTTTCGGCTTTTTTTAGACACCATTCTTTTTTTAGTATTTCTTTAAGTCCAGAACGATTTTTAAAGAGAAAGGCAAATATTCTATTGTCGCAACCTATAAAGGGCACAGCGATGCGAGGAGGTACAGAATTAGAAGATGAAAAGAACAAAAGCAACTTACAAAATTCTGAAAAAGAACGAGCAGAAAACATAATGATTGTGGATTTGGTTAGAAATGATTTAAGTAGGGTATGTGAAGTAGGAACTGTAAGTGTAGAAGAATTGTGTGGCATATACAGTTTTAAAAATGTACATCAAATGATTTCAACCATTAGTGGTAAGCAATTAGAAAAAACTAAATTAGGAGAAATTCTTAAAAATACTTTTCCAATGGGAAGTATGACCGGTGCGCCAAAACGAATGGTAGTAGAAAGGGCATCGGAATACGAAGTAAGTGCTCGTGGTTTATATTCTGGCAGCATTGGGTATTTAGAATCCAATGGTAATTTTGATTTGAATGTGGTGATAAGAACCTTGATAATTGATACGGAGAAAAAAATAGCAAGCTTTCATGTAGGCGGAGCCATTACATACGATTCTGATCCATTTGCAGAATATGAAGAGTGTATGCTTAAAGGTAAGTTTTGGTTAGATTTATTTAAAAATAATTGAATACCATTAAATCAAGAATTCTGGGATTAGATGTACTGAGGTTTATTGCCTTTTTTAAAGTATTTCTATTGCATTTGCCGATGGGAGAAAATACACCTACTTTTAATTTTCTAAAACAAGGAGGCGGCACAGGAGTAGCAGTATTTTTTGTTCTTAGCGGATTTTTAATCTCTATGCTACTAATTGAACAGAAAAAAATAAAATTTGATTTAATAGACGCGAGAACCTTTTTTTTAAGAAGGTCCTTGAGAATTTGGCCGCTTTATTTTTTGGGTGTAATACTTGCATATTTAGGAATTTATTTAATGGATAAGATAGGATGGGCAGGAACAACACATGAAGGTATGTACAAGCCAAATCCAATTTTTTCATTTTTATTTTTGGAGAATTATAAAATGATTTGGGAAAATGCATCTCCACAAGGTGCACCTCTTAGCGTGTTTTGGTCTTTGTGTATAGAAGAACATTTCTATATTTTTTGGATTTTTCTTTTTTGGAAATTTCCTTTAAATGATTTGCCTAAAATTTGGATTGGCCTTTGGTGTTTTTCAATAGCTCTTCGTTTTTTTTGGCCTATGTTAGAAACGGATATTATCTTAAGTGGCGGAGAATTATTTAGTTCCTTGGATTATTTTGTAGCCGGATCTTTGCTCGCATTTTACTTTAAGTCGATATACAATTTTTTGTTCGAGAAATCCATTGTATATATACGTTATATATTTATTATTTCAGCATTTTTATATTTGCTTTTTCAACATGTTTTTTACTCTGAATTAGGGGTTTGGGGTATTACTATAAGTGCTGTAGTATATGCATACATGATATTATTTTTTGCACAATGGGTAAATTTTAAAAGTTATAGTGTAGGATTTATATTCGCTAGAATAGGAACCCTAACATATGGCTTGTATGTTTTCCATACCCCTGTAATTTTATTTTTAAGTAAAATATGGGACAAACTAAATCTTACCTATTCCAACATTAGTTTGTTTTTCTTTGTATTAATTAGCTTTTGTATCAGTCTAGTTATTTCATTTGTATCGTATAAATATTTCGAAATGTATTTTTTACGTTTAAGAAACAAACTTAAATAAAGGCTTGACTATATTTGCAGGATGAGAAAGATAACTCAAATATTTATTTACTCAATAGTAGTATTGGGTTTTTTTATGAGTTCTGGATGTAAGAAAAAATCTTTGATTAGTTTTAATATCCAAGTAAGTCAGCAGTTTACGATTCAAAGTACGAATCCGATACAACTCCCTTTTAGTATACTTATTCCAGATGTTCAAACAAATTCTAATGCTGAATTTGAAAAAAACGATTCTAGAGTTGAATATGTTAAGGAAATTAAATTAAATGAGTTTCGCTTACAAATAGAAAGCCCAATTGACCAAAGCTTTGATTTTTTAAAAGAAATTGAAATTTTTATTGCCTCTGAAGGATTAGATGAAATAAGATTGGCTTCAAAATTTGATATCAATAACAATGCAAGGACCTTGGATTTAGATTGCGAAACAAATGATTTTTCTGCATACCTAAAGAAAGAAAGTTTTAAACTAAGGGTAAGAACTGTATTAAGAAAAACAATTAACAAAGATATAAAGATATTATCGAACCAAAATTTCAGAGTCAAGGCTGGTTTAAAAGATTAACAAATGGTAAGAAAAGCAACAAAAAAGGATGTAGAATTCATAGTTCAATGTCAAATAAAAATGGCAATGGAAACAGAAGGGTTGGAATTAGATAAAGAAATACTTGAGAAGGGGGTTGGGTCAATTATAGAGGATTCTAATAAAGGGGAGTATTTTATAGAGTTCTCAGAAGAAGGCAACAAGGGTATGTTGCTAATAACTAAAGAATGGAGTGATTGGAGAAACGCTTGGATTTGGTGGATACAATCGGTATATGTATTGGATGATTTCCGTGAAAAAAAAGTGTATTCTAATTTATACCAACACATTAAAAAATTGGCAATAGAAAGTAATGAGGTAAGAGGAATAAGACTTTATGTAGACAAAACCAATTCTAAAGCTCAACAAGTATATTCTAAGCTTGGAATGAATGGAGAACATTATGCTACCTTTGAATGGATGAAGAGTTTTTAGTACTTATACTTATTGCCCCATAATTTTTTTAAAATATCTTTTATGTTTTGTTCTTTAGGGTTATTACCTGGTTCATACAAAGTTGTTCCATTTAGTAAATCGGGCATAAACTCTTGTTCTGTAAAATTAAACGGAAAATCATGAGAATATTTGTAATCTTTTCCATAACCCATTTCTTTAAGTAATTTATTTGCAGCATTTCTAAGATGCATAGGTACTGGCAAATTCCCTGTTTCTTTAACTATAGCTTGTGCTTTTCCAATAGCTTCATAGGATGCATTGCTTTTGGGCGATGTAGCTAGATATATAGTACATTGGCTAAGCAATATTCTACTTTCTGGATAACCAATTATGCTTACTGCTTGGAATGTAGAGTTTGCTAGTATTAGAGCATTTGGGTTTGCATTTCCTATATCTTCAGAAGCGGATATCAGTAGCCTCCTTGCTATGAATTTTAAATCTTCTCCGCTTTCAATCATTCTAGCAAGCCAATACACTGCTGCATTTGGGTCGCTTCCTCTAATCGACTTTATAAATGCAGAAATGATATCATAATGCTGTTCTCCATTTTTATCGTACAACAATGGATTCTGCTTGATAATACTACTCACTTTTTCATTGGTAATTTCCTTGCTTTCATCAATCGAAAAGCAGATTAATTCAAATAAATTTAACAATCGGCGTGCATCTCCGCCACTAAGTAATATTAAGGTTTCATATTCCTTAATTACAGGTTTTATTTTTTTTATTTCGGAATCATTTTCAATAGCATTATTCAGGAGTTTTTTTAAGTTTTCTGCTGTTAAGGGGTTTAATACATATACTTGACAACGAGACAATAAAGCAGGGATAACTTCGAAGCCTGGATTTTCTGTAGTAGCACCTATTAAAGTAATAATTCCTTTTTCTACAGCCGCCAATAGAGAGTCTTGTTGAGATTTACTAAAGCGATGAATTTCATCAATAAAAAGAATGGATCTTTTATTTTGGTACAAACCTGTATTTTTAGAAGCTTTTTCTATTACCTCTCTTACTTCCTTTACTCCAGAATTTATTGCACTTAGGTTAAAAAAGGGACAATCTAATTCTGTACAAATTAATTTTGCAAGTGTAGTTTTACCAGTTCCAGGTGGCCCCCAAAGTATAAAGGAATGTATAAAACCACCTTGAATTTGTTTCCAAAGCGAGCCTTCAGGGCCTGTAAGGTGCTCCTGACCAATATATTCATTGAATGATTTAGGCCTTTGCCTTTCTGCAAGCGGAATGTGTATCATCTTTAAAGTTTCAAATATAAGTCAAGAATAAAAACAAATATTTTTTATTCTTGTATGGGGGCTACAATTATTTTTCCTGTACTAAAGGGAAACAATAGTTATATTTAATAACATTTAAACAATGAAAGAAGAACTTCAAGCCAATATTCTTACAAAGTATGTTTCTGGGCAATGTACACCTCAAGAAGAAAAATTTCTTAAAGAATGGCTTAAAAGCAATCCAAGTAATGCTTATTTTTTAAGAATTATCCAACAACAGTTGCAAAACGTATCTTCGTATTTGCAAACCGCTATTTAGTCATGAGTTTATTTAATTTCAAACAGTTACTAAAAAATCTCCTAGAGAATAAGCGTCTGCCTAAAGATTTAAGCGGATATGAATGGGTTTGGGAAAATAGCTCAAACTATTCATATAAAAATACTTCCCCAAAAGGTTTTAAAGCATTAACCGAAAAAATTAACCATAATTCTTCAGATTCAAATGTAGAAAAGTACCGGTTAAAACATAAGAAATATAGAAAACTAACCTTTGTATTTGCATACGCTGCTCTTTTTCTTATGTTCTTATCAGCTGGCATATATTTTTATTATTCTAATAAGAATGTAGATTCGGTAGAGTATTTAAACAATGGTTCTGTAGCCAAAAAAATAACACTTATTGATGGAACTATTGTAGTTTTAAACTCTAAAAGTAAATTGGTAACTAACAAAGAATTTGGATACAAGCATAGGAATTTTGTTTTAAATGGTGAAGCTTTTTTCGATGTAAAACCCAATAAGGAACTTCCTGATTTCCAAATTAAAAATAATCAAAATTTAACAGTTAAAGTTCTTGGAACTTCTTTTAATCTTAATTTTTACTCAAAATCTAAATCTACTGTTTCTGTAGTTTCTGGTAAAGTTAAAGTATTGCATAAGGATAAATTGATATCAAAACTTGAAAAAGGAAGTTCAATTTCAGTTTACTCTAATGGCAAGGCACTTTTAGGAGGATTTGATTCAAACGAGGAACTTTCTTGGTTAGACAATCAATTATTCTTTCGAGAAGAAAGTTTAGGAAATATAGCAGAACGTTTTTCCCAAGTATACAAGCATAGTCTTGTTTACCCTAAAGAGTTGATGGAAACCAAAATTACAACAACATTGCCTATGGACAACATGGAACATGCAATACTAATTTTACAGGAGACTTTGAACAACTATTCTATAAGGGCTATTCCTTTAAATTCAAAATAATACCATACATTTGTGGGTAAATGCCCACTTCGTATTTTCAAATATTTCGCATTTTTACTGTTGTATTTTTAATGCTTGCATTAAGCTATAAGAATGGTTTGAACGCACAAAATTGTTCACCTGTTCCCAAGGCATTATTAAATAAAACTGTAACTCTACCAAGTAAAAGTCTACCAACAAAAGCTCTTTTACTTTTTTTAGAACAACAAGTATCTGTACGTTTTTCATATCAAGAAAATATAATATTACCTTCTCAAATAATCAATTTTGATAAATATGAAAATAGGTTAGGTGTCTTATTAGATTCATTATCGATTAGCAACAATATAATATTTTGCTTTATTGGCAATGCTACAATAGTAATTAAACCAAAAGTAGAAATACAAAACAAAGTAATTGTTTATGGTTTGTTAAAAGATAAACAAACTGGAGATAGGATTATAGGTGCAAATATTGTAGTTAGCTCCCAAAAGGTTTTTACAGAAACAAATAATGAAGGTATTTTTTTCTTGAGGCTTTATCCAGGAACTTATAATATTAAATTTTCTATTGTAGGATATGAAAACATAGAAAGAGTAGTACAAGTCACTGAAAATTTATTTCTTGAGATAGATCTTGAATCAAATAAAATGGCACCTGTAATTGTAGTTGCAGATGATAAATCTACAGGAGAATCTATAGGAAGAGAACCCGGGAAAATTAGTTTTAAGAGTAAATTAATGTCAAATATTTCACCTTTGTTTGGCGAATCGGATGTTTTTAGAGCATTGTTGCTTATGCCAGGTGTTCAAAGTGTAGGAGAGGGTTTGGCAGGTGTTTCTATAAGAGGCGGATCACCGGATCAGAATTTAGTATTGTTAGATGGTATACAAGTGTATAATCCCACACATTTGTTCGGATTTTATTCTATATTCAACCCTGGTTTAGTACAAAATGTAAACATGTATAAATCTGATTTTAATTCGCAGTATGGTGGAAGGGTTTCTGGTGTAATTGAAGTAGAAACTAAAGAAGGGAGTACAAATAAAATTTCTGGAAATGCCAGTTTAGGTTTGATAGGTGCTGGCTTTGTATTAGAGGGGCCAATATCCAAAGCTAAAAAGACAACCTTTGTTATCGGTGCAAGAAGATCCTATATTGATGCAATGTTGTCTCCGTTTTTGGAAGCAAATTCCAATAGAAATAATGTTGGATTTTTAAGTACTTATTCTTTCTATGATTTAAATGCAAAAATTGTTCATAGATTTTCCCCCACTTCTAAATTGACATTAAACTTTTATTTAGGCAGAGACAATACGGTAGTTAGTAATGTTTTTAACATGGCTCAACCCCAGCGAGTTATTGAAGAAAAGGATAAACAAGAATCAGAATGGGGCAATACTGTTTATTCCGTAAAATGGCATAAGGTTTTTAAAAAGAAAAATATTGTGAGAACTCAGGCATGGAACAGTAGGTATGTTTTTAACAATATAAATCAATATACTTTTAAATTGTCTAATGGACAAGAAAGTTCAGAAGATTTTTACAATTATAAGCTTTCATCGAAAATAAACGATTTTGGTTTTTCTACAGAATTCGTTCATTTAGGTTCTAAGTTGGATTTTACTATTGGAGCCCAAAGTATATACCATACCTTCCAACCAGGAATCACTACTCTTGCGTCAAACTTTCAAAACATACAACCAATAAATTACTCTTCTAACCAAATTTATGGTGTAGAGAGTTCACTATACGGAGATACGGAATTAAAATTAAAATATGGCATTAATATAAAAACCGGATTACGTTTTACTTCATTTAATGCTTCTGCTACGTATAATTTTTTACAACCTAGAATCTTGGTAAAAAAACATATCAATAAGAATTCAAACCTCTATTTTGGATACATTGAAATGCAGCAGTTTATGCATTTATTACAAAATTTTAGTTTTGGAATTCCAAACAACTTATGGGTTCTTTCTACAGAAAAAATAAAACCAATTGTGAGTAAACAGTTTTCTCTTGGTTATATCTACAAATTGCCAAAATTAAATATTGGGATTGATTTTTATAGTAAAAATTTACTTAACCTTTTAGAATACCGAGAAAATACTAATTATCTTGTTAGTTCGCAAAATTGGGAAGAAAAGGTTACAACAGGTCGTGGTCGAATTCAAGGATTTGAAATATTTGCAGAAAAAGTGGTAGGTGAATTTACCGGTTGGCTAAGCTATAATTATTCAATAAATATAAGACAGTTTGCAGAGATATTAAATGGAGAAGAATTTTATTCAGCAAACGATAGAAGACATGATTTTAAATCTTCTATATCCTACAAGTTAAAGAAAAATGCACTCTTATCTGCTAATTTTGTATATGCTACAGGTAATCCATTTACCTTGCCAGAACAAATTTACTACGGTGTAGATGCTTCCGGAAACCCTGTTGAGATATTGTTGCCCGGTGAGAGAAATGCATTTAGAATGAACCACTACCATAGGGCAGACATAAATTACTCTTATTTTAATAAGAATAAAATTGGAGAATATGTTTTTTCTTTTGGTGTTTACAATGTATACAACAATCCCAATCCTTTTTTTATAACTCCAGGGTACAATGATTCTGGGAAACGCGTTCTTAGGCAGTTTACTTTATTCCCTTTTTTCCCATCTTTTACATTAAACCAAAAATTTTAAAAATGATGAATCTATTTAAAATGATGGTTTTATTCTTAAGCATTAGTTTACTAACTGCTTGCTTTAAGGAAATACCATACCCAAATATAGATGGTAACAAACAATATGTAATCAATTGTATTTTCGAAATAAATACTACTCCTGTAGCCAAGGTTTACCAAACTGCCATTTTAGGGGCAAATTCAACCCCTGAAATTTTTTCAGAAGCTCAGCTTTTGCTTTACGACAGCATTATGGGTAAAATCGATAGTTTTGTTTTTGACCCCATTTCTCAAAATTATACATGCAATACTATCTGTACTGAAAAAAACAAATATTTTTTGGTGCTTAAAAATAACAATTCTCAAGTTGCAATAGCAAAAGAAGAATTAACTAGTAGTGTTTTAAACTACACGATAGATACCCAAACTGTCATATTTAGAGGGAAAGAAGACTTTCTTCAAATAAAACTAACAATATCTGATGAAGTTAACCTTGA
The DNA here is from genome assembly GCA_002422315.1 of Bacteroidetes bacterium UBA6161. Taxonomy (GTDB): domain Bacteria; phylum Bacteroidota; class Bacteroidia; order NS11-12g; family UBA955; genus UBA6161. Next base: position 77,597 of record DIUJ01000086.1, read on the forward strand.
AAATTATTATGGTTTTCAATTACTTAGATCGTATTGGAAGTATGCCAACAACGATTCTACATTTGAAGAAGAAATTCAGGAATTAGAAACAATAGATTATTGGTTTTTAAGAAACGAAAATTCACAATTTACAAAAAAAGAACTTTTGCTGCGAGATATTGGCTTTGAAGACAAGGTAGCAATTCTTCGATTTGGAGCATTTAGCTTGTATGCAAATTCATCTAAACAAAAGACAATTGCATTAAAATTAATTTGCTCTAAAATGAGTTCTAATCTATACCAATACAGGCAAACAATAAACGAACATTTATTTTATCAGACCGACCCCTTTGCTCAATCTACTACAGTTTATACCAATTGGGACAATACGAGAGGAATATTTGCTTCAAAATACTCAGATACAACTTATTTGTATAAACCATAGATTTTCGTTTGACAGGAATAAATTAACCCCAGAAAAAACCCCTTTATAGCATTAAATGTATTAATTTTGCAACCCAAAGTTTAAAAATAAAAATGAAAACCAATCAAACCTTCACCATGATTAAGCCAGATGCAGTATCTAACGGTCACACTGGTAAAATTTTAGACCAAATTATTTCCAATGGTTTTAGAATCAAAGCTATGAAATATATGCAATTAACCAAAGAACAAGCAGAGGATTTTTATGGTATTCACAGAGAAAGACCTTTTTTTAATGATTTAGTGTCTTTTATGATTTCTGGTCCTATAGTAGCTGCAATTTTAGAAAAAGAAAATGCAGTAGAAGATTTTAGAAAATTAATAGGTGCTACTAATCCTAAGGAAGCAGCGGAGGGAACTATTAGAAACAGATTTGCGGTTTCTATCGATGCAAATGCAATACATGGATCGGACAGCAATGAAAATGCAGCAATAGAAGGAAACTTCTTTTTTAGTAGCTTTGAAAGGTTTTAATTAAACCTAAACCTTGAATTCAGTTACACCAAGAAACTCTAGATCTAGGCGTAAAAGTTATTTACAGCCGGTTATTTATTCACTTCTTTTACTTGGAGGGATAATAACCGGCATTTTTATTAATCCCCAACACAAAACCCGCTTTTATCAAATCTTAGATATTGTAAAATTAGATTATGTGGAAAAGCCAGAACCTGTTGAATTGGAGGAATTTGCTATTAAAGGTATGCTTTCTCAGCTCGACCCACATTCTACTTTTATTCCTAAAGAATTGGTTGACTACACACAACGACAAGTAAAAGGTAACCTATTTACAATTGGTGCCGATTTTATTCTTTATGCAGATACACCAGTTGTAATTTCAGTTCCAAATCAAAGTAGCGCTTTTGTTTCTGGTTTAAAAGAAGGGGATAGACTTCTTTCTGTAAACAGCAAGAATTTGACTAATCAGAAATATGAATATGCAAAAGTTGCAGCCTTGCTTAGTGGAAAACAAAATACCTTTTTAACTCTTAAGGTTTTAAGAAAAAAAAACCAAAGAGTTTTTGAAACACAAGTTAAGCTTGTAAAACAAGAACTCAAAGGGGTGGATGTGTTTTACATGTTAGATAGATACACAGGACTTATAAAGATTAATTATTTTGGGGCAAACACACACAATGATTTTAAACTTGCTTTACAAAAGCTAAGTGAAAAAGGTGCAAAAAATATTGTAATAGACCTAAGGAACAATGGGGGAGGCTTACTTAGAGAATCCATAAAAATTGCAAACGAATTTTTGAATAAAGGGGACCTAATTTCTTATACCAAAGGCAGGAAAAGAAAAACAGAAAAATTTATTTCGAATGGTAATGGAATTTTTAAAACAGGAAGGGTTCTAATCTTAACAAACACCAATACTGCTTCTGCTAGTGAAATACTATCTGGAGCATTGCAAGATAACGATAGGGCATTGGTAATAGGAACAAGGACATTCGGTAAGGGATTAGTTCAGGAACCATACCTCTTACCCGATGGTTCTTTTCTTAGGCTTACCGTAGCCAAATACTATACTCCAAGTGGAAGAAGTATACAAAAGCCTTATACTAAAAATGTAGAAGAGTATAAATTGGAAATATACAACCGAAATAAAATTCAAATAGCGGAAGACTTAGAAAAAAAGGAATATTTTTCACTTATAAAAAACAGAAAACTACATTCTGGAGGTGGGATTTGGCCAGATATGAATCTTTCAGATTCTTTGAATACAAAAAAGATAATCAACAGCGCTTACCCCAATATTTTTGCCAGTAAATTATTCCAAATATACATATTGGATTTCTGTAAGAATGAGGTACTGCTAATAAATAAAAAATACAACAATCCCGTATCGTTCAACAAAAACTACCAAATATCCAATTCCTTGTTTCTGAGTTTTAAAAAATTTGTTAAAACACAGCGTTCTTCTGCTTTTTTTAAGCAAAACTCAGAAGTAGAGACAGATAAGCTACTAAAGCAATATCTAAAGGCATATTTGGCACAACAATGCTTTTCGGAAGCAGGATATTCACTTGTTATAAATACCCAAGAAGGGGTATTTACCAAAATCCAATTGGGATTATTTTTATATGATAAACACCTTAAATAAACGATATTTATCAAAACTTTTTTTTAACTAACTATGTTTGCAAGTATAGTGTCATCTTTAAACAAATTATTATTTTTCGGTCTGTTAGGAATCTTGTTCCTATTGTTCGACCTTTACGCTTGGCAAGCAGTCAAAACTATTCTAAAGTCTGCCTCTAGTAGAACCAAGCTTTATGTTACATGGGCTTATTGGTTTGTATCAATTCTTTTTATAGTATTAATTATACTTAGGCCATTTATTCAAATCGAAAAAATAGGGTCTAGCGCATTAACGCTATTACAAGTATTTGGTTTTATATTGGTTATAGCCAAGTTGTTCATTATTTTACCGCTTATCGCAGAGGATGTATTTAGGGGAGTAGAGTGGGTTTATAACAAATTCAATAAAAACTCTCTTCAAAATACCACACTCGCGGAGAGAAGAAAATTTATTTCGATTACGGGATTGATGGTGGGTGCTGTTCCTTTAGTAGGCATGTCATGGGGGCTTATAAAGGGAGCGCATAACTATAAAATAAAAAGAAAGAAAATCCAATTTGATAATTTACCTTCCTCTTTCCATGGTTTAAAACTGGTTCAAGTTTCCGATATTCACTCAGGTAGTTTTTGGGATAAAAAAGCAGTGGAAAGGGGCATACAAATGATTTTAGATTTAAAACCCGATATTCTTGTTTTTACTGGTGATTTGGTGAATAATACTGCAGATGAAATGGATAATTGGAAAGCCCTTTTTTCAAAATTAGATGCCAAAATGGGAGTATATTCCGTACTAGGAAATCACGATTATGGCGATTATGTGGTATGGTCTAGTGAAGAATCTAAGCTTGAAAATTTAGAAAAACTTAAAAATGTACATGCAGAAATGGGATGGAATTTGTTGTTGAACGATTCTGTAATCTTAGAAAAAAACTCAGATAAAATAGCTTTGCTAGGAGTAGAAAATTGGAGTGCAAAAGGAAATTTCCCTAAATATGGTAAATTGAATGAAGCATTGGAGACCTGCAAAGAAGTAGATTTTAAAGTGCTTCTATCTCACGATCCTAGCCACTGGAGAGCAGAAGTATTGCAAAAACAAGAAAACATAATGCTTACTCTTTCAGGTCATACCCATGGTTTTCAGTTTGGGATAGAAACCCATGGTTTTAAATGGAGCCCAGTTAAATATATGTATCCAGAATGGGCTGGTCTTTATAGCAAAGAGGATAAATATTTGTATGTAAATAGAGGCTTTGGGTATATAGGGTACCCTGGAAGATTAGGCATAAATCCTGAAATTACAGAGATTACTTTGCTGAAAAAAGATTTCGCTATTGCGTGATTATATGTTGGATAAGCATACAAAAAAGCACTTGCCTAGTAAGATTTGTGAGGTTTGCAATAGACCATTTAATTGGCGTAAAAAGTGGGAAAAGAATTGGGACAATGTGAAGTATTGTAGTAAAAAATGTTCTTCTCTTAAGTAGCTTATCACAAAATTCTAAATACACTATCGAGGTTGTGGTATAGCTTATCCATAATTATACGGTCACCTGAAGAAATAGAATGCGAAGAATTACCTTCCTGTTTTATACTGTAAACCTCTGGCTTAGAGAAGTAATTATACAAGTCTATCCCTACTTTAATGCTTTGGTTTCTTGGTTTAAATGCGATAGAAGAGCTTATAGAAATATTTTTGGTATATTCTAAGTTGGCCATGTGGTAAGTAAATATTTTGTTTGTATTTCCATTGTCTAAGAAATACCCTTCGGTTACCATAAAGATGTAGCCGCCAGCCCAGTCCCAGTGCATTTGATTAACAAGTGGATTCAATGGGTGGGTTGCATTGTATTGAGAAGGATCTGCAAAGTTTTTTATGGAGTCTACCCCAATTTTAAAATGTAGTTTTACAAACTCCTTATCAGGAAAATCTCCTTCAAACTGTAAGATATTTCTATTAATTCCCAAACTTATAAAAGCGTGTGTATCTGGAAGATTGTATTTTTCTCCATCTGAGGTCTCTAATACAAAGTCACGCATAAGATAGGACAAACGGGTAAAATTCATTGTGTCGTTTGCTGCACTTATCCACTTTAACTCATTAAATGTAATGGGGTTATTTTGAAACAAACCTTCAAACTCAATGGTAAATTTATTTGTTTCAGCTTTGGGTTCTATAGGGTCTGAATCTTTACAAGCAGAGAGCGTTGTAAGTATAATGGCGAATAAATAAAGTACTTTTTTCATAATATATAAAATGTTTGTTCTACAAAGTTACAGGTTTTAAAATACCCAAACAAAGACTAAAGCCCCAAAGTGACCTAGGTTACATATAGGGGTTATGCTTTTTTAAAATGCTAAAAACTAAAAATGTGAATTGCATTTAATTTTTTGTTAGCATGCTTATAACAACTTGATTGTGTTTTATTACTTTTTTGTTCCAATTCAGGTTGATTTTGGGTCAATATATTTTAGGACGCGATATTCGGAGATAAGATATCGTGAAGTCAGGGAATTAGGCGCCCAAAATATTCTTGGAATTTTAATATGTCATTTAGATCTTATAGGTTTTGTAAATCTATAAGGTCTGGTGTACAAAAAAAGCAGCCCATTGGAGCTGCTTTTTATATTGTTATTTAACGATGTATTATTTCTCGCTAAAATACTTGAAAAAGTATGGGATAGTTTCTATGCCTTTAAAATAGTTGGCAACGCCATAGTGCTCGTTTGGGGAGTGTATGGCATCGCTATCTAATCCAAATCCTAAAAGTACAGATTTAAGTCCTAGTACTTGCTCGAAAAGAGCTACAATAGGAATACTGCCACCACCTCTTGTAGGGATGGGATCTATACCAAAGGTGGTTTTAATGGCTTTTGCAGCAGATTGGTAGGCATGAGAGTCTGTAGGGGTAACTACAGGTTCGCCACCATGGTGTGGTTCTACTATTACCTTAACCCCTGCAGGAGCTATGCTTTCGAAGTGTTTTTTGAATAAATCTGTGATTTCTTCTGAACTTTGATTTGGCACTAGACGCATAGAAATTTTGGCATAAGCTTTAGAGGGAAGTACGGTTTTGCTTCCTTCGCCCGTGTAGCCACCCCATATACCGTTTACATCGAGTGTGGGCCTAATTCCGGTTCTTTCTAACACAGTAAAACCATCTTCACCCCATACATCGCCCACTTCTAAGTCTCTTTTATATTCCTCTAAGTCAAAAGGTGCTTTGTTTAGGTCGGCTCTTTCTTTTGCATTTAATTCCAATACTTTGTCGTAGAATCCTGGAATAGTTATGTGGTTTTTCTCGTCGTGCATAGAAGCAATCATTTGGCACAAAATATTTATGGGATTTGCAACTGCACCACCATAAACTCCAGAGTGAAGGTCTCTATTTGGACCAGTAACCTCAACTTGTACGTAGCTAAGTCCTCTTAGGCCGCAGTCTATACTTGGTGTTTCTAGGGAAATCATGGAGGTGTCTGAAATAAGAACAATGTCAGCTTTTAGTTTTTCTACATTGTTTTTGCAATAAATGCCAAGGTTTGGAGAGCCAATTTCTTCTTCTCCTTCAATCATAAATTTCACATTGCAAGGAAGGTCTCCGGATTTCATCATGGTTTCAAATGCTTTTACATGCATGTATGCTTGTCCTTTGTCGTCGCAAGCACCTCTAGCATAAATTTTACCATTTCTAATTTCTGGTTCAAAAGCAGGTGTGGTCCAAAGTTCGTCTGGAACAGAGGGTTGCACATCATAATGGCCATATACTAAAATAGTAGGTTTATTTGGGTCAATAATTTTGTCGGCATATACAATTGGATGGCCTGCGGTTTCTTCTATACTAATATTTTCTGCACCTGCTGCCGCAAGTTTTTCAGCTAAAAAGTCTGCTGCTCTTTTCACATCGTTTTTGAAGGCACTATCGGCACTTATCGATGGGATTCTGAGCCAGTCAAATAGTTCATCTAAAAATCTTTGTTTGTTTTCTTCAATAAAGTTATTCCAGTTCATGATTTAATTTTTATAGTTTTCAAAGTTCATTTATTTGTTTCATTTGGCCAAAAAAAACACGTAATTTTTATGCGCTTATATGTGGCTTATATCCATTTCTTAGGGGAGTATATTTTCTCCATTTTGGTAAACTCCTAAAATTTTACTTTTAAGAATTTCTTTTTCACTACACTGCAAAATATCTTTATCCATTACTATATAGTCGGCCATCTTACCACTTTGCAAGCTGCCCACTATATCGTCCATAAATAGGGTATAAGCAGCCCAATTTGTCATACCTAGAAATGTTTCTTTTCTACTTAGTTTTTGTGCAGGTAAAAATCCTTTTTCAGGAATGTGATCTTTATTTTTTCTAGCTACAGCCGCATAAAAGTTTTCAATAGTATTTGGGCTTTCTACGGGAAAATCCGTGCCTATTGCAACTTTTTTGCTACTATTTAAAAGTGCTTTGTAGGCATAAGCGGAACCCATTCTATGGCTACAAAGTCTATCTTCTGCCCATCGCATGTCGCTAGTAGCGTGTATAGGCTGTATAGAGGGGAAAATATTGGAGTTGGTTTCGAATTTATTTAAGTCTTTTGGGTCCACAATTTGAGCATGTTCAACTCTCCATCTTTTATCTGCCTTGTTGGCTAATGTTTTGTTGTACAAATCCAAAATAAAAAGATTTGCTGAGTCGCCAATACAGTGAGTGTGCGCCTGAAAATCTATGTTTAATATAGTTTTAAATGCACTTTCCATTTCAACTATGTCGGAAAGAATCAATCCATTGTGGTATTGGTGGCTACCACAATAGGGTTGTTTTAGTTTTGCACCTGCCGAACCAAGAGCACCATCGGCAAAAAATTTAAAAGAGTGAACCCTTAAGTGGTCTTGAACAATTTTTCCTTTTTGAACGGCATAAGCCAGATTTTGTGGGCTATAGGTTAGCATAGCATACATTCTCAGGTGTATTTTATTGTCGCGAATTAAGGAATCAATAATTTCAATTTGTCTAGGTTCTAATCCTGCATCGGCTATGCTTGTTAGGCCAAATGAATTGCATATCCTGCCAGCTTCTATTAGTGCTCCGCACATTTCCTTTTCTGCGGGGTCTTTAAAAAATTTATTAACTAAATCTAGTGCGTTATCAATCAAAATACCAGTTGGTTTCTTGTCTTTACTTAATACCACAGAGCCTCCACTAACCCTTGTATTTTTATCTATTTCAGCAATTTGTAAGGTAATAGAATTGGCAATTCCGGCATGCCCATCTACTCTTTTTAGAAATACTGCTTTTGTTGGAAAAATGCTGTCTAAGTCCTTTTTGTTTGGATATTCGTTTACCCATAAACTCTCATCCCATCCTCTCCCAACAATAGGAGAGTTGGGATTTTTTTCTTCAAATTTTTTACACCTATCCAGAAGTTCTGCCCAACTTTTACATCCAGTTAAATCAACTTCCAAAAGGGTTTTTGCTAATCCCCAAAAGTGACAATGTGCATCAATAAATCCAGGATAAACAAAGCCATCTATAGAATCTATTTGGTTGGATTTGTAATAATATAAGACACTGTCTTTGGAACCATAATACACTATTTTTCCTTTATGAATAGCCATAGCTTCTGCTTTTTCCATGGTTTCTGTTCCTAAGTAAATGGCGTTTGCAAAGACTATTTTGTCTACTTTTTTCTTCTTAATACTTTGATTGTTACACGAAAAAAGGAGCAAAGAGGAGAGTATTAAAAGGAGTTTATTCATTTGGATTTTTCTTTCGGCAAAGAAACCTATTTTTTACCATTTCAAATATTAAATTACCACTTTTTACCATTTCTTTTAAGTATTGAATGACCTATGCATTCTTGGGTATTTAGTTTATACAAATAAAGATTGTTGTAAGTATAGCTATTAATTTTCGAATGAATTTGATTGATAAAATTAATTTTACTGGAAACAAGTTCAAAGTGTGCAACAGAGGTATATGGTAGTTTTTCTCTAGAAAGTAGATACTTGTGAGTGTAGGATTCAAAATTAATGTTTTGAGGATAAATAGGTTCGTAATACTGAACTTTTGGGTGTTTTTTAAAAGCATAATATGCACCAATTGCTTCTCCCCCAAGCAAAATATTTGTTTGGTTAGGGACTTGTTTTTCAATCCAATTTAAAACAGTCTGGTGTTGACGCATTTGCCATTGACTAAAAACTAAAAAACAACTTATCACAAAAGGTATGGATTGTAAAAATACAATGGTTGTAATCCATTTTTTACTCTGTTTAAAGTTACTGAACAAAGGGACTAATTCTTTGGCAGAAATGAAGTAAACTAAGAACAGCATAGAAGGATTGTAGCGGTTCATTGGAGCCAAAGCCAAAAACCAAAATAAACTATGCCCTAAAAAAAGTAGGGATAAGAAATCAAGTTTTGTTTTGTTTTTATAAGCAATGAAAATCTTTTTTATGGAAAAAATATGTGCTAAAATCCATAAAACAAAAACCCAAGGAGCGGGATAGTAGTATGGGAAAAAGCGTTTCCAAAAATGATTGTAGATTTTAGATAAAAAGTTTCCTTTGCTACTATGATCGGAGCTAGCTGAGAAAAACTGTTTAGAAAAAAAATCAATATCAAATTCAAAACTATAAAACCAAAGAATAAAAGGAAGAAGACTTAAAACAATATAAACAAATTTTTGCTTTGAGTTATTAAGCATAAAAAAAGCATAGATCCATAGCATTAATCCCAAAGCCCAAGAGGCAGGGTGGGTGAGAACTAGAGGGAGAATAAAACATAGAGCAATCCAAGGTTTTTGTTTACTGAGTAAAAAATACAAAGCAGTGGCAAAAAGCCCAACTTGCATTATTTCAGTTCTAACTGAACGTAAACTTTCCCAGATTCCTTTATCAAAAAAGAACAAAATAAAGAAAATCAAGAACCACTCTTTGTTTTTAATTTCTAAAGTAAATACCCTGTAAACCATATAAAAAGAAAGAGCGGAAATGAAAAAGAAAAAAATTCTTACCCCATAAATTGATGAGTTTCCGATATAAAGTGCTAAAAAATAAGGTACTTGCCGGAAGGGTAAATTTGCAACTAAATAACTATCGGAACCAGAATAAGGCCAAATTTTAGACTGTAAGCCATTTCCTTTTAGTAAATTAAATGCAGGGTCAAGGTCCATTACCTCATCGAGCCATGCAATAGGAATAAAAAGTATACATAATAAAACAATTAAGCTCCCAATTATAATACTGTAAACGGGAGCTTTTGTTTTATACATAAGTTGAAAGGTTTAAATTACAACATTTATAATCTTTCCAGGAACGAGAATAAATTTCTTTGCATCTTTTCCTTCCAACCATTTTACTACAATTTCATTTTGTAAAACAGTTTGTTCAATATTTTCTTTGGATTCATTCAAAGAAAACTCAATTTGTGTTCTTACTTTTCCGTTAATAGAAATTGGATAATTGAAAGAATTTTCTTTTAAAAATTTTTCATTGAATTCCGGCCATTTTTGGTTTGTAATACCACCGTTATTTCCTAGTTTTTCCCATAGCTCTTCACAAATATGAGGTGCAAAAGGAGACAGCAAAACTAGCAAGGGTTCTAAAATTTCGGATTTGTTACATTTAAGGTCTTGAAGTTCATTAACACATATCATAAAAGCACTAACAGACGTATTAAAACTCAAAGATTCAATATCCGAAGTTATTTTTTTGATTGTTTTGTGCAATGCTTTTAACTCTGCATTATTGGCATTTTCGGTGCTTACAAAAAACTCTTCTTGTGAAGAATGGAATAGTCGCCAGAATTTTTTAAGAAATTTAAATACTCCCTCTATTCCTTGCATGTTCCATGGTTTTGAATCCTGAATTGGACCTAAAAACATTTCGTACATTCGCAAGGTATCTGCACCATATTGTTCGCATATTACATCTGGGCTTACAACATTCCATTTAGATTTAGACATTTTTTCGACAATTCTTTCGCATTGTAATCCTTTGTCTCCCAAAATATATTCTGCACTTTCAAACTCCTCTCTCCATTCTTTTAGAAGTTGTATATCTACTTCATTGTTTTTAAGTAAATTTACATCTATATGAATCGTAGTAGTTTCGAAATCTTTTGCTAACTCTGCAGAAACAAAGGCGTTGCTATTTTTAATTCTATGAATTAAAGCACTTTCGCCTTGAATCATACCTTGATTTAGCAATTTTTTAAAGGGTTCTTTTTCTGGTATAAGTTCTAAGTCATGTAAAAAATGAGACCAAAAACGAGCGTAGAGTAGGTGTCCTGTGGCATGTTCGGCACCTCCAACATAAAAATCTACTTGCTTCCAATAGCTTAAAGTATTTGTGGAAGCAAAATTTTCAAGATTACCGGGGTCCATATACCTTAAAAAATACCAAGAACTTCCCGCCCAACCTGGCATTGTAGTAGTTTCTATTGGCCAACCATTTCCATTTTCAACCAAACCTTTTTCTTTGTTGTAATTCCAATGTGTTGCTCTTGCAAGTGGTGGTTCCCCTGTTTGAGTAGGTAAAAAACTATCGATATTGGGTAATTCTAATGGAAGGTGCTTTGTATCTATAGTTTTCGCAATACCATTTTCATAAAAAATTGGAATTGGTTCTCCCCAATATCTTTGTCTCCCAAAAGCAGCATCTCTTAGTCTATAATTTGTTTTTCCTTTCCCAATTCCTTTATCCTCAATAGCCTGAATCATTTTAGGAATAGCCTCTTTAACTTCCAAACCATTCAAGAAATCAGAATGGATCATAGTTCCAGACTTTTCACACCAAGCATCTTTGGACAAATCCCAATTTGTAGGAGCTTGAACAACTTGAGGAATGGGTAAGTTAAAATAATTTGCAAATGCAAAATCTCTTTCATCGTGAGCCGGAACAGCCATTACAGCGCCAGTACCGTAACCAGCCAAAACATATTCGCCTATCCAAATTGGAATTTCTTTTTGAGTAAAAGGGTGAACAGCGAATGCTCCTGTAAATACACCTGTGATTTTTTTAACCTCTGCTTGTCTATCTCTTTCGCTTCTTGTTTTTGTGTATTCTATATATTCTGCAACTTTTTGCTTTTGTTCCTCGGAACATAGTTCTAATACTAGAGGGTGTTCTGGAGCCAAAGTAAGATAACTTACCCCAAACAAAGTGTCTGGTCGAGTAGTAAAAACTTCTATTGATTGATTAAGGTTTTCTTTCAAACTAAAATGTATACTACAACCGTTGCTTTTGCCTATCCAGTTTTTTTGTATTTCCTTTATATTTTCGTTCCATTCTAGTTGCTCCAATCCTTTTAAAAGTCTGTCTGCATAAACCGTAATTCTTAGACTCCACTGTTTCATTTTTTTTCTTTCCACCGGGTGCCCACCTCTTTCTGAGTATCCATCTTTCACCTCGTCGTTTGCTAAAACAGTACCTAATGCAGGGCACCAATTCACAAAGGCTTCAGATAAAAATGCTAACCTAAACTGCATTAAAATTTCTTCTTTTTTAATTTCGGTCATTTCTATCCATTCACTAGCACTAAAATGAGAGATTTCTTCTGAGAAATTAAGGTCTTTTGAACCGTTCTTTTCAAATTTTGCGATCAATGTATGTATAGGTTCTGCTTTTTGTGTATCTGTATTATACCAAGAACTAAAAAGTTGAATAAAAATCCATTGTGTCCATTTATAATAAGCAGGTTCGGATGTTTTAACCATTCTACTCCAATCAAATGAAAACCCTATTCTATCCAATTGTTTTCTGTATCGTTGAATATTTTCTGTGGTTGTATCTTCGGGGTGTCTTCCTGTTTGTATCGCATATTGTTCGGCAGGTAAACCAAAGGAGTCATATCCCATAGGGTGTAATACATTGAATCCATTGTTACGCTTGTATCTAGCGTATATATCCGATGCTATATAGCCAAGAGGATGACCAACATGTAATCCTGCACCTGAAGGATAAGGAAACATATCCAAAATGTAGAATTTGGTTTTTTCTGAACCTTCTTCTTGGGGATTAGCAGCTCTAAATGTTTGATTTTGTGACCAATATTGTTGCCATTTTTTTTCAATCTCTACAGGTTTGTATGCACTTATTTGATTTTCTGAATTGCTTGTCATTGGCCGCAAATTTATAATTTTTTATGGCTGTTTAAACATCAAGTTTCATTGGGATATGTCAATAAAACTTTTTTTAAGTAATATTGTCATTAGCATAAATATTTAGTTTATTTGCAGTGCTTTGGTCAAAGAAAAAAAATATCGCAAAAGAACTAGTTTTCTACCTACAGTAATGAGCATTACCTTGGTTTTGTTCCTTATGGGATTATTGGCTTTAGTATATTTTTATGCTCACAAGTTAAACGAGTATTACAGAGAGAATTTTGAAATAAGCATTTATTTTAATGATGGGGTAGATGAAGAAGAAGCTATTGCATATTGGATGTTTTTGAAACAAAACAGAGAAGTAAGAAATACAAATTTCATATCTAAAGATGAAGCAGCGAAGCAAGAAATAGAAGCACAAGGTATAGATTTTATTCAAAGTTTAGGCTATAATCCATTGCCACATTCTTTATACATTACTTTACATGCAGAATATACTCAAGATGAGCAAGTTTCAAAAATAGTTTCTGAAATCAAAAAATCCTCACTTGTAGAAAGTGTTGTATTTCCCCAAGATATTTTAAAAGTAGTAAACCAAAATTTAAAATCAATAGAATACATACTAATATCTGTAGTTTTATTTTTCTTAATAGCTTCACTATTGGTTATAAACAATACCATCAGATTAAATATTTTTGCAAGAAGATTTTTGATTAAGAGTATGCAATATGTAGGAGCAACAGATTGGTTTATTCTTAAACCCTTTCTTAAGCTTTATTTAATTCAAGGAATAATAGGTGCAATTTTAGCAATACTTCTCAATGCAACTTTGCTTCATATAATTGATTACAATTTCCCCAACATGTTAGATTTTTCTGATCCTAAGCCTTATATTTATGTTTCAGCTGGATTAATCCTGATGTCCTTCATCATAATTTTTCCTGCTACATATTTTGCAACTAAAAAATACTTAAAAACAGACATTAATAGATTATACTAAAAATATGGCAACAAATAAAAATAACGACAAAACAAGCAAAAGCACATCTGCACCCAAAACAGATTCAATTATGGTTTTAGGTAGCAAAAATTACAAAATGTTAGGTGTATCTTTCCTTTTATTAATCATTGGATTTATATTAATGTCAGGTTCGGAGGATGTAGTGAATGTGAAAAGTGTGAAGTTGACTATAGCTCCTATAGTTGTAATGCTAGGATTCATAATGGCGATAGTTTCCATTATGATGCCAGAAAAAAAACAAGAAAATAAAGAGAATAATTAATGCAGTATTGGGAAGCAATACTACTTGCAATTGTTGAAGGTTTGACAGAATTTTTACCTGTTTCTTCAACTGGTCATTTGATATTATCTAGTGCAGTTTTAGGATTGGAACCAGACGAATTTGTAAAAATGTTTACTGTTGCGGTTCAACCGGGAGCTATTGCAGCTGTTTTAGTTTTATATTGGAGGAAATTTTTCCAAACCCTTAATTTTTATTGGATTTTGTTTGTAGCCTTTATCCCTGCTGCAATATTTGGTTTGGCATTTAGCGACACCATTGACAATTTACTTGAAAGCCCATTGGGTGTTGCAATAAGCTTGGTAATAGGGGGGGGGGTTTTCTTGTTTATAGACAAGTGGTTTGAAAACAATGAAAAGAATCCGGATACCAATGTAGATTGGAAAAAAGCCCTTGTTGTTGGATTCTTTCAAGTATTATCCTTAATTCCAGGAACTAGCCGCTCAGGCGCCACAATAGTAGGGGGATTGGTAGCTAAACTAAATAGAAAGCAAGCTGCCGAATTTTCATTTTTCTTAGCAGTACCAACCTTATTTGCGGCCACGGGTTATAAGTGTTTAAAGTATCAATCAGAGGTTGGTTTTAATTGGAATGATATGAATTTATTACTGGTAGGTAATTTGTTTTCATTTGTAGTTGCAATTTTTGCTATTAAAGGGTTTATTAAATTTCTTACATCAAAGGGATTCAAGTTGTTTGGTTGGTATAGAATTATTTTAGGATCAATCATAATACTTATACTTTTAGTTTTTAAAGTGGATTTAGCAGTGGTATAAATCTTTAGAATAATAAAAACAAAACATTGGATTTTAATTATTTAGATATTGAAGTCGTTTCTGTTCTTTTATCCTTAGTATTCGTTGTAGCTATTGTATTCAAAAAAATTTGGGCTTGGCCTTTTGGTATTTTGGGTTCCATATTTTCAACAATATTGTTTTATCAATCGTACCTATATTCTGAGTCTTTATTGAATCTTTATTATGTTGCAGCTGGCTTTTATGGTTGGTATTTTTGGAATAAAAACAAAGTGACATCAACCAATTTTACATGCATAGAAATTTCTGTTTATAAGCATCTTAATTACGTATTAATATCTCTTTTTTTAAGTACCTTATTAGGACTATATTTTCATAATTACACCCAAGCGTCGCTTCCTTTTTTAGATTCCTTTACTACGATTTTTAGTTTTCTTGCAACCTATTTACAAGCACGTAAAGTTTTATCTTCTTGGTTTTATTGGATGATTCTAAATTTTGTTTCAAGCGGAATGTATTGGTATAAGGATTTGAATATTTATGCGGTATATTCTTTATTTTTATTTATTCTATCTATTTGTGGTTTAATTAGTTGGAAGAAGAGTGCTTTAAAAGTCGATTAATAAAGCCTATTTGCCGACAAGGTAATTTGACACATTGATTATACAAAAATTATGTAATAACATTGTGTGTCGTATTCTTATGAAAAAAATATTTACACAAATTTCTAAGTTGTTTTTTACAACTATATTATTCTTAGCATCATACACTTTATTTTCACAATCTGTAAGCAACAAAGGAACTGAGTTTTTACTGGGTTTTATGGAACATAGAACGGGAACAAGTGCGGGAATGTATCTGTATATAACCTCCGATACTTCTACAACAGGAACTGTAAGTGTACCGGGTCAAAATTGGTCTGTTAATTTTACAGTGATTAAGGATAGTATGACTTTAGTTCCTATTCCAAACAATGTAGCATATATGGGATGTACGGATTGTAAACAAGCCAAAGCAATAATTGTACAAGCTGCTTTGCCTATAGTTGTTTATGCCCATATATACGAGCAGTTTTTTTCGGATGCAACCTTAGTTCTTCCAGTTACTGCACTTGGGCAAAATTATTATGCCATGTCAAGTAACCAACAAGCACCTGGAATAAATCCACCTTATAGGGGGCAAATGATGATTATGGCATCACAAGACAGTACTAGAGTAAGAATTACACCAAAGAGAGTTCTAAGAAATTCTTCGAATGGACAAATTCCTTTAGGTATTCCATATTTTGTTACACTCATGAGAGGTGAAGCTTATCAGGTTAGAGGGTTTAACGTAGCAGATGATATAACAGGTACTAAAATAGAAGTAATAGATACAGGTTCTAATTCTTCATGTAAAAAAATAGCAGTTTTTTCTGGAAGTTCCTACTGTTCTGTAGGTTGTAATACAGCTGGCGACAATTTATTTCACCAAATGTATCCAATTAATACTTATGGATTAGAATATTTTGCAGTTCCATTTGCTTCAAGAGGTAGACACCATGTTAGAATCTTAGCTTCTGAAGATGCAACTAGGGTTAGGATTAATGGAGCAACTCCTATCATAATAAACCAAGGAGATTTTATAACAACTAGTTTTGATAGTGCAACGGTAGCACATATTTCTGGAAATAAGCCAATCATTGTTGCCCATTTTACAGAAACTCAAGGATGTAGTTTTTCAGGAGACTTAGGTGACCCAGCAATGCTCCTTTTAAGTCCAACCACGCAAACACTTAAAAAAATAACATTATACAACTCCGACAAAGAAATAATTCTAAGAAATTATATTAATATAGTGATGCCTACAAATGGAATTTCTTCTTTTAGGTTAGATGGAGATACAATCACATTTAGACCAATTCCTACTCGACCTTTGTTTTCTTTTGCCCAAGTACCTGTAACTTTTGGGGTTCATAATTTAGAAGCAAATGTTGGTTTTTTGGCAACAGCTTATGGTTTTGGAAGAAATGAATCTTACGCATATACTGCAGGCGCAAATCTTACAGACCAAAATCTAAAAATAGAATTTGGCTCAACTAAAACCAATACAACAAATTCACTCTGTTTGGGCGAAACTTCAACATTTAAAGGTACAGCACCATATACTGTTTTTCAATGGGAATGGGACATGGGTGATGGGATTAAAAGATTTGGTAGTCAAATAAACTATAAATACAGGGATACTGGATTTTACACAGTTAAACTAAAAGTAACCAAAGAAAATTTTGATGGCTGTTCACTAGGCGATTCAACTTATTTTGACATAATTGTAAACGACAAACCTAGAACTAATTTCACATGGGATAAAGCTTGTGGAAACGAAGCTATGGTTTTTTCTGCAAATACATCTGTAGGTACGGGAAGTGTGGTAGATAAATATACATGGGTTCTTGGTGATGGAACAACCGGCGAAGGGGATACTGTAATACACAGATATTCTAAAGCCGATTCCGCATATACTGTTACTTTGTTTTCTATAACTGATGGAGAATGTAGAGATACTGCAGTAGAAAGATTCTATGTTCATTCACCTCCAATTGTAGAGTTTAGTTCCGATACTACATTTTGCTTTGCAGATACTACATTTTTCATGGACTTGTCTCAAACCGATACTGGTACTATTAATAAATGGGAATGGGATTTTGGTGATTCTACATTCTCAAATACTCAAAACCCAAAGCATTTGTATACAAATTTTGGTACTTTCACACCACAACTAATAGCATACGATTCCTTTGGTTGCAGGGATACATTTATTGGTTCCAAGATTATTAAATACTCCGGTTTTAATATTGACTTTGTAAATACAGACACCTGCTTAAGTGTAGGAACAAATTTTATTGACTCTTCACAAACAGATAGTACACCTTTTGTAAGTAGAGTTTGGGAAATAGAAAATAGTACATATTCTACTGCCAATGTTTTACATAAATTTGATTCAGCGGGGCTTTATACCGTAAAATTAATACGATCCATTAATTCTCAATGTTCCGATTCTATTAGCAAACAGATACAAGTTTTTTACCAACCTTCAGCAGCTTTTAGTAAATTAGGAAATTGTTTATCTGATAGTATTCAATTTAACTCCTTGTCAACCCTAAACCAAGGTAACATTGCAAAAAGTATTTGGAATATTGAAGGAATTGGAGAATTAGCAGGTAATAAACAAAAAATAAAGTTTGATTCTCATGGAACTAAGAAAATAAAACTAAAAATAGAAACAGACAAAGGATGTATAGATTCAACTGAAAATAACATAATTGTTTATAGACTTCCTGATGCTCAATTCTTAGTTTCTAATTTTTGTGCAAATGATTCTATCTCGATTACTAATTCTTCAAATTACTTTGAAGACGTAAAAAATACTATTGAGTGGTATTATAATGGAAACCTATTTCAAAGTTCGGATAATATAAAAATTAAAGAGAGTTCACCAGGGATTAAAGAGGTTTTCATGAAAATTACTTCTATGCAAGGATGTGAAGATACCTTAACAAAGTATTTTCAAGTATATAATTTGCCGATAGCAAATTTTAATACATCTGATAATTGTTTAAATGAATTGTCCAGCTTTATTAACACTTCCACCTCTGTAGATGGAAGTATTAATTCGTATAATTGGTCTAATAGTGAAAATGGAACTATATTGTTGTCTGAGAATGCTTCATTTTTGTTTGCAAGTCCTGGTAGCAAAACAATTACTTTGGAAATAAGTTCCGACTTGGGATGTAAAAATTCTGTTCAAAAAAATATGAATGTTTTTGATTTGCCACAAGTAAGTTTTAGCAACAATTTACCCTGTGTAGATGTACAAGTTAATTTTACTAATACCTCAACTATAGCCAATGGTCTTTTACAATCCTTCCAATGGATTGGAGAAGATGCGATTAATTCCGCCTCAAGCAATACGAATCATACTTATTCATTAGCGGGAATATATAAACTTAAATTGATAGCAGAATCTTCAAATGGTTGCAAAGATTCTATAGATAAAAATATCGAGGTTTTTAATAGTCCAATAATTAGTATTGTGTCTTCTGAAATGGAAGGTTGTTTGCCATTGGACGTGCTTTTAACAGCTAGTATAGATCCAAACACAGGAACTATAGGCAATACCCTATGGAAGTTTGGAGACGGTTCTACCTCAAATCAAAATCCTGCTGTACAACAATACAATCAGGTGGGCAGTTTTTATCCGAAAGTTATTGTTACAAGTGATAAAGGATGCGTAGATAGTGTTTCATTACAAAATCCAATAGTAGTTCATCCTTTACCAACAGCTAGTGCATCAAGCGACAAGCAATCGACAACTATTTTTGAAAACACAATTAATTTTGTAAATAATTCTAGCCCTCATATCTCTAGAATTTGGTATTTCCCAGATGGCTCAACTTCGTCATTAGATAATCCTAGTTATTCTTTTAACGATACAGGTAGATATGGCATTAGATTAAGAATTACTGATGATAACCAATGTGAAGATGAAGCCGTAGTATATGTTAGAATTACAGCTGAATATGATGTATATATACCAAATGCATTTAGTCCAAATGGGGATTTGTTGAACGACCAATTTAAAATTGAAGGTGAGTTGCGTTATGTTCAAGATTTTAGAATGGAAATTCTAAATAGGTGGGGAGAAACAGTATTTGTAGCTAAAGAATACAATTTGCCATGGAATGGAGAATATTCTGGTTCGCCTGCTCCTGAAGGTGTATACGTTGTTATTGTTAAATTCACGGATCCAATAACTGGAGAACCTATTATGCTTAGGTCTACACTTAAATTGTTGAGGTAAATAATAGAATAAAAATAATAAAATGTAAAGCTATTAACCTAAATACAAGGTGCTATAGTTTTATTAAAGTAGATGTATTATTTGTTTAGAACATACAGCAATTGAAGGAAACTTAAAGTTTTTTAACTATTTGCTCTTTGTAAATAGGCTTAGAATAAATATGGAAATCTATCCATCTTCTAATTGCTGTATCTAGATAATTTTCTAATAATTTAACACTTAATTTTTGGTCTATCTCGTCTAGCATTTCTTTGTTTGAGTAAGGCCTTATTTCAATTTTTTGATATAATCCATTCTCCATAATAATTTTAGCAGCAAGAAAGCTATTGCTTCTCTTCGCAATGAAGGTTAGAATGTCACCTGTTTCTTTTTCTAATCCAATTTCTAGATCAAAATAATTGAAAATAACTATCATGTTGAGCAAACTTAAGAATTTTTATTAAATCAAAATAGGAAGTTCCACCAAACTCCCTTTTTTTCTGAAAAAAGAAATTGTATTTTGGGTATTAAGATATTGAAGAGTAGAATACTACATAGCTACAATCTATAGAATACAAGAAACGCTAAGAATAAATCTTAGTTTTAAGAACTTAAGAATTGTATTTATTTAGGTTTAATACGATTAAGATTCTATTCCATCCAATAAATCAGAGAAATGTGAAGGTGATTTTAAAACCACAACATTCTCGGGAGTTTGAAGGTCTTTTTTGCTTAAAATTTGGCTGCCTGTTAACAAGATTTGGCTATGTGGCCAATGTATAGAAAGGGTATCTACAAACTTTTGAATTTTAATATTAGAGCTGAGCGAAGTAATGATAGAAAAAATATAATCTGGTTTATGAACAGAAAGTATCTTGTAAAGGTCTTCGTAGGGTAGGGATGAACCCAGGTAAATTACTTGGTGCCCCCTTGCTCTGAGAATATAATTCGCAAATAAAAGACCAATATCATGTGTTTCTCCACTGGGTATAAATAAAAGAAACTTTTTTGCGTTTGGCTTTATTTCTCCATTAAGATTATCTATACTCACAAAAAGTTTTTGTCGTATTAAACTTGAGACAAAATGTTCGTGTGCTGGTTGTATAACACCAGTAATCCAAAGTATACCACATTTTTCTAAAAAAGGAAAGATAAGCTTAGACATGCTATATTCTAAACCTTTCCTTAATATACTCAAGCCAAGTATTCTATTAAATTCCTTTTCATTGAAATTCATCATAGAATCAACCAACTCATTTATTTCGCTAGCAAACTTGTTTTGGTGTTCAGTAATTTTCAAGCAAGTTTCGTTGACTTCTTTTACAGACATGGAAGCAATTTTGGAAATTTTATATCCATGCTTGTTTAATACGGAAATGTTTAATAAAAACCTTAAATCGCTTTCATCATAATATCGAATATTGGTAGGTGTTCTCTTGGGTTCTAAAAATCCATAGCGCTGTTCCCATATTCGAATAGTGTGAGCTTTAATTCCAGTTATCGTTTCAATATCTTTAATGCTGTAAATATCTTTACCTTCAATTGTATTCGACTCCATTTTAGCCGAAAAGAAAGGTTCCTCTGAACCAAAATCTAAAGAAGAATCTAGGTAATTACTCATTTTATTTATTATTAACAAACATAACAACTTTTTAAAGTTACTTTTGTTTTAAATAACATGAAAATTTTAATAACAGGTTCTTCAGGAATGGTAGGAAGCGAGTTGGTTTTATGGTGCCAACAAAATAATATAGAGTTACTTAGACTAGTTTCTTCAGGGAAAAAAGGTCCAAATATTTTTCGATGGAGTGTGGATAACGGAATAATAGATCCAATTCCATATACAGAAATAGACATTGTTGTTCATTTAGCTGGTGAATCAATAGCTTCCAAACCATGGTCACAAGAACAAAAGAATAGAATATTAAAAAGTAGAGTTTTGCCTTTGCAACTTCTATACAAAGGATTTAAAGATTCAAATCATTGGCCAAAGAAAATAATTAGTGCTTCCGGTACAGGAATATACCCAGCATTTGAAAACAATACTTATGAAGAGGAATCTAATGTTGGCAATAATTTTTTATCTGATGTGTGTATAGAGTGGGAAAAAGCGGCAAAAGAATATTCTTCGCATTCTCAAGTATATATTCACCGATTTGGAGTTGTATTAGGTAAAAAAGGTTTTTTGAAAGAGATCTTGGCTCCTGCCAAATGGTATGCAGGAGCTGTTCCTGGTTCTGGAAATCAATATGTTCCATGGATCCACATTCAAGACCTTGTAAAAGTATTAACAGATTCAATTGAAGGTAAATTAGAGCCAAATACCTACAATGTTGTAGCACCTGAATTGGCGGATATGCAAACAATAACAAAAAAAGCCATACACGCGATTAATAGAAAACTACTACTTCCCAATTTACCTGTATTTTTAGTTAACTTTTTGTTTGGTGAAAGGGCCTTGTTGTTACTTAGTTCTCAAAAAGTTTTGCCAAGTAATTTACAAAAAGCTAGTTTTAGCTTTACTTATCCAGATTTAGATTCCGCCTTAAATAACTTATTAAAAAGAAAATGAGAGAGAAAATTCAAATAT
Organism: Bacteroidetes bacterium UBA6161; assembly: GCA_002422315.1. GTDB lineage: Bacteria > Bacteroidota > Bacteroidia > NS11-12g > UBA955 > UBA6161. Next base: position 99,697 of record DIUJ01000086.1, read on the forward strand.
TTTGGCACCGTAGAGATTTGAGAATAGAAGACAATGCCGCACTATCTGCAGCATCCCAAAGTGGCTTTTCTGTTTTGCCAGTTTTTATTTTTGATACGAATATTTTAAATAACTTACCCTCTAACGATGCAAGAGTTAGTTTCCTCTATGAAACAATACATAGACTTAAACTAGAATATCAGAAATTAGGGTCGGATCTATTGGTATTTTATTCCTCTCCTTTACAATCTTTTCAAGAATTAGTATCAAGGTATAATGTACATCAGGTTTATATAAATAAAGACTATGAGCCATATGCTCTTCAAAGAGACAACGAAATTGTTAGTTTTTTGAAAGCCAATGGCATAGAAACTAAATTTTACAAAGACCAAGTTTTATTAGAACCAGGGGAGGTTATAAAAGATAATGGCGAACCCTACACAGTTTTTACTCCATTTTCGAAAAAATGGAAATCGACAATAGGTAATGTTGTAGAATACAAGTTAGAGGTTTCTAATCTTTTGTCTGTAATTGAAAAACAGCCATTAGTTAAATTAGAAAATATTGGTTTTGTACAATCGAATATTCCAATTCCTAGTTCAGAAATAAATTTAAAGATAGTAAAAGACTACGAACAAAATAGAGATATACCCTCTATAAACGGGACTAGTAGAATGGGATTACATCTAAGATTTGGTACTATATCAATAAGGCAACTGTACTTACGTTCGGTTAATGTTAGTCCAAAATATGTAGATGAACTGATTTGGAGAGAGTTTTATTTCCAAATTATATTTTTCTTTCCCTATGTTGTTAAAAGTTCGTTTAAAAAGATTTATGATAACATAGAGTGGCGTAACAACATTGAAGAATTTGAAAAGTGGAAAAATGGAAAAACTGGCGTTCCTATTGTTGATGCAGGAATGCGAGAATTAAATACTACTGGATTTATGCACAACAGAGTAAGAATGATTGTAGCTAGTTATTTGACCAAAAATCTTTTAATAGATTGGAGGTGGGGCGAATCTTATTTTGCTGAAAAACTATTGGATTTTGAATTAGCATCTAACAATGGTGGATGGCAATGGGCATCTGGAAGTGGGGTAGATGCAGCACCTTATTTTAGAATATTTAATCCCGATTTACAAACTAAAAGGTTTGATCCCAATGCAAATTATATTCGTAAATGGGTACCTGAGTATAATTCACTGTCTTACATAAATTCAGGTATTGTTTCTCATGAATTTGCAAGAAAAAGATGTTTAGAAACCTATAAAAAAGCATTAAATGGCTAGTTGTCATAGTAAATACTATGGCAGGGTATAGTTTTTAAATTCACCTATTCTCCAACCGCAATTTTTTTCTATCCAAAATAGAATTTTATTTTTAAGACTTAATTTCTTATTCTTTATGTTGTAGGTAAAGTTCCAATCAATTTTACTAATTCTTGGTTTCATTACCATGGGGTGAGTGCCTACAAAAGGTTTTAGGGAATCTATTTGAGAATAATCAAAGACTTCATTTGTAGCAACTTTTTCTTTAATAAAATTATCATCGTGCCAAAGTTTTCTGGCTTGTATTTGTTTGGCCATTTGTTTTTCAGGATGTTTTACCCAACCATAATGGAAAATTTCTGCCTCTATAAGCACAGAAGGAATCTTTTGTCCATTTATTCTAAAGCCTTGTGCATCTTTGTACGATTGTATATTTGCATTATTCCTAATTATTCTAACTTCTCTTCTATACCATTTTCTAGAATCAGCAACATAATTATAATTGCCATAAAAATGAACATAATTGAAAACCAAACCCATTATTTCAGATCTTTCTAAATTATTTTCCATTGCCATTTTTATAGTATCATGGTATTTTTCATGTACACATTCGTCTGCTTGAATATAAAAACACCAATCTGCTTTTGGGTTAATATGTTTTAAGGCTTTATTTGTTTCTTCTGAGAGAACTAATCCACCTTCTCTAAGTTTTGGGTCCCAAGTACTATGTACAATTTTTATTTTTGGTGAATTTATTTCTTGGATATGTTCTAAAGTATTGTCGCTACAGTCACCAATAGAAACAATCATTTCGTCTACCAAAGGAAGTATAGACTTTATAGCCTCTTGTATTGGATAATCTGCCGCTACGGCATTCTTTACTATTGTAAAACCGCTAACATACATGGTTTAGGGTTTGAAATTAAGATTAATTTCAGGATTTACACAAGTATTTCCAAAGTGTAATCCACCAAAATTTTTATTTTCTTGAACCAAATAATGGCTCAGTTTTTCTGCTTCATTATTGTTTAAAATTCCACTTTGTTCTAATAGAGCCTGAGCAACATTGTACTGAGGTCCCATTTTCCCATCATCAATTTTTAGTGCAATACCCCATTTTTCATTTTTTAATGCTAAACAATAAACACCATCTGCTCCGGTTTTTCCAATTACCTTATTTCCTATTATTTCCATTAATTCAGAACAATATCTTTTGCTACCAGCCAGCATAAAAGGAAACTGAGTAACAGCACTTACCAATATTTCACACGCCTTTTGTTCTTTTGAGTTAAATTTGATTGGATTAACCAAGTTTGCATAAGCTTTTGCTTGTTGTAGCAATGTAAATGCATAGATTGGTGCAGAGCAACCATCGATTCCACAAACAAGAGAAGAAGAGTCTACTTCATAATACCTGGCAATAGTTTGCGCAATTTCTTTTTGAATAGGATGATTAGGATCAATGTAATTTTTATGTTCTACATCCATTAGCTTGCATAAAAGAAGAAAGCCAGCATGTTTGCCGCTGCAATTGTTATGAATTCTTTGAGGTTTAATTTCGTTTTTAATAAGGAGTTCTTGATCAATTCTATGTGTAGGCATTTGAGGTCCACATTCTAAATCCTCTTCAGTAAATCCTCCTTTCTTTAAAATACTTCTTACAACATCTACATGTTTATTTTCGCCGTTATGTGAGCCACATAAAATAGCAATTTCTTCAAATGTTAAATCATACTTTTCTATTCCACCCATTACTAACAAAGGGATTTGTTGAAAAAACTTCATGGCAGAACGTGGATAACAAAGCTGGTTCACATCGCCACAAGAAAATACGATTTCTTTATTTTCATTTACAACACAAATAGCTCCTCTATGATAACTTTCTACAATAGGACCTCTGTTCGAATGAACTAAAATTGGGTTACTGTTCACTTTTTTAAATTAGATTTTTGAGTTGGCAAAGTAAATAGAAATTAAGACAAAAAAAGCTGAAAAAATAATGTTATTCAATTTTACCAGCCAGCAAATAAAGAATGGCCATGCGAATTGCTACACCATTTTCTACTTGGTCCAAAATAATTGCATTTTCACTATCTGCAATTTCGGTAGTTATTTCTACCCCTCTATTTATTGGGCCTGGGTGAAGAACCACAAGTTTTTTATCTAAGCTATTTACTCTTTGTTTGTTTAGTTGATATTGCATGCTATATTCTCTCAAACTTGGAAAGTATTTAATATCCTGTCTTTCCATTTGAATACGGAGCATATTAACTGCGTCTGCCCATGCAAGAGCCTTTTGGAAGTCATATTCAACTTTTACACCTAACTCAGAAATGTGTTTGGGGATAAGAGTTGCAGGACCACATACCATTACTTCTGCACCTAGTTTTATAAGACAAAGTATATTTGAGAGTGCAACTCTACTATGCAAAATATCTCCAACTATAGCAACTTTTAATCCTTTAATATATCCAAACTTTTCTTGAAGCGAAAATGCATCAAGTAGAGCTTGAGTAGGGTGTTCGTGTGTACCATCACCAGCATTTATAATATTGGCAGGGATGTGTTTGGAAAGAAAAACACATGCTCCAGGGCTTGGATGACGCAAAACAACCATATCTACTTTCATAGCTAGTATGTTTTTTACTGTGTCTACAAGGGTTTCGCCTTTAGAAACAGAAGAAGAAGAAGAAGAAAAATTTACAACATCTGCTGAAAGTCTTTTTTCTGCAAGTTCAAAGGAAATTCTAGTTCTTGTTGAATTTTCAAAGAAAATATTGGCAACCGTTATATCTCTTAAACTTGGTACTTTTTTAATAGGTCTATTAATTACCTCTTTGAAATTTATTGCAGTATCAAATATTAAAGAAATATCTTCTGCAGAAAGTTGTTTTATTCCTAATAAATGTTGGTGGTTGAATTTTTTCATTTAGTATCTGCATTTAAAAGCCAAACTTCATTATTATTTTCTTGCCATACTACTTTTACATTGTCATTTTTGGCCCTCGTATCTATTACTTTACCATAATAGTTTGGATGTATTGGTATTTCACGATTAAATCTTCTATCTATTAATACCATAAGTTCAATGTGAGCGGGTCTTCCATAAGTTGTTAATGCATCCATGGCAGATCTCACAGACCTTCCAGTATACAATACATCGTCTACTAAAATAATATTCTTTTTCTCTACATTAAATTCTATTTTAATAGGGTGGGGTATTAATAATGTTTCACTTCTTCTAAAATCGTCTCGGTGAAAAGTATGGTCTAATTCACCATATAATATTTCCTTTAAACCTGTAAATTGCTTAATGTATTCTACAATCTTTCTAGCTGCCATAGTTCCTCTGGGTTGCAATCCAATAATTGCGGTTTCTGAAAAATCAGAATAGTTCTCAATTATCTCTAAGGCCAACCTTTTTAAGGTTGTTTCTATTTGGTGGTTGTTTAGAATAAGTTTTTGTTCCATTTAATTTTCAGATAATTCGATAATTCTGTCAAATTCTTCTTTTTTTACTCCTACTACACTTAGTCTGCTTTGCTTGATTAAACCCATAGTTTGTAGCATTGGGTCCTTTTTTATTTGTGCTAAACCGATAGGTTTTTTTAATTTTGCCCATGGTTCTACATCCACACAAACCCATTGAGGATCCTCTGCAGTTGGATCGGGATAGTTGGAATGAATAACTTTTGCTATACCTACTACTTCTTTTCCTTCATTGCTGTGGTAAAAAAGACAAAGATCTCCTACTTGCATCTCTCTGAGATTGTTTCTAGCTTGATAATTTCTAACTCCGTCCCAAAAGGTCTTTTTATCTTTTTCGAATTGCTCCCAAGAATACTTAAATGGTTCAGACTTTATAAGCCAATAGTTCATACCGCAAATTTTGTTTTTTTTTGGCATTGCACCAAATTTTGTTTTCTATACTACTTTAACCCCAATTTCAAGAAAGTTTAAAAACTTTGACAAAACAGGGCTAACTTGTTTGTTACAGAAAATCAAGTCAGATAGAATAGTACACCTTTGATTTACGATTCAGACTTATTGATTCTTATTTTTTATGCAGAGCAAAAATACCCTCCAAACTTTGTTTGGTGCACGCGCCAATAATCGAATATTCGGGTATACCTCTTTACTATNNCGCACCTTTGGTCCTATTTAGGCTTTCTTCAAATATCGCCCCTGTTGAAATACTTCTTCTTTAGGTTTTTTAAGCACCAAAGGTGCGAAATCTTTAGCATAGCCTGACAGGGCTATGAAATGAATTAACCCAACACCCTACAAGCACCAAAGGTGCGA
>DIUJ01000065.1 GCA_002422315.1 Bacteroidetes bacterium UBA6161
AGAGGGGTTATGGAAAAATGTTCTATGTGTGTACAAAGAATTCAAGAAGGTAAATTGAAAGCAAAAAGAGAAAGACGTCAATTAAATGATGGCGAAATCCAAATGGCTTGTCAAAGAACCTGTCCTACCAATGCAATTGTATTTGGAGATTTGAATGACAAAGAAAGTGAAGTTTCTAAACTATATAGAAACAAGCGTTCTTACCACTTATTAGAAGAATTGAACGTTCAGACTTCAGTAAAATATTTAACCAAAATTAGAAACATTTAAAAAATTAATCAGAATGAACCACGATTCAATTTTAAGACCCAGGCTTGTAGACAGCGAAAAATCTATTGCTGATGTAAGTAACGATATATGTAGGCCTATTGAAAACAAAGCTTCTAATCTTTGGAAAATAGGTTTTACACTTTCAGTAATCTTCTTAGGTTTGTTAGGTTTAACATTAACTTATACTACATTAAATGGTATAGGTACATGGGGGCTTAACAAAACAGTTCAATGGGGTTGGGATATTACCAACTTCGTATTTTGGGTAGGTATAGGTCACGCAGGTACGTTGATTTCTGCAATCTTGTTACTATTCAGACAAAAATGGAGAATGTCCATTAACCGTTCTGCAGAAGCTATGACAATTTTTGCGGTAATGTGCGCGGCTATTTTCCCATTGTTCCACATGGGACGTATTTGGGTAGGTGCTTATTGGGTATTGCCTTTGCCAAATGCTTTTGGTTCTCTATGGGTAAACTTTAATTCACCACTTTTATGGGACGTATTTGCAATTACTACATACTTTTCAGTTTCATTATTGTTTTGGTACTTAGGTTTAATTCCTGATATTGCAACAATAAGAGACAGAGCAACTACTAAAGGCCGTAAATTCTGGTACAATTTCTTCTCTATGGGTTGGACAGGTTCTACAAGAACTTGGAACCGTTACGAAGTTGTTTCTCTAATTTTAGCTGGTATTTCTACTCCTCTGGTACTTTCGGTGCACACCATCGTATCCATGGACTTTGCAACCTCTGTTGTACCAGGTTGGCATACTACCATTTTTCCTCCTTATTTCGTAGCAGGTGCTATCTTCTCAGGATTTGGTATGGTATTAACACTATTAATTATTGCCCGTAAGGTAATGAATTATGAAGATTACATTACAATTGGTCACTTAGAGGCTATGAGCAAAGTAATTATGCTAACAGGTACTCTAGTTGGTCTAGCATATATAACCGAGTTTTTTATAGCAGCTTATTCTGGTGTTGAATATGAGCAATACGCTTTTATCAATAGAGCAACTGGACCATACTGGTGGGCATACTGGAGCATGATGACATGTAACTTAATAGCTCCTCAAGTATTTTGGTTCAAATGGGCTAGAACTACACCTTGGTTTATCTTTATGTTGTCTATAGTGGTAAATATCGGAATGTGGTTTGAACGCTTTGTAATTATTGTTACATCGTTACACAGAGAATATTTACCTTCAGGATGGGTTATGTATTCCCCAACATGGGTAGAAATAGGTATTTTCCTAGGAACTTTCGGTCTGTTCTTTACTTTCTTCTTCTTGTTTAGTAAGTTTTTACCAATGATAAACATGAGCGAAGTGAAAACTATTTTGAAAAACAGAGAATAATCAATTAAGGAGTTAAAATTATGTTTGATAAAAAATTAAGTTTAAAAAACAACAAAAATCTAGTATTCGGAGTATTTGAAGATGCAGATGCTTTGTTGGAAACAACTAAAAAAATATACGATAAAGGGATTGATATTATTGATTGCTATACTCCCTATCCTATTCACGGCTTAGAAAAAGCAATGGGTTTAAAAAGATCAAGATTGCCAATTGGTGCATTTATTTGTGGAATGACAGGCTTTAGTTTGGCCCTAACTCTACAATCTTACATCATGGTATTTGATTGGCCAATTGTTATTGGTAATAAGCCTTATGCTGGAATACCTGCTTGGATACCGGTTTTGTTTGAATTGTCTATCCTATGTACTGCTTTTGGTATAGGAATACTTTTCTTCGCCAGAAACGGTATGATTCATGGAAAGATTCCTTCTGAATTAGTAGACCTTAAACAAACTGACTACAGAATGGTTTTGGCACTAGCAATGGACGAAGATGGAGTGGATAAGTCTGAAGTTATAGATATGCTTGCTAAAGGCGGTGCGGTTGAAATAAAAGAAAGAATGAACCACGAGGAAGATAGTTTTGAAGAAAACAATGTGTCTTTTGAAAAAGTAAATGTATCTCATAGTCACCATTAATTAGAGTAAAGAAAATGAATAAAGCATTATTAATAGCATTACTTGGTATTACAGGAAGTTTAACTTTAGTTTCTTGTAGTAAAAGCCGTGGTAATAATACAGGGATAGAATATGCTCCTGACATGTATTATGCTAAAGGTTATGAGCCTTTTCAAGAAAAAGATTCAAATAAATTTAACAAATTTGGCTCTAACATGCGTGAACCTGTAAAAGGTACTGTTGCTATAGGCAAATTAGATTACCATTACGATTTAGATAACAATGGAGAAGGTTATGAAGCTTCTGCTTCTAGAAACTTTCCTAGCGATTTTACTTTTGACTTTGCTAAAGGTAAAAGACTTTATGGTATCTATTGTGCAGTTTGCCATGGTGCAGAAGGTAAAAACGATGGATCTGTTTTCCAAAGAGTTTCTGCTATAAAACCACCTTGGTCTGGATATCAAGATGAATATATTAAAGCTCTATCTGCTGGTAAAATTTTCCACGTGGTTACTTACGGAAAAAACAACATGGGAAGTCACGCTTCTGTTCTTACACCTTCTGAAAGATGGCAAGTAGTTGCTTATGTAAAAGAACTAAGTGGTTCTTCTGTAAATACATCTACACCTTCCACTCAAACAGTTTCAGATTCCACTAATTTAGAAACTAATTAATTCACTTTCTATTCGTATAAATTAATATTACAGAAATGGCTCACGGACATAAAATAGAAATAAAAGAAGAAAATTTTATCTTCACACCTAAAGCAAAAAAATTCACTTTTATGCTTTTAGGATTGGGTTTGCTTTTAACCATAGTAGGATTTTTTACTATGCCTAAAGAAAATCACCATGCACATGATAGTCACCATGCAGCTACAGAAGTGGAACACCACGAAAATGCTGCCCATGCTGCTACAAAGCACCATGTAGACCCTTGGGGCGAAAACCAAGTAAATAATCCAGCTCCTCCTCCACAAGTGGAAGACCCAGCTTCTCATAAACCTTGGTATTCTAGAGTTTATGCTACGCTTTTAGTAAATAGCTACTTCTTCTTAATCATTAGCATCACTGCGCTCTTCTTTGTAGGGCTTCAGTATATTGCAAATGCAGGTTGGAGCGCTTCTATCAAAAGAGTTCCAGAAGCTATGGCTAGTTTTTTACCTATTGCTGCTATTGTAATGATAATAGTTTTAATTATGGGTAAAGATTATTTGTATCATTGGGCACATTACGAACATGAACATTTAAAACCTGGCGATGCCGGTTATGATAAAATTCTAAGTAGCAAAAGCTGGTTTTTAAATAGCAAAATGTTTATTGGTGGTATAGTTCTAATTCCTTTAATTTGGTTCCTTTTCAAAAAGAAATTACAAAGTCTTTCTGTTAGAGAAGATAAAGTAGGTGGAGTAGAACCTTTTAAACTTTCTATCAAATGGTCTGCTGGGTTTACCTTTATCTTTGCTTTTTCTTTTAGTATTTTAAGCTGGTTAGTTATTATGAGCGTGGATGCTCATTGGTATTCTACTATCTTTTCTATCTACAACTTTGCAACTGGTTTTGTTTCAACTCTAGCTATAATCGTTCTTACCGTTCTTTTCCTTAAGTCTCAAGGTTATTTGAATCTTGTAACAGATGAACATATTCACGATTTAGGTAAATTTATGTTCGCATTCTCTGTGTTTTGGACATATATTTGGTTGTCTCAATACCTACTTATTTGGTATGCTCAAATTCCAGAAGAAGTTATGTATTACCAAAACAGGTTTGAAGCAAAATGGAGCCCATTCTTTTTTATAAATATTGTTCTTAACTTTATAGTGCCTTTCTTGTTCTTAATGACCAGAGATGCTAAAAGAAATCCAAAAATATTGGTGCTTGTTGGAACAATCATCCTGCTAGGTCACTGGAATGATGTATTCTTAATGGTTATGCCTGGTTCTATTGGTTCTTGGGCAGGTATCGGCTTGTTCGAAATTGGTACAACCATGGTTTTTGCAGGAGGTTTTATTTACATGCTTTTAAGCAGTCTTTCTAAGCAGTCTTTAGTACCAGTAAACCACCCATATATAGAAGAATCCGCTCACCACGATGTTGGTATATAAGAATTTTAAAAATTTTGATTTTAGAAAGCCTTTGAATTAATTTTCAAAGGCTTTCTTTTTTATGTGACATAAGTCACACAAAAAGAGAAACCATCTTCTCATATTTGGCATCTATGAAAAAAAATTTACTCTTTCTTTTGGCTTGTGGAGCAATTTTAAGAATTGAGGCACAAGTAAATCCACTGTTTATACCAGATACCCTATCTGGCAATACGATAAACTTAACGTTAAAAAATGGAACCAAACAATTTGTAGACGGGAACCCTACTCAAACAATGGGTGCAAATGGAGATTTACTTGGTCCTACCCTAATTCTTAGAAAAAACAACTTTGTTCAAATCAATGTAAAAAATGAACTTGGAGAACCTAGTACTATTCATTGGCATGGATTACATGTAGCCCCAGAAAATGATGGCGGACCACATATTGTGATTCAAGACCAAGAAACTTGGAGACCTTCCTTTACGGTACTCGACAATGCATCCACCTATTGGTATCACCCACACTTACATCACAAAACAAATGAACATGTACAAAAGGGGATTGCAGGATTTATACTTATAAGAGACAATGAGGAAGAGGCTCTTGTATTGCCTAGAACTTATGGTATAGACGATATACCTCTTGTAGTTCAAACCAAAGGGTTTGATGCCAACAACCAAATTATTCCTGAAACTGCTTTAGATACCTTCTTGTTGGTAAACGGTACAAACAAGGCTTATAGCAAAGCATATCCTCAAGTAATGAGATATAGACTTTTAAATGGTTCTTCGGAAAGGTTTTATAATTTCGGTTTTAGCAATAATCTAACTTTCTATCAAATAGGAAGCGATGGAGGGTTATTAAACAACAGCGTGGCACAAACTCGCATACTTTTAGCACCTGGGGAAAGAGCCGAAATACTTATAAATTTAGCTGGAAAAGAAGGAGAAACAATTCAATTGATAAACTATGGAAGTGAAATACCCAATGCTATATATGGTGCAAGACAACCAGGAATGGGACAAGGACAAACCATTCCAAATTATTCCCTAAACCCATTAAATGGAAGCAATACCAATATATTAGAAATTAGAATTGAAAATCAACAAAGCAACATCCCTGTACTTACTATACCTAACCAGCTAATATCCAATACACCCTATAATGTGAGCGATGCTAAAGCAACAAGAAACATTTCTTTCATGTCTATGAACATGGGGCCTACTGCGATTCAGGGTCCTTTTATGTTCAACAACCAAATGTTTGATATGGATGTGGTAAACTACAGTGTGGATTTTAATACAGTTGAAATATGGGAACTACGCAACCAAACTCCTATAGCCCACCCTTTTCATATTCACCACCATCAATTTTATATCTTAGATATCAATGGAGTAGCGCCCCCTGCACATTTGCAAGGTAGAAAAGATGTAGTAATGGTACCTGCTGGAAATGGAGTAGTTAGATTTATTATAAAGTTCGAAAACTTCCACAACGATACTTTGCCTTATATGTACCATTGCCACATGCTTACACATGAAGACCATGGTATGATGGGGCAGTTTGTAATTAAATCCCCATCAGACGAAGATATTTGCGATAACTTAATCAGTACACAACCCAAAGACCAATTTGTACTGCAAAACCAAGATGCTTATTTTTCCACAAATTCTTTAGATAACAATGCTACTTATGCTTGGCAATCCAACATAGGATTTGGGTTTCTGGACTTACACGAAGCAGGACAATACAGTGGTACAAACTCTAAAAACTTAAAAATTGCAGGTGTACAAAGTATAAACAACAACCAACTGTTCCGATGTATAGTTACTGGACCAGATTGCAAAGACACTACCAATATTGCTCGTTTATCTGTTGAGTTAGTCGGTTTAAACAAAATCAGTAAAAGCGATTTTAAAATCTATCCAAATCCAAACAATGGACAATTTAGGATAACTTCTTCCATGGAAAAACCACTTGGAATAATAACTCTTACCGATGTAGTTGGTAAAACTATTGCAACTTGGCAAACTTCCCAAGCCGAATTAGAAATAAACTTAAAGGATATTAACAAAGGATTGTACTATATAAAAGTGCAAGACAATTTGCCTAAGACCTTGCTTCTTGAATAAAGAACAAGTATACAAAAAAGCAAACGCCACTCGGAGAAATCTGTTTGGCGTTTTTTTATTTGCTTTGGTAAAAATACCTAGAAATAAAGAACAAAGACCTACTAGCTTTGTTGTATAAATATGGCAACTTCAAAATCAAAAAGCAAAGTAGTTTCTAAAGAGATAATAATGGAAGCTTTTATGGAATGGTGTTTAGAAAATAACAAATACCCCGAGAGTTTTTATCCTTTACAAAAGCATACCGGAATTGCAGAAAGTGAACTTTACCAACATTTTAATAGCAGCAAGCAAATACTGCAAGAAATATGGGAAAACCAACATATACAAACGGTAGAAATGCTCCAAAATTCTGCTGAATTTTCTTCTTACACAGGAAGAGAAAAGATATTGGCATACTATTTCTCATGGATAGAACATTTGATGCAACACAGAAGCTTTTTCTTATTTAGTTTACAACAAGACAAAAAACCAAGTCTAAAAAAACCTTCTTGGTTACAACATCAAATTGAATTTTTTGATACTGTGTTACAAGAATCCATGCAAAATGGAGAAATAGAAACCAGGAAATTTATTTCTGAAAAATACAAAGAAGCATTCGGATTAAACAGTATGTTTATTTTAAAACAATGGGAAAAAGACGAATCTGCAAAATTCCAAACAACAGACCAAGCCATAGAAAAAAGTGTAAACCTTGTATTTGACCTATTGGGTAAAAGCCCATTAGATAGCATGATTGATTTTGGAAAATTCCTATTTAAACAAAAAACCTTCTAATACCTTGAAAGAACAAATAAAAATCCCAACTACTAAGGTTCAAAGAGCGCTTAAACTAGTAGGCACGGGAGCAAAAATTGGTGGAAACTATGTAAAATATTGGACACAAAAAAGCTTAGGTAACGAAGAAGCAAAAAACAACTTAGATGAATCCAATGCTACAGACATCTATGACTCTCTGAGCGAACTAAAAGGAAGTGCTTTAAAAGTGGCACAAATGCTTAGTATGGACAAAAATATTTTACCACAAGCATACCAAAACAAGTTTCAGATGGCACAATACAGTGCTCCCCCCCTTTCCTACCCTCTTGTGCTGCGAACATTTAAGCAAGAACTTGGAAAGTCTCCTTTAGATATATTTGAGAGTTTTAGTCAAAAAGCAATACATGCAGCGAGTATTGGGCAAGTACACAAAGCTATTTGGCAGGGTAAACAATTGGCTGTAAAAATTCAATACCCAGGGGTAGCAGAAAGTGTAAATTCTGATTTAAAAATGGTTAAACCCATTGCAACTAGACTCCTTAACCTTCAAGGTGCTAGCATAGATAAATACTTTGAAGAAGTAAGAGAAAAACTTTTAGAAGAAACCGACTACCATTTAGAATTAAAAAGAGGGCAATGGATTGCAGATCAAAGCAAAGAACTTGAAGGAGTGGTATTTCCAAAATATTACAAAGAAATATCTTCTAAGCGAATCATAAGTATGGAATGGATAGAAGGCAAGCCACTACAAGAATTTCTGAACCAAAATCCAAACCAAGAAACACGAAATAAAATTGGACAAATGCTTTGGGACTTCTATCATTTTCAAATATACAATCTAAAACTAGTGCATGCAGACCCTCATCCTGGGAACTTTTTAGTTACACCTAAAAATGAATTGGCTGTTTTGGATTTTGGTTGTGTGAAAGAAATTCCTACTCATTTCTTCGACAATTATTTTGAATTAATAAGGCCAGAAACCATTCAAAACCCTGCTAGATTCGATGAGATTTTATACAATCTAGAATTTATACTCAAAGAAGATGCGGCAGATAAAGTACCTTTCTATAAAAAGGTATTTAGAGACATGATAATGCTCCTTTCCAAACCATTTTACAAAGAAAGCTTCGATTTTAGCGAACCTTCTTACTTCAAAGAAATATACGATTTAGGTGAAAAATACTCGAAAATGAAAGAACTAAAAGAAGCCAATGGGGCAAGAGGTTCTCAACATGGTATATACATCAACAGAACATACTTTGGACTATACAATCTTTTGCACATGCTTGGTGCTACAGTACAAACAAAAATTCCAAATAAAAACCAAGTTTAATTTGGCTAAATACAAGCTAAAAAATAACTTTGCCTCCAATCATAGCAAACCATGGAATATATAATTGTACAAAAACAAGTTAGGCCATTCATCTCTAGTATAGCCTTAAATAGACCAAAAGAATTAAATGCCCTAAACTTGCAATTAATGCAAGAAATCAAACAGAGTTTGATAGAATTGGACCAAGACCCAGACACAAGAGTTATTATTATTCATGGTAGCGAAAGGGCATTTGCAGCAGGTGCAGATATAAAGCAAATGGCGGGGAAAAATGCAGTAGATATGCTATTGATTGACCAATTTAGCACTTGGGACCAAATTCGTAAAACCAAAAAGCCTATTATCGCTGCAGTAAGCGGATTCTGCTTAGGTGGCGGCTGCGAACTAGCTATGATATGCGACATGATAGTGGCTAGCGAAACAGCCAAATTTGGACAACCTGAAATAAATATTGGGGTAATGCCTGGTGCAGGTGGAACACAAAGACTTACAAGGGCTGTGGGCAAAGCAAAAGCTATGGAAATGGTTCTAAGTGGTGCCTTTATTAATGCCGAAGAAGCAAAGGAATATGGTTTGGTAAATAAAGTAGTTCCTGTAGAGCTATACCTAGAAGAAGCCTACAAACTAGCCACAAGCATTGCCGAAAAATCTCCTATAGCAGTACAAATGGCTAAAGAAAGTGTTTTAAAAGCCTTTGAAATGCCACTACAAGAAGCTTTGTATTTCGAAAGAAAAAATTTCTATATGCTCTTTGCTACTGAAGACCAAAAAGAAGGGATGAACGCATTTGTAGAAAAAAGAAAGGCCGATTTTAAAGGTAGGTAAGAAGGAACGAAGAAGTTAGAAGTTAGAAGTTAGAAGGAAGAAGTGAAAAAGGAAAAGTAAACGGTCAACCTTATTCAGGCTTTAACAAACCGTAAACTGTAAACTGTAAACTGTAAACCGTAAACCGTAAACCGTAAACTGTAAACTGTAAACCGTAAACTGTAAACCATAAACCATAAACTGTAAACATATTTCAGAATGAGGACGTTAAAAAGGAAAAAGGGCTTAAACTTCAACCTAGCTATTCAAGTAAAGAAAAGAAATAAAGATATCGATAAAAAGCTTCATTTCTTTACCCTATTGTTTATTAGTTTTATTTATACTATGTTTGTATGGTAAAATAAGCTAATGGATATATATTTACACCAACTCAACCTTTCTTTTCTTCCAAATGGCTTTTATACTATTAAGCTAAATAACAATGGGCAAATAATTTCCTATAAGTTTATCATACAAAAATAAACGCGTATGAAAAAGGTATTAGTAACTATACTTTTTCTTATTGTGTTTAATGGCTTTTCACAAAATGTCACTCCCACTTCTGGAGGAGGGTTGTTTAGTATTACTTTCCTAGGCGAAAGACATATACAAATTGATTTGATTGGATATTCAGGCAACAGCTATTTGATTAATGATAAGTTTAAGGATTCTCTCCCAATTTATATAGAATCCTCTGACACACATCAAATTTTTTGGTTGTATTTTAGTCATTGTGAATTTAGTACGATATTAAATAAAGGATGTTTCCCAAAACCACAAATCTGTGACCAAAATGTTACAACCTTAAGAAATAACAGTGTATATTCAAACATTATTGACTTTAATAATCATTCTATCTTCCAAAATGCATGTAGTATAAATTTCTTATCAGATAGTGCAAATAGGAACCTTCATATTTCTAATATAAATTACATAAATAGTTCATTCACTATACCATCAATAACAGCTTCTATTGACCTGTGTTACCCTTGGAAAACAGGAGAAATTGCAGCTAAAATACCGTATCTTGACCATATGCAATTTCTAAGTATGAATTCGCCTTTTTACACTACTATCTCTGCTACAGCAAACGCAAATGACTCCTTTTCTTATGAAGCCATAACTCCAATACCTCAACCTGCAAGTTGGATCATGACCAACAAACCAAAAATTGATCAAAAGCTTACCTATACCGGCAATTATACCTTTGATAAACCATTGGATGTTTTTTGCCCTAACCAAAATTGTAGCCCTAATCCCAATACTAACCCTCCAAGGGGCTATAGTGTAAATAGGTTGACTGGAGAAATTGCTTTTACTTGCACAGAAAACAAAGCATATTGGCTTAAATTTAGGGTTAATCATTTTAGACTAGATTCCTCCAATAAATATGTACCTGTTGGGTTTATAGATAAAGATTTAACTTATTTATTCACAACATCAAACAATGAAGCATCCCCACCCACATTCTCTGGCCCACGCATAGTACAAGCTTGCACAAACGATAGTCTGCGCTTTGAAATAGCCATAAACGACGGCAATACCTCCCACCCCGATAGCCTTACAGAGATTTCTCTTGGTGTGCAAAGCAATTTGCCACCCGATGCTAAAATTTATCTCAAAGACAGCAGCGCTTCTAATAAAATATTGGTAGTAGAATGGCCTCAAACCAAAACCATTTATCCTTTTAAGCCCACAAACTATTTTTTGCTGCTTACCGCAGGCTATAAATCTTGTGGTGTATTGCGCGATGTGGTAGCCTACTATACTTCTACCATTTATGTTCACCCCAAGCCTATCCCCAAGGCTAAGGTAGATAGCGTGAGCAGGTGTGGCGTGGTGTATTTTTCTTCCAACAAGTTTACCAACTCGCCCTATACCCTGCAATGGAGTATTAAGAATATGGCAGATACAGCTTTTACCCCTATTTCTAGTGCAGTGGCCGATTTCCTGCCGCTTTACAAAGCAGGATATTATGTGCTTAAACTTACGGCCAATGTTACCTCCCTCCAATGCTTTGGCTACGATTACGATACTTTCTTTGTGAACGAGCCTATGGCTATCCTCTCTTCTATTCAAGCACCGGCAAGTGTTTGCAACAATCAGTCTTTGCAAGCACTGGTGCGCTCTTCTAATCTTGTATTCCCAGCCTCTTTTCTTTGGTCTTACCCTGGTTCTAACTTGCCTACTAACGATTCTTCTATTTCCTTTAATCCTAGCGCAAGTGGCAAACTCTTGCTTCGTATTACCGATGCGCGTGGTTGTGAAAAAACAGACTCCGTTTCGCTGATTGTTCACCCAAGTCCGGTTTTTCAATTGCCCAAGGATACCATTTTATGCCAAGGCCAACAAGTTACTCTTGTTTCTCCTATTGCCTCAGATTCTACCCACTCCCTGCTTTGGCTTCCCGATAGCACTACCAATACTTCGCTTCTGGTAAATTCGGAAAAAAATGTCGTGTTGCAGGTGCTTAATCAGTTTGGCTGTAGTAGTTCCGATACCCTGTTTGTGGGGGTAAACCCTCTGCCTAGCCCCGATAGTCTTTCACTTAGAGTCTGTGCAGGCTCCCTAGCCACACTTAAATCTCCCGTTCCGCCAGCTTTTAGCTCCATAAATTTTGTTTGGAAACAAAATAACAATACCATTGCTACGGATTCTATTTTACAAAGAACCCTGTTGAACAATGCGGCTTATACCCTAGATTACAACTATACTTTTAGGGGCAAAACCTGCTCCCAATCCCACAACTTTTTTGTGGTGGCACTGCCCAAACCCAAGCCCAATTTTACACTTAGCGATACCGCCCTGTGCCTGCGAAACAATCTATTTACCGCTACTGACCTTAGCCCTGCTGCTGCCGCTCGCACCTGGATAAACCCCGATGGTGGATCCAGTAGCGATTCCCTGTACCAATTTAGCTTGCAAAACCACGGCTCTTTTAGCCTTGGCCTAGCACTTGTAAATGCTCAAGGATGCTCCGATACCCTTTTCAAACCCCTGCGTACCCTTCCAAATCCTGTGGCTTTTGCCAATTTACTACAACAAAGACCCTGCTTTGCAGATAATTTTGTGGAAGTGGATTTTGGTGCAAGCATTGCCTCTGGCTCTGTGGCCTCCCGTAGTATTCTTTGGGGCAATGGCAAGTCCAATAGCATTAGCCCTGCAAGCCAAATTTATAGCGCACCCGGTTCCTATAATGCAATGGTAATTGCCACTAGCAACAGAGCTTGTACAGACACCCTTCTTGTGCCCTTGCAAGTGCTCACTGCCCCTAGTCCAAGCCTTAGTGTGCTTAAGGCCTGCGAAAACGATAGCCTTGTGCTGCTCTCTTCCAACCCCCATAGCCAAGAAAATACCCATTTTTTGTATCTAAACCAAGTGCTGGTGGATAGCGCAAGTCTGCCCCCAAACCAAAGCAACACTTGGTACAGCAACATTGGTTCGGCACCTGTGCAAGCCAAGCTTATAGCCCGCAGCAGCCAAGGCTGCACCGATAGCATTAGCCTAAGCATTAGCCCAAATCCTAGCCCTAGGGCAAGCATACAGGCTGTTTTGCTCCGCGACCAAAAACTCGCTTACCGTTTTACAGGCAGCGGCTCTGGGTCTATTGCGCAGTGGCAGTGGTTTAGTAGCCAAGGTAATAGTGGCAGCGGTCAAGTGTGGGAGCCTCGCTTTAGCGATACCGGCATGACCACCATTACCCTTAGGGTTAGCTCGCCACAAGGCTGTAGCAGCGATACCAGCATAGTGGTGCCAGTGTACGACAAGATTACCCTCTTTGTTCCCAATGCCTTTTCGCCCAATGCAGATGGCATAAACGATACTTGGAAAGTGGGTGGCATGTTGCTCTTTCAGGATTTTAGCATAAAAGTATTCAACCGCTGGGGACAACAAGTGTGGCAAGCCACCAAAGCCACCGACGAATGGAACGGCGAAGGTGCAATCAATGGCGCTTATCTGTATATCCTCTCCGCCCGAGATATCCTAGGTCAGCTCCACGAACTGCAAGGCATGTTGTATTTGGAAAGGTAGGGGCTTGGATAATAAATGGTAGAGTGGTGACTAGATAGCTATCGTGAAATGGATTACTAATTGTTAATTTAATATTGGGAAAAATTTATCTTCAGGAAGTCTTAAATAATTCTATCCTTTTTAACCAAATGTATTTGCCATTAATTAAATTAATCCTTTGGTATAAAGTACTAATAACAAATTTCGATAGTAGTACTATCTGTGCATATAGTATTTATTCTATATTTGCTAAACACATTTCTTAATTCAAGGAAAAATATAGAATAAATAATTACAATTTCATGTTGTTTAGCCATGTAATGCCAAAGGTCTTTTTCTTTTATAAGAAGTTGTTTCATAGTTTATTATACTCTGTGAATTCTCATTTTTGGGCACTGCTTTTTGTCTTTACTTCTTTGTCTTCCTTGCAAGGTCAAGTTGCAATAAGTTATCCTTCTTCTGCACAAATATTAGAAAGAGGGATGGGAAATAGCTTTTTAGAGGTAAGAGTAAGATTTAGTACTACTTGTTCTGCAAATAGTGTAGAAATACGTTTGCCAAACCAAGTAGAATATATTCCTGGTTCTTTATCTAAAAATGGAGGTACATTAACCATAGCTGAACAAAATGTTACCAATTTACGGAAACCTGTTTTTTCAATATCCAATTCCAGTTCCAATTCCTTTATCAATTTTGTAATCAGAAGGAAAGCTTTGTGTGCTTCGCCTAATATTGGGAAAGATTCTATCTACGTTTCCAGTTCTTGTGGGAATGTTACAGAAAATGCCTCAACCATAAATACCTACAGTATTCGAGAGCCTGTTCTAAGTTTTATTAATTTCCAAACTATAAACAATGCTTTGCTCGGAAGAACCTACACTAGAAAGTTTGAAATTGTAAATGGTGGGCAAGGGTGCTTAGATACCCTTAGATTTTATGTGGTTAACAGGAGTAATTATGTAACGTATTTAAGAAAACTAAAATTTAACAACGATTCTTTCGCACCTTTTTTAGTTAGGGGTGATACTTCTTTTTATAAAATTTTTGGTTTAACTGTGTTTAACGGCCAAAGGACAATGTGCAATGGGAGTAAAGTAGTGGTAGAGGAATTATTTACAGTGAATAAGTGCACAGGAGGGCTATTGATGTATTCTGCTTCTTGGGGTCAAAATGAGCAAAACCAATGCAAGCGGATATTTGTAAATGGAAATATTGTGATGGCCACAGGAGTGGGAAGCTTTAATGGGATAACTATGGCATTGGATACCGGCTACAGAGACATGTGCGGAACTGGGAAAAATGGGATGATAGATATGGTGGCAACTTATTGGTGGCGAGGGCAAGGAAACGATACCGCTGCGGGGGCTTACAATATAAGTTTGAGAGTGGGCAACAACAGTGGCTCAAATTTATTGGCTTCATTGCCTACCAATATGGTAGATTTTATTGGGTTGGTAACTCTCAATGGAGATACGGTTGCAAGTACATACAATGCAGGAATCTTAACGATTAATTTGTCCAATAGATTTACTACCGATATAGATGGCCCAGGTGGTTTAACAGACTTAGACAAAGATGGTTTTTTTGATGATTTGGCCTTGAATTCTAGCATCACATTTAAATTTAAAATAAAGTTAAAATGCACACAGGTATGCAATTTTACCAAAAACCTGGTATTGGCTGGAGACCTAGGTTATAGTTCCATGTGCGATACTTCCTATAAATACAGCATAAGGCTAGCCTCTGGTAGGAATTTTAGGGAAGCCACATGGATAGGAAATGGTTATATACCCGCCAATATTTCCTCTGGTCAGGCTTTTAGAGTAAGGTTAAGTAATGGAGCCTCTTGGAATGAGAATTTCTTAAGGACAAGCGCTACCCGTTTCCAATGGAGAATTGTATTGCCCAAAGGCTTTAGTCTTGCCAGCAATGTAGATGCTAGGTGGACCTCTGGATTCTATTTTAACAACAACCCAAGTGCAGCAATAACCTATATTAAATCTGGTGATACTCTGATTTTTACTTCGCCAAACAATATTCCAGGGAGCGTGGAATTTAACCTTGTTTACAATTGTGATAATTTTTACACAGAGATTTTCACATTAAATTATACCCTTACCCAGATAAACAACCCTAGTACGGGGTGTATGTGTATGCACCAAATGGTTTGTGCCTCGCTGCAAACCAAGGTATACTGCCATAGTGGCTGTAGTGTTGGTCCTATAAATGGGATTCCAATTATTCGTAGAACTCCCCTAAGCTTAGGCTGGACAAATGACAGCATGAACCAAAGGCAGTCTTTAAACAATGTATCTGCTTATGATTTGTCTAAAGCTTTGTATCTCGATACGATAGAAATTAGCTCTTATGCAATACAGCAAGACTCAACCAATTCGTTGCGTTTAAGATTTGAGTTAAATAAATCTGCAGGGAATATTAGCAAACTACAGCCATTGTATATGCTTTTTGAGTGCTACAGGAGAGATTCTTTGATAAGAAAGATAACAGACTCTGCCTATACCCAAGGTTTTTCAACCAATACCATTCAAAGAATAGATTGGGACATGTCTCAACTGCTACCACAAGGGGCACTACTTTCACAAGACAGTGTGGTCACCAAAACCTATTATGTTGTAATTACAAATACTCTTCCAAATCTTGATGTGCAGAGTGGAGGAGAATGGTATTATTACAATGTGAATTCCTTGAATAGTTCCATGAATTTTTGCAACAAGCGAATACCTGAAATGTACTTGGTGGGCACAAGTTTGCTAAATGCTTCCAATACCCACAATACAAGTGGTTGCACTACTATTGGCTTGGGAGGGTTTACCAATTATTTGGGAAGAAGGTTTGCCTCTAGTGGTACTCCTTTCCATACAGAATATCGACCTGTTTTTAAATTGGATTCTATCGTATTGAAAATGCCAAGCGGTTATACTTTTGATTCCGCAAACTATTATTCTCTTGCAGCATATAATTCACCAGCCTATACCCTTTTTAATGTAAAACCTGACCTAAAAGTAGGAAACAATTATACATTCTATAACAAAGGCCAATGGGGCCCCGCTTCTATTAGCATAGCCAATAATTATGGGGCATATTTCCAAGTTGTAGCTACGCCTACTTGCTCTACTCTTCCTACAGAGGACATAGAAACTATTATATATGCCAAAGATTTTTTCTATAAGTTTGGATTAGATAGCATTTATCCAAGTCAGTTTGAGGGGGATATATTAAACGCAAAAAGACAAATAATTCACGTAAACAAGGGTGCTATTAGGTTGGTAAATAATTCTTTGAACAAATTGGCAACCCAAAACAAAGAAAATTTATCGCTGAGAATCACAAACAATAGCCAAGCTTCAACCCCTTTTATTTGGGGTAGAATAACTGGCAACAGTAAAATTAAAGTGGATAGCGTATTTTTGGTTAGCCCAAGACAAAAATTAGAGTTGATACAGATAGATTCTGTGAACTCTTGGTTTAAAATAAGTCAGGCTGGTTTGTTATCTGGGCAATTCTTAGATTTAGATTTATTTACCAATTTTAATGCGTGCAATTCCGACAGTATAAAAGTACAAATTGGTTGGAATTGTCAAGATTTCCCTTCAAGCCCGGCGGATGCTGTATGCGGTCTTGATAGTATTTTCTTGAAACTTGTTCCCGATAACAGTGAAATACAACTTGCTTTTCTTCCATTTAAGAAAACAAAGTTCACTATTTGTAGCGCTGATACTTTTGTGCTGGATTTTAACAATGCAAATGCAGCTTTTGTGTATTCTCCTTATGTAGAGTTTGAAGTAGCAGGTGGTATAGATATTTTAGACTCTGTAATTCTTGAATATCCTGCAGGGTCGGGTTCTTTTTATAAAACCTTAGCAAGTGTTCAGAATGGGAAAGCAACAATTAATTTAGATGCTATCCCTACCATCAAACAAGAGGGGATTCCGGGGTTGAAAAATACTACAAATACGGCCCAGAGAAATGTGCGGGTTTCGGTTCCCTTTAGTATAAATTGTAATTTTGTTTCTGGTCTATCCTTGGTTGCCAATGCTTATGCGAAGTCTCCATGCGGAGAAAATGTGATTGGGAATGGGTTTACTGCCATAAGTAGTGCCTTGGATTTAAATGGCATAGTGTTTTCTGGGGATATTAAATTGGAAGTATTGCCTTCCAAAAAAGTAGTGCAATGTGGAGATGATTTTAAGATTCAAACCAAAATTACACCTTATTTCGAAAAGTTTGGTATAGGAGATACCATGATTCTTAGGGTAAATAAAGTTTTGAACTTAGGGGACAGTTTTTTTACTAAAAACAGCAATTGCGATTCTTGCAAATATTTGGTAGAAAAAGATTTGAACAACAATTGGTTGGTAAAAGTAGTTATGGATACCTCAGTTGTAGTAGACTCTATTTCGGTTTTTGAAATAAAATTTAAACAAAATTTTACGGATACGGGTAGTTTTATTGTGGATGCTTTTTTCAAAAGAAATGTGGCTCCTCTGCTTTGTAAAACAGTGTATTGTGAAAATTCGAGTGTGGTTTTAAAAAGATTCTCTTCGGATTCTATTCACGTAAGAAGACCTCCAATAAAGGCAGATTTTACTATTAGTAAAAGCGATAGTTGCGAAAAAACCAACCAAATAGACTTGGTAAATAACTCTTCCATTGTCTCTAATTTGGCCTTTTCTAATAGCTGGACATTCACAAACCAAACGAAAGACACGAGTAAGAATATTTTAAGCAAAACTTTCCCAGGCTTTGGAACACAAACAGTAAAATTACTTGCAGTGGCTGCAAATTCCTGTCGAGATTCTGTGATTAAAAATTTCTTTCTTTATCCCAATCCTAGCCCTGCATTCAGTTTAAACGATAGTGTGCAGTGTTTGCGAGGAAATATGTTTATTGCCACTAATTTGTCTCAAATGATAGATTCTACTTTTTTAAAGTATAAGTGGTTGGTAAAAGACTCCTTCTATAGCGATAGTATTGCGGTAAAATATCAGTTTTTAGAAGATGGGGTATTTGATTTTAAGTTGGTTGCAGAGTCTATAAAAGGATGTAAAGATACCGCTTCCATTCAAGTGCAGATTAACCCAATGCCCTCTGCTCAATTTTCTGTTTCCGATACTGCAATGTGTTTGCTTGGCAACAATTTTGGTGTTGTGAATCAAAGTACGATCAAATCAAACCAAACATTGAGGGCCATTTGGGATTTCGACAATTTAGATACTTCCCATTTGTATTCTACCTCTTTTGTTTTTTCTGATTTTGGGAAAAAAACCATCACCCTGCAAGTTTTTTCTCCGGAAAACTGTGCCGATACCATACAGAAAATGGTGGAAGTATATCCCATGCCTAAAAGTGTTTTTGAAGTTTCTGATTCCGCGTTATGTTTGTTAGGTAACAAATTTGATTTTGAGGAGAATGCAAGTATAGCAGACAATAGTCCGATTGGGTTTAACTGGGATTTTGGGAATGGTTTTCAAGACTCGGGGTCTAAGGTGCAGCTTTCTTATGCAAGTTTCGGGAAATTTACAGTGCAGCTAATCTCTAGTTCCAACTATAGCTGTGCGGATACCACCACAAGGTTAATAGAGGTTTTCCCAATGCCAAAAGCAGATTTTGATGTATCCGATTCTATTCTGTGTTTTAAGGGAAATGAATTTGTTTTTACTCAAAAAAGCTCCATTTTTGGTCCTGATACTTTGTTCTACCTTTGGGATTTTGGAGATAGCAATAGTTCAGTTTTAGAGAGTCCTTTACATTCGTATAGTAAAATAGCGAGACATTTGGTTCGCTTGGTAGCAGTATCATCCTCCCTTTGTATGGATACTTTTTATAGAGAAACTGAAACCAAACCTATGCCCATGGCTAAAATTTCTGCTTTGGATAGTTCTTTATGTTTCAAAGACAACTTGTTTAATTTCCAACAATCAAGTACAGTGCAAGATTCTTCTGTTTTGGGTAATCCTTTTTGGGATTTTGGAAATGGGGAAACTTCGAATGTATTTAATCCTACCTTTTCTTACAATGCTCCCGGAAAGTACAAGGTAAATTTTGCTATCCAAACCCCTTTTGCATGTGCAGATACTACAAGCATAGAAGTTGAAGTTTTTTCAATGCCCCAAAGCAATTTTTCAAGGTCAGACACTGCTTTGTGTTTACTTGGCAATAGTTTTAACTTTATAAATACCTCCAATATTTCCAGTTCCGACAGTTTAGACTATACTTGGACCATAGATTCTATTGCTAAATCCAGTTCAAAGGATTTGGATTATAGTTTTTCAACTCATGGCATCTATACTATCGGGCTTCAAGTGCGGTCGTCCAATTTGTGCTCCGATACTTTGGTGAAGAAGGTGGAAATATACCCTATGCCAAGTGCTTCTTTTACAGTGATAGATTCTTCTCAGTGTTTGGAAGGTAATATGTTTCAGTTCGTAAATCAAAGTTCTATAGCTTATGGAGAGTTGGATTTTCTATGGGATTTTAAAGATTCTACTATTTCAAACGATACTGGTCCGGTACATGCGTATACTAGATTTGGGAAATATGCTAGCACATTAATTGTAAACAGCAAACACAATTGTGCCGACACATTTTCCAAGCAATTGGAGGTTTTTCCAATGCCCGTAGCTTTTTTTGGTGCTAGGGATAGCATGCAGTGTTTGTCGGGAAACAAATTCTTGTTTGAAAACAAAACTGCTATACCTTACCACACCCTAAGCTATGAATGGGATTTTGCTGGTTTGGATAGTTCGCATTCCAAGACCCCCTCCTTTTCTTTCCCTACTCATGGGGTATATACTATCCGATTGAAGGCCATAAGTGAAAAAATGTGCGCAGATTCATTCTCCAACAATGTAGTGGTTCATGCCATGCCCCGTGCTTTGTTTAGTATTGCAGATACCGCCATGTGTTTGCGAAACAACAGTTTTGTAACTAACAATATGTCTGATATAGACAGCGGCAGCCTTTCTTATACATGGTTTTTCCATACTGTAGATTCTTCCAATGCCGTGTCTCCTTCTTTTTCTGCTTCTCAGGCGGGTTGGTACAGTGTTAAACTATTCGTAAAATCAGAAAACAATTGCATAGACTCTAGTTCGCAAAGAGTGGAAGTTTTTCCTATGCCTGTTGCCCAATTTTCGGTTTCGGACAGTACCTTGTGTCAGTCGGGTAGCCAATTTGATTTTGTGAACAGTACCCAAATTCAAAATGGGACTATTGCAAGCCATGAATGGCAAATGGGAGATGGTAGCACTTTGTTTTCCTTTGTGCCTAGCTACATTTTTAGCAACTATGGAGAATACACTGTGCGATTAATTTCTACTAGCGACAGAGGGTGTAGGGATAGTTTTGCCAAGTTGCTTGGGGTATATGAAAATCCAAGTGCAGATTTTGCTGTAGATACCGTTTGTTTAAATACAGAAAATACATTTATAGCCATGCCATACTCTAAGGACGGGGCTATACAGAGTTATTCGTGGCTATTGGGCGATGGCAGTGTATATTCAGACTCCACTTTTGGGCATGTTTTCCAATCGCCTGGAGAATATAGCGCAAGTCTTGTAGTTAGCTCTTTGTATGGTTGCACCGACACCATGTCCAAAAATGCCATTGCAAAAGTACAGGCATTGCCTATAGTAGACTTTTCTTTCGAAAAAACCATGGATTCCCTGCAATACACCGAATTTCAATTCTATGATTCCACTAAGGGCACAAAGCCATTTTCTTACTCTTGGGAACTAGGGGAGGGGATACTTAGCAGCATGCAAAATCCCAAGGTTTTGTATTCCGACACTGGGTATCAAACTGTAATTTTAACAGTTACAGATTCCAATAGTTGTGAAAATTCACAGCTAAAAGAAATATACAGATTGCCCAAAAACACTCCTTTTGTGCCCAGTGCATTTAGCCCCAATTCAGATGAGCACAATGGCCTATTTAAGGTGCACGGGGTAGCCTACGCTAGGAATTTTAAGATGGAAATATACAGCAGATGGGGAGAGCTAATATTTGAAACCACCGACCTGCACCAAGCATGGGATGGTAGTTTTAAAGGCAAACCAGTAGCCGAAGGGGTTTATTTATACAAAATAACTTGCGCTGGACTTCACAAGGAACTAGTAAGGAGTTTTGGTACCGTCACCCTGCTAAGGTAGAAGAAATTTTCTTAAAACTAATTTCGTAATCTTTTTCCCTTAATGTTGGGTTCTCTCAAGTCAAAACGCACCGCTTTCGCTCGCATCTTGCGAGTGAGCTATTAGAATGCAAAACGCTTCACTAATTTCGCACCTTTGGCGCTTTAGTGCAATTTTGTTTTATTTCATAGCCCTGTCAGGCTATGCTAGGTATTTCGCACCTTTGGTGCTTATATAAAACCAGGAACTGCTAAAGTAATT
>DIUJ01000043.1 GCA_002422315.1 Bacteroidetes bacterium UBA6161
GGATGGATTACACCAGTGCCCAAATTTACGAAAACGCCACCGGCGAATTTCTCCTCACCTCTATGGAGTCCAACTTCTACCTACCAATTAAGAAAAAAGGGGAAGCAAGTAGCGAAAGCCCCATCCACAACGAAAAAAACCAAACCGACCAAGCCTTCTACAATGATTTACTGCTTCTGGTTAAAGACTATGACGAAGCCGTACTTTTTGGACCAACCCAAGCCAAAACCGCCTTGTTTGACCTCATCAAAGCCAACCCCGAATGCAACAACCTTTACATCCAAACCCTCGAAGCCGATAAAATGACTACCGAACAAATGAAGGCCTTCGTAAAAACACATTTTAAAATTCCGCTGAAGACAGATAAGCCGATTGCATATTAAACAAATACACCTCACAAACCCAAACGAAAGTTGGGTTTTTTTTGGCACTGTTGTGAAGTAGTATGTCATCTGACGAAAGGAGGAATCACATAAGACTAATCAACAATGCTGTTATAAAAGGCAAAGCCATCCCATAAAACAATTCACTTAAAATAGTTAATAACTTAAAAGCCATGCTTACAATTGTAGGCGGGCCAATTGTAGGCATAACAATAATTTTAAAAACATGAATATCAAAGAAAAATTTGGACAAAAAGTCAAAACGCTTAGAGAGGAAAAGTCCATGTCTATCGAGCATTTAGCCAATATTTCCAATGTGGACAGAAATTATATTTCTGACATCGAAAAAGGAAAAAGAAATGTTTCCATAACCATAATGGAAAAAATAATAACCGCCTTAGAATCTGATTTTTTAGGATTCTTTACTGATAAAATTTTTAAAAAATGAAAATGAAGGAGAAAATATCGATTGAGGAGTTTGATGGTAGAAGATTTAAAATTAAAATTTTTGAACCTGAATCACTGAATGTAAAAAAAGCTGTTATCACACATTATCTTCATAATATTGAAAATGGTGTGGCAAAACATTTCAAGAAAGAAGCATTAAAATTTATAGATGAAATTATTGAATATAAAAATGCCGAAGAAAAATTAAACCTTGTTCAAGATTCAGCTATACAACAATTACTGTTTGAAGTTAATGACGTTCCTTTCCCTACTCCTGAAAATTACAAATTCAAATTCATAGATTTATTTGCCGGAATAGGAGGTTTCAGACTAGCTATGCAAAACCTTGGAGGTAAGTGTATTTTCACAAGTGAATGGGACAAAGAAGCACAGAGAACTTATCGTGCTAATTTCGGCGAGGTTCCGTTTGGCGACATAACAAAGGAACAAACCAAAAACTTTATCCCTGATAATTTTGATGTTTTATGTGCCGGTTTTCCTTGCCAGGCTTTTTCAATAGCAGGAAAAAGAGGAGGGTTTGAAGATACACGAGGTACTCTCTTTTTTGATGTTGCTGAAATTATTAAAAGAAAAAAACCAAAAGCAATTTTTTTGGAAAATGTCAAAGGACTTAGAAACCACGATAAAGGAAAAACATTAGCTACGATCTTAAATGTTTTAAGGGAAGATTTGGATTACTATGTTCCTGAACCCCAAATCATGAATGCAAAGAATTTTGGAGTTCCTCAAAACAGAGAAAGAATATTCATAGTTGGTTTCAGAAAAGATTTAGGAATTACTCAATTTAATTATCCTGATTCTATAGATGACAATCCTGTTTTAGAGGATGTACTTGAAGAAAGTGTAGTATCAACAAAATACTATTTATCAACAACTTATTTAAACACATTAAAAAATCATAAAGCGAGACATGCTAATAAAGGAAACGGATTTGGTTACGAAATTATTCCTAACGATGGCATTGCAAATGCAATAGTATGTGGTGGAATGGGAAGAGAAAGAAATTTAGTATATGATGACAGAATAACTGATTACAATCCCGTAACAAAAATTACTGGAGAGGTAAACAGAGAAGGAATAAGAAAAATGACACCCAGAGAATGGGCGAGATTGCAGGGGTTCCCAGATAATTATATTATTCCGGTAGCTGATGCATCTGCTTATAAACAATTTGGCAACTCAGTTGCTGTTCCGGCTATTCAAGCTACTGCTGAAAAAATTATTAATTCAATTACAGAATGGCTATAATTAAGGGTAACAAAGGAGAATGGAGTGAATTATACGTATTTGTAAAGCTATTATCAGAAGGAAAGCTGTTTCAATCTGATATGAATCTTGAAAAAGATGAAAATAAATATTACGAAATAATAAAGGCGTATAGAGAAGAATCATCTTCAACTCTAGAATTCGAAAGAAATGAAAACATTTCATTATATAGAATAAACAATAATAAAAGGGAACTAATACAAACTCTTAGTATTGATTATTTTAAATCGAATACTGCAGTTTTGTTGAATGGCATAATAAATGGTTCTGGAAAAAGTTTTGAAATAGAAAGTTGTAATGATTTTTTTCAAAAAACAGAAATAAACAAACTTACAGCTCTTGTTACAAGCAAATCAGACATTAAACTCAGAATTTACGATTATCGTTTAGCTACTGAAACTGATTTAGGATTTAGTATAAAATCATTCTTAGGAGGAGATTCAACACTACTAAATACTGGTCCTGGCAATAATTTTATTTATGAAGCTGATAAAATTTCAACACTAAATGTAATTAATTTTAATGCCGAAACATACAAACCCTTAGGTAAAATTTCCAAGATTACAGATCGTTTACAAAAATTAAACGAATTAGGAATTTCTCTTGAATTTAGTGAAATACAATCAAAACAGTTTTGGAGAAATTTAAAAATGATTGACGGAGATTTACCTGAAATTCTTGCATTCGCACTCTTATATAGATGGACTGAAAGAGATTCCTCACTTTATAATGTTGCTCAAAAACTAGAACAAAGAGATCCGTTAAATTTTTATAATGGAGAAACTGTAGAGCAAAAACTTTATGAATACAAATTAAAAAAATTACTTGCTGAGTGTGCCATGGGTATGACATCGGAAACACCTTGGAATGGAATTTATGATACTACTGGCGGTATAATAATTGCAAAAGATGATGGTGATGTTGTTTGTTTCCATATCTATGATTTTAATCTCTTTAGGGAATACTTGCTTAAAAATACTGTTTTTGAACAACCTTCAACTGGAGAAGAAGAAAGCTTTCCTGGCACTGCAAGAACAACTAAAGGAACAAAAAAGTTTTACTATGGGTGGTTATATGAGGAAAACGAAAAATTGAAATTTAAAATTAATATACAGATAAGATTTAAATAAAAATGGACCGCCATACTCCATCACAACGTTCCAAAAACATGCGTGCCGTCAAAAGCAAAGGCACCAAACCGGAAGTGATGTTAAGTAAAGCATTATGGCACCTAGGTTATCGATACCGAAAAAACAACAAAACCGTTTTTGGAAAACCTGATTTAACGTTTAAAAAATATAAACTCGCTGTTTTTGTAGATAGCGAGTTTTTTCATGGAAAAGATTGGCATATCAGAAAAAAGGATATAAAAAGTAATCAAGAATTTTGGTATAAAAAAATTGAAAGAAATATAGAAAGAGACAAAGAAGTAAATGAATTTCTATCTAGAAACGGATGGATAATTTTACGTTTTTGGGATAAAGAAATAATAAAAAATTTAGATGTTTGTGTTGATAAAATAATCAAGCAATTGCAATAACCCACCTCCAAAAAATCCTCCACCTCAAACATCTCCTGCACCAATCCACCAACGCCTATTCCGATAGGTTCAAAGCTGATATTGGCTACTACTTCAACTAAGATTTCACCGAAGAAAACCCACAATTTCAATTCTTAAATGAGCTACAAACCCAAGAAGCCATCGAACAAAAAATAGCGTTCCTAGTAGCCCAATTCACCCTAAAAT
>DIUJ01000052.1:0-1647 GCA_002422315.1 Bacteroidetes bacterium UBA6161
TTGAATGACTTATATACTGACCAACTCGGCTGTAACCTCGCCAACGGATCCACACTCAACCACCTCCCCAATCTACTGTCATAAATTCTTGCTCCAAAATCTAAAGAATTTCCTTCACCTTTTAGCTCATTATCTTTTTCCATTCCATTAAACCCATACCTATACTCCCCCTTGGAAACACTCACCATTATACTACCAAAAGTATATGTTGTAAATAAGTTATTTTTGGGGGTAGGGAACATAAGGCGAAGGTAGGGAAAATATAGTATTTGGTACGCTTTGAAATTTTAAGCCCCTTCATTTAAAACTGGACTATCTTAATTCATTTTATTCTTTGTCTTTTCTTCAAACTCACCATTATAAAGTTTACATGGTATCATGTAAATTGGTATATATATTTTTGATTGATTAACTTCTGAAGAAATTTCACTAGCCAAGTCTTTTGATTTAAACATTACAAAACACCTGCCAAACAAATGTATTTTTTTCGGGATTCTATACATCAAGATATTTTTAATTTTCATTTCGCTACAAAAGTCAATCGATAACAAAGAGTAATAGCATCTTTTATGACTTACTAGCTTAATAAGAATAAAGTCATCATTTTTTCTATTGTCAACATAAATACTTGGAATATAAATAGTGTCTTTTTTTATAAAATCAATCTTTATAAAACTATCCGAAAAATTAAAATATACTACATGGCTTTTGAGAATTTTTTTTGTTTCTTTAAATTGTTTTTGGGTCCCTGTAAATTCAAGACCTATGGCTGTTTGGCCTTGCAAAGCTTGGTGAAGTAAAAAGAACAATAAATAGAATAGTTTGATTATATGCTTACTTTTCATTTTTCTTCTGTTTTATCTCAAATTTCTCGCCTAATTTACCTCTGTTTCCTGAAAGCATATTTTCGGCTTCACTCTTATCAACTTCTCCTAGAAATTGTGTATTTCGGTCAAATATATTTATTGCAGGATATCGTTCGCTTTTATCAATTGAGGTATTGCCAAATTCGTCTTTAGTGTAATAAATCCCTCCATTTAGACCAACTATTATATTCGTGTCAAAGTTTAAAAATGCATTTTTGTCTTTTTCAGAAGGTTCATTAGCTTTTGAATATTCATTTTCACCCTTTTGATTTTTTCGAATTCCAGTTGGATGTGAATGAATTGAAACAGATCCATTTTCTGGCAAATTTGTAGTACCACCTGGTTTATATTGAATCTCACCAACCTCAGTGTAGTTTTCTCCTTCCTTGATTAGTGTTCTCCCAAACTCTCCTTTTTCACCTTCTTTCGTTAAAGAAAGATTTAGCATCTCGAATGAATATCTTAACACATCTTTATTAATAATTAACATTCCATTTTTATTTTCTGCACCATTATTTATGGTTTGATTATCAACAAATAACCCTCTTTTCGTTGCCTTATAAATTGCCTTATATAATCTAACTTCAGAGACTTTTGCAACTAAATTATTATTTAACCCATCTGATCCTATCCATTTACTATTATAATAAAACTCTGTTTTCCCTTCAGGATCAATAAATATGATTGGATTGTTTAAGCCAAATTTATACACTGACCAACCCGGTTGTATCCCTGCCAACGGATCCACACTCATCCACCTCCCCAATCTACTGTCATAAAT
>DIUJ01000052.1:1669-6166 GCA_002422315.1 Bacteroidetes bacterium UBA6161
TTATACTACCAAAAGTATACGATGCCAAATCATAGATTTGTGGTTTCGCAATTCGCCCAAACGTATTCTGTGCGGAGCTGGTATGTTTTTGGGTAGGGAACATAAAGCGAAGGTAGGGAAAAAGTGGAGGATTATCTTTCCAATATTAATGTGGGAAATACTTTCGGGATTCTTCTAACCTATACCAAAAACTACTTTCCCATTTGTATTTTTCATTGAGTTCTTTTAGTCTTTCACCCCTTTCATCACAACAGCCTATATTGTTATTATTTGGTGATCTTGGTAGTAATAAATTATAAGCGTCTTCTAATTTACACACCATTTTTTTTCCTTTTTTAAAGTCACTCATAGGCATGCAAATCAAATTTTCAAACTCTATAATTTTAATAGAATCATTTGTTTCCCAAAGATATCTCAATTGTTTTACATAAGTATCTAGTTGTTTTTCTATGCCATAATGGTTAATAATCCTCCAAAGGTCTATTCTCATCAAATAGTTATTTGTATCTAATGGGTTACAATTTTTTGAGTTATAATAATAAGAAGAAGGCTCCGTTTCAAATAACATATTTTGTTCTTGAAAAACACAGCGTTTCATGTTCATATTTAACTCAATAGACTCAAATAGAATATGCCAATACGGCTCACTAACATACAAAGAGGAATCATGTAAGTGTATGAAAAATTCTCTGAGCGTCATTTTTTCTTTTTTAAAATACTTTTGACTCTTTTTATTTAAAAGTATCTTCTGGTTAAGTCCATGGCTTCCTTTATGTAATGGAAAAATTAGGTTAATAGTACTACTACTTTTATTAGAGTTTAATCCTTTACAGGTAATAAATAAAATAGAAACAAAACAAATTATTCTAATTTGACTTGGCATTGGATATCTGACTCTTTTTTTCATTATTATATTCTCGAGATGATATAGGATTGTTTGTCTTTTCCATTTTACCACTTATATTGCCATTAAGAATATTTGCAGTTATTGTACTTTTTAAATAATTACCATCGCTATTTTTACTATAAACGGTTACTTCAATATTGTAATTGCTTTGAATCGGTAAATTATTATCCAATGCTGAAGTTATTTTATGGTTTATCCATACTACCCCGTTACTATTTTTACTATTTAAATCTTCAACTTGGTTTTCTATTGCTTTTAGGTGACTGTGGGCATAAGATAAATTACCTCCAATTTTTTTTTGGGCTGCATATTCAAAACCTTCGCTTATCTCATGAAACAAAATATTAAATGATAAGCCTTTACTTTTACTTAGGATTTGAGACAAAATCCCCACATTAATTTGTTGGACTCCAGAATTATCCCCTGCAAACAAGCCAATATCATACCCTTTGTCAAACAAATTAAATTTTGCATGAATTTCATCTGTCTTATTGGTCATTTTATTTAAAGTACTATATGCATAGTCTTTTTCTAAATCTTCTTTAATTTTGCCTTTTTCATTTGCAATCAGGTCTGTTGTTGCATCAAGTTCCTTTTCTTTTAGTCTCTTTAACGCTTCGCCATGAATAGCATCTTCATTATAATTCATTTTCACTTCCCAATACTCCTCCTTTATTATCACAGGTTTCCCATTTATAAGGTCAGTTCTTGTTCTGCCTGTCTCCATTCTTTCTCTAGTAATAGTAACAAGCCCATCAAATCTACTTTCAGAAATAGCTTTAAACTTGCTCCATTCCGCACCATCATCACTTCTATATGGCAAAAGTAATCTTCTCCCATCTATATCTTTAAAGAGGATAGGATTATTCCCGATTCCGTGATAGGGCGTAAGTGAAGGATAAGTATGCGCCAACGGATCCACACTCATCCACCTCCCCAATCTACTATCATAAATCCTTGCTCCAAAATCCAGAGAATTTCCTTCACCATTCAGCTNNACACTAGCCATTATACTACCAAAAGGATATGTTGTAAATGTGTTGTTTTTTGGAGAGGGAAGCATAAAGCGAAGGTAGGGAAAAAGTTTTGAAAACACGCTTTTTTGAAAATATCAATTTAAATGTTTTTGGGTATTGTATGGCCCGGAAAGAGAAGACTACCTAAAAGAGAAAAAGCCCTTAATTCGGGGTTTTTTTATTTCAAAATACGACTAATTAATAAAAAGAGTAAATACCAGATTAAGAAAAAAACTAAGATTACGGATAAATAACCCAAAAGGGAACTAAAACCAAAGCCAAGTAAAAAAGCTATGATAAAAGGAAAGCAAAAGATAGCACTAAAAATACCACTATAATAAAACACCAAAAAATAACTTAAAACAGAGTAAATTATTGTAAGAGCAGCACTACCAATAACAACTTTTTTTCTTCTCTTATCCATTATTTCTTCTCTTCCGCGTTATTAGACTGTTGTTTTATTAAATTATCAACTTTATTAGCAATAAGTATTTTAAAAGAGGTTATCGCAATATTAGCAGACTTTATAGCCTCGCTACTAGGAGCACGCCCCGTAATTGCATCTTTGTACCCTTCTTTTGAAGCATTTGATATATATGTTTCAAGTCCTTGAACAAAGGCAATGTCTGCAGCGAGACCTGCTGGGTCTGAATAAAAATCTTTTACCCGAGCATTATCATATGCCATATCATGTGTCCGAGCTAACGCATCAACTTCATCAATAGGTTCTTCGCTATAAGTAAAATTATTGTCAGTTGAACCAGGTGGAACATGAGTCCTATCTCCCTGTTGAGAAGGACCTCCGGCCCCATAATAAAGCCCATGACTAAATGCACCACCACTTTTTTTAAAAGAAGAACCACCGCTTATAAATCTTCCATCTCTAGAGTCTTTAATAAAATAACTGTATTTAACTCCGCGACCTAGCTTTCCGAATGATTCCGAATACTTTTTATAAAATTTTGAAGAGCCCATGCCATGTGTTCTTTGCAATTGCTCGTTTGACATACCTCTAAAATCTTCAACTTTTACATTTTGTATCAAAGTCTTACCATCGCCCTCTAAAAATACATAGTAATGCACATACTCCGCACCTTCTAATTCCCTTCCATCAATAACTCTATTTTGACAAAAAGCATAAGGGGAATTACCTGCAAAGTTTTTAGCTAATGGGTCAATACTTAAAAACCTACCCAATCTTGGGTCGTGCATTCTCAATGCAAAATTAACAGAATTTCCTTCACCCTTCAGCTCATCATCCTTCTCTTGATTTTGAAACCCATACCTATACTCCCCCTTGGAAACACTCACCATTATACTCCCAAAAGTATTCGATGCAGGATTGTTATTTTTCGGGGTAGAGAACATAAAGCGAAGGTAGTGAAAAAATTTTGAAAATACGCTTTTTTGAATGTATCAAAAGCATTTTTATTAAAAACGCAGAGACGGTTGTTAGCTCAATCATAAGATGCGAGAGAGAAGGGGAGAATAACCGCTGTTGCAATATTTATCAAGAAGTTCTAAGATATTGAAAAAAACCAAAGTCGTTTCTTTTTAATTAATAGACCCAACAAGATCCTCCCATTTCGAAGGATCTTCCATCATTTTCTTAAAAGCCATACCTATGAAGTTTCCTGTTTTCTGATTTTTAAATACTATTTTATCGTTTTCAACATTAAAGCATATTTCGTATTTTTTTATTACTACGCTTTTTTTCATTTTATTGAAAAAGTAAATTTTAAAAGAATCTTCATCAATTAATATTTCCTCAATTCCCTTACTAGCTTTTTTATCAACATCATTGTAGAAATAAACATAAAGATAGAACCCAAAAGGTACAAAATGTGCTTATTGACCTTAATCTCTAACTTTGAGAGCACTATGGTTGCAAAAAAAGCCACAAATATGGAAACAAATGTATATTTCTTGCTGTCTTGTTTATTTAAAAATTTGAAAGCTTTCATTATTGTCGAGTTATGTGAGGTAAAACAACACGTGTATTATCTGCAGGCGCTATTTGAGGAATATAATTACAACCTACTGGTGGTGTCATCATCATTTGTCCTAAATTTGAGTTATATAATCCGTAGCCCATCATTGTTGTTTCTAATAAAGTCTTTGGTAGTCCTCCCAATCCTATGTCAAATATCTGGCCTACAGTCCCAGCCCCACCCATCCCCCTGTCTAAAGTTTCAACAACACCTCCTGGTAATTCTTTATTACCACCTCTAAATCCATTTACCATCATACCTGCACCAAGACCCATCGCAGGTATACCTGTTGAAATTGCTAAAGAAACTCCCATAGGCGTTCCTACGCCTGTGTAACTTGCCGCAACTCCACCAACAGTGGCCAAAGCCCCTCCGGTAATAGTCATAGCTCCGTTCCCAACCATATTCCAATTAATATCGCCGCTACCCTCATAATTAGTCTCTCCTTTCGTTTTACTAGAAAAACTGATTCTAGAATGGTCTCCAAAAGCAGATTTGGGGGTATTTAATGTTGTACTAAATTTGCCTAAAGAAGTAGGTGTAAAAGAGGAACTTGGCTGATTCGGATCAGTAGTATTTAACT
>DIUJ01000006.1 GCA_002422315.1 Bacteroidetes bacterium UBA6161
AAGTAAAACAAAATATATTTCTTCATCTATTTTATAAATTTTGAACCCCAGAATTTTAAAGAACACATCGAACCAATGAAACTAGTTGGTGCAAATTTATAAAAATAGAGAATACAAAAAGTTTTTTTATTGCAATGTGTAGATTGGACTTTAATAGAACACTTAATTCCTATTTTATCCTTTATTGATACCTCAGTAAATATAGATTTATAAGAAGTATTTAATAGTGTTGTTTCTTTAAAAAACTAATAACCTATAGATAGTAACTCCAGTAGAAAAAAGAGAGGAACATATGCAAGTTCTTTAAAAAGCGATTGCTAATCAGGTTATTACGTTTTTTGCTGTCTTCCTTGGATATTTAGTAGATAAAAGGAAAAAAGGTATAGCGGTGGAGGAAATCCCAATAAATAATAAGGCGAGACACTTTCTTACAAGTAAAAAATGACACTATCTGTTCTCAGATTGTGGCATTTGTATACGTGGATTGGGTGGTTTTTAATCTTACACTTAATCTCTATTTTAACCTTTTTTGAAAACCTGAAAAATAATGATTAAATGGTTTTATATTTTTTAATTATTACAGTTTTTATATATTTAGTCTATAACTTATAATTCTACTGTGTTAAAGTTATTTTTCAAATTCGAAGATAGTTTCCGCTTTGTTGTTCAGGGTAATATAGGCATCAAATCTTTTTCCAGATCTAGCTTTCATTCCTTTTATTAAGGAGGTTTTACCTTTATTGATAAGACTTTCGATATCTGCTATACTTATTTGTACATCACAAATATTTCTAAATTGTATCCAATTACATATTTCATCAGGACATTTAACAATTTTATCTCTGATAATCAACCGCTGTTTTTTGCATTTTGGACAAATGAGTTCTGGCAGGTTTTCTCTGGTATTGGAAGTTTGTAGTAGTTCATGAGTAATTGAAGCAGCATAGTCTTCCATTTTTTTCTGGAAAACATAAACATCGGCTTCGTTGTTTTCTATTTTCTGCAAAGCCAGTTCCCATTCGGCTGTCATTGCCACATCAGAGATTTTTTTGTCTTTGACAATTATATAAACCTGTAATCCTTTTTCGGTCGGAATAAGTAATTTTTTTTCTCTTTGTATATAATTTCGGGTAAACAATGTTTCGATAATTGCTGCCCTTGTAGCTGGAGTACCGATACCGATATTTTGTAGAGCTTTCCGCTCTTCTTCATTTTCAATTTGATTTCCGGCATTTTCCATTGCGGATAATAGACCAGCTTCAGTATAGAGAACTGGCGGTTTAGTTTTCTTTTCCAAAACTACGGCATTTTTAATTTTCAGTTCATCACCTGTTTTTAGTTCAGGTAGCTCCTGAACCGGTTCGTTGTCTTCATCTGAAAAGTTACTTTTAACAGCACGCCATCCTAGTTCAAGTATTTTGATCCCTTTCATCCCAAAATCAATAGCAGAAGACTGTAAAACAATATCGGTTATTTTTTTGGTACAAGCCTTCGAAACAGCTTCCAACAATCTAAAAGCAATCATATCGTAGATTGCATTTTCTTTTGCTGATAATGCGGAAGGGATTTTATACGTTATCAATAAACCGTGGTGATCGGTTACCTTTAAATCGTTAACGATACGTTTGTTGAGACGTACATATTTTATTTTGGACACAGCCTCTTTCACAGAAGTACGGCTTTCCAATGCCCTTATAAGTCCGGGAATTTCCTGCCATACATCTTCGGGAATGTATTTACTTCCTGTCCTCGGATAGGTAATGAATTTTTTTTCATATAAATTTTGGGTAACAGACAAGGTGTCTTCTGCCGATAACCCCAGTCTTTTATTGGCTTCTTTCTGCAATCCCGTTAGGTCAAATAAAAGCGGTGGCTGCTCGGTAACAATTTTATTTTCTATATCTGTTACAACAGCTGTTTCGTTTCGTAGGATGGATTTTAGTGTTTCGTCTGCCTGTTTTTTATCGTTCCATTTATTTTTGGAAAGACTTTTAAAATCTAAAAATTCCTTGCAGTGTTCCAATTGGATTTGCCAATAGGTTTGTACAGTAAAATTTTTGTTCTCCAAAAACCTTTTACAGATTAAAGCTAATGTAGGTGTTTGTACCCGGCCCAATGAATAAACCCCGAAGCCTGCGGCAATACTCAATGCTTGTGAAGCATTAATTCCTACTAACCAGTCAGCACGGCTTCTACCTTGTGCGGCTTTATACAATCCGTCAAAATCACTACTGGGTTTCAGGTTCTCAAATCCCTGTTTGATTGCTTTTTCAGTAAGCGAACTAATCCATAAGCGTTCAAAAGTCTTATTGCAATTGAGATATTCATAAATATAACGGAATATCAATTCACCTTCACGTCCGGCATCGGTAGCAACAATGATGCTATCTGAGCTGTTGATGACCTGTTCAATTACTTTCAGTTGTTTTAATGCACCTATATCATCAGTATAACTTTTGTCTTTTTTTACTTTTCTAATCGTCAGTAAAAATGGATCTGGCAATATCGGTAAAGATTCTTTTTGGAATCCTGAAATTCCATAATCTTCCGGTTTTGCCAATCCTACAAGATGACCCAATGCCCAGGTAACACAATAACCGTTTCCCTGAAGATAACCTTCTTTTTTTTCCACGGCTCCTAAGAGATAGGCGATTTCACGAGCCACACTTGGTTTTTCTGCAATTACCGCTTTCATAATTCATTCTGTTTTGTTATTACATTTTTCTGCCTCTAGTTTTAGCAGGTTCTTTTGGTTTTTCCTGTTGCTCCTGCTGTTTTTTACTTACTGGATTTTTTTGCTCGGATTTTAAAGGTTCTTTAATACTTTTGGTAGTCTCATTGGTTTTACCTTCCGAATTGACAGCAGTTTGTGTTTTATGGACTTCGGTTGGTTGCATTCTTTCCTTATGTTGATTAGGAAACTCAAAGCTTGTTTTTCCGGTTTCCTTGTTGAAAGTAATATAACCCTGATATGGTTGCCCTTTTTTATCTTTCAATCCATCAATGTAAACGGTTTGACCGTTTTTGAAATCCTTATGTTGCTCATCGGTCAGTTCCTTACCACGGAATGTTTTTGGAGCTTCCTGCGGTTGGCTTTGCTGATTATTTTGAGTTTGACCGTTACTTTGGGTTTGCCTGTTGGAATTATTACGGTCAAAAAGGAACTCCACGTAACGTTTGTCTGCATTGAACTGTACTGAAGCGGAGAATTCGGTTCCTTTTTTGGAGATCATTCCCTCGATGTGAAGTGGTTTGCCTTCCATTAAGGTTTGCTTTTGATCATTATTTAGCTTTACGCCCTTTATTTCATCTGGAATTTTAATAAAATCCGTCCGTAAGGCAATAATATCATTGGTAAGTCTGTCTATACTGATAATAGACGGTATTAGTTCGTTCGTTTTAGAATTAATTAGATTAACTACACGTCCCATATTTCCTGTTTCGAGCAAGTTTTTCTTGTCCTCATCTGTAAACTTATGACCAAAGAACTCAAAGTGCAGGTTAGGTTCTTTTTTGATACCGTGTATTGCCACGATAATATTACCATCTTCACCTTGCTGTAAAGACAGGCGAGCATCTGTGCGAAGGATAGAACCACCAAGATTAATGCCTATCGGTAAAAGTTCATTGGTTTTGTAGCCTTTTAATAAAGGTTCAAGTAGGTTTCTTTTTTCAAGATACTCCTTGTTTAGTCCAATGTTTTTCATTGTGTCCCAATCAATCTTTTCGGGATTAAAGTGGTATTCACTTGTTTTTGGTGTTGTTTGTGTTGTTTCCATATTATTTTTATTTACTTGTTTTTGTTCAGCTTTTAACTCAGCTTTTTTAAAAAAATCTTTGTTCTCTGGCGTTGGATTATCTACCCGTCTTTGCAATTCTTCCGCTATTTCAACGGCGAAGTTTGCGGGTCCGTTGAAAAACGAGAATTTGGTAGGGTTTTTTAGTTGGCTTACGAAGTTGGAGAAGAAATTGGAAAGAAAATCGCCGTGCTTGTCGATTCGCATAAACTGATTTTGGTTTTTTTTCGTGGGTTCAACGGTTTCCATTTTTCCTTTTTCGTCAATACTTTTTACAGCTTGGATTTTCATTTTTTCTTTATCCAACACCAACAATATGTCCGATAATTGTTCAGTGATTTCCTGTTTATTCGTTGTCTTTTTACTCATAAATAATGATTGTTAATACTTTACAAATCCGAAAGTAATGAGTACTTATAATCGGTTTACACTTTGACTTTACGTGGGATTATTTGTCAGCTTTTGTCCTTTATTCTTGCCAATGGAGTATTAAAACTTTCTCGGATAAATTGATGCACATCGGATAGTTTGTAATAGAGTTTCCCACTTATTGTATAATAAGGCAGCTTGCCTGTGGAGCGATATCGTTGTAAGGAACGTGAGCTAACTTTTAGCATTTGAAGCAAATCCTGATTATCCAAAAGTTCTTCTCCATCGATACTGCTTCGTTGTTTTTGAGAAGCATTTATGTGGTCTTTTAAAATGTCTAATCTCTCCATAATTCGTTCCATCCATGCTATAAATTCTATTCTGTCAATATTCATAACTTTTGATTTAGTATCATTTTATAAATACAAAGTTGTAAAGATTGACTTGGATTGTCTGCCAAGTTTTACCAATGGAAAATGCAGATTTTTTATTTTTTTTTGAAATTTGAAAAGCT
Source organism: Bacteroidetes bacterium UBA6161 (assembly GCA_002422315.1). Taxonomy (GTDB): domain Bacteria; phylum Bacteroidota; class Bacteroidia; order NS11-12g; family UBA955; genus UBA6161. The sequence continues at coordinate 4,681 of DIUJ01000006.1, forward strand.
AATAGTAATAGCTTTATTTAATGTATTTTTCAAGTTATAAGAGAGTTGGTTAGATAAATTTTACCAATTGGTATATATTGGCATATAGAGATTTTTTGCAAATATGATTTTTAGAAATGCTATAAATCTTTATCCATATACTGCTCTAGTGAAGACTTGAGTTGGTCTAAAAAAAGTGTCCGATTACCAGCTCGGTCTTTCATTCTATGGAAAGCGTGATGAATATCTCCTAATTCTGTGCGAAATAATAATTGAAAAATTAAACTGATTTTTCGAATACCTATTTTACCGTTCGAAATTGCTCCTGATACATAAAGGGCATAAATCAATTCTATTAGAGCATTTTTAGATTCTGTCCAAAATACATCTTTAGTATTTTCCGAATTTTGTATGATTAGATTAGAATTATCTTCAAAGTTTATTTTAGAAAGCAAATAAGTATAAAGCAGTTCGTTGGCAATGATTCTAGCAATTTTATAGTCGTAATAGGTAGAAAAATGGTTGTCTATTTCAAAGACAAAACTGTTTACTCCTATATTGAGATTAACTTTTCCCAATTGAAAAAAGTCATGATCTCTGTCTGTTCTCCCTGAACGATAGTAACGATAAAAATCAGAATTATAAATATGTTCTTTATATTCTTGTTTTAAGAGTTCCAATTCATTAGAAAAATATTTATGATATAATTTTCCATTACTTACAGGACAGGAGATTTCTATTCTGTACACTTTATTATAGTAAATCAGTTTTCCTAATATTTGTGGCTTAACTTTTTTAAAGAATTCAATTTCTTCTTTTTCATTAATAAAACGATGTTCTAGTACTAGCTTTTTTACCTCAGATAATAAATCACGAAGAAAAATAGTCATATGATGAGCTTCATTAATTATGTGTGCTGATTCTAAGCTGACTTTTTGTTCTTGTTTGTGAATACTCGAAAGAGCATCTCTGTAAATGGATCGTATCATAATTAACAATATTAAAGTGAAACAACTATTCCTTATAAAAATGCCATATGTTTTCTTTCCTAAGTTTCTATATTTTTTTGAAATTTCTTTTCTAAAGAATTAGCCTTGATCGGTATTCTGATGGAGATATAGAAATATGTTTCTTAAAAAAATTACTAAAAAATGAAGGACTGCTAAACCGTAATTCTTCACTGATACTTGAAATAGTCAAATCATCATTTTGAAGCATTTTTTTTGCTTCTATAATGATTTCTTCTTCTATCCATTGTTTAGCGGTTTTACCTGTTACATCTTTAATTGATTTGTTAAGATGGCCAGCAGTAATAAATAATGAACTAGCATAAAATTTGACATTGTGCTGTTCTTTGTAATGTATTTCTAAAATTGTAAAAAAATGAAAGACAAGCTTTTCTTTTCGTGAGTGTTTTACTTTTATATGATGTGAATATGTTTGATATATTCCAGCAACTTCATATAACAATAAATTAAAAGTGAATAACAGAACTTCATTTTGAAAAATGTGTCTATTAGAGTATTTCTTATTATCCTCTAGTATTTTAAATGTTTTAATAAGGATAGATGTTTCTTTACTTTTAAGTGAAATTTTATGAAGAGATTTTGTTATGAAAAGCTCAAAATACCCAATATTAGGTTTCTTTATACTATTTTTAAAAACAAACTTATGAGTAAATGATACTAGGTAAATTTGTAGTGTGTCATCAAAGTTTAAAACTTTACATGAAGATTTTGAAGAAATCAATATTAATTCGTTTGATGACAATTGTTTTACTGTGTCATCAATTTGAATACTCAAAGCACCTGATCTAACCAGTAAGATAGAAAAGAAGTTACCATCAAATATCCTTTTGGATAAAATTTCCAATGTATCCTTTTTTAGATTGTAGATTTCTAAGCCAGAGAGGTAATATTTAGGATTCGTATTCATCAAAATAGTAAAACTTTATTTAGTGTCAATAGCTAGCGGATATAAATTATTTGCAAGATTATTTATCAATTAATCTAGACATCAATGAAATTGAAGCAAACAATAGATTTGATATACTGGTAATAAAAAATAGTAATGACATCTTTCTTGGTTCACAATTTTTTTCATCTCCATTTGAGAGATAGCCAATTATTTCATCATAGCTAAATAGGTCTATGATGAAATAAAGGCTAATCAGATTTAAAATGATAAGAAGTATAAATAGGATGATTACAAGCTTCGTTTCGATATTTATGATTCTATACATTTTTTTACATTAATCAGTAACAATTGTATTATGGTATATTCCTGTAACCAATGCCGAATTGACGGCAGTTAAAGAATTTTCTAAAGCACCGCTTAAGCCTGCCATAATATTACCTACTGAAGTTTCCCAATCTTTATCTTTTCGCTTCTTTTCATAATAAAATGAATATCTTGAAAGGGAAGATGTAGTAAGGATAATTCTTTTATCTTCATCATTGAATTCGGAATTATTGATTACAGATAATTCATATGATACTACGAAATCGTGTATGTCTTCATATTCTTCTTCAACTAAAAGAAATAATGAAGTGATAAACCCCGAGAGACT
>DIUJ01000056.1 GCA_002422315.1 Bacteroidetes bacterium UBA6161
GTTCAAAAAAGCGTGTTTTCAAAACTTTTTCCCTACCTTCGCTTTATGTTCCCCACCCCGAAAAATACCAATCCAGCATCGTATACTTTTGGTAGTATAATGGTGAGTGTTTCCAAGGGGGAGTATAAGTATGGAATGAACACCCAAGAAAAGGACAATGAAATTTATGGGGAGGGGAATTCTTACTCGGCAGAGTATTGGCAGTATGATGCAAGATTGGGTAGAAGATGGAATGTGGACCCGAGACCAAATCCGAGTATAAGCACATATGCTACATTTGCGAATAATCCTTTGTTTTTCTCTGACCCTAATGGGGATACAATTAGAATAAACGACCCTACAACCGAAAAAGGTTTTTTTAATTACACACCGAATATGGACCCTAAAGGGGATGATTTCCAAAAGAAAGCAATAGAGGCTTTAAATGAAATTTACAATTCTGGTGAAACAGGGAAAGATTTGATATTGTCACTCCACAAAGAAGTGGATCATGTTACAATACATAAACACAATAAATATAATAGAAATATTAGAGAAACGAAGGCTATACAATGGACCGGTCAGGATGTGAAAGGTATACCAACAAGCGATGGCAATGGCGGAATGACCTTAGAAAAAATGTCGTCAGTTTTAGTACTTGGTCACGAACTAGCCCATGCAAGAGACAACATGCAAAATAAAACAGAGGAGTTATTCGGATTTGGGAAAGATAAAACTTGGTATGAATATCAAAACGGTTCAAATATAGAAAGTGTTTCATATGCGGAATTATACGCAATGCATATTGAAAACTTATTAAGGAAAGATTTTAAAGTTCCATTAAGAACCCATTATACAGATGATAAAAACCTGAGCGGAACATATAAAGGAGAGTTTTTAAACGCTACCAGTAGCGGGTATTATTGTAAATACAATGTAAATGGGGAAGATTTTAAATATTAAAAACAAGAGCGTTATTGTTATATGCTTAATCGTTTTTTCTAGTTGTGCAAACAGATACAAAACTCTAGGAGAAACATTGCCTCATTTGATTTATACGGATGTGGTTACTTGGCGTTATCCTAACTATTATTACGACATTCCAGATACTACGATCCGATTACATAAAAATAAATATGCCAATCAAAAAAAAGTTAAAGATATCATAGACTCTTCTGATATTGAGATATTAATAAAAACTTTTTCAAGTAATGAATCGGCCTTTTTTTTAAACAATATTGAACGCAATACCTCAGCGTTCAATATCGGAGATACCTTCATGTTTGAGTTTGGGACGTATGTATTCGAAAAAGAATTAAAGAATAAATTTGCTTTTATAAATTGTTACCATAAAGGCAAGACCTATTTTTATGAAAAAGATTTAAATACAATCAACTATATTCCAGTTGAGCCTAATTATCCCCTTGATACATTCGCATGGAGCAGGTTTTTAGAAAAAGATTGCTATAGGTTCAATCTTAACACATCTGGCTCAAATATTAAAAATAGTGGCTACAAGTTCGTGAGAATTTCTGCAAGAGAAGTAGAAGTAACTTATTGTGGAGGGAAAGGCATAAATAAATATAGGGTACGATTATAGTTTAACTTTTATCGATTTTTCCCTACCTTCGCTTTATGTTCCCTGCTCCGAAAAATACCGCAATTGTACTAAACCCTTTTGGTAGTATAATGGTGAGTGTTTCCAAGGGGGAGTATCGGTATGGGTTTAATAGTTATGAAAAAGACGACGATGTAAAAGGCGAAGCAAACCATATAAGCTTTGGTGATTATGGATATGACCCAAGAATTGGAAGAAGGTGGAGACCAGACCCCTTAAAAAGCAAATATCCTCAAATATCTCCATATTCCTCATTCTCAAGCAACCCAATAATATATTTAGATTCTGAGGGGAAAGATATTGTATATAGTGCTAAAAAGAATAAAGACGGATCAATAAAAGTTTTTGTAACTGTAAATGCAAAAATGATTGATTATACAACGACAGGAATAAGTACAAGTGACTTACATGCAATAAAAGATGGTACTATTCAAAAAGCGAACGAACTGTTTTCTAAAAGTTTTAAAGGAATGAATAATGAAAAAATTTCAGTTGAGTTTAAGCTGAATATAGAAGTTGTAAATAGTATTGATAAAACTAATAAGGAAGATCATATTATTGCATTTGTTGATGATGTAAAACCGCTGCCAGGCAAGCCAAATTCAAATCCCCTTGGTATGGCAATTTTAGGGGGGCATGCTCAGGTGGTAGAAAAACAAGGGCACAGCATAGACAAGACATCAAATTTAATACTTCATGAACTAGCGCATAATCTAGGAATCGGAGATAAATATGAAACTGATAAGACAGGAAGGGTAACAAATTCGCATTCAGAAAATTTAATGGGCTCTGGCACAACAGGAACTAAACTTGATAATAGTCAATTAAGAGACATGTTTTATCGTTATGCCATTTTAGGAAATGAAAAAGAACAAAAGATAGAAAGTAAAAATCCAGGCAAAGCAGACTCTAAAGGAGACTTAAATAAGCTAAAGACACATACTAAATCAAAAAACAAATGAACAACAGATATTTATTTTTGTTTATTATGATTTCAACTTATTACTCATGTACAAAAACAAAAAAATCTCAATTAATAGGCAAATGGAAATTAACCTCTTGTAGTTGTGACAATATTGCTTTGCCTCAAAATTGTGAACTAATTGATTTAAATACAGTATTTTCATTTACAGACTCTGTTTTATGTATAATAAAAAACAAACGAGACACCTGTTTTAAAGGCAATTATAGTTATGACTCGTATAATAAAACATTATATTTATATTATAATAGTTTCGTTTTAAAGTTTTCATCAGTTAGTATTTCAAAAAAAACAATGTCATTAAAGAGTTTTTTTACAAGTTTAGAATATCATACAATAAAAGAACATCTCACTTCAATAGAAAAAGGGAATACTTTAAACTTTCAAAAAGTAAAATAATTGGCAGTTTTCATATGTTTTGGTTGAAACTTAAGCAATTCCCAGCTCTTGCTCGTATTTTGCGATTTAGCTAACAACCCCCTCTGGCGCATTTAATAAAAATGCTTTTGATACTTTAAAAAAATTGTGTTTCAAAAACTTTTCCCTACCTTCGCTTTATGTTCGCCGTCCCGAGAAATACTAATTCAGCGCTATATACTTTTGGCAGACTTGCAAAACCACAAATCTATGATTTGGCACCGTATACTTTTGGTAGTA
>DIUJ01000051.1 GCA_002422315.1 Bacteroidetes bacterium UBA6161
AATTATACATTATATCGCGGGATGGTCAGCCTTAAGCTGACGTCGGGCACATATCCGCCTGAGGCGGACATAGGTTCGAGAGTTCATACACAAGTAATAATTCGTAAGAATTATACATTATATCGCGGGATGGAGCAGTGGTAGCTCGTCGGGCTCATATCCGCCTGAGGCGGACATAGGTTCGAGAGTTCATATACAAGTAATAATTCGTAAGAATTATACATTATATCGCGGGATGGAGCAGCCTTAAGCTGACGTCGGGCACATATCCGCCTGAGGCGGACATAGGTTCGAGAGTTCATACACAAGTAATAATTCGTAAGAATTATACATTATATCGCGGGATGGAGCAGTGGTAGCTCGTCGGGCTCATAACCCGAAGGTCCTAGGTTCGAGTCCTAGTCCCGCTACAATTAAAAGCCGTCAGAAATGACGGCTTTTTTATTTAGAGGCTCGTCGGGTTCATATCCGCCTTAGGCAGACACAGGTTCGAGTCCTTAGGCTGACCACGGTAACCGAAAGTTCCTTTATTAGAGGCTTTTTTTATTTATATTCACTATGCATTGTGTTTATGTTCTATATTCATTTTCAGGAGACAGGCTTTATATAGGCGAGACGGAAAGTTTAATTTCACGTTTTTATTCACATAATAAATTATCCAATAAAGGATTTACCACAAGATACCGGCAATGGTTTGTGATATTGGTAGAGTTTTACCAGACCAAACAAGAAGCATTGAAACGAGAAAAGGAGTTGAAATCCGGACAAGGTAGAGAATGGATTAGGAGGGAAATATTACCCAAATATTTAAAATAACATGCTAGTCGGGTTCATATCCGCCTGAGGCGGACCTAGGTTCGAGTCCTAGTCCCGCTACAATTAAAAGCCGTCAGAAATGACGGCTTTTTTATTTAGAGGCTTGTCGGGTTCATATGGCCTGAGGCGGACACAGGTTCGAGTCCTTAGGCTGACCACGGTAACCGAAAGTTCCTTTATTAGAGGCTTTTTTTATTTATATTCACTATGCATTGTGTTTATGTTCTATATTCATTTTCAGGAGACAGGCTTTATATAGGCGAGACGGAAAGTTTAATTTCACGTTTTTATTCACATAATAAATTATCCAATAAAGGATTTACCACAAGATACCGGCCATGGTTTGTGATATTGGTAGAGTTTTACCAGACCAAACAAGAAGCATTGAAACGAGAAAAGGAGTTGAAATCAGGACAAGGTAGAGAATGGATTAGGAGGGAAATATTACCCAAATATTTAAAATAACATGCTAGTCGGGTTCATATCCGCCTGAGGCGGACCTAGGTTCGAGTCCTTAGTCTGTCTTGTCCTTTTATATGTTGTCGAGTTACGTTTCAATGTCTTCTTTTTTTCGTTAATTCCTTGCTCTGTCGATAAAAAGCAAATTATGTTTAAAGGTTTATTCAGTTCAGTCACTGCAAACATTTTGTGGTGTCCGTCAAGTATATAATGAGCGAAACACCAATGTCCGCCAATATCAAGGTTTTTTAAAGGTAATCACTTTCAATTTAACACTTTCCGCCCGCTTGCTCTTAGCCAATATTAGTTGCATTTTTCAATTTATCATGAAGAAAAATACCAATATTCCGAGGATAATAAATACTATTCCAAGGTAGTAACTAGAGTTTGACGACTTTGATGATTTTTCAAATTCTAGAGTCTGTTCTCGACTTAAATATTCATATGAATTTATTGACAATGAAGTTAAAAATACAGCTTCATCAGTGCCAATTAGATGTTCTTGATGTTTTGGGAAACTCAAATTGACCTTTCTACCTGATTTAAAGTTATTCTCAAATATCTCTTTGTTAAAGTATCGTAGATAATCCGCTTTAATCTGAAATTTATTCGGATATTCGTTTAGGAAAATGTAATACTCTCGACCTTGTTTTCTCCTTCCAGTGTTATCTTTGAATGAGTAGTCTATAATTTTACCATTTAGGTTAATCAGGTCTTCGGTTGACTCTGGACGTTCTCTTGTTTTGTGTTCAATTATAAAGTAAATACCCATTCCGACTAAAAAAAGTGTTCTAATATTTCGGTCGGTAAATATTTTCATAGTGTATTTTTAAAATTGAAGCTAACGGCAGTTTCCCGCATTGGGCGGGATTACATGTCTAAAAACCTCCGTATTGTTTTCAAAAATAAAAAAAACAACTTCATTATGTTTTTTCTAAGCGACTTTATTTTTTGAAAAATAGAAATTAGAGGTTGATGTATTCTAAAAATCAACAAGCATAAATGGTCTTAAAAAGCCTCTCATGAAGTCATTTTTTGCTCTGAAAATTCAAATTTGAAGGTTTGGGAAGAGTTGTTCAACAGCTACGGCTGTTAGCGGGTCGTTGTTCTTTATTCGTTGTCAAGTCGGTCAAATGTTTTTTGTATTGAATAGTCTTTGTTTTTGTAATCATTGTTAGGAATGTCAATAATAAAGTCTTGAAAAGATTTGTTGTTGCTTGTTCCTAATGAACCATAAATAACTTGAATGCTTGTTGTGTCTTTATCTTCACAATGTTCGCAGAAATGTTTAAGCTCTTTTCTGTTTCCTTTTTTGTCAACATAATAATATTTAGAGCCTGAAAGTCTTATTGAATTTCCTTTTATCGTAAATGTTGTCTTTAAGTGTCCGCTCTCAGGAATTCTGTATACTCTCCATTTACCTTCATATTCTTCTTTTGTACCGTCTTGAACTCCATATTCAATTACCACTTGTCCACGATAATTCTCTGGAATTAGAAAAATGTCATATGAAGCACTGTCTTTTGCTATAAGTCCATAAAGAGTCAAGAATGGAAGAATACTCCAAAAGATTTGCCAACCTGTCTTTATGTTCTTAAATCCTAATGCAATGAGAATTTGAAGTATTCCAATGCCACATAAAATGAAGAACAAATATGTCGGCCAAGCTTGTGATACAAACATTAAAATATTCAGTCCGATACCAACAATTAATGTTATCAGTCCTGTCCATAGTAATATTTTGTTTGTCTGTTGTCTCATATACAATTCTGACTAACGTCAGTTTCCCGCATTGGGCGGGATTAAATGTCTAAAAACCTCCGTATAGTTTTCAAAAATAGGGGAAACAAGCTCATTGTGTTTCTTTTAAGCGATTATATTTTTTGGTAAATAGAAATTAGAGGTTGAAGTATTCCAAAAATTATAAAGCTTAAATGGTCTTAAAATGCCTTTTAAAAGGGTTGGGTAATTCAATTTAAAAAAGTCCAAGAAACGACCCAAATACTCCCTAAAATAGAAAAGGTGGCGGCTTTTTGTAAAACTCAATATACTGAACTCAAACGACCCATTTTAAGGCACTTATTTTTACAGGCAAAATTTAACTAACACAATAATAGCTTCTCTTAAAAAGCCTGTATTGAAGTCATTTTTTGCTCTGAAAATTCAAATTTGAAGGTTTGGGAAGAGTTGTGCACTTGTCCGCCTTAGGAGGAACAGCTACGGCTGTTGGTGGTTGGGCTTCTTATCACTTGATTTGTATTCACTAATTGCATTTTTGTAGCTTGTAAATCTATTAAAAAAGTCGCCAGTCATTTTAGAGTCGAGACTGTCTAACAACGAAAATGCTAATTCGAGAGTGTGTTCGTCTTCTTCGATGTCTCCAAGATACCCTTCTGGTAAATTATGTGTAGATGACCAAAGGTCGTTTTCAAGGCTGTTTAATAAAATTAGTTTTATTGAGTTATCTGTAGGATTTAGTTCGTTTGCTTTTTTAATGAATGTTGTGTTTCGAAAATATTGTCCATACCATTTAAAAGCTAAATAGGTGTCAGGTTCCTGAGTGGTCATTTCAAGTAAGGTCGGCTTGATGAGTTTCTCTGTCAAGTTTGTTGTAAAAACAAAGTCTAGGTTATTATTTGTAGTTGAGGAAACACTGAAAATAGTTTTGCAAAAAGTCGCTTTAGTTATGTAATCCCAGTCTTTAGTATTGTCAAGAAAAATGTCTAAACACTTAAGTGCATCCTTTCTCAGACCTTTTTCAAGATAGTTGCAATAGTCGGCAAAAAATGGATATTTTATGCTCGTCAACTTTAAAAGTTCTCTTGTTGTGTTACTGTCTGTTTTCATATTAGTATTGTCAAGTTAGCATGACCACTAACCCGTTAATATGTGCAACTTTATTTCGTATATTAACCCAATAGGGTACAAAAAGTGAAATTGAGTTTCGTTTATATTGTAATTTGCTCCTGCAATTATACTTTTTTTTTACAAAAAGCACTAAAATTATCTCAAAACCTTCCACTCACCGTCAAAAAGAAACCTCTGCCATCGCTTGGTATAATGCCTGGGCCTGGGTAGCCTTCAGCTCTGCGGGTATAATACATTTGGTTAAAGAGGTTGTTTACACTGGCTTCAAAGGTGTAGCGCTTGTATTTGTATGCCATACTAAAATCTGCTACCTGGTAGGATGGTATGATGCCCTCTACTGCGGTGGATGTTAAAATTGCATTGGTGGCATCGGTGTAGTGTTTGGATAAATGAGCAAACTGAAAAGAAGCCCTAAACGACTTGTACTTGAACTGTGAACCTGTACGCAACATTAGCGGTGGTACCATTTCTACTTTTTTGTCTTTAATGCTGTTGTCTTGGGTGTTGATATAGCGCGCGTCTACATAAGCGCAGTTTACAAACAGGGTCCATTCCATTTTGGTACTTGCTTTTTTGAAAAAGGGGATGAGGTTTATTTCTCCAAAAACCTCCAAGCCCATGTTGCGTGCATCGGAAATATTGCCTCTGAACCTGTAGTCCAAATACAAGGGAGCTTGGTCTGCACGCAGAATTTGCCCGATTTTATTGTTGTATTTTACCAAAAATGCAGTAACTTCTAGGTTGTAACGGTTCTCTTTTTTGGCTTTGATTCCCATGTCTGCGGTATAGCCTGTTTCGTCTTTAATGTTTGGATCTACTTTAAAGTTAGGGTTTACCACACGAATGTCACTAAAGTTTATTGCTCTGTAATTTTGGGAGATATTGGCATATAGTGATAGGTTATTCTTGATTTTGTAATTTGTGCCTATCCCAGCTATCACAAAGTTTCGGGGTCTTCCCATTTCTTCTTCGAATTTGTTTTCGGCTATAATATTTCCTGCCCCATCTAGTGTTCTTTGGTAATAGTAGCCTTTTGCTTGGGTTTGTATATACTCCCATCGTATGCCGGGGGTTATGCTCCATTTGTCGTGTATTTGGAAAATATTCTCTAGAAAAATGCTATAGTTTGTGTTTGAAAATATATAATCAGAATTGTCTATGTTGTTGGGGTTTAGAAAGCGAAAGTCTGCGTTACTCTCATTGTTTGCACTTCCTTGTTGTGCAATCGTTTTTCCTTTGTAAATTCTTGTTCCCAATACAAAAGCTTGGTTTTGTTTGGCAATTTTGTATTTGTGTAAAAGTCGTGTTTCATTTCCTATGTTCTCAAACATCCCTTTAATAAGGGTTCTATTTCCGCCAAAGTCTATCACGTTTATTCGCTCTAGGTTACCTAGGGCATTTCTGTGTGCCATCAATCCAAAGTTCCTTATATTTAATTGGGTGTTTTCAGAAATCTTATAGGTTAAATGCAGTGCAGCCATATTCCAATCCACTTCAAACCAGTTTCTATTTCGAAGAGATTGTCTTGGATTTTGGGCAAAGTTTTTATCAGTTAATCCACCTGCTTGTTGGGCTAGGTAGCTCATTTTAGTTATTTCTAGGTTAAGTTTTAGTTTTTTGTTTGCTTGGTATTCTATGGCGGCAAAACCATTGTAGGCCTTAAACCCCGAGTTTTCTCTATATCCGTTCCCTTGTTTTAGCTGAAAGTAGCTGTAGTAGTTTAATTTGCCTTTGAGCAGTGTGCCACCTGCACTAGTGAAATTATTGAAAAAACCCCAAGAGCCAATGGTTTGTCGAACATTTAGTTCAATGGGTTTGTCGCTTGGTCCTTTTTTAAATTTAAAATTGAGCATGCCGCCAAACTGGGTTCCAAACTGTAAGGATGCCGCACCTCTAACAAGTTCAATTCTTTCTAAAGCTTCAGTAGGAGGGGTGTAGTAGCTCTCTGGGTAGCCTAGAGCATCTGCAGAAATATCGTAGCCATTTTGTCTTACATTAAAGTTTGCGGTTCTATTTGGAGACAGGCCTCTTCCTCCAATGCCTAGTTGTAACCCTGCGCCATCGCTTTCCCAAATATTTAACCCAGTAATTTTTGCATATACCTGCCTGGCATTGTTGGTAGCGGTATTGCCCGTAACTTCGCTAAGTTCTATTACTTCTGTTTTTTTGCCCTCGTATATTCCAAAATTATCAATTGAGCCCATTTCTCCTCTGCCAAAGTTTTTTTCTTTTTGTCCGTTTACTGTTGCAATTTTAAGCCTATGGCTAATTTCCTTTAGTACTACAATTATTTGTGTAGAATCTGCAAATACATTTACATTTTTCTTTTGTGATTCCAATCCTGATTTAAAAAATCCTACAGTGTAATCACCGTAGGCTAAGCCTTGAATAGAGAAATATCCAAAACTATCGCTTAGTACTTTGGTATTTTGACCTTCTATATACACCATAGCTTCTGCTATGGGTTTGCCATTGTTGTTCCTTATTTGGCCCCATATAGTTCCATTGGATGCAAAGCTACCCATACTCCCAAAGAGTCCAATTATCCATGCAATTATGTAGGTCTTGTTTCTCAATCTTTGTAATGTATTAACCAGTTTTTGGGTTTAAAACTATCTTTCTCTTTCATCAAGTCCACATTTGGGTCTATGAGAAGTCTACTTGGTCTTGCATTTAGGGTTACATACACTTCTGCTCTAACAGAGGGTTTGTGCATGCCCTTTGATTCGTAATATTGACCCAAAAAATGAGCAAATTGTAAAATCATGTCTGGTTGCATGGCCATTTGTTTTTCTTGGTGAGGGTTCAAAAACTCTGTATTGTTTACTATTCCTTCTCTTCCTGTTTTATTATCTTTTACATAAAAAGTAGCTGTACCTGCTTTTTCCATTAGCATTACTCTCCACGAAAATCTGTAACCTTCTTCTGTCCAAAATAAATTGCCAGGGTACAATACGTATCGCCAAGGAAAAAGTACTTGAAATACCAAATATCCTAGGATTAAATAATTAAACAAAGTGTAATTTGAGGAAGGGGAGTTTTGTTTAGGGACAGGGGCTTTTTCTTTAACGAAAAATCGAACCAATTTTACATGCCAAGCATCCGAAAAAAAGATACTGGCAATCCCTATCATAACCAAAGGGAAAACACCAATTTGAAAAAGAATTCCTGTAAGGCTATGGAAAAGTATAACCGTAAGATAAGCCCATACCCTTGTTGGGGTATACACTAGAAAAAGTACAATAAAGGTGTCGTAAAGCATTCCTGCCCAAGAGAAAATATAAGGACTGTATTTCCATGCAAACAAAGGTCCTAAAAGGAAAATATTGTCGTTTGCAGGTAGCCAGATTTTTAGCGGAAGTGCTTCAATTAACCACTCGTAATTTATTTTTGCAAGACCTGCATACACATACAATATTGCGATTTGTGCTTTTAAGATAAAAATAGAAGATCTCTTAATCTGAGTATTTTTTAAGTTTGAGAAAGGCGACACATAAGAAGGCATGAAAATTAAGAGGAAACAAATAAGGCTCACAAAATAATAATGGTTTAAATAGTATGTAAGGTCTATTAGTTCCGTATAGGTAAAGGTGAGAAAAAGAACTACCGCTGCAATTCTATAGGCTATTCCTTGCAAAAACATGATACCAATGGCCGATAGAATCATAAGCATATGGATTGCATACAGGGTAAATCTTGAAGCAGATTTTACCCAACTAAAACCATAATATTTAAAATGAAAAAGGGGTTCTGTAAAGTGATCTTCTATCCAACCCAAATACATAAAGCGAATGGCACTAAAAACCATCAGTGCACCAAAAATTAGCCTAAAACTAACAAGAGGTGCTGCTGAAATTTTTGTATTAAAAAACTGGTGTGCCTTCTCTATCATTGGATATTAATCTCCGTCTCCGCTACTGTATGTAATTGCAATTCCAAGAAGAGAACTCATGTCACTTTTGAAAAAACGGGTATGTTTTTGTAATTCTATTCTAAGGTCTTCTACAGGCTCTGAGTTATTCCGAATAATTTCAGAAAGGGGTGCATTGGTAGGGATTTTATTTAATGTATTGTTTACATTTTCCCATTGTTTCAAAGTGGAAACAACCAATTCTTTGCCATTTGTTACGGTTTCTAAATAATCTTTAAAACCTAGACCATCTTGTCCATTTTTGTTTTGTCCCAAATAAATTCTTTCGATGTTTTGTATATGGATTTTTAAAAAATCTAAGGAGAGACCAGAATAGTATGCCTCTACTAACTTTGGTTCTATTTGAATTTGGCCTGGCCTCTTGCCAAGGGGGAGTTCAATCTTTAAATTTTTAATTGTTTCGAAACTTTTCACAAATTCATTGTACAACTGAGAAGTACTGCTACCTACATCGGTTCCGTTTCTGGCTATAAACTCGTTTTTGTATGTAGTTTGCCATTCACTTAAAACCCTTGCTACTCTTGTTTGGATATTTTGGGCACATTGTTTTAAAAATAAAGTTCTGTTTGTTTGTATTGTAAATAAGTTTAAAACGCTGTCCTCACTTGTATTTGGGCCATTGAAAAGTATATATTCCAGAGCAAGAAATCCTCTCGCATCTCTATTAAAGTCATTGAAATTTAAATTTCCGGTCTCTACAGCACTTTGAATCTTGCTTTCGGAAATAGGGAATGTAGCAATTTCTTCATTTAAAGATTTATTTAGCCCTTGCTCAGAGGCAGGACCTATATTAAATGCATTTGCAGTAATCCATACGCTATATGTTTTCTGCCATTCTAGTTTTACGTTGTTTAGATTTTGTAAGGTAATGTTACTTTCAAAGGAATTAATGCTGTTTAAGAGCCCTTGGATAGATAAGTTAAGTTCTTCATATGCAGGTATAATAAGTTCTTCTGCATAATTTTTAAGCATTGCTTCTCTATCAAAGTTGTCCTGGTTTTTTATGTCCTTGTCTCTTTTGCAAGAAGTAAAAATTAAAGTCGAAATGATGATATAGAATAGTCCTTTTTTCATATTTTTATAAATACAAAATGGGAGAGGGAGTTTAATTCCTTTCCCATTTAAATGTTTTATTTAGTTGATTTATCTTTGTTGAATATTAACCCAATTAGATTTGAAATCTTCCATTTCTTGGTTGCTAAAACCATAGATAGATTGAAGTTTGTTCATGGCTTGTTGTAGTTTTGGTAATTCGTTTACAGGGTCTATAGCAAATTTATATACCGATGCCTTGCCTTGTGCAGGGGCATTAAACAAGCTTAAGATTTCATCTATCTGAGCATCAGTGATTGTTCTGTAGTTTTGAGGAATAGTTCTATATCCATGTATAAAACCTATGCCTTCGCCTATGGCATGAAGTGCACCGCCTATTTGTGCTTCTGTAGGGTTGGTAGAACTTAGAGCACTGATAGGGGAATAGCAATAATTAACAACAGTAGCTGCATTTATTTTTTCCCATAGTACTTGTATACTTTTCAAAGCCTCCTCTTTTTCAGCGTTAAAATCAGAACCAGCTTTCACAGCCGCTTGTAATTTTATAAATGCAGCTTTGGTTTGTGAATACATTCCTTCTCCATTGTTTTTGTCTCTTCGTGCACCATAGTTTGCCATGGCTCTGTCTCTATTTTCTGCAGTTACATTTGTAGAACCTGAGTTAGCAAATGCAGGTTTTGCGCCAAAAATAGCTACAAGTTGGTCCACTGTTGCTAAACTTATAGGCCCGCTCATTAGTTTTACCGCATGGTTGTAAAGGGTAGCGTTAAATTGGCCTTTTTCTACCAACTGTTCTATTTCTATTCCTTCTGCATCAAACAAATATCCGCCATATACACCACCGGTTAGGTTGCTGTCATTGGAATTTGGGTCCCATGTTTTACCGCTTGCTTGTGCCAGTTTGTCAAACCAATTGCCATTTCCTGTTAAACGACTTTTGTAATAGCTAGTAATTTCATTGCTCAAAGGGTTTGTTCCAAGTTCAAAAAGATTCTCAAGGTTTTCTTTTGTAACAGTATTTGCAGCAGTTCTGCCTTTCTTTGCTTCGTCGGTTAGCGCCGTTAACTGATTGATAAGTGCATTTTGTACAGTAGTGTTGGCTTCAAATGCCGAACCATCATAAGTACTAGGTATTTCTAAAGTTTTTTTAATTTCCTCGTCTTTTTTGCAGGAGGAAAAAAGGGAAATTGTTGCCAAAAAAAGGAGAGATATTTTTTTCATTTTTTACAATTTATTTTTATTTAGATTAATTACAAATAACGGCCGCAAAAATATCTCTGTTTTTCATATTGGCAAATTTTTTTCTCATGATTTTTGTCATGTTTTTGTCAGGTTATAAATTACACTCATAAAAGCCAATTTAACTTAGTAAAATTTACCTTTCGTTCATCATACGAATTCTAAGTATTTGTTTGATTATATGACAAATATCATTTTTTGTTTGCCTTAAACTAACGAACATTGTAGAATAAACCCAATACAAATACTTATGGAGAATGTTACAAATCTATGGATGTTAAAAATAATTGCCATTATAGGGCTTTTGAATACACTCTATCTCATTTACCACAAAGTAAAGGGGACAAATGTATTGTGTTTAGGTTTTCCAGAGGAATGGTGTAAGAAAGTAACCCAAAGTTCGCAAAGCAAGACTTTTGGAATCCCGAACCCCTATTTAGGTTTTGCAATGCTTACTGCAATTCTGGTATCTCTAAGATTTTACGAGATTGAAGCATTGCCTTTTTGGCCTGCTTTTCTGCTTATTACTTTTGGCTTTTTGTTTTCTATTTATTTTATTTATGTACAAGCGGTTAAGATAAAAGCATTTTGCACATGGTGTGTTTTATCGGCAGTTGTATTTTTGTTTCTATTTCTTTTTTCTTTGTTGGAAATGGGGATATTGTAAAAATAGCAGCAATAAAAATTGGGTGGGTTTTATTTTGTTAGCAAATCCATAAAGGAAATTTGTTCGAATAAATACCCTAAAGTCTAGCAGTGGTTTGAAAATGGAAGAATCTAAGAAGGCTTTTGTCTATTTTATACTTTTCTAAAAGTCAAAAAACTACCTTTGTTCTGTCTTTACACAAAACCATGCCATCTCATACCTCAGATTCTACCGATTCCTTTTTACTAAAAGAAAATAGCTATTTAAACCTACCTGAGTTTTTTTATTCAAAAGTAGAACCAAGCACCGTTCCTAGGCCAATTCTTATTCTTTTTAATCCCAATTTAGCAGAAGAATTAAATTTAAAACAAGCCCCTACAGACTATACACCATATTTATCAGGTAATAAAATAGTGGAGAATTCTTCACCCATTGCCTTGGCTTATGCAGGGCATCAGTTTGGGCATTTTACTATGCTTGGTGACGGCAGAGCAATACTACTAGGCGAAACGGAAAATATCCACAATCAAAAAGTAGACATACAACTCAAAGGAGCTGGGCAAACACCTTATTCAAGAAATGGAGATGGTAAAGCTACGCTTAGTGCCATGCTTCGAGAATATCTTATAAGTGAAGCCATGCACCACTTAGGTATATCAACAACTAGAAGTTTGGCGGTAGTAGCAACAGGTAGCCCCGTTATTAGACAAAGCCCAGAACATGGCGCAGTTCTCACCCGGGTTGCCAAAAGCCACATAAGGGTGGGGACCTTCGAATTTGCAAGCCATTTTCATGGCGTAGACGCAGTTCGGAGTTTGGCAGATTATACCATTGAAAGGCATTTCCCTCATTTATTTTCCTCGGAAAACCCATATCTCGGATTATTAAATGCTGTCATAGAAAATCAAGCTGGTCTTATCGCAGACTGGATGAAAGTAGGTTTTATTCATGGAGTTATGAATACCGACAACATGTCTATTGCAGGAGAAACCATAGATTATGGACCCTGTGCTTTTATGAATACGTATAATCCCAATACTGTATTTAGTTCCATAGATACCCAAGGCAGATATGCTTATGCAAACCAAGCCCAGATAGCCCAATGGAACTTGTCTTGTTTTGCCAATTCCCTATTGCCATTGTTAAATGATAAAATGCCAATAGCAGTAGATATTGCCTCGCAGAGTGTGCTTGGTTTTAAAAATATATTTGAGAAAAAATGGCTTCATGCTTTTGGTTTAAAAATTGGTATACAAAATCCTGTAGCAAAAGATAAAACCCTTATAGAAATACTTTTGGATTGGATGTCTCATAGGAAACTAGATTTTACTAACACATTTTTGGACTTAGGGAAAGACCAATTGCCAGATTTGCCAATTTACGAAGACAAGAATTTTAAATTGTGGCATATACAATGGAAAAAAAGCTTGGAGGAGCAGGGTATAAGCTTGCGAGAAGCAAAGGCTATAATGAAAAAAAATAATCCTTTGGTAATTCCGCGCAATCATTTGGTAGAAGAAGCTCTAGCGATTGTGAATATAGAAGGTGATTTTACGCCATACAGAAGTCTTTTAAAAACAATTTCAAATCCTTTTTCTTATTTCAAAGGAATAGACAGATTTCAAAATCCGCCGGAAGACGAAACGAATTATAAAACCTATTGTGGAACCTAAGAAATCCCAAAAAAAGAATAAAATAAATCGCGAAGCATTGTAGTATTTCCTTTGTAATTTATCCAACTGGTCTATTTTTTAGATTTTTTTATCTAAAAATCCCCTTGAAGCCAAAACATTTGTGATGGTTTTTGTTGAAAATATGTCACTAAAACAAAGACATTCAGCAGTTAAGTGATGAAATGAGTACAAATTAAAAAAGAACCGAAAAAATGCTCTTTATTAATTGGAAAATCAGATTGTAATTATATTTTTGCAGCGTTTCTTTAAAAAATTAGCCCATAATGGCAAAGACAATAAGATTAAAAAAAGGTTATGATATTAAGCTTGTTGGGGAAGCCCCAAAATTCAAGCTTACTTTCGATCAACCAAGGCTTTATGCAATAAAGCCCAAAGATTTCTATGGTATTACACCTAGACTATTGGTAGAGCAGGGTTCTGAAGTGAAAGCAGGAGACCCCTTGTTTCACGACAAAGCAAACGAACAATTGATGTTTACTTCCCCCGTTAGTGGAGAAGTAGTAGAAATTGTTAGGGGCGCTAGAAGAGTAATTGAAGAGATTCGGATTTTATCTGATTCCAAATTTGAATTCAAAAACTTTGGCACTGCTAATCCATCGGACTCTACTACAGAAAGTATCCAATCAAAGATGCTAGAGTCAGGAGTTTGGCCTCTATTGCGTCAGAGACCATTTAACAAATTGGCAAATCCAGCATTAGAACCTAAAGCAATTTTTATTTCAGGTTTTGATACTGCGCCTTTTGGATTGGATGTAGATTTCGTAGTAGGAGATGAAATAGACAATTTACAAACAGCAATAGATGCACTTGCTAAACTAAGCAATGGCAAAGTATACTTGTCATTATCTACTACTCAAAAAGGGAACTCCAAGCTAGAAAAGCTTAAAGGGGTAGAGATATATTATGTAGAAGGAGTTCACCCTGCAGGAAATGTAGGAGTTCAAATCCACCATATTAATCCAATTAACAAAGGAGAAGTGGTTTGGACTATATCTCCTCAGGATGCTTTGGTTATAGGCCGTTTGTTTAACAAAGGCATATACGATACCAACAGATTCATAGGCTTAGCTGGTTCAGAGTTGAACAAAAGAGGCTATGTGCAAACTGTTTTGGGAGCACAAATATCAAATTTTGTTGGTCCTAACCTGAAAAACAACCACGTAAGAATAATCAGTGGAAATCCATTAACAGGAGAAAAGATAAACAAAGAAGGTTTTTTGGGAACATACCACCAATCCATCAGCGTTATTGAAGAAGGAACAGAACCAGAATTATTTGGTTGGTTACTTCCTAGCTATCCTAGACCAAGTTTCTCTAGAACTTTCCCATCTTTTATTTTCCCTCAAGCAAAGTATAAGGTGAATACAA
The DNA here is from genome assembly GCA_002422315.1 of Bacteroidetes bacterium UBA6161. Taxonomy (GTDB): domain Bacteria; phylum Bacteroidota; class Bacteroidia; order NS11-12g; family UBA955; genus UBA6161. The sequence continues at coordinate 14,075 of DIUJ01000051.1, forward strand.
ATATGCACGGAGAAGAAAGAGCATTTGTAGTAACTGGAGAATATGAGAAAGTAGTTCCTATGGATGTATTGCCAATGCAACTATTTAAGGCATGTTTGGCAAATGATATAGACAATATGGAAGCACTTGGTATATATGAAGTAGTAGAAGAAGATATTGCATTATGCGAATTCATTTGCACTTCTAAGTTACCTTTACAGGAAATATTGAGAGAAGGATTAAATTTTGTAGACAAAGAAGCGTAAACAAGTAAACAATTAACAATGAAACAATTTTTAAAAGAAAAATTGGAAATAGCCCGACCGCTATTCGAAAAGGGCGGAAAGTTTGAAAAGCTTCATTCAGTATATGATGGTTTTGCTACTTTCTTGTTTGTTCCCGGACATACTACCCACACTGGTGCACATATTCGCGATGGTATAGACCTGAAAAGGACTATGTTTACAGTGGTTATTTCCTTAGTACCTGCTTTGCTTTTTGGTATTTGGAATGTAGGGTACCAACATTTTTTAGCCATAGGCGAAAAAGCAGCATTTATAGATCAGTTTTTATATGGATCATTGGCAGTATTACCTATTTTGGTAGTATCTTATGCCGTAGGTCTAGGAATAGAGTTTGCCTTTGCCCAGTTCAGGGGACATGCTATCAATGAGGGCTTTCTTGTTTCAGGAATATTAATTCCCTTAATTCTACCACCTACCACTCCGCTCTGGATGGTCGCAGTAGGTACCGCATTTGCTGTTATTATTGGCAAAGAGGTGTTTGGTGGCACAGGGATGAATCTTCTTAATCCTGCACTTACAGCCCGTGTATTTTTATTTTTTGCTTACCCTGCAGCCCTTAGCGGAGATATTGTTTGGATAGCAGATAAACCAGATGCTTATTCTGGTGCTACTATGTTGGCAAATGCTGCTGCTGGTGCACCTTTAGGTTATTCTTTTTTGGATGCATTTTTGGGAATTATACCCGGCTCTATAGGCGAAACATCAACCTTAATGATTCTGATAGGTGCTATTATTTTATTTGCTACTGGGATAGGTAGTTGGAAAATAATGGTATCCGTTTTTGCGGGAGGTTGGTTCATGGGATTGCTTATGAATCTGTTGGCCGGTGACAATAGCTTTATGGCTATGCCAGCCCATTACCACTTGGTAATCGGTGGATTTGCATTTGGAGCAGTGTTTATGGCTACAGATCCTGTATCTGCAGCACAAACAGAAAGAGGGAAGATTTTATATGGAGTTTTAATAGGTGTATTAACCGTTATGATTCGCGTATGGAACCCTGCTTACCCAGAAGGTATGATGATGGCTATACTTCTAATGAATGTATTTGCCCCGTTAATTGATTATTTTACTATTGAAGCTAACAAAAAAAGGAGACTAAGTCGTGCAAAAAACATCTAATTCCTATATTCTGGTATTTGTAATAGTACTTGCTGTATTTTCAGCCAGTATCTTAGCTTTCGTTTCCGAAAGCCTTAGACCATTGCAGAATGCAAACATTGCATTGGAGCAAAAAAAATCAATCTTAACCACTTTCATGGGAGAAGCCGTTACCGCTAAAATGGAAAAAGACATGATTTCTTCTTCTTATGATTCCAAAGTAAAATCTGTGGTAATAGATTTTAATGGTAAAATTTTACCAGACCTTACAGTAGAAAAAGTAAGTGTTGCCAAAGAATACAAAGAAGAATTAAAAAGCAGAAAACTTCCAGTTTACGAAATATACGACAACAACAATCAGTTGGAGTATGTGGTACTTCCAGTTTATGGTTATGGCCTTTGGGATAATATTTGGGGTTATGTAGCATTAGAAAAAGATCTTCAAACCATCAAAGGAGTAGTTTTTGCCCACAAAGGCGAAACCCCTGGCCTTGGTTCTAGAATTGCTACAGATGACATCCAAAACAGATACATTGGCAAAAAAATCAAAGATGAGAAAGGAAGCATTGTTTCTGTAGTAATGCAAAAAGGTGAAAAAGGCGGAGGTGCTGCTAGTATAGCTGCTTTTGAATCAAACCCTTATGAAGTGGATGGTATGTCTGGAGCAACAATTACAGGAAAAGGAGTAAATCAAATGTTGAATGACTATTTTATTTGCTACGAAAATTATTTTAAATCTAAAAACAACCCTAATTAATTTTAACTATGAGCACCTCAACAATAGAAAAACCAGCGGTTAAAGTTTCAGAACCTTTGTTTGGGAAAAAACAAAGAAAATTAATATCAAACCCGCTAGATGGTGACAACCCAATTACCGTACAAGTATTAGGTATTTGTTCTGCATTGGCAGTTACAGTGCAAATGAAACCTGCATTGTTTATGGCCTTGGGAGTAATGTTTGTATTAACAATGTCTAACCTTTTTATCTCATTAATGAGAAATATAATTCCATCTAGAGTAAGGATTATAGTGCAATTGGTGGTTGTTTCTACATTCGTAATTTTAGTAGACCAAATCTTTAAGGCTTATGCTTACGAAGTTTCTAAAGAACTTTCGGTTTTCGTAAACTTAATAGTAACTAACTGTATTATTATGGGCCGTTTGGAAGCTTTTGCTATGGGCAATAAGCCTTGGCCTTCTATACTGGATGGTATAGGAAATGCTTTAGGCTACGGAGCCATCTTAATGGTAGTTGCCTTTATTAGAGAAATCTTAGGTTCTGGTTCCATTTTTGGTTTCAAGGTATTTAACGAACTTGGAATAAACTATACTGGAAACGGAGTAATGGTTCTTCCTGTAGGCGCAAGTATCGTAATCGGTTTGGTAATTTGGGCACAGAGAGCTAGAAATGGTTACAAAGAAGAGGCTTAATTAATTTATAAAAAGAAAAAATGGAAAATATTATATCAATTTTTGTCAAATCCATCTTTGTAGACAACATGATTTTTGCCTATTTCTTAGGCATGTGTTCCTACTTGGCAGTATCTAAAAAAGTAAGTACTGCTATTGGATTGGGTGTAGCTGTAACCTTTGTATTGGGAATCACAGCTCCGCTAAACTGGTTAGCATTTGAGTATTTCCTAAAACCCGGCGCAATGGCTTGGACAGGAATACCAACTCTAGCTACAGCCGATTTAGGATTTATAGGTCTTATCGTATATATTGCAGTGATTGCTTCTTTTGTACAATTACTAGAAATGATTATAGAGAAATTCTCTCCTGCTTTGTATTCTGCCCTAGGTATATTTTTGCCCCTTATAGCTGTAAACTGTGCTATCTTGGGCGGAGTATTGTTTATGGTAGCTCGTCCTTATAATCTTGCAGAAGCTACTACTTTTGGTGTAGGTTCTGGTATAGGATGGTTCTTAGCCGTAGTAGCTTTGGCAGCAATTCGTGAGAAAATGAAATATTCTGCAGTTCCTGCTCCACTTCGCGGATTGGGTATTACCTTTATCATTGTAGGATTAATGGCGTTCGGGTTTTTGAGTTTTATGGGCTTTACAATTTAAATAATTATTTAAAATGAATATTCTATTAAGTGTGAATACACCAATTATTATCGCTAGTGCATTGGTTTTTACATCCATTGTATTGTTGTTGGTATTAATGTTGCAAGTCGCTGCAAAAAAATTAGTTCAACAAGGCGATGTGGAAATTAGTATCAATGGCGAAAAAACCATTAAAGTTAACGCAGGTTCTACTTTATTGAGCGTTCTTTCTGATAATAAAATTTTCCTTCCTTCCGCTTGTGGTGGTGGTGGTACTTGTGCAATGTGCAAATGCCAAATTACTGAAGGTGGTGGAGAAATTTTGCCAACGGAAACAGGACATATTAAACGCAAAGAACAAAAAGACAACTGGCGTTTAGCTTGTCAAGTAAAAGTTAAAAATAACATGACTATTAAGGTTCCAGAAGAAATTTTTGGAATTAAAAAATGGGAGTGTGAAGTGGTATCAAACTACAACGTAGCTTCTTTTATTAAGGAGTTTGTAGTTCGTTTGCCAGAAGGCGAAACTTTACATTTTGAAGCAGGTGGATATATTCAAGTAGATGTGCCAGCTTGTGAAGTAAATTACAAGGATATAGACATTACTTCTCACCCAAGAATGGGCAAGCCCGCAGATGAGTTTCAAGCAGAATGGGACAAATTTAAATTATGGGATTTGAAAATGAAAAATGACGAACCCATTTTTAGAGCTTATTCTATGGCCAACCATCCTGCAGAAGGTAACATTGTAATGTTGAATATTCGTGTGGCTACTCCGCCATGGGATAGAGCAAAGAATGGTTGGATGGATGTAAATCCTGGTATCTGTTCTTCTTATGTATTTAACCAAAAGCCAGGTGACAAAGTTACTATCTCTGGCCCTTATGGAGAGTTCTTCATTAAAGAGACTAAATCAGAAATGATATATATTGGTGGAGGTGCAGGAATGGCTCCTCTTCGTTCTCACCTTTTCCACATGTTCCATACCATGAAAGAGAAAGACCGCAAAGTTTCCTTTTGGTACGGTGGTAGATCTAAGAGAGAATTGTTTTATATAGATGATTTTAGAGCTATTGAAAAAGAATTCCCTAATTTTAAATTCCATATTGTTCTTTCAGAACCTTTACCAGAAGACAATTGGAATGCTAAGTCCTCTATGGACGATGAAGGGGATGGTTTTGTTGGGTTCGTTCACCAAGCGCTTATAGATAATTACTTAAGCAAACACAAAAGCCCAGAAGATATTGAATACTATTTCTGCGGACCTCCTATGATGAACCAAGCAGTTCTTAAAATGGTAGACGACTTTGGTGTACCACCAGAAAACGTATCCTTTGACGATTTTGGAGGTTAATCTTACCCCATATTTATAGTAAAAAGGGCTGCATTTTGCAGCCCTTTTTTATTTTGGCAAAGTCAAAGTATTCTATAATTTTGCACATACTTAATATTCAACATGAAAAAACTAATTAGTTTATGGACCTTATTGCTTTTGTGTGTGTTTTTATACGCCCAAGAAGAAACAGATGGTCCTACCAAAGTATTGGTATTTAAGCAAGAAAAAACCACTTATCAACGAGAAGTTAAGCCTGAATTAAATGCCGTAAAATTTGGTGTTTTTGATGCATTCTATGGCTCTTACACCCTTTTTTACGAAAGAGCTTTAAATAAAAATTTCACGATGGAAGCAGGTTTGGGTGTCACTTATAGCGATAGATTACTTGATTTGCCACCAGATGGTATTGATATAATTAGAAATTATTCTTTTATTGACCCCCGCGATTATTTTACTTTTAATTATGGCACTGCTTTTAGCTTACAAGCAAAATACTATTTAAGTGAAGTATTTGATGAGTTTTATTTTTCTGCAGGATTAAACTATAGAAAATTCGATTGGGAATTGTATCATAATGGCGATAGAGGTGCTACTTTGCGTAAACAAGAGTCTCTTCGTTTTTCTGGTCCTCAAGTTAATGTTGGTTATGCTTGGATTTACGATTCGGGATTTTTCTTGGATGGAAACGTAGGAATTTCATTTTCAAATTACGAAACCATCCTTTATGACGCACAAAACGACCGTTTGGTTACCGATAACTACTCCAAACCTGAATTTCGAATAGGCCTAAAAGTAGGCTTAATATTTTAATCCATTCATCCACTATGAAAATCAAAAATTTACTTACCTTATCAGCAGTTGTATTCTTCACTGCATTCAATCTTTTTTCACAAAATAAAAAAGTCAGTGTTACCCTTGGCCCTGAATTAAAACAACCTTCTAAAACTTACATAGAAACAATGTTGGGGAATATAGAGGATAACTTTTATGTGGTACGTTCCAAAAATACCTCGCTTTTTTCTAAGAAGATAGAACTAAACTTAGAGGTCTATAACCAAAAAATGGATTTGAAAAAAACTTATCCTATTACCTTTAAGGAAGAGAAATTAAAATTACAATCTTTTGAATTACTAAAAGGCACTATCTATTGTTTTTATACCAAGTACGAGGAATCTGGACACAATGTATTTTATGTTTCTGAAATATCTACAACTGGTAAAGTTAGTAAACCTAAAAAAGTAGTTTCGGTAAAAGTAGAAGGAAAAAAAGACTTAAATACATTTAAGCTGAGAGTTTCTCCAGATACTTCTAAAATAATGATTGCCTCCATTCCTGACTACCAAAAGAAAGCCGATCAGTTTGTAGATATGTATTCTACGGACTTGGATTTTGAAGAAGTAGAGAAAATAACCATTGAATTTTCATACAAGAGCAAGGATTTTAGTTTTCATAGTTTTAAGGTGGACAATTTGGGAAATATGCACATTCTTGCCCAAGTAAGAAAAGCACAAAAAGCCAAAAAAGAATCTGCATTTGAATATAAAATTTTTACATATTTCGCAGAAACAGAAGAGTTCTATGACTACAATGTGGATTTTGATAAAAACTACATGTCCGAAGTAGTGCTTCGAATTGACAAAGACAACAACATAGTGTGTTCAGGGTTTTACTCCGATAACAATTCTTTTAGTACCAAAGGTATATTTTACTTAAAATTAAACACTAAAACAAAGGAAATTGAGGTTCAAAAAACAAACGATTTTGATAAAAAATTCCTTAGTTTTTTTATGAGTGAAAAAAAGGCGAATAAAGGAAAGCCTTTATACAATATTGTAATTAGAGATTTGCTTATAAAAGAAGATGGAGGACTGTATTTTATAGCGGAAAATTATTACATAAGAGAGGTTACTAGAACAGACCAAAATGGCAGGACTACAACTACTTATTATTACCATTATAACGACGTGATTGTAGCAGATATAGCCAAAGATGGAAAAGTAAATTGGTGGACAGTAGTACCTAAGTACCAAGTAAGTGCAAATGATGGGGGGCCATACTCTAGTATAGCATGGGGGGTAAGTGAGAATAATTTGCATATAGTATTTAATGAAAACAAAAAAAATGCTGAAATTTTGCAGCCCGATAAAGTAAAACAAGTTAGATTTAGGAAGTCTGTTACTGTATTGGTAACTTTTGATAGCAAAGGAAAAGCTAAAAAAACAGCCCTATTCCCTGCCAAAGAAGGCAAAACACTCACCATGCCCAAAGTGCATGTGAATTCCAGTTCCAACGAATTAATCATGTTGGCTCAAGTAGGCAAGAACTATAGGTTTGTGAAGTTGAATTTGTAGATTCTTTTCGGATTGTATACTCAAAAGCTAGTTTTAGAAAATACTTTTATTTCTAAAACTAGCTTTTTTGTTTCTAAGACAGATAAACCCAAAATACGCATTAGCGTATTTTTCCCTTTGGTGATGACGATAAATGTCACACTCNNAGGTCTTACGACTCCGATAGTCGTATACGACTCATAGGAGGTTAACCCTGCCAAAAAATTGCTCAAAAAGCAATTTTTCCGTCATTTCAGCATTGGAATTTTCTAATGCTGATTTTGGGTTTAATAGCGAATGATTCAACCCGCTTCGGGGTTGCTTTTTTACTGCCTTTATAGCAACAGGTTGCACCTGTTGCTATTCATATTCAAGCCTTTTAGGCTTGTTAAATTGAATAGGTAGGGATTCGTTTTCTGAATTAGTGCGGTTAAATCAAGTAGAAATATATATATGAATCTGTATATCAATGCGGTATTGTTTATGCTACAAAAAAGCGGACAAATCAGGAGCACTGTTATAAATATTCAAATCAAAGAACATTAAGAAAAAAAATAGATGTAAATGTAATTTCCATAAGGAGCAATGTATTTAAGGACGATAATTTTAAGATTATTTTCTATAGAGAGCCCCAATTGCCGTCCTTCGATACACTAGCCGCTTCGCATCCAGCACTCAGGATGAAATTGGGGCAGGGTGATTGAAGAAGTTATTATCCTGAGAAATCGCATTAGACGGACTCAAGTTTTAAGTTATTCCTTGACAAAATGTGGATTAAAGCCGAAGTTTCCTCTGTAAATTGCGTGGCCAATTAATATATTTTGACAGATAAAATTCCTCCCATAGAAAAACAAACCCCGCTCATGAAGCAGTTTTGGCAAATAAAAGCCAAATACCCAGGAGCATTGCTCTTGTTTAGAGTAGGCGATTTTTATGAAACCTTTGGCGAAGATGCAGTAAAAGCAGCCGATGTGCTGGGTATAGTTCTTACCAAGAGGGGAAATGGTTCTGCTTCCGAAATTGAATTGGCAGGATTTCCACACCATTCCATAGATGTGTATTTGCCTAAGTTAGTTAGGGCCGGCCACAGAGTAGCTATTTGTGAGCAACTAGAAGACCCTAAAATGGTAAAAGGGATAGTGAAAAGAGGGGTTACAGAACTTGTGAGCCCGGGTGTAGCATACAGCGAAAAGGTATTGGAGTCCAAAAAAAACAATTATTTGGCTGCGGTTTATTACCACCATAGCGCAGTAGCCGCCGCTTTTTTAGATATTTCCACTGGCGATTTTTGGGTTAGCTCTGGAAGCTTAGATGCAATAGATAATCTCCTAAGTGGATTAAAACCCTCCGAACTCTTGATAGCAAAACACCAACAAAAAGATTGGCCTATCAGTTGGAATGATACGTATAACACTCAGTTGGTAGATACTTGGGTTTTTCAAGAGGAGTATGCTACGCAAAAACTTTTAGACCATTTTAAAACTACTTCCCTTAAAGGGTTTGGGATAGACAATGAGCCATCTATGGCTATAGCAGCCGGCGCTGCATTGCACTATGCCGCAGAAGCTTGCTTTGATAGGTTGCAACATATTAGTTCTATCAAAAGAATAGAAACCGATAATTATGTATGGTTAGACCATTTTACCATCCGTAATTTAGAAATACTTCAACCCATTTTCCCAGGAGGGAAGTCCTTGGCAGAGGTACTAGATAAAACCCTTTCTCCAATGGGTTCTCGCTTACTTAAAAACTGGATTGTACTTCCACTGAAAGAACTCAAACCAATTCAGGAAAGACTAGAAATTGTAGAATATTTTTATCAAAACAATCTGCTGAGAAATACACTTAGAGAATACTTGAAACAAATTGGTGACTTGGAACGTATTGTCTCTAAAGTTGCTTTGTTTAAAATATCCCCTAGGGAATTGATTCAACTTGCAAAAGGTTTGCGAATTACAGATGAAATTAAAACTCTTCTTAAAAAAGGAGAGGCTCCTATTCTTGTTCCTTTGGTTGAATTGTTGAATCCATGCGAGAGTTTGATAGAGAAAATACTGAGTCAAATAGATGAAAATGCTCCAGCAGTGGTGAGTAAAGGAGGTGTGTTTTTGTCGGGATTTGATGCAGAGCTAGATGAACTAAGGGATATAACCCTAAACGGAAAAGATAAGATTGCTGCCATACAGGCTCGCGAGTCAGAAATTACGGATATCCCTTCTCTAAAAATAGGGTTTAACCATGTATTTGGCTATTATTTGGAAGTAACCAAAACCCATTGGGACAAAGTTCCAGATACTTGGATTAGAAAACAAACCCTCTCCAATGCAGAGCGATTTGTAACTCCTGAACTGAAAGAATTAGAAGAAAAAATACTGAATGCAGAAGCTCTTATTCTAGATAGAGAACAAAAGCTTTTTGAAGATTTTCTTCACCATTTAATGACTTATGTAGAACAAGTTCGTGCTACTTCTTTTCAGTTAGGAAGGCTGGATTGTTTGCTTGCTTTTGCAGAATTAGCCAAAGTAAATGGCTATGTAAAACCTCAAATGCTAGATTCATACGAACTAGAGCTAATTGGTGCAAGGCATCCAGTAATAGAAAAACAATTGCCACCGGGGGTGCAATACATAGAAAACGACATCCGTTTCGATAAGGAAGAACAGAGGCTTATTATTCTTACAGGGCCCAATATGTCGGGAAAATCTGCGCTTCTGCGCCAAACCGCACTTGCCGTACTAATGGCGCAAATGGGATGCTTTGTAGCTGCAGAGAGCGCTACTATAGGCATAGTAGATAAGATATACACTAGGGTAGGGGCCTCTGACAATATTAGCTTGGGCGAATCTACTTTTATGGTAGAAATGTTAGAAACCGCCAGTATTTTGAACAATATAAGCGAAAGAAGTTTGGTGTTACTAGATGAAATTGGAAGAGGTACTGCTACCTTCGATGGGGTTTCTCTAGCATGGGCTATTGCAGAATTTATAGGCAACCATGAACAAAGCCCTAAAACCCTTTTTGCAACCCACTACCACGAGCTAAATGAATTGGAGAACAAACTCACAGGGGTTAAAAATTTTCATATTGCAATTAAAGAAACAGAACACAAGATTTTGTTTTTGAGAAAATTACTTCCCGGTGGAAGCGAACATAGTTTTGGTATTCAGGTAGCAAGAATGGCAGGAGTGCCAGCCAAAGTAACCCAAAGAGCAGAAGAGATTTTGGCAGAATTGGAAAAAGATAGAGCTGCTATAAGCGGCAAAGAAACGCTCAAGAAAATTAAAAAATCAGAGGTTCAAATGACCATGTTTGGGGTAAATGACCCAAGGTTAGAAAGTATGAGAAAAACACTTTTTGAGTTGGATGTGAATACCTTGTCGCCAATAGATGCACTTATGAAATTGAATGAACTTAAAAAAATGTTGCAATAATCCATTTTCATTTACCTTTGCATTGCAATTTTGAACCATACAATGGACAACAAACAAACACAACTTTCTAGTTTTTCAAATCCTGAATATTCTGTAGGAAGAAGTTTTTTTGTGCAAATCCTTTGGTATATCGTAAACCATCTTGTATTTAACTCCTATATATTCCCATTTTATTCCTTAAAAATAGCTTTGCTCAAAGCATTTGGAGCCAATATTGGGGAAGGTGTATTAATAAAACCCAAGGTAAACATAAAATACCCTTGGAAACTAAAGATAGCAAACAATGTGTGGATAGGCGAGGGGGTATGGATAGACAACTTAGAATTGGTAGAAATACAATCCAATGTGTGTATTTCCCAAGGTGCTTTGCTTTTATGCGGAAACCACAATTACAGCAAATCTGCATTTGATTTAATCAGCAAGCCAATTGTTTTAGAAAGAGGGGTTTGGATAGGGGCCAAAAGCGTTGTTACAGGTGGTGTGGTTTGTAAAGACCATTCTGTATTAGCTGCTTTAAGTTTATGCAGTGCCAATACCGAAGCATATAGCATTTACCGAGGCAATCCTGCCGTAAAAGTTAAAGATAGAAACATTGAATAATCCGAAAATTAGTATTGTAACGGTGGTGTTTAATGCCGAAAAAACCATAGCCCAAGCTATAGAATCGGTTGTAAATCAAACTTATGGGAATATAGAATATATAGTTGTAGATGGCAAGTCTACAGACAATACTCTAGCAATCATACAAAGTTATTCTACGCAGATTAGCCATTGTGTTAGCGAACCCGATAAAGGCTTGTACGATGCCATGAACAAAGGAGTTGCTTTAGCTTCTGGTGATGTGGTTGGAATACTAAATGCAGATGATTTTTTAGCAGACAATACCGTGATAGAAAAAATTGCAAATTTGTTTGCTCAAAACCCAGGAATAGATGCAGTTAGTACTGATGTTGCAATTTACAAAGGAGAAGACTTTTCTAAGCCATGGAGATACTATGCTGCAAAGTCTTTCCGAAAATGGCAGTTTTTAATGGGTATTCAGCCGCCGCATCCTGGCTTTTATGTAAAAAGAGAGTTTTATGAAAAGTATGGGAATTACAGGACAGATTTTAGAATAGCAGCAGACTTTGACTTAATGTTAAGGTTTATTTACATTCATGCCTGCAAGGTCCTGTATTCGCCTATATTGAGTGTAAAAATGCGGGATGGAGGAATTAGTAGTAAAGATTTTAAAAGCAAACTTAGGATGAACCAAGAAGTACAGAAATCTTTATCTGACAATAAACTCCCTGCTTACCGTATTTTTATTTGGTTAAAGTATTGTATTAAAATTTGGCAATTGGTATTTGTACCTAAATCATAGGGGGGGCTGAACTTTCTTTACATTATATATTTTAATTTGTATCTTATTTGATATTGTTCTTATACTTTTAATATTGTACTTTAGCTATTATGAAATGTAGTTTATAAGTTAAAATAAAATTTGAACAAGTATCATTTTCTATATCTGTATACGTTACATTGTATAAGTTGTTTAGTGTGTTTTGAAAGTTTATGATTCTGAATCTTTAATTACCCAATTTATGTTGTGTTTTTATTTTAAACTACAGGGTTATTAGATAAAATTAAGAAATAATCCTTCCATCCTCCATTACTATGTTCCTCTGTGTTTTATCTGCAAAGTTTTGATCGTGAGTTACAACTAGTAAAGTTTTATTGTTTGTATTTACTAAATCATTGAAAATGTTAAATACAATGTCAGTGTTTTTGCTATCTAAATTTCCAGTAGGTTCGTCGCACATTAGTATTAGGGGGTCGTTTATCATTGCTCTAGCAATTGCAACTCTTTGTTTTTCACCACCAGAAACTTGATGAGCCATTTTCTTGGCAAGTCTTTCAATGCCCAATTTCTTAAGTAATTCGTATGCATTGTGTTCCAGTTCTTGTTCGGTTAATTTATTGGCTTTAATTCCAGGAAGCATTACATTTTTCAATACGCTAAACTCATTCAGTAAATAATGAAATTGAAATACAAATCCGATTTTTTCATTTCTCACCAATGCCAATTGAGATTCTGTCTTTCCCGCCATCAACTCATTGTCTATCCAAAGTTCTCCGTTGTACTCGGTATCCATAGTAGAGAGTATGTAAAGCAAGGTGGATTTTCCGCAACCCGATTTTCCAGTTACGGAAACAAATTCCCCTCTATTTATTGTAAACGAAAGGTCTTTTAAAACATCAATTTTTACAGGATCGTAAAATGATTTATTAATGGATTTTACTTCTAGAGCGATTTCTTTATTCATTTTATTTACCTCTAATAATTTCTACAGGATCTACTACACTAGCTTTTCTGGAAGGAAACCAGCCTGCAAAATAAGTAGTGACTATAGCAAAAATCACTGCAATGGTATAATATTGTATGCCATAGTCTACTGGATAAGTTTCTATGCTAGGTAGTGCCGCAGAATCAAATGGGATATGGTCTATAATTATTGAAAAAACAAGTCCCAACAATGCTCCTATAATTGCACCACTTAATCCAATACTTAATGAAATTGCAATGAATATTTTTTTTACATCAGAACCTGAAAATCCTGTTGCCTTTAGGATGGCAATGGTATCCATTTTTTCATAGATCATCATATTCAGTATATTATAAATGCCAAATCCAGCTACTATTAATAGCACAATCCCTACTGCAAAAGAAATTATTGTTCTGGCACTACTACCTGTTTCAAATTGAGCATTTGCTGTTTGTATATCTTCTGCATCTATTTTAAAGAGTGTAGCATATTCCTTTGCCAATTCTGGAGCCTTGTCTATGTCGTATAGTTTGATTTGGATGTCGCTCATATAGGTACTAGACTCCCCTAGCAATTTTTGACAGGTAGTCAAACTTACATAACTTTGTATTTTGTCTAATTCCGCCATCCCTGATTGAAAAAACCCTACAACTTTGAGAGAAAATTGCTCTCCTTTTGCAGTGGTAACTTGTATCATATCTCCCTTTTTTGCTAGCATTTTATCTGCAACTCCTTGCCCTAAAATAATGCTATTAGAGCGGTAATCTAAATCCAAGGCATTGCCACCTACAATATAGTCTTCAAATTGAAACAATTTGGACTCTTGTTTTACTTCAATCCCATTGACTACTCCATTGAGTTGGATATTTCCTAGATTGTAAAAAACTTGCGCGGAAAGTTTTGGAGCTACTCCAAAAACACGAGAGTCTTTTTCTAGTCTTTTGAAAATAGTTTCAACATTATAGATTTCTTTTCTTGCATTTGCTGGCTTGATAGAATGGATTAAATGATGGAAGTTCTTATAAGTGGAATCTAATTCTACCGGTTGATAATCAGATGGGCGAATATCGTTGTAAAGACGAATATGCGGGGTTCTATTTAAAACTAATCCATCCAAAAGTGTATTTAAACCTTCCATAAAGCCCAAAAGAGAAACGAAAAAAGCGACACTAAAAGCTACCCCAATAGCTGCAACTAAAGTTTGTTTTGAACGTGCTAGGAGCAAAGCTTTTGCTATTTCGAAAATGTGCTTTATTTTCATTCTTTTGGAAGATTGATTTTTGAATTCGCATTTATTCCGCTAAGAATTTCAACAGTGTTGTAATTTTTAAAACCAGTTTTTATAGTACGAATTGAACCATCTTCCAATATCACAGAAGTATCATTTAATAAATAATTGGTAGGAATCGTAAGTACATTGGATTTTTCATTTACAATGATATTTGCCTCTAAAGTAAGGTTTGGGTAAAGTACTTCTGGAGCTTTTGTGAAAACGGCTTCTACCCTAAAGGCTCTTTTTCTTTCATCCATCATTGGGTAAATGAAATTTACAACTGCTTCAAATGTTTGGTTTTCATAGCTATCCAAACGTATGATTACTTTTTGTCCTTTTTTTAATTTTACGATATCTAGTTCATCTACATTAAATTCTATAATAAAATCACGTTCTCCTATTATTGCTAATGGTGTAATCCCATTGGTTAATTCTCCTTTTTTGGCATTGATTTTATACACTACTCCATCCAATTCACTTTTAATTGTCAAATCATGCTTAGTGAATTCTGCTATTTTAAGGTTGTTTTTACTTTGTTCAGAAGTTAGTTTTAGTAAGCGATTGAGATCCTCGTAGGCAACTTTTGCTTTTTTCAAATTTGCTTTCGCATTTTCATAACTGAGTTCTTGTTGTTCCAGTTGAATTTTAGATCCAATATTTTGCTTCCAAAGGTTTTGCTGCCTTTGTAGGAGTATAGAATCGTTTGTTACTTTCTTTTGTGCTAAATCTATTCCATTTTTAGCTTCCAAAAGTTTATACATATTCTTTTCATAATCATTTGTAAATGCCGTAGTCTGAGCATTTTCAGCGGTTAATATGGTACTGTTATTTTCGAGTTGAAAAAGTGGAGTACCTTGCCTTACGGTATCGCCTTCTTTTACAAAAATAGTTTCAATTTTCCCATTAAGCTCCGCATATACCTCATATTGATTGTTACTTTTCACAATTCCTGCGGCATATATACTTTCTGTAATGTGGGATATAGAGGGGCTAATTGATGAAGTAGAATTGTTACATCCTATAACTATAAAAAAAAGTATAAATGGGACGAATTTTAAATAATTGTGCATTCCTTCTAGTGTATTTATTTAGATGTTGTTAAGTAGCAATAGTTTCTTATATTCGTCACGAATAATGTCTTATAATCTTTGTTTCAATTTCAAAAATAGAGAATTTCATCTCTTCATATGCAATGTAAGCAATTAAATTAATAAAACGAAATATTAGTCTCAAAGCTTCCAAAGAAATCTCAGAACCAAAAATTGATAAATTTTTTTTTAAGGTTCTATAATTATTTTTTGAGTCGCTTTTTCATAAGGGGTATCAATGGTTAAAATGTATATGCCACCTTTGGCTAAATTATCAATTTTTCGTTTATAAATATTTTCTCCTATTTTTAAATTTGTGAATACTTTGTCTTCAATTTTTTTGCCATCTACACTATACAAAGAAATTTTTGTATCCGCTATTTGGGTAAGATTGAATTTTACTAAGAAATCTCCGTCATTTGGATTTGGATATACCTGCAATTGCAATGTTCCTATACTTTGGTCGTTTAATTTATGTGTAGAAACTGTGTTATTATTTGTCAAATAGACTTTAAATATTTGGCTACTAGCACTACTCTCTACTCCCGTATTTATCCAAAAAATATTCTTTGCCGAACTATTTATTCCTCCATAAATATAGCCAACTAATGTACTATCGGCAGTTATTTGGTCCAAATTCAATACTTTATTATTAAAGTGTGGAATATTTAAGTTTGGGATAAATTCTGCACCTGCTCCTAAAAATTGAGGCATTTCGCTTGGTAATTTATATTCAGCCATCATGCCATTTGCATCTATTGTAACCCTTGCAATGGTTTTTACAAATGGTACATTATTGTCTTGAACCAAAGTGCCTGAACTGTCATAATATTGAGCAATGCCACCAAAAAACACATTGTGCATTTCGTTATTTGTAGCTGAATATAAAGGCAACACAGCACAATGGTAATGGTTGTAATATTGTTGGAATGTATTATTTACCGCATAATTTGCACTATCAATAGTCACAGAGTTTAAGAAAGGTAAATCTACTGTTTGTTGGAAAACTCCTGAAAACATTGTTATTCCTTCTTCACCATTTGGCAATATTTGTGCTTCTGCATTGTAATCTCTTCTATGTAAATTTACACTGTCTAAATAGGAGGGTAAATGATTAATAGAAATTGCTGAACCATTGTCTGTAATGGTAAATTTTCTAATCGCATTTGTATATTCTTGTATAAAACCTGGTCCATTGTTGGGTCCCATTGGATTATAGCGTCCAATAAATTTTTGACCACCTAACAAATAAAAGTCATTATTTATTTTCTTTAAACGTCCTCCAGTTACTTGTAATTTAGGGTCTGTAATCTGACGAAAATACGATACAAAACTTGTATTGTTAATTACAGCATTGATTACATCAGACACTTTAATTGCTGTAAGGTATGGAAATGTAGTGTGGTCGGCCGCTGTAGTGCTATAACCATAGCCACCAGTGCAATATAGGTAATCTCCTTGTTGGTAAAATTGCATATTGGTAGAACTCATTTGTTCTTGTATGGCTACTGGCAATGAGCTAAGTGGGGCAGTCCATTTTTGTTGTAAAATCGGGTCTATTACTATAAGTTGGTTGTTATGTCCTGCTATATCAAACGAAGCAAAAGGTTGTCTTCTATGCAGCCCATCTAATCTGCCACCTACAATAAGCCATTTGTTATTGTGTTGTCCAAAAGCATAAGATTGAAGCCCTCCTAATTCGGCAATGTTTAAGGGCTCAATTACAACATTAAATGGTACGCTTTGTCCAAATACAGTTAGATTCAATAGGATTAATCCCAATATTGTTGTTAATTTTTTTCTCATAATGTATGTTGCATATTTATACTGTAAATTTATTTCTTTAAATACTGCTGAATTGTAACATAAGTCACTTAACGCTGTAATACGTAGTTATACTGTAGGGTAGTTTCAATGTCTAATTGCTTTTTAGAGGAATTGATATAATAATTTGAACTAATAGAGTAGTCTAACATAAGATTACTTTAAGGTTAAAAGTAGGGTAGAGTTTACGATTTTTTTTAGTATACCCCTTTTGTTATTGATTATTAATTATAGATTTAAGCAAACCTTTTTACATAAACATATGCGTGTATCCGCAAAGGGTTTAATGTAAATTACGTTTCTCTAATTCCTTTTTCAAAGCTTCATATTTCTTTGGTTTTTTTAAAAATAGGTATATAAAGTACAATGGAATTAGTGTAAGAAAGCCCCAAGAATTTGCAGCTACACTATAAATGATTACACCGACTAAAAACCCAATAAAAAAAGCATCAATAATTGGTGAAGGTTTATTAATTTTTGCTCTTTCTAGCAGTTCTTTGTCTGTTAATTCTAGCAATTCTTTGTGATCCATATGGTTAAATTAATTATGTTTATCTGGTTTTAATTTACTTTTAATATCTGTTAAAATCGGTTTGACTTTGTATATGATATACCTGTATGTCTGAGCTGTGTCCTTTTACCTCAAGACAAAAAAATGCTCTGTTCTAGAATCTTGCAGGGAAGTCATTTCTTTGCATTCGGCGGGATTACATGTCTAAAACCCAAATTAATCCAATAAGAATTTTATAATTGGATTGCTACAAAGATAGGTGTCCAAATGCTTTATGCAAATCCTTAGATTTTTTGGCAGTTTGTCGTCTTGTCTATGCGAAGTTCCCCTAAGGGCATTGAATATAGGAGGTGTTATGGGTTTTTACTCTTTCTGGGTTTACAATATCCTTGTTTTTTTATCTTGTTTTGTATTAGTACCTATCCTTTCTATTTAATATTCAATCCTATAAAATAGAATATTCGTTTTATACACTACTATGTATTGCATAGTACATTTTTATACATAGATTTGCAGGGTAGGAAAAAGTGTACAGAATGGGTAAAGAAATTGACAAAGAGAATATTCAAAGTCAGATGCGAAAAGGCTTGTTGGAATACTGCGTATTGGGTATGTTGCATCATCATGAGTTGTATCCGGGCGATATGATTACGGAGTTGAAAAAAGCAGGGTTAGTAATTTTAGAAGGAACACTTTACCCACTTCTTACCC
Source organism: Bacteroidetes bacterium UBA6161 (assembly GCA_002422315.1). Classification (GTDB taxonomy): domain Bacteria; phylum Bacteroidota; class Bacteroidia; order NS11-12g; family UBA955; genus UBA6161. Next base: position 32,318 of record DIUJ01000051.1, read on the forward strand.
GATTAAAAAATGGTGGCTACCTGCAATATCGTTGGCAAGAAAGCCAATCGGGACCTCCTCGCAAATATTATGCACTTACAGAAGAAGGTAAAAATCTTTACAATCATCTACACAAAACCTGGAATGAAATCTCAGAATCCGTAAACCAAATCAATCAAAAATAAGACACAACCTTATGGAAAAAGTAATTTATATAAACATGGGAGGCAGGGTGATTCCCATAGAAGAGAAGGCAGCTGCAAAGTTAGAAGCTTATTTTGAAAAGCTTAAATCTACCTTTACGAAAGAAGAGGGTGCTACAGAAATTTTAGAAGACATTGAAAGTAGATTTTCTGAACATTTTCAAGAAAAATTAGATTTGGGCAAGGCCTGTATCCAACAAACGGATGTGGCGCAAGTTATTGAAATTATGGGTCATCCCGAAGATTTTGAGGATAATCCTTCTGACGATACTTTGGAGGAACCAAAAATTGAAAGGAGATTCTATAGAAACAACAACGATAAAGTAGTGGCAGGAGTATGTAGCGGATTGGCAGATTTTTTTGCCATAGATCCTGTTTTTGTGCGCATTATTTTTGTGGTAGCAGTGATTGGGGGCTTAGGTATTGGGGTGTTAGTTTATCTATTGCTTTGGATTTTAGTTCCTCTAAAATCAGCTACTGAAAACAGACATTCCAAACTATTTAGAAGCAGAGACAACCGAATTTTGGCAGGTGTATCAGGTGGCTTGGGTCATTATTTTGGCATTAGTCCTAATATCCCTCGCTTGATTTTTTTATTTCCCTTTGTGCTTTCTATTTTTTCGGGGTTAATTTTCTTCCCTTTTGGTGTACCGGGTATGATTTTGACTTTAGGAAGCTTGGGCAGTTCGGTTGTTATCATTTATTTAATTATGTGGTTTGTAATTCCAGAAGCAAAAACCCGTACACAAAAAATGCAAATGCAAAGGGAGGAGGTAAATATTCAAAACATTATAAAAACTGTGAAAGAAGACGCCAAAATTATTCGTGATAAGGCAAGTACACAGGGCAAAAAACTGGGAGAAGAAATGGAAGAAATGGCAAGTCAATTGAAAAATAATTTTGAAAAAAATGCCTCTAAGTTTAAAAACGAAAGCCTTGATTTTTCAAAAAAAGCGGAACAAAAAGCCAAGCAAATGGAACAGGAGTTGAAGGATAGTTTGAATCGCAAGGACAACCCCTTGATACGCTTTTTGACCGTTGTTGGGTTCATAGTAATGGGCCTTGTTTTTGTGACTTTTCTGTTGCTGTTTCTGGGATCTGTGTTTTTTGCCACACTTGCAGAGCCTTTTTTATCCTACATCACCTATACCGAAGCTGATAAGTGGCTTTTTTATGCCATTGTTATAGGTTTCCCATTTCTGCTGTTTTGGAGCTCTGGTTTTGGTTTAGTAAAAATGTTTACAGGTAAAAATATTGCTCTTACCGTGGTAAATGTTATCACTACTTTTTTATGGATAGGGCTTATTTCCTCCGTGGTTTTTTTGACATGGAACTACAGTAAAAACTATAGATACAAAATGGAATTATCAAACGAAATTTTGATGAAAAAAGATAGCGAAATATCTTCAAGAATAACTATTAAAAGTACAACCCTACCGAAGGGTTTCAGGCTGTTTTCTTATACAAACAAAATGATGATGAAGGCAGACACCTTGTATCTCAAAAATGTGAGTTACAAAATTACGCGTACAGATGATTCTTTGCTTAGGGTATTTGCAGAAGGCGATGTATTCCATCACAGCACACAAAGCAATTTGAATTTGCTCACCACTCATGAAGGATTAAAATGGGAAGGCAACACTTTGTATTTGCCAAGTTATAGCAAACTGCTACCTGGAGAAAAGCTAAACACAAAACATATTACCTACCACATACACCTGCCCAAGAATTTGGAATACGAGGCAGATTTTTTTTAGTGTGCTTTTATAGTAAAAATTATACTAATCTAACGCAAACAAAAGCCTCTTTTAGTAAGCCTTTATTCAAGTGCTTTTTTGTAGAAATCCTGCTTTTTTACGGTTGTAAAAGGGGGGGTGCACTTGTCCGCCGAAGGAGGGAGCTACGAATGTAATGGACTGTTTTACTATTAGTTTATTTTGATTAACCTGTAAAATGTAAGTCCTTTTCGTGACTTGGCAATTTTCCCATTTTTATCAAATGTCCAAACATTATGAAATTTCTGCACTGTATTATTGTCCTTTAAGACCACTTTGTTTCCTTTTATAGTCCAACTGCCTTTGGCAATTATTTTTTTGTCAGAAACAGAGAAGTCTTGGTAATAATAGGTTCGGTCTGAATTAATTGTCAACTTAATTTGGGAAGGGTCGTTAGAACAAACACCATAGGTGCCTATAAATTGGTTGACACTAGTGTTTGAAAATGATGACATTAGTATTGCCATTGTTAATATTGTAAGAGTTTTCATTGTTTTTTTCATAGTTATTTGTTTTTAAATTGCTCTTGTTTTAAATGTGTTATAATGTCAGTTTCGCACATTGGGCGGGATTACACTTCTAAAAACCTTCTTATTGTTTTCAAAAATAGAAAAAACTACTTTACTCCCCACTTTTTAATGGTTTTTATTTATTGGATTTAAAGTTTAAGAGCAAAATATTTTGGAAATTCAGGTGTCTAAAATGTTCTTAAAACACCATTTAAAAGGGGTTTAATTACAATTTAAAATATCTTGAAGTTACCCAATACACCCTAAAAGCGGGAGAGCTTTTGTTTTTTATAAACGATGTTATCCAATGCAATTCTTAGCATTTTAAGCATACCTAAATGGAGTCTGAAAAATTATATTTTTAAAGTAGAGTACCTTAAAATACCTTTAAAGAAGTCGTTTTTTTCTAAAAGTTCAATAATCTGTGTTTTTTAAGAGATGTGCACTTGTCCGCCTTAGGAGGAACAGCTACGCCTTAGGATGAACAGCTACGGCTGTTTGCATTAGAGGTTTTATTCTCTCGTCATTTTCTAACAAGTTTATAAATTAGTTTGTTAAGTTGTAATAACTCTCCTGCTTCTTCGTCTCCTTTTGTGTTATATAAAAAAGTTGTGTCTTTTTTAATTTCAAATGCATACCAAGTTGAATTTCTTTCACTTGCTTTAAAAGCTATTCCATCCAAAATAGTTTCTGGTCCACCCATAAAATCCGTAAATACATAATAGCTATTAAATCCGGGCATACCAATCATAATACCATTGTTTTTAAAAGAAACATTTGTCTTGTTATCAGAACTGTCGATTAATGTATAATCTCCTTTAAATAATTTCTGGTTCACTATGTATTGGAGTCCCCAACCTGCATCATTGTCTGACTGTTTGTCAGCAACCTTTGAAAAAAGTTTTTTGTCTATGAGTTTGTTGTCTTTGTTGTAATGATATAAAGCCAAATATGTCTGATTTGAAATATTTTCATGCCCAAGTTCATAATAGTTTGACTTGTTCTCGTAGTCTATAAGATTTGACTTTAAGCTATTCTCTAAATTGCCTGTAATTGAATAAACTGTAAAGTTGTCTCCTTCGTGATTATTCCTACTAACTCCAACAAATGCGCTGTCAACTTGATTTTTTATGTCAATAATTATAGTAACAACACCATCAAATTTCTCGGCTGATTTTAAAGGAGATTTTGTTGATTCAATAGATTTAATGTAGTCAGTCAATACCCAAACACCATTAAAAACTCCACTAAATTTTCCTTTTAAGTCGTCTACTTCCATTGTTTCAATGTTGACATTAGAAGTCTTTTGATTTGAACAACTTGTCAAAATAATTAAGGTCAAAAATATATGTGTTATATGTTTCATTGTTGGTTTGTTTCTATTACTGCCCAACGGCAGTTTCCCGCATTCGGCGGCATTACATGTCTAAAAACCTTCGTATTGTTTTCAAAAATAGAAAAAACACCTCATTGTGTTTCAGTTTAACAACTTTATTTTAAGTAAAATTTATCTAACCAAACAAATGCCTCTGTTAAAAGCCCTATGTGGGAGTGGGATTTTGAGAAGAAAACCTTCTTTTTTATGGTTTTAAAAGGGTTATGTATTTGTACGTCATAGGAGGGAGCTACGGATGGAATAGGCTGTTTTACTATTAGTTAGATTTGGTTAACCTGTAAAATGTAAGTCCTTTTCGTGACTTGGCAATTTTTCCATTTTTATCAAATGTCCAAACATTATGAAATTTCTGCACTGTATTATTGTCCTTTAAGACCACTTTGTTTCCTTTTAAAGTCCAACTGCCTTTGGCAATTATTTTTTTGTCAGAAACAGAGAAGTCTTGGTAATAATAGGTTTGGTCTGAATTAATTATCAATTTAATTTGGGAAGGGTCGTTAGAACAAACAGCATAGGTGCCTATAAATTGGTTAACACTCGTGTTTGAAAATGATGACATTAGTATTGCCATTGTTAATATTGTAAGAGTTTTCATTGTTTTTTTCATAATTATTTGTTTTTAAATTGCTCTTGTTTTAAATGTGCTATAGTGTCAGTTTCGCGCATTGGGCGAGATTACATGTCTAAAAACCTTCTTATTGTTTTCAAAAGTATAAAAACTTGCTGGATTGGGTTTTACTAAAGGGCTTTTATTTTCCTGATTTAAAAAATGGGGCTAAATTCTATTTGAAATTCAGGTCTCTTAAATGGTCTTAATATGCCTTTTACAAGGGTTTTAATTACAATTTGAAATATCTTGAAGCGACCCGAATACTGCCCCAAGTAGAAAAGGTGGTGGCTTTTTGTAAAACCCAATTTGCTGAATTCAAACGAGCCATTTAACGGCATTTTTTTTACAAATAAAATTTGCCAAAACTAAGTTACAGTGAGCCTGTCGAACTGAAAAAGCTTGTATTGAAGTCATTTTTTTGCTTTGAAAATTCAAATTTGAAGGTTTTGGAAGAGTTGTGCAAAAGTTTCGCCAAAGGAAGAACAGCTACGTTTGTTAGCAGTAGTGGTTCTATTAGTCGTTCGTCTTATTGTCAAACAGTTCGTGCAATTTTTGTTGTAACAGTTTCTTGTCAGGCAGTTGTGTTTTGTATTCTGAAATCATTGTCGGGGAAAGGCTTCTGCTTAAAGCATACTCAACAACTTCACTGTCTTTGTCCTTGCAAAGTAAAACCCCAATGCTCGGATTTTCATTCGGCTTCTTAACGTCTCTGTCTAATGCTTCTAAGTAAAAGTTAAGCTGTCCCAAGTGGTCGGGTTTAAATTTGTCTGCTTTAAGTTCAAATGCCAGCAAACATTGAAGGCCACGGTGGTAGAAAAGCAAGTCAATGTAAAAGTCGCTTTTACCAACTTGCAACTTATATTCTTCTCCTATGAACAAAAAGTCCTTACCAAGTTCGAGAATGAAGTTTTTCATTTGTCTTACAAGTCCACGCTGTAAATCGCTCTCACTATGTGGGTCGGGTAAGTTCAAAAATTCAAATATGTAGCTGTCTTTGAATGTGTTTGAAATGTTATTATTACTTTCTCTCACCGCTGGCGAGAGTTTTGCATTGCCTATCATCGTCCGCTCAAAGAGGCTTGCCGAAATTTGTCGGTCGAGTTCTCGTTTGCTATAATTTTCTTGCTTTACATACTTGAGGTAAAACTCGATTTCTTCAATGGTTTTACATCTTGAAAAAATCAGCAGATTGTTTGTCCAGCTAATTTCTCTCACCAGTGGTGAGAGTTTTGGGAAGTCTTTATAAGTCTCATAAAATTGCTTCATTCTCCAAATGTTTTTGTCGGAGAAGCCTTTTATATCTGGTTCGTGTGTCTGTATGAAGGTTGCTAATTCAGTTACTACAGAGTCGCCCCATTCTGATTGTTCAATCTTTTTACTGATATATTCTCCGATATTCCAATAAAGGTCTATTAGTTCAGCGTTTACGGCTTTAATAGCATTAGTCCGAGATTGTTTAATTAGCTGAATTATGTCCGTAAAGCGATTGTTCATTTTTTACTTCTATATGCTACAAATTTATGTTTTTTCAGTCGTCTTTCTCTTTTGGAACCGCTTTTCTGCTATTACTGCTAACGGCAGTTCGTCTAAAAACTCTATTTTCGTTTTCAAAAATAGGGGAACTTGCTTGATTGGGAGCTATTAGAGGGCTTGTATTTTTCTGCTTTATAAAATGAGGTTGAATTTTGTAGAAAATTCAAAAGGCTTAAATTGCCTTAAAATACCTTTTAAAAGGGTTTTAAATACTATTTAAAATATCTTGAAGCGACCCAAATACTGCCCCAAGTAGAAAAGGTGGCGGTTTTTTGTAAAATCCAATTTACTGAACCCAAATTCTGCATTAGAAAATTCTAATGCTGAAATGACGAAAAAATTGCTTTTTGAGCAATTTTTTGTCAGGGTTAACCCAGACAAAATCTTTGATTTTCGTCAGCCCGAAGGGCAAAATACGCTAATGCGTATTTTGGGTTAAACTCAAACGAGCCATTTTATGGCAATTATTTTTACAGGTAAAATTTGCCAAAACTAAGTTACAGTGAGCCTGTCGAACTTAAAAAGCCTGTAATGAAGTCATTTTTTGCTCTGAAAATTCAAATATGAAGGTTTTGAAAGAGTTGTGCAACAGTTTCGCCAAAGGAAGAACAGCTACGGCTATTGTGCGTTCGTGTTTTTTGTTAACTTTCGATAAATTGTTTAAGTCTGTCTAACTTACTTATGTCAAAATGTTGAACAAGATTTATTTTAACCTCCTCTAATGAGGACATTGATTTTGATTTTTTATATTCTTGTGTTTTTATCAATAAAATAGGTATGAGATAATCTTTTCCAGAAACAATTCTTAACATGTTATCTGTATTTATTGACCATTTGCCAATGAATTCAGCTAGTTTTAATTCGTATGTTTCCTGTCCAGCAATAGAAATAGCTTCTTGTCGTAAAGATTCAATATCTTGATTAACCAAATTAGAATCTAAAACAAGTTGATCATTATTTTTAATATGGTACTTATTTGCGTTAAAAAGAGTGAATCTACCACCCAAAGAATTGACAATAGCAAAATGTATAAAAAGATTCATTAAACATTCTGAATATTGACCTAGCCAGTTGTTAAAATTAATTTCATTTTTTAGTTCTTCTTTTGACTTTGTGCCACAATTGAGATATATAAAATTGCAAGTTGATTGTTCATCAATTAAAAAATTCTCGATGCAATATCTATCAAGTACAAATAAATTCTCTATTTCATTTTTTTCACCTTTAATTACACCTATATCTCCATCAATAATAAAAACTTTTTTTCTGTCTCCTTTTGGTTCGTTTATACATCTTTCTATAACTTTTTTCTTACAACCTAAGGGGGTTACATCATTAATTTTTATTTCCGGTGTTAACAATCTTAAAAATAAAGCCTTATAAAACTCTCTGTCTTTAGTCTCATCCTCTGTATAAATATCAACATCATTTCGGTATGTTAAAAAAGTTGATACAAGTCGCTTGGTTTCATCTGTATATCTTAGCATTTAAACTTGTAATTAGTTGTTTAATTTATTAAGGTCTTGACAAAATTGCTCACGCTTAATTTTGGAAATAATTGAAGGAGAATGAGTCGCAAGTATAAATTGTGTTTTAGGACTTGCTTCCATAATGGAATCAACAAATATTTCTTGCCATGCTATGTGAAGTGATAGTTCAGGTTCGTCTATTATAAAAATACCTGATGGTTTTTGATCCTCTTCAAAGATTAAATGAGCAATCATTATAATAATTTGCTTTTCGCCCGATGATAGTTCAAATACATTAGCAAGTTTATTGTTTCTTAACCTAACTTTTATTTCTCCATCTGGAGCTATAATAAGTGATTTTTTTCCTTCTTTAAGAAAGTTTGTAGCAATGTCTTCAAGTTTTTTTATAGGTGTTCTTAGATTACTAATTTGCTCTTGATATTGTTGACTATAATTAATTAAGTCATCTATTCTTTTTAGTTGAGAACCATTATTGAACCACGTCCTAATTATATTTATGTATTCATCTTGGAATTTGTTGATTATTTCCTTGCTATTTTCTTTCTTTTTCTCGTATTCTATGTTTTGTTTTACAATATTCTCTATTTTACTGAAAAAAGAATTTACATCATAATTCAAATAATCAATACCTAGATTAGTAACAGCCGCAGTAACTTTTTCCTTTCTCTCTTGGAGTGCTTCTACAGTTGAGGGTATTGGTTCAAGATTGTAATCAGATATAAAACTGAATGATTGTTTGAAAATTTTCTTTTTAAATTCTTCACTAATTTGCGGTTGTCTCTGAGCAATTTTTCTAAAATAATCATAAACTAGCATTTGAACCTCCTCAAGACTTGAATCTATAGCTGGTGGCTCTGGATAGCCTTCATAATTTCTTTTTACTCTTTGATTAATTCCATGACGTCTTGTTTTAAATCTAAAGTCTATAAACCTACCCTCATATATTCTCCGGTCAAGCCCCAAAAACTTAGGTGTTGCTATTTCTCGAATTTTTTTTGTAATCTCTAGGTTATCAAAATACTCTCTATGTCTTTGTTCTGTAATCGAAAATTCCTCAATATCATACGGTTCATCATTTCGTAGAAATCTGGGCATAGGTTCGCTCTCAACTTTTTCATTGTTGAATATAAATTCAATTTTAAAAGTCGCTGTTTTTTTATCCTGCTCTGCTCTTATTACTATATCCTTTTCATCAGAATTCGAACTGCAAACAACCTCGCAGTATTTATAATTAATTTGATTAAGATAATTATATGATGGTGAAGTTAATCCGAGAATTAGTTTTAGTGCACTAGTCTTTCCTGAACCATTTATTCCAATTAGAAATGTAAGTTCTGAATAAAATTTGATGTCAAAGTTCAAATAGTCATGAACACCTTCTGCTTTAAATGAGTTTATTTTCATGTTATGGATTTTTCGTTTTTGTTATTTTTCTAGTTTTTAGAATGACGCCAACTTACTTCTAACCCTTCCTTCATCCAACATATACAACCAAATTCTATTGCATAAGCCTGAAAAGTGTCAGGTTTTATTTTTCAGCCCCACAAACATACTCCCTTTTTACATAAATACAAGTAATTCAATGCATAAAAAAAGGGAGCAATTGCTCCCTTTTTACTTTAGTGTTGAAAATTTTAGTTGTCCACTATGCTTACTTCTACGGCTATGGGTTCGGGGCTAGTGTTTTGAAAAATCAAATAATCGCCCGATGTGCCAAGGGTTTGTAACAAGTAGTCTTCATTTAGTAACAAGCAGTCTTCATTTAGTAACAAGTAGTCTTCATTTAGTAACAAGTAGTCTTCGATTTGTAACAAGTAGTCTGCAATTAGTAACAAGTAGTCTGTGTTTTGGTAATAAAATTGCGGTGAGAGGTAGTAAAATCATAGTAAAGACCAATAAAACTGCATTGTAAAGTGGCAAAATGAGGGCAAGGAGTAGTTAAACTCAAGTGAGCAGTAGATAGGTAGTAATTGGGTTTAATAGGATTGTGATTAAACCCAATAAAATTACAGAAGATAGTGGTGCGAAGATTTAGCGCACTTGGTATTTGCGCATTTATACAGCCTAAAAAGGCATGCAAAGCACTAAAATTGCAGTATGGAGTAGATTTTACTTTCTGAGAGTTGGGGGCTGCTATGCTCTTTGTATAGCTTGGGATTAAGGGTTGGGTCGTGCGAATTGTAAATGTGCTTGACTACTGCGTTGGCTATTCTTCTCCGTTTATGGTTTCCATTATTTCTTTAAAGCTATTTAATCCTGCTTCAATATTTTCAATGATTTCGTTTGCTAATACATCAGGGTCTGGCAAGTTATCTAAGTCGGTGAGGCTTTTGTCCTTTATCCAAAATATGTCTAAGTTGGTTTTGTCACGCTCAATGATTTCCTGGTACTTGAATTTTCTCCAACGTCCTTCAGGGTTTTCTTCGCTCCACGTTTCTACTCTTTTGTTTCTGTTTTCGGGATTGTAGCATTTTACAAAGTCTTTCAAATGCTCCGAAGTCATTGGGTTTTTCTTGAGTGTGTGGCTTATGTTACTGCGATAATCATAAATCCAGACTTCTTTTGTCCAAGGGTCTTTGGAAGCAGGTTTGTTGTCGAAAAACAACACATTTGCTTTTACACCTTGTGCATAGAAAATCCCTGTCGGCAATCGTAAAATGGTGTGTAGTTCGGTGGTTTTTAACAATTCTTTACGCACTGTCTCACCTGCACCACCTTCAAACAAAACATTGTCGGGCAAAACTACGGCTGCTTCGCCTGTGAGTTTGAGTAGCGTTTTTATGTGTTGCAAAAAGTTCAGTTGTTTGTTGGCTGTGGTTGCCACAAAGTCCTGACGGTTGATAATGTAGTCTTGCTTTTCTTGTTTGCCTTCTTCGTTGGTAATGGTCATACTGCTTTTTTTACCAAAAGGCGGATTGGCAAGTACATAATCAAAACGCTGACCATTGTCGGAAATCAAGGCATCTGCCGATGAAATCAAGGGCTCGCCATCTATCTCGCCAATGTTGTGCAGAAACATATTCATCAAGCACATTCTGCGGGTGTTGGCTACAATCTCGTTTCCGTAAAATGTTTTATTTTTCAAAAACTCTTTTTCCTCTTTGTCTAATTCATGGGCTTTGATAAAATCATAAGCCGCCAAAAAGAAACCGCCCGTGCCACAAGCAGGGTCATTTATGGTTCGCATGGGTTTGGGGCGAACACAAGCCACCATAGCTTTGATTAAGGAACGAGGCGTAAAATATTGTCCTGCACCTGAGCTTCCACTACTATCCATAGCGTTTTTCTCTAAAAGGCCTTCGTATATTTTCCCTTTGATGTCTGCACCCATCAATGTCCATTCCTCTTTGTCAATCATATCAATGATTTTTAAAAGCCTGGAAGGGTCTTGAATTTTGTTTTGGCTCTTGACGAATATCTGACCTAATGTGCCTTTTTCACTTCCCAAACTGCGAAGCATTTGGTTGTAAAAAGTTTCTAACTCCAAGCCACGTTTTTGCGAAAGCGTTTGCCAGTCGCAGGTTTCGCCTTTGGGGTCTTCTTCGCCTTGGGCGTTTTTTAGTTTGGGGAATTTTAGTCCTTTGCTGTATGGCGGCTTGTTGAGTTCATCTGCCATTTTCAGGAAAAGCAAATAGGTGATTTGCTCCAGATAATCACCATAACCCACGCCATCATCACGAAGGACATTGGCGAAATTCCACACTTTTGATACGATTGCACTTTCTGACATATTATTCGCTTTCTAATTCTGTAATTAATTCGACAATGTTCTTTGGAGTTAAAAATTCCGTTTTAAAGTATTCAGAATAATTTTTTCTAATTTCCCGTCTATAAATTGAAGCTTCTTTACCTAAAGTGTTTGCCTGTTCTTCCTCAATTAACTGGTAACCTTTTATTGCTTTTAATGATATTGATAGCCTGTTTTTAAATTTTTTATTATCTCTTTCGAGTTGACGAATTTTCTTAATATCACGCTGGAGAATAAAACTCGTTATAATCCCAACTAAGGCTACAATTAAGCCGCCAATTGCTATAAAATCTGAACTGTTCATACTATTTCTTGCTTTTCTTTTTAATGGTTGATTTTTTCTTCTCTTGTTCTTTTGCCAATTTCTCGGCTTGTATTTTTTTGAGCAATTCGCTGGCAGGTTCGTAATCTGCTGCGGCTTTGCACTGGGCAATTTCTGCCTGGCTTAGTAGCTTGCCTTCAAAGGCTTTTTTGAGAATGCTTTGGCGAAGGGCTTCGGCTTTTTCTATGCTTTCGTTTATGCTTTGCTCCATTTTATCGCAAACCGATAAACGGCTTTCTATTTCTTGAACGATTTGGGTTTGTTCTTGAAGTGAACAGATATTAATATGAACACTTCGTACAGATATTTTATCAATTGTTGGATTACCAACACCTTTCACGTACGATTTTATTTCTTTTTCTTGATGGAAATTTTTCAATTGATAAAATAAAAACTGACTTGATATTAATTTAATTCTTAAGGCAAATAAATTCATAGCCAAAGAAGCTTTACGATTAAGCATTGGCATTAAATAAACTCTACCAGCATTTCCGATTTTACCAATTAAAATTTCATTGCCATACAATTTTGATTTAGAGAGAAAATTGTAACCGTGTTTGTTCACATATTTCAAGTCGTTTTTAAAATCTTGCTTCTCAAAATTTGTTGCCCTTATCATAATTGCATAATCAGGTATATCAGTAAGTGTAACATTTGATTTTAAAACTTCATAGCTTCCGTTTGCGTGATAATCTGTTAAATCTGAAATTACATCAGCAATTTGGCATTTACTCCAATTAACTGGGGTTTTGAATTCTGCTTTGTAATCGGAAATTACAGATATATCCAATTTGCTTGGTTTTCTTGGCTTAGTTTCAACCTTCCCATTCTTCTCCCAATCTTTCACCGCTTTTTTCCAATCTTCCATTTGTTGGTTGTAGTGGTTTTGGCGTTCTTCTTTTATTTGTTTTAAAAGTGCTGACGCTGTGGGTAGGTGGGTTTGTTTTGCTCGCCATTCTTTGGTGAGTTCGCCCTCAAACGCCTTTTTCAACACCGCCTGCCGATACACTTTCAGTTGCTCTTGTGCTTTTTTAAAATTGGCTATGCCGTTGTCTAAATCGGAAAAGAGTTCTTCTGTTTTTGATAAAATAGCATTTTGCACCACCAATGGCGGAAGCAGTATTTTTTTCTTTGCGTAGACAGAAATCCAATACCTTTTGTGTGTGTCGTTACGCACTCGGTTTACTTGTATGCAGTTGAACAAATACTTCATATTTACAAGTTTGCTCGTTGGTACAAGTATTTTCATTGCAGAAGATTTCACCTTAAATGGAAAATCTACAAATTGAGTTGCGGTAGTGAAATCATCAAAAATAATGGTTGGCAATTCATTAAAAATGCCGTCTGTTTCATTTGTGTAACCTTTAATAAATGATTTGCCCGCTGTCAATACAGGGGTTTTAAAATTATCACTATACTTCGTACTTTTTACTATGTATTTTGTCGGTTGTTCATAGTCCAACAAATCTTCAAAAGTGCATTCAATCCAATCTTCTCTCATATCCTACTTAGTCATTATTTTTTCAACTACACTTGTTACACTTCCAGGCATTGAGGGAGAAGAATCATCTTTTAGTAAGCCTGTATCTGCTCTACTGAATAGAGATTGTAAAACTAATTGCCTGTCGGCATCTTCAACATTGCCATCTTTCTTTAATGCTAAGTATAAATAAGTTAATTGTTCTCGTTCTTCGGCATCACGTGCTAAGTGAAATGAGCTAAAACTCAATTTGGCTAAAATCCTAATTCCATAAGCCAATAATGAAATGAATGTAATAAAAACGATTGACCATTTAATTGCTGTACCTGCACTTTCAAATATTTTACCAATTGAATCATTGGCAATTGTACCCAATAGAAAATACAATAACCCTGTCGCAAAGACAACCAAAGCAACCAACCACATTATATATTTTTTACCATCACGTTTTAAAGCCAAAACTCTTTTGCTCCAATAATCGGCAGGCGATTTTAATCGTAATAAATCTCTATAAGTTTTCTCTAAATCTGTGCGGTGTTTTAATGTATCGTCAACAAATTTTTGATGATTGTTTTTTGCCTCATCATACCAAGTATCGAACGATGTTTCTTTGTCTTGCTTTGTTTCATCAATAGATTTTGCATAGTGTTCACTCTTTTGTTTTGCCTCAGCTAAATAACTATTTAAATGCTCTTCAGATTTGGATAAATATTTACTAAAGTCATTTCTAATTTTCGATAATGAAGACTTTTCTGCATTTCGTCTTTCAGCAATATCAGTATGGTCTTTTCTTATAAACTCGTATGCGATTAAGTAGGCAGTTAAACTTTTAGCGTTGTTTGGCGAAATGTTTTGATTGGTCGAAAAGGCATTAAGGAAATTGAAAATTTCTTGGTTGTATTCTGGTTGTTCAACATTTACTTTTATTAAAAAATCAGTTTCAGGGCAGTCATATGTATAAGTATTAGTTGCTTGATTTAAGATATTCTTAGAAATATTATCCCATTTGTTTACCAACTGGTTTTCATTCCAAGAGGATGAATTTGCTATTATTTGCTCTAAACTGGCTATTGAAGTTTTAAAGTAATTTATTGAAGTTTGAAGAGTAGAAGGTACATTTTCCATAGAAGTCCAACCATCATATTGCTTTTTAAAATAAAGATAAATAGCAGAAAAGGATTCTAATCTTTCATTAATTCTTACTAGATTGAAATTTATATCGACACTAACCTTATCGAACCATTCTGGTGATTGAGAGTTGCTTATAGCTGTTCTAAGTTCTTTTATAGTCATTGTTAAACTGATGATTAAAATAATTGGGTTTGTATTTCTCTTTTTGGATAGAACACACCAATAATGACAAAAGGATTTTTTGACCTTCGGGTGTGCCATTCTTTGGTGGTACCCAAAAAGAAATAGAGATCTTTGTTGTTGATAAAGTTGGTTTCGTATTGTTCACGCACTTTTTCAAGAGCTTGTTCTTCGTTACCATTAGCACTTTTTAAGCATTTCCAATATAATTGTCCTATTTCCCAATCTTCAATCATCAGATTGCTTATTTTTCCCGTTTCATCTTCAAATTTGTATTTAAACTTAAAAGGCACTTTAGGGAAAGGCTCTTTTTCGGAGTTGTTTTCTTTGGGAAACAAAGTTATTTGGTTTTGCAAAGCTTTCCACACTGGTTTCCAATCGTCTTCGTCTTTCTCTATAATCAGCTTATGTATTTTAGTTGGTTTAAAAGTAGCCAACGATTTGTTTTTAGGGGCTTTGCTTTCATCAATTAAGGTTTGCAAATTGGTATAGACATTGTTCAAGCAAAGTTGCTTTCTAATATGCCAATTGCTATCTGTATTAATGGTTTCGCCTATGACCAAATCCTTAAATTCATAATCTTGTGGCGAAAAACTTTCGGGTCTAAAGTCGTCTGTTCTTTCTTTTAAATCGAGCTCAATCCAAGTATATTTGGTTTGTTTAACTTTCCCCATTGATTTTAAACCCTTCAAAAAACTCAAAGGCATAGGATAAATTCGTAACCATTCGCCATTTTCCAAAACGCCTGCTGTACATACCAATTCATCATAACTTCTAGAGGGAAGTGGATAAGTGGTAACTGTTAGTAAGACTTTTTTACGAGGCATTGTTATAAATGAATAAGTTCATAATTAAATTGGGGTAATTCACATATTGCCTCTGCTAAGTGTTTGCGGTGGCATTGGCAAATGTCTTTTTCAAAACACGTAATTGCGACCCTGCTGTGTTCTTTAATTAGGTTAAGAATCTTTTCTTGTTCAGTTAGTGTTTTCGGAATTACTGTTTTTTTATATTCTTCAAACAATACATCATAATCTTTTTGGGTGTTTAATTCTTTTCTTTTATCTGAAACAATACCCACCTCAGGTATATGTAAAAATTGTATTCCCACCCCTTCGCAAGCCATTTTTAATTGTGATTTGCTAAAACCATACTTCATACTGAAAGAATTTTTGCGCACATCACACAACACTTTTACATCAGCTTTTATTAATTTATTTAGATATTGCTCAATACTAACACCCTCGTAACCAATTGTAAAAAGAGCATTTGTTTTAGAAGAGGGCTTTTGTTTTTCTACCTTTTCAAGTTCTTCTACACTTAATATATGATGAGCAATTTTACTATTTATAGCATAATAGGGATGGTTTCGATAGGTATGTTTTATTAAATAATCAGATGATTTACCACTAAAATTATTTTTTAATTCTAGTAATGCCTTTTTATCTTCTAATGTCAATTCTCCTAAATAGGTTTGGTTTGTAGTTTTTTTCCAGTATTTTTCACCTTCCTCTACCCATTCATATTTTTTCATTGTTGCTAAGTCTGCATTAGCTTGAAATGAAAAACAGCCATATTTATAGGGTACAAAGTTATAACTTGGATTTTTTTGATAGATTCCAAAAAGCATCAATAACTTTTGAAGTTGAAATTTTTCGAGCTCTCCTCCAAAGGTTTCTATAAGTGACAATATAATTTTTCTTCTATAGTACATTTAATTCTATTTTTTTTTAAAAAGCAAAGTTAAAGATTTACGCTGCCAACACCTCGTTTAATTCTTCAATAATCTGCGTCATTTCAGCACCAAAAAGTTGGTACATTCTGCCTCGTCCGCCCTTTTCGTCAAAGGGTGTAAGGTCAAGGTCTTCAACTTCAATGTGATACGAGTTTACGACGTGATTTTTTAGGTCACGTAGCCAGTCCATTTGTTCTTTTGTAAATCGGTTGTGCTTGCCTGCATTTTGTTTAAAAATCCAGTTTTTAAAATTATCGTCAATGGTTTTGTCAAAAGGTTTTAGTTCGCTGTCTATACCGCAAGCCCTTCGTATGAGAGAAACCAAAGAAGTCAATTCGTCAATCGGTTGTTTGCTTTTCACATCTTCCAATTGGCTGTATGCTGCCCAAACATAATCTGGGGCAAGCATTGGTTTGTCTAACTTCAACTTGTCAAACACTTCCTTTATCATTTTAAAGGTAATGTTTCTGCGGTTGTAGGGTTGTTTGTAAAAAATAGTAAGTGCTGCAACTTCGTCTTTATTTGCTTCCAGATATTCGCTAAAATCTTTTACAATTTCCTTTGCCTTATCCACCGAAGTGGTGTCCCATTCCGATTTGGTTACGGTGTCTATGTTGTGGCTGTCTATGATTTGCTCGTGTTCTTGATGAACTTTTTCAATGTAATCGTTCAGTTTGCCATTGAAGGTAGAAGCAGCCGTTTCTATCAATTCCTTTTGTGCCGTTTGCTTCGCATGTTCTATCAAAGCAGGGTTGCGGTCTTGCTCAGGAATGGATTCAATAATGAGTTTTGCCTTTTCTTCAATTTCGTCTTGGTCAAAAGCCGATAGCAATTCCTTGCTGATTTGTTTCAGATTTTTGCCCTTGCTGTGTTCCAGTAGTTTCTCTTTTTCCTTGTCAGTGATTTGCTTTTCCAAACGGATAAGACGGTTTGCCAACGAAAGAAACAAATCTTCTTCGGCTACCCCCATAGTAACCGCTCCCAAAAGGTCTTTGAGTGCTACGGTGGGTTTGCGTTCCAGTGGTCGGCTATCAGTTTTCTTGGATTTGATAACGCCTACGGCATCTACAATGATAAAATGAGTTTTGGCACCAGCGGTTTTCGATACCATTTGCAAAGCATCTTTGTTAATGGTGCGTGTGCCTCTGCCTTTCATTTGCTCAAAGTAGTTCACGCTTTTTACATCACGCATAAAGAGCAGCACTTCCAAAGGTTTTACATCCGTGCCTGTGGCAATCATATCTACCGTAACGGCAATGCGTGGGTAGTAGGAATTGCGGAAACGATTCAGCACCGATTTGGGGTCTTCTTGTATTTTGTAAGTGAGTTTTTTGCAGAAGTCGTCTCCTTCATCAAATTCATTCCGAATGATTTTGATAATATCGTCTGCATGGCTATCGGTTTTGGCAAATACTAAGGTTTTTGGTACTTCGTATTCTCCGTTTTCGTCTTTTCGGTTGGGGAAAATTTCGGTTTGCAAGGCCTTTTTAAACTCTCGGATAATGTTTCGGATTTGGCTTGGGTTTACTACCTTTTTATCCAGTTCGTTTCGGGTATATTCGGTGTCTTCGTCTTCTTGTGCCCAGCGGGTTTTTCGGGTGAGTTTGTCTCGTCTGTCCACATACCAACCTGCCTGAATTTTACTGCCTTTTTGCGAAATATCCGTTTCAATGGTGTAGACATCATAGGGTACATTTACGCCATCCACTACCGATTCCTCATAAGTGTATTCACTCACCACATTTTCCTCAAAAAAACCAAAGGTTCGTTTGTCTGGTGTAGCAGTTAAACCAATCAGAAAAGCATCAAAATAATCCAATACTTGTTTCCAAAGGTTGTAAATAGAACGGTGGCACTCATCAATTACAATAAAATCAAATTGTTCAATCGGCACTTTGGGGTTGTAATCCACCGGAATGGCTTGTTTCTTTTCCCTTTGTTGCTCCATCCAAGTAGATTCATTCGGGTTGGTATCTTCTGCACCTTCTTCCAGTTCTTCGCCTTTTAAAATGGCATACATCCGTTGAATGGTAGAAATGCACACTTGACTATCAGAAGCGATATAGCTTGAAGTCAAACGCTGTACATTGTATAGCTCTGTAAATTTGCGGTTGCTTTCATTGGGTTGGAAAGCCATAAATTCTTGCTCGGCTTGTTCGCCCAAATTTTTGGTGTCCACCAAAAACAAAATGCGTTTGGCTTTGGCGTGTTCCAATAAGCGATAGACAAACGTGGCAGCCGTAAATGTCTTTCCTGCACCCGTAGCCATTTGAATCAAGGCTTTGGGTTTGTTCTTTTTGAAAGAAGTTTCCAGATTTTTAATCGCCATAATTTGAGCAGGGCGAAGCCCTGCCTCATTTAAAGCAGGAATATCTAACAATCTTGCGCGTAAACTTTTGTCTTTTTGCAACCAGTCTGCCAGCGTTTCGGGTTTGAAAAACCAAAACAGGTTTCTACCTCTTGGTTTAGGGTCTCTCAAATCTCTAAAGCGTGTAATTGTCCCTGTGCTTTCAAACACAAAAGGTAAAGGGTCGTTGTCTAAATATTTCAGTTTAGCGTTGGCATATTCTAGGGATTGGTCTTCTGCAACAGTGAGTTTATGTCCTTCGTCTGCTTTTTTGGCTTCAATAATTCCAACAGGTTTTTTGTCTACAAAAAGTACATAGTCTGCAAAGCCCGAAGCAGCTTGATACTCTCTCACGGCAACACCTCTGCCAGCTCCTAAGTCCACTTCGTTTTTTGATTGAACAATCCAACCCGCTTCTTTCAACATAAAGTCGATTTTGTCTCGTGCAATTTGTTCAGGATTTTGATTTTTATCTATACTCATATTGTCGTCTGTCTATGGTGCTTTGGCAAAAAACAGCTCTTTTAGTTTTTTCAGCCTTGGCTTTGTATGTCGGCATAAACCAAATGTGCTGTTTGTGCGTTTGCCTTTTTACAATGCCGCCCAACTCTTTTATACACGCAATATTGCGTATATTTTTCTTTTAAAACAAGTTTATTAGTTCACATATTCTTGTATGGGTATCTCGTAATGAACTATTTGCATTCTTTTATGCATTCTTTTAAATGGCTTATTTACTTTATTCTCTTACACATTGCCCAATTTATAGATTTTAGATTGCCCAGTCGTTGGATTATTTCTTATTTGTTGGAGTATTTTTACTTACAATTTCTCTGTTACCTAGATTAATTTTTACGTATTGATCCCCAAAAAGAAAATATATTTTTTTATTTCTCTAAGAAATCGTAATATTGCGATATGGGAATAACAAAGACGGAAGGTTTTGAACCTGCACTTTTACAGCATGTGGTGGTGCTTAAAGCTCTCGCGCACCCCGCCCGACTTGCCATTTTATTGCATATCTTGCAAAGTAAGTCGTGTATTTGTACCGATTTAGTAAAAGAATTGAACCTTGCACAGTCCACTATCTCCAAGCATTTGGCAGAGCTAAAAACTGCAAACCTTATTCAAGGAAGCATAGAGCAAAATTCCTACTGTTATTGTATAAACCCAACAGAACTCACAAAAATTTCTAATTTTATTCAAAATTTAATACCCATTCAAAACTTTAATTGCTGTTAAGTATGAACACAAACAATCCTTTCCCAAGAATGCACGTCTCTTTGTATGTAAACAATTTGGCTGCTACTGTAAATTTTTACAATCAGTTTTTTGGCCAAGCGGCCACTAAAATAAAACCCGGCTATGCCAAGTATGTACTAGAAAAGCCAAGCCTTATTATTTCGTTTATAGAAAACCCAGAAAGGGTACAGGCTCATTTTGGGCATTTGGGTTTTCAGGTAGAAACCCAAGAAGCCATGCAAGCTGCCTTGGAAGCGGCCAAAAAACAAGGTTTGGTAAGTAAAGAGGAGCTAGGTACTTCTTGTTGTTATGCGGTACAAGACAAGTTTTGGGCTACAGACCCAGATGGGGTTCAGTGGGAAGTTTATTATTTTCATGAAGATGCGGAGTTTAACGATCCCCATTACGAAACCCAAGATGCGAGTGCATGTTGTATGCCTCCGGTTTCTGAAGCAAAACCAAAGAAAACCATCCAAGAGATAGTATCCTGTACCCCAAATAGTGGTTGCTGCTAGTATATGAAAAGTGTAGAGGAGTTTTATCAAGAAATCAAAGGGATTTCTATAGGCCAACAAAGGCAGGAGCTTTTGTTAGAAATAGCAAAGGGAATACAGCAGAATCTCGATAAAAACATAAGACTTAATCTTTTGTTTGTATGCACCCACAATTCCAGAAGGAGTCAATTTGGGCAGCTTTGGGCTTCTTATTTTAGCCAGATATTAGGCTTTTCGGAGTATATTTCTTGTTTTTCTGCAGGAACAGAAGCCACGGAATGCAATATTCGCACCATACGAGCCCTTGAAAGTGCAGGGTTTAGGGCGCAGTTTAGCGTGTGCCAGCCAAACCCCAAGTACGATCTGTTTTCAGGCAAGGAAGTTAGTCCTATTCGATTGTTTTCTAAAACTATTGACGATAGTTCTTTGCCCAAGGAAAACATCGTAGCCCTTATGACCTGCTCCGATGCAGAAGAAAATTGCCCGTATGTAAATGGAACACTTTTGAAATTTAGTTTAAACTATAAGGATCCCAAAGAATTTGACAACACCCTTGAGGAAAAAGAAGCGTATTGGCTAAAAAGTAAGGAAATAGCTTCGGAGATATTATTTATTTTAAAACACTTAAAAAAATGACAGACAAAAAAACAGGAATTGGTTTTTTCGAAAAATACCTAAGTATATGGGTAGCTGCATGTATTGTGATAGGCGTGGTTTTAGGATCCTTGTTCCCGGGGGTATTTCAAGTTCTTACCCATATACAAGTTTCTGGTATTAACCTACCCATTGCCATATTGGTTTGGGCGATGATTTTTCCAATGATGGTTCAAATAGATTTTGGTTCCTTGGGCCAAAGCATGCAATTTAAGAAAGGTTTGTTTCTTACGCTGTTTATCAATTGGGTTTTGAAACCCCTTTCCATGGCATTGTTTGCTTGGGTGTTTTTCAAGTATTTGTATGCTGCTTTCCTAAGTCCAGAGCAAGCACAAGAATATATTGCAGGAGCCATTTTGTTAGGCGCAGCACCATGCACAGCTATGGTATTTGTATGGTCTTTTTTAACCAAGGGCAATGCCAACTATACCTTAGTTCAAGTAGCGGTAAACGACATTGTATTGTTAGTTCTATTTGTGCCCATTGTTTCTTTACTCATTGGGGTTAGCGATATACACATACCCTACGATACCCTTTTTTATTCTGTAGTATTGTTTGTATTGTTGCCCCTATTGGCAGGTTTTTTTGCCAATAAAATACTTGTTAGAAAAAAAGGGAAAGAATGGTTTCAGCAGAGCTTTTTACCGGGTTTAAAACCTATATCTATTCTTGCACTGCTGCTTACTTTAGTGTTAATTTTTGCATACCAAGGGCCACAAATTGTCTCAAATCCTTGGAATATATTTTTGATAGCCATACCATTAACCATACAAACCTATTTTATATTTTTTACCACATGGATTATGGGCCGAAAGTTAAGATTAAACAAAGACATCGCTGGGCCATCGGCTCTGATAGGTGCTAGTAATTTCTTTGAGTTGGCGGTAGTAGTTGCTATTTTGCTTTTCGGGATAGATTCGGGAGCGGTTTTGGCAACAGTGGTAGGGGTGCTTATAGAGGTGCCTGTAATGCTAAGTTTGGTATGGTGGGTTAATAAACAAAAGGGGTAGAATGCAGTTAGGAATTCCGCCTAAAAATTTTCCCTAATTCAGGATTGGCCTAATTATTCTTTTACTTTTTGGCGATGACCGGTTGGGAATTGTAGATTGAAGATTTCAGATTGAAGATTGTAGATTGAAGATTGTAGATTGAAGATTGTAGATTGAAGATTGTAGATTGAAGATTTTTTAGCCGTGGTTAGTGCTATGCATGGTTATGGCAAGGTTTTCGGTTTCGCATATCCTCGGTCTTCGGCTTCGCTCAGACACCGAGGGGCGGATAGTTTCATTCTTTGCTTGGTGTTTGCCACCAACCAGCTAATAAAAATTGACCTAGGCTTTCAGCCTGCGGTGCTTGTATTATGTCAAATAACCTAAGGCCTTGCCTTAGGTTAGACTAAGCTAGGCTTTCAGCCTATGAAAGTACAGTCAATCATCCGCTACCTCGCCCTGAAAGGGCAACTTATCTCCGCTCAAGGCAAGGCCTTGGGGTATAAAAAAGCAACAACAATTTACGCCCTGAAAGGGCAGCTTAGTCTACATAGCTACACTGTAAACCTATTGTAGGACGAGTCAATATTGAGCCCGGCTCAATCTTCCCACATTTTGCCCCAATAAAGCGGCATTATTACCCGAAAATTCTTTAACGGAAACGATTACTTAATTCCTATGGTTTAAACCGTGGGCTAGAATTTAATAAAATTGCATTTGGCAATGAAGCACCAAAGGTGCGCAATCAATAGCATAGCCTGAAAGGGCTATGAAAGAAATCAAGCAACCATAATAAAAGCGCCAAAGGTGCGCAATAATGTATGCTTTTTGCATTAGCACCCAGAAATTCTTTAACTTTCCCATAAGGTTGGTGTTACTTGTTTATCAATTTGTTGCGCGACAACTATCACTCTTAAATAAGCCTTTATTTGTCTTTTACTTTTTGGCGATGACCGGTTGGGAATTGTAGATTTTTAGATTTTAGATTTTTCCCGTTTTTTTTTAGCCCTGGTTAGAATTTCATGTCCTCAACTTGTTGCAGGACCACCAAGCAAACGGTAAAATTGAATACTTTAGTTTTCGACCAAAGTCTTCAATTCCCACAGATTTCTAATTTTTTCTTGTTACTCTAATGCTTAACTTTGCAGCATGTTAGCATCCTTCGTAATTATTTTAGCAGTTATACTTGTTGCAGCCCTAGGGGTTGGGGTAAGATTACTTTTTGTAAAAGACGCTGCGGTGAGAGGTACATGTGCATCTCAGAGCCCTTTTTTGAACAAAGAAGGAGAGTCTTGTAGCTACTGTGGCAAGCCCGCAGGTGAAAAGTGCGATACCGAAATTAAAGGGGCCTAATAGTTCCTTTGTAACACAAAAGGCCCGATTAAGGTTATTTCGCCTTCGCAACCAATACATTTTTCAATTCGTTTTAAGCGTTATTGTACCACACAGTTTAGCTTATTCTTTCCCGGTTTATTGTATCACTTTTTTGTTAGAAAAATGATTGGTTAATGAATTCTGTAACTTATTCTGCTTTCTTAGCAGGACATGTTTTTATACCTAAAACGGAATAAAGTGGGCAAAATCCAATTAGACTAGTAAGTACAAAAACAGCAGCAGCTACGAGTAATACAATTCCCAAAGTGCCTGATATAGTTTCGTTGTAGTATAAAAATCCTACGATTGCAGCAATTATCAAACGGATAATTTTGTCTGCGTTTCCCATGTTTGTTTTCATTTTGTTAATTATTTGTATTTCAAAGGTATTAAAATATCTCATAAGAGTATATAATTCTTTTTTCAACTATTTATATCCTAATTATTGGAGAGCTCCCAATAGCATAAAACAAGTAATTTCATATACCCTAAGAATACCTATTCGCATATCCGTGTAAAAATCTAATGTTGGAAATTTGGGATAAATCATAAAACAGAATATTTATCATATTTTAGGTTTAAGAATTCTTGTAAACTTGCAGAAACATTATAGTATTAAATATGAAAATCACAACAGAAAGCAAGCTTATTGAAATAAAAAAAGCTTTTAGTTCACATTACCCTGGTCTTAAAATAGAATTCTTCATAGACAAGAACAATGACGGAAATTTAACTGCCGATGAGAAATATAGCGAAGGCGAAAGTCTTTTGTCAGAAATAAGTAATTCAACCAACAGCATTTTAGACATGTCGAAACATACTACCGCAGCTGATTTGGAAAATGCATTTAAAGAACACTTTGCGGTAATGGTACAAGTATTTCGTAAAAGTGGGTCAGCGTGGTTGATGACAAGCGCAAGCGATAGTATTGCCCTTAGTGAGTTGAGTAACCAAGCACTACAGAGTACAATGCCGAGTGCAGGGGAGGCCCCTTTGGATGCAATGGATAGAATGGAATTGGAGTAATGCCTAAGTTAATTCGTGAAAGTATTTTTTTTATTTATATTAATTCAGGATTAATTGTATGTTCGCATCTTAAATTTAATAAAACATGAAAATACTAAAACTATTGACTTTCGCACTGTTAGTTTCTGTTGTATCTTTAACTAGTTGTGAAAAAGAAGGCCCCGCTGGCAAAGATGGAATTGCTGGTATAGACGGTAAGGACGGCGCAGATGGAGAAGACGGTAAAGATGGATTGAATGGAGAAAAAGGCTTGGATGGTAAAGATGGTATAAACGGTAAAGACGGAATAGACGGCAAAGATGGAGTGGATGGCAAAGACGGCACTGCCCAATTAAAGGTTTTTAACTTTAGCGTATCACAAACCAGCTGGACAAATTCTGGCACTGCCAATCAGGTTGGGGCATATACCTTTTATAACTACACAAATCCACAGATTACTCCAGCCATGTTGGATTCTAGTATGGTTATGGTATACCAGGTTATTGCAAATAAATTATTGCCCTTGCCAAGAGTTCTATTTACTGGAACAGGAACAGTATTAAATCTAAACTATGAGATTTCACCAGGCCTTGTAGAATTAAAAATCTTTGCAAATGATTGGGGACAGTATTTACTTACCGGTACATCCTTATTTAGATTGGTTATAATTCCTGCCAATGCTGCATCTGTCCCTGGATTTAGTTGGGATAATTACGAAGAGATAGTAAAAAAGTATGCATACAAAGAAACAATCTAGTTTATAAAAACAAGGTTTTGGGGAGTGCTTATCCCTCACATTTTTTTAAACCCCGAAACACTCTTTCGGGGTTTTTTATTTACAAAACTTTACTATTTGCTTTGCAAAAACAAACTTAGATTGGCTACTCTAAAAATAAATTTATGAGATTGTAAGTCCTTTTTTTGCATTAATTTATCCCAGTCTTTTTCTAATTTCGACTGAATAATAAAGGGGTTGTTTGTGTCCAAACAAAGGGATTTTAGGTTTTCTTCTTGTAAGAGGTTCCAAGCTATGTCGGGCATACTGTAACCTTTCTTATCTTTACGCCAAGCAATTTGCTTGGGTATTAAGTTTTCTACGGATTTTCTAAGAATATACTTACTCCAGCCCTTGTAAATTTTTTGACTTGCTGGAATAGAGAAAGCGAGTTTTGCTAAATTTTTATCATCGGCAAAAGGGTTGCGAGACTCTATGCCGTGCCACATGCTACTGCGGTCTTCCCATTGAAGCATTTCTCTAAGTCTTTGACCATAATAATCCTGCCAAAGTGCTTGGTTTAGGTTGTTTGGATAGCTTTCCAAAGCCAAAGATCTGTTTTGGTATAACTCTAAAAACTCTGGTTTGATGTACTTAAGCCAATCTTTGGAAACTTTAGCTAACTGCCATGCCAAGCTAGGGGGGAGTATATTGATACCAAATTGTCTAAGTATCCATTTGTTTAGTTCACTTGCAGAAACAGGCGAATTATGTAAATGAGTAAACAAAGAAATTTTTTGGCCCAAACTAGATTCTGCAAAGAAGCTGTAATAGTAGGTGCCATATCCTGCAAAAAGTTCGTCTGCTCCTTGGCCATTGAAAAGAACTTTGACTCCTTGTTTGTTTACTTTTTCTAACAATTGCATGTGGGCCAAATTGTTGTATCCTAATAATGGAGAGTCGTTACAATGCTGAAGCAAAGGCAGATGTGTGTGAAATTCAGCGGGATTAATGTTTTGAATGTGGTGTTCTGCATGTAGATTTTGAATGCCAATTTTTTGCCAACTGCTCTCATCATAACTACTTACACCGCTATTTGCAGAAAATAATTGCAAGGGTGTTTTGGGTTGTGACTTGGCAGCTAAATGTACTAAAATGCTACTATCTATACCGCCACTGTAAGCAAACCCGATAGGTACATCGGAAACCATTCTAGAAGAAACAGAAGCTTGTAATTGCTGCAAAAGGGATTCTGCAGAAACAATAGATTGGTTTGTAAAATTGGCTTGGCTTGTATATTTTTCTAGGGTAAAAGCGCCCGAAAGTAGGTCTAATTGAAAGAGGGTACCAGCCTCTAATTCTTTTACTTGCCCATAAAAATGCTGTGTATCGCAGCTTATCTTGCTATTTACCAAATAGTCGAATATAGGGGCTTCTTGTATGTTTTTGTTTGGTAAAATATTTCCTATAAACGCTTTAGGTTCGGAGGCAAAGCCAAAGTAGGCGGAGTTTTGTACATAGTAAATTGGCTTTACGGCATTATAATCTCTTGCTCCAAAAAGTATTTTTTTTTCGGTATCACATATCACAAAAGCAAAGAAGCCATTTAATCTAGACAGCATTTCTTGGCCCCAAGCTTGGTAAGCTACAAGCAATACTTCGGTGTCGGATTCTCCAGCAAAAGAATAACCTTTTTGCAAAAGTTCTTGCTTTAATTCCTGGCTATTAAAAATTTCTCCATTATATACCAGCCAAATATTTTTTTGTGGGTTGCACATCGGCTGATGCCCTTTTTCGCTCAATTCTCGAATAGCTAATCTTCTGTGAGCAAAAAAAACAGATTGGTTTTGTTCAAGGACTGATTGTATGGGTTGAGAAGGGGTAAAGGGGAGAGAAGAGGTAAAGGAAATTGTTTTAGAACCAGAAAAAGAGGTGGCTAGCAATGAACTTTCGTTAAAACTAACATAGCCTTCGTCGTCGGGGCCTCTATGAGCCAAAGCATTGTTCATACTTTGAATCCATTCAAATTTTACCTTATTTGGCTTCTCAGAAAAATCTACAAAACCGCTTATTCCACACATTTATTTAAGGTACTAATATTAACTTTCAAATTAACCCCATTTTTTATTATTTGCAAATAATTACCTTGGAGTAAAGGGCAATTGTTATTAATAAAAAGCCAAAGGCATGCCTGCAGCTATTTCTTGTACAGAATTGTTTTCGAATACGGAAACTCCGTTTACAAAAGTTTGTACGATAGAAGTATTAAAAACCTGTCCTTCCAAAGGGCTCCATTCGCATTTGTAAAGTATGTTTTGGGGGCTTACTTTATAGGGCGAATTGGGGTTTACCAATACAAGGTCGGCATAATATCCTTCTCTTATGAAGCCCCTGTCTTGAATTCGAAAACACTGGGCAGGCGCATGACACATTTTTTCTACTACTCTTTCTTTGCTTATTACCCCTTGCAGGGCTTTTTCTAGCATCATTTGTAGGGAATGCTGAACCAAAGGAAGCCCACTTGGAGAGTTTGGGTAGTCTTTGTTCTTTTCTTCCAAGGTATGCGGAGCGTGGTCGGTAGCTATAATATCTATTTGGTTGTTTAACAGGCCGTTCCAAACCCCATTTTGATCTTCTTTAGACTTAATGGCTGGGTTGCACTGAATTTTAGAACCTAAGCTTTGGTACATACTTTGGTCAAACCAAAGGTGGTGCACACAAGCTTCGGAGGTTATTCTTTTATTTTCCAATGGGCCTTTTTCAAATAAGTCCACTTCCATTGCAGTAGAAATATGGAGAATATGCAATCTTGTATTGTATTTTTTTGCAAGCGAAACAGCCATGCTGCTAGAAATGAAACAAGCTTCATGGTTTCGAATGATAGGGTGTTCAGTAACAGGGATATTCCCATTCCATTTTTCTTTAGCTATTTCCATGTTTTTACGAATGCTTGCTTCGTCTTCGCAATGAGTAGCAATAAGCTTGTCGCATTTAGAAAAAAGATTGGAAAGTACACTTTCATTGTCTACCAGCATATTGCCAGTAGAGGAACCCATAAAAACCTTTACACCGCATACCCTTGTGTCATTTAGGGCAAGTACATCTTCTAAGTTGTCGTTTGTAGCACCAAAGAAAAAAGAATGGTTTGCGGGGCTAACTTTCGCTGCCACAGCAAATTTATGGTCCATTTCCATTTGGTTGGTGGTTTGTGGATTGGTATTGGGCATTTCCATAAAGGTGGTGGTTCCGCCTGCTACCGCTGCTTTAGATTCTGTGGCAATAGTAGCTTTGTGGGTTAGCCCTGGTTCTCTAAAATGTACTTGGTCGTCTATAACCCCGGGTAGTAGCCAAAGACCACTGGCATCTATCACATTGTCGGCATGTATAAGAGAGCCAGCTGCTGTAATTTTTTCAATTCTTTGCCCTCTAATCAAAACATCGGCTTCAAAACTTTTTCCTTCGTTGATTAATAGCGCGTTACTTATTTTTAGGGTTTTCATACTTCTTAACTTAATTTTTCAACCCAAGTTTGCATTTGAGACTGTAATTCTTTGGCAGCATTGCTAGCTTTTTGTGCATAGTCTTCACCATTTCCTGCATATAAAATCCCTCTGGAAGAGTTTACCAAAAGTCCTATTTGGTCATTTGCCCCATGGGTACTCACTTCGTCTACAGTGCCTCCTTGTGCTCCTACCCCGGGTACGAGTAAGAAATGCTCGGGTATTATTTTTCGGATATTGGATAGCTCAGATGCTTGTGTTGCTCCTGTTACAAACATCAGGTTATCGGGATTTCCCCATTTGCATACGGTTTCTATTACGGTTTCAAAAAGTCTTTTTTGGTTGAACTCTAAATGCTGAAAATCTTTGGAGCCAGTGTTAGAGGTAAGGGCCAAGCAAATTATCCATTTGTCTTTAAATTCTAAGAAAGGTCTTAGGCTGTCTTCCCCCATATATGGAGCTACTGTAACCGCGTCGAAATCCATGTGGTCAAAAAAGGCTTTGGCATACATACTGGAAGTATTGCCAATATCGCCTCGCTTTGCATCGGCTATACTGAAAGTGTTTTTAGGGATAAAAGATTTTGTTTGTTCCAATATTTCCCACCCTTTGGCACCATATTGTTCAAAAAATGCAGTATTTAATTTGTAAGCCACACTACAAGGAAGGGTTGCTTCTATAATGTTGCGGTTAAATTCTATTAAGGAATCTGGATGCTTAGGGAAATGTATTGGTAGCTTATTCACTTCGGGGTCTATGCCAGTACATAGGTATGATTTTTTATGTAGAATAGACTCTACTAGTGCTGCTCTTTTCAAAATGGTATATTTATTAGGTTAGGTGAAAAAAAATAAGTTAAATTTGGCCACATTTTTATACGTGCAAAAAAACATAAAATGAAGTTTAAAATCATTATCTTTTCTATATTTTTATTTTCCAATGTCCAACTAAGGAGCCAAGGGGAGCAAGGGGGTAAGTTTTCTGGTAATTTTGAAACAAATGTCAATTTTTATGAAAGAGACGATAGGATAGGGGCAAACACCGAGGTGTATAAAAAGGCAAAAAGCAGTGTAGACGCATGGTTGTTTTTGAATTATGAACTCAATGGTTTTCAGTTTTCTGCAAGGTTCGATGGTTTTCAGAACTCTCCTTTACTCAATCCTCAAGGGATGTATACCAAGCAAGGTTTAGGCTTTTGGCAAGTGTCTAAAACCATTGATAAATACCAAATTACAGCAGGTTATTTCTACGAGCAATTCGGTTCGGGAATGCTTTTTAGAGCTTATGAAGACAGGAATATAGGCATAGACTTTGCTATTCAAGGAGTAAAAGTAAAAGCAAACCTAAATGAGAACTTAAAATTAAAAGTATTTTCGGGACAACAAAAAGGCAATATTTTAACTAGCGATAGATTTGATGTAACCCCACAAGTGCTTACCGGCATGAATCTAGAACAAAGGGTGA
The DNA here is from genome assembly GCA_002422315.1 of Bacteroidetes bacterium UBA6161. Classification (GTDB taxonomy): domain Bacteria; phylum Bacteroidota; class Bacteroidia; order NS11-12g; family UBA955; genus UBA6161. The sequence continues at coordinate 62,193 of DIUJ01000051.1, forward strand.
ATATAAAAGATGTTACATTAGATTTGGGAGCATCGGCAATCAATAAGGTTTTAGACAATGCTACGCTAAATAGACTAGTAACCGATATTAATGCCCTGCCTCTGGAATCGAGGTTTTTACCTAAATACAATACCTATAGTTTTAATGGATATGGAACCATGCAGTACAAAAACCTCTCGCTATACGGAGAATATTGTTACAAAACCCCCGAAGCTATTTTTGATTTAAACAACAACATGTACAATTCTGACGGGAACATAATTTTTGGCTCTGCTTCCTACTCGGCACAAGGTATAGGTAAAAAGAAAAAAAGCAGTATAGGGTTTAATACACAATACAAAAGGATAGATAATTTTAGATTTAGAACCACCCCATACGAAACCCTATTGAATGGCATGGTGTCTTACCTGCCATCAATTACCCGCCAAAACACCTACAGATTATTAGCGCGATATAATTCTGTAGTGCAAGAGCAAGGAGAGCAAGCTTTTCAAGCAGATTTGGTATTTACACCTATAAAAGGAACCACTTTTATAGCCAATGCCTCCTATGTAGAAAGTTTAAAACAAAATGGCTTGAACAATGCTCCTCAGAAGCTATATCACGAGTTGTATTTCGAAGTGCAACACAAATTTAAAAGAAACGACAAAGGCCAACAATGGGCGGTGAAAGGTGGGGTTCAAAATATTTTTTACAACCAAGATGTTTACGAAGTAAAGCCAGGTGCGAAAAATGTAAGGGCTAGCACACCCTTTGCAGAGGTAACCTACAAGTTTAAAAAGACAAAATCTTTTAGGCTAGAGACACAGTATTTGGAAACCAAACAGGATTTGGGTAGTTTCATAAACTTGATTTTAGAATATAATATGGCTCCACATTGGTCTTTTGCAATAGGCGATATGGTAAACCACAAACCCTACAGAAGTGCCAATACTACAGTCTCCGACGAAATTATTCATTACTACAGCGCTTTTATTGGCTATACCCAAGGGGCAACTAAAGTAACTATAGCTTATATAAAACAGGTAGAAGGGGTAAACTGTACAGGAGGTATATGTAGGGTAGAACCTGCATTTAGTGGACTTCGGGTAAATATGTCTTCTTCTTTTTAAATTTCTATACAGTTGAAAACTAGATTTGCCCATAAAATAAAGCAATTGTAGATTTCGTTTCATAAATATCAAAATGCTAAAATTCAACACAACAAAATTATTTATACTGTTCCTTTTTGTTTTGCTGCTTAATCTGAACAAAGCGTCTGCACAATTTTATTCAGAGTGGTCGCAAGTTTCCAAAATGAAAAAAGAAGAAATAGCAGAAAAAATATTCTTAGAATCTGAAACAGACTTGGGTTTAATTTCAAAAAATCCTAAACTATGTATCAATGCATATTCTGTAAAACTAAAGAACTTTGCTGGAGCATCGCAAGCTGCTTCGGTTGTAAATATGTGGACCGACATAGGGGAATTGTATATGGTAAAACCCGAATACAAATTTTTCGAGGATACCTTTTTTCAAAATTTACAATTTATAGACCACTTGATTTTGGAAACAGACTTAAGTGATTCCAATATCTTGTATGCTGCATCCAAAATTCCTAATTTACAGAAAATTACTTTAGTATTAACAGAAGAGCCACAGGACTGGGATTTTATATTCTATTTTCAAAAAATTGCCAACCTACACATTTATGGTAATTTTTTACCTGAATCTTTGCATGCCTTAGGCGAGAAGCTCCTGTATTTTCACTCCTTACAAGAATTGGGTTTAAGTGTAGATTATGCAACCGATTTGCCAAGGAATTTCAACTTGTTGGCAAACCTTAAAGCCTTAAAGTTGTACGACAACCAAAGCCGTATAAATAGGAAAAACATGTTGCAAGTACAGCCCGAAATATTTTCAATTTTTGGAAAACTTGGCAATGGACAAGCTGCTACTATAGATATAATGTATTTTGCCGAAGACTATGGACTTACCTTTAGGGAAAACAAATACGTAGAACAAATATGGGAGGGAAATAGAGGCCCTTATGAATCCCCTAACAACAATGAATCAGGAACGAGTTTGGTAAAAAGGCACAAGTCGAAGCTTGCCAAACCTTCCTTTATGCAATCTGAATTTCCAAAGAATCCCGTAGAAGGTTTGAATATTCCATCTGAGGTTTTTGAAATAAATACCGAACAACAGAATATACTGCATACACATAGCGGACTAAATTTGTTTATACCCGCACTTGCGGTGAAGGATGCCAATGGTTTGCCATTTAAAGGCAGCGCTTTTGTTTCCATTAGAACCCTTACAGATCCTCTTGATGCAGCATTTAGGGGCTTGGACTTGTGCTTAAGTCCGAAGGTTCCTTCTCCTTTTTACTCTCTAGATAGATTTGTGGAGATAGAGTTATCGGATGGGAATTTTGCCCTGCAATTGGATCCTCATATAAATTACAAACTGGATTTTCCATCTCAGGACTCCTTATCCGCTCTCTTTTATTTGGATAATGAGTTTAAATCTTTTGTTGACAATGAATTATACAAACAAGCCGTTGTAGATCCCCAATTAGAGAATTCAATAATTCCTCAGCGCTACGACGAGTGGTCGCGAAACCCCAATACTGTTCATCTTTATAAGTTAGATAACCGAACTTTTGACCAGCGCTTTTATAGCACAGAGACGTTTTTCTTATTTGATGAAGAGAGTAAACAAGAGAAATATGTTAAGAAAGACCAATATTTAACAGGCAAAACATACTATTGGGAAAAGGAAAATGCATCGCAGCAAGTGGTAAGAATTAAATCAGGGAAGACCCTATTTAAAGTAAAAAAGGTAAATCCGAAATCGAAAAAGAAAGGAGATATATTTTTTCAAATCCTTGACCCAAATGTATTGTTTTCAGAGTTTAAAGTTTTTGGGCCAAATCTATTTAAGCTAGAGGATACTCTAACAAGTAAGTTTTTTGGAGCAAATTATACTCGTTCGCAAGTGTATTCCGATATAAGAATAGAAGAAGACAAAACAAATAGTACATGGAATTTGATTCTGAAAACAGAGGAAGGTTTTAAAGTCTTGAAAATTAGTTCTATTATATATAAACCCAATGGTAAGCCATTGAATTTGAAGAAATCCAAAAAGATATTCCAAAAATATAAGAGAATACTTAGGCAAAGAGAGCTTTCCTTTAATGAATTTGTAAAACAGAGGCAAGTAGATTATGTATCGTTTTATCAAAAAAGACAGCAAGATTGGGAGAAAAAACAAACATTTAAGTCTGCATTTGTAAGGAAAACAGGGGTTTATTCCATGCTTAGAACCACGGAAGACACTACGCAAAACGAACAATTCTTTATTACTTTCTTAGATCAAAATGGCTTGCCAATAGACATTAGGAAGCTTTTTTGGGTAAGTAAGCATTTTAATACTGTACAAGAACTGGGCTTGGGCGATGTAAGTTTAAATCAAAAGGAAACAAGTTTGATTTTCTGTGTAGATTACAATGGGAATATGCATTACATAGCTGGTGAAGCATTTCGCTCCAAGAATTATAAAGAGGGTAGTTTGTACAATATTTACATGCAGTCTATGGGCCAAATGCCAAGAAATATTCAAGAATTTAAGTCACTAATAAAGTACGATAAACTTCACTGACATGCTAGAGCAAATATCTACCCCGCTTTTGTTTGTGGGTATTTTGGTTTTGTATTTTTTGGTCTTGGTGTGGATAGGGAGGCGCACTAGTGCCCAAGGCGACAATACTACTTTTTTTACAGGAAATAGAAGCTCCCCGTGGTATTTGGTAGCGTATGGTATGATTGGGGCTTCCCTCTCCGGAGTTACATTTTTGTCCATACCAGGCGATGTGTTGTTTAGTGGTTTTTCATATATGCAATTGGTAGCTGGCTATATAGCAGGCTATTTGGTAATTGCATTTGTTTTGTTGCCTGTGTATTACAAATTGAATTTAACCACAATTTATGGTTATTTAGAGCAAAGGTTTGGGAGGAACGCATACAAAACAGGGGCTTTTTATTTTCTTTTGTCTAGGTCTATAGGTTCTGCTTTTAGGTTGTTTTTGGTAGCTTTGGTTCTTCAAACATTTATCTCAGACCCTCTAGGTTTTCCTTTTGAAGCTACAGTTCTTGTTACTATCATACTCATTTGGGTGTATTCGTTTAAGGGTGGGATAAAAACCATAGTATATACCGATACCCTCCAAACCACCTTTATGCTACTTTCCTTAGGCATCAGTTTAGTTTATTTATGGCAACAAATCCAACTTTTGGAACCCAATAGCAGTGTTTGGCAGCAGGTGGGTGAAATGGGTATGGATTATTGGCTCGTGTGGGAACCTAGCGCGAAGAATCATTTCTTGAAGCATTTTTTTGGTGGTATGTTTATAACCATCACAATGACCGGATTAGACCAAGACATGATGCAAAAAAATTTAACATGTAAAAGTTTAAAAGAGTCACAAAAAAATGTATTGTGGATGAGTTCCTTGCTGGTGCCTGTAAATTTTCTTTTTTTGCTTCTTGGCTCTTTGTTGTATGTGTATGGGAGCAAAGTAGGTTTTTTGCAAATCGAGACTCTTGCAGAAGGAAAAAAAATATGGATGCAAAATGCTGGAATAATTAGTTCAGATAAGGTTTTTGCTGTAATAGCAGCATATGAATTACCTGTTTTTGCTGCTTTACTTTTTTTTGTAGGTTTGGTAGCTGCTGCTTATTCTACCGCCGATTCGGGCCTTACAGCCCTAACTACTACCTTTTGTGTAGATTTTTTAGGATTTAAAGAAGGGAAAGGTACTGTAAAACAAAGATATTGGGTTCATTTTGCATTTTCTATGCTGCTATTTGTAATGATAATAGTATTCAAAAAACTGAACAATGAGGCTGTAATTAAGGAACTTTTTACAATAGCGGGATATACTTATGGGCCCTTGTTAGGCATGTTTACATTTGGGTTATTGCATAAACATAAAACTAGGGATATGTGGATTCCAATTGTATGTGTGCTTTCACCTTTGTTTACCTTTGTTTTACACCACTATAGCGAGATTTTATTTAATGGATATGTATTTGGTTTTGAGCTGTTATTGGTAAATGGCTTTATAACCTATTTGGGTCTTTGGGTATTGTCGTGGAGAAGAAACAAAAGCCAGTTTTAACTTATAAATGGAAATTATTTAATAGTTTATTAATTAATTTGTGCGTATAGTTGTAATTTTACGACTTATATACCCACAAACAACAAACTCTATATGTGCTTTTCCGCAACAGCCAGTTTTGTAGCCAGCGCTTCACTTATAGCTACAGGCTATGCTACCATAAAAAACACCTCTACAAAAGAACAAGTTCCTTTTGCTTCCATCCCCATATTATTTGGTGTGCAGCAAGGTATTGAGGGTTTTGTATGGCTCTCGCTTCAGCAAGCAGAATTTCAGGCTATACACAACGTCACGGTGTATGGATTTTTATTTTTTGCACAAGTTTTCTGGCCTTTTTGGGTTCCTTTTTCTATTTGGCTTATAGAGAAAAATGCTCTAAGGAAAAAAATCCTTTCTGTTATCTTGTTTCTGGGGACAATAGTGGCAATGTATTTGGCCTATTGTTTGGTGGTATTCGAGCCTGTTGCAAGTATTCATAATCACCATATAATGTATACTCTCAATTTTCCCGCTTATTTTTGGTGGTTTAGTGGTTTGTTCTATTTTGTACCAACAGTATTGCCTCCATTTTTTTCTTCGATAAAAAAGATGGTTTGGTTAGGGATTCTTGTTTTTTTGTCTTTTTTAGTTTCTAAGTTATTTTTCTTTGAACAATTAATTTCTGTTTGGTGTTTTTTTGCAGCAACTATGAGTGTTGTAGTTTGGTATGTTTTAAAAAAGAACCCACTAAAAGCTATTTTGTAGCAAAATAATGAAGTTCTAAAACAAGTATTCGAAACAAAGATTCTTTACTCTGAAATTGGAGAATGTATGGGGAGTTGTTTCCAATATTTTTTTTAACTTGCACAACAAAATAACAGGAGTTTTAAAAGGGATGTCTTTAGCTATAAATTTACTCAAAGAGAAAGGTTTGAAGGTTACCGAACAGAGGGCTTCTGTTTTGCAAAAGCTTTCACAGCATTCACATCCTCAGTTATTAAACGAGCTACAAGAGGCCTTGGGGCAGGGCATGAACAGGATTACTTTGTACCGGGTTTTAAATGATTTAGAATCTGTATCTCTAATAAAAATATTCTTTGGAGCCGATGGTCAAAAGTATATTGAGTTGAAACAGGGTCAGAGCAGCAATCACAAATTGTCACATCTTCATTTTCAGTGCTCAGAATGTCAGCATTTGTATTGTGTAGAAAATGTAGAAGTATTTGGATTGCCAGAAGGTTTTAGTATTAAGAGCGACAAAACAGTATTGGCTGGTATGTGTAACAATTGCCAGTGATTTTTTATTTTAGTATTTAAGTAGCACCATACAAACCGTGAGCGGAATAAAAAAATTAGCCAAACAAACACTAACCTATGGGGTTAGTAACATTTTGTCTAGGTCTGTAAATCTACTCTTAACCCCTTTGTATACTTATTTCTTAGCCGATGCTTCTGAGTATGGAGAGGTTTCTGTCTTTTTTGTTTTTACTGCTTTTTTGTTTGTGTTTTTTACATTGGGAATGGAAACTGCTTTTTTTAATTTTGCTAAAAAGCAAGAAAATTCTCGAGCCTCTTTTTCCAATGCTTTTTATGCATTACTGGCATTTTCTTTGTTTTGGTTTCCTGTGGGTTTTTACTTTTCTACTGATTTGGCCCATATGGCAGAGTTTCCTGAGCGTAGCTTGGTGGTAAAAATGCTTGTACTTATATTGTTTTTTGATGCTATGGCAGCATTGCCATTTGCATTGCTTAGACAACAAAACAAGGCGATAAATTATGTTAAAATAAAAATAGCATCTACTGTATTTAATGTAATAATGAACCTTGTGCTAATAGCAGGGTTGTTTTTTTTACACAAGGTTGTGCCCTTGCCTTTCAATCCCCAGGATTATTTTATAGAATTTATATTTCTATCTAACGTGCTTTCCTCTTTGTTTGCGTTGTTGGTTTTGGTTCCTTATTTTAAGCCTTTTTTAGGTCCTTGGGACCCCGCTCAAATGTTCAAAATGTTAAGGTATTCTTTGCCATTGGTTTTGGTAGGTTTTGCAGGTATGATAAATGAGACATTAGACAGGGTTCTCTTAAAGTATTTGCTGGCAGAAGATATTGCAAATTCTGAGGTTGGAATTTATAATGCATTTTACAAGATAAGTTTGGTGGTTACTTTATTTATCCAATCTTTTCGTTATGCGGCAGAACCTTTCTTTTTTGGAAAATCAGAAGACCAAGATGCCAAATTGGTGTATGCTAAAGTTATGGATTATTTTGTTTGGATTTGCGGCTTTATAGTAATGTTAACTATTGTTTTTTCTCCGCTGTTAAGTAAACTAATTATTCGTAAAGAAGTTTATTTTGAAGGAGGCAGGGGGATGTCTGTAGTGCCTATCCTTTTGTTGGCAAATTTGTTTTTAGGGGTGTATTATAATTTGTCTATATGGTATAAAATTACCCAAAAAACTATGGTTGGAGGTTGGGTATCTTTATTTGGTGCTCTTTTGACCATTGGTTTTAATTTGCTATGGATTCCCACACTTGGCTTTGTAGGCTCCGCTTGGGCAACACTTGTAGCCTATTTCGCAATGACAATCCTGAGTTTTATTTTGGGTTCTATATACTATCCGGTACCTTATTCTAAGTGGAAATTGTTTTTCAATTTTAGCTTTTTAACACTAGTAACTTGTTGGATACATTTTATGCCACCCCCTATGGTTTGGGTAGTTTTAACAGCTTTCCTCTATTTAATTTTCTTTGCAATTATTGAAAGACCCGACAAAAACCCTAAATTTGCACGTTTTTTTTTAAGAAATGACAAAAATTAAAGTAATAAATAAGTCTACGAATGTACTACCAAGTTACCAAACACCAGGTTCTGCGGGCATGGATTTAATGGCAAATTTGGAGCATTCTATGGTTCTAAATCCAGGCGAAAGAGTATTGGTTCCAACGGGTTTGTATATGGAGCTTCCTATTGATAAAGAAGCACAGATAAGACCAAGAAGTGGTTTGGCATTTAAGCATGGCATAACAGTACTTAATTCCCCCGGGACTATAGATTCTGATTATAGAGGAGAAATTAAAGTACTTTTAATAAACCACGGATCAGAAGCTTTTGAAATTAAAAATGGGGAAAGAATAGCCCAAATGGTGATAGCAAGTGTGCATCAAATTTCTTGGGAATTAGAAGAAACACTAAGCGAAACAGAAAGAGGAGCAGGTGGCTATGGCCATACTGGAAAATAAATAATAAAAAAGAAAAAATGAAGATTATAGTACCTATGGCAGGTATGGGAAAAAGAATGAGACCCCATACACTTACTATTCCCAAGCCACTTGTGCCTATTGCAGGCAAGCCTATTGTGCAAAGATTGGTAGAAGATATTGCAGAAATATGCAACGAAAAAATTGAAGAAGTTGCATTTGTAATAGGAGATTTTGGCAAAGAGACAGAAGCTGCCTTGTTGCAAATAGCAGAAAATATAGGAGCCAAAGGACGTATTTGTTTTCAGCAAGAAGCCCTTGGAACAGCACATGCTGTTATGTGTGCTGCAGAGTCTCTAGAAGGGGAGGTGATTGTGGCATTTGCCGATACTCTTTTTAGAGCAAAATTTGATTTTGATAGAAACAAAGATGGTATGATATGGGTGCATAGCGTTCAAGACCCCAAAGCTTTTGGTGTTGTAAAATTAGATACCAATGGGGTAATTACCGATTTTGTAGAAAAACCACAAGAGTTTGTTTCAGATTTGGCCATTATTGGGATTTATTACTTTAGAGATGGACAAAATCTAAAGCAAGAAATACAATATCTATTGGATAATAATATAAGAGAAAAAGGGGAGTTTCAGCTTACCAATGCTTTAGAAAATATGAAAAGCAAGGGCATGCAATTTGTTCCCGGCAAAGTGGATGAATGGCTAGACTGTGGGAACAAGGATGCTACGGTATACACCAACCAAAGGGTTTTACACAATAGGGCTGCGGAATTCAAATTGGATACAGAGAGGTTTGGTAGCAGCGTGAAAATAATAGAACCTTGTTTTATAGCTCCTTCTGCTGTAATCAAAAATTCAACTATTGGACCTTACGTTTCTATAGGCGAAAATTCAACCATAGAAAATTCAACCATAGGAAATAGCATTATTCAAAACAATTCATCTTTGAATAATATGGATATGAAAGACTCTATGATAGGGAATTTTGTAATTATGGATGGAAAAAGTAAAAGTTTTAGCATAGGCGACTATTCTACTTTACTTGGATAACAATTACTTTTAATCTACTTTTGTACATTGCCTTGTGGGAATGATACTATGCTAAAGTTATTGACTTTTCAACTGAGGGTATTCCCTCTATTTTTCTTATTCTCTTTGTCTTGTAACTCTGTACGGAACCAAACTGCACAGAACAATTCCTCGGTACCTGTTGTACCCGAGTATGCCACAGAAGAAAGATATACTTCTTATCTTTTTCAGGCACAGCACCTTGTGTTAGAAAAGGAATTTGTGAAAGCAAAAAACATGCTTCTAACCGCAATGGGGATTTGGCCAAATATAGCAGAAACACACTACCGTTTGTCTCAGGTATACATGCCACTAAATCAATATGATTCTGCTTTGCTGTTTGCACAAAATGCATCTAGATTAGATAAAAACACGAATATTTGGTATGTTTTTCAGATAAAAGAAGTGCTATTGGCTCAGAACAAAGAACTAGAGGCAGTAGCTATTGTAGAAAAAAACCTGCCTCAAAACATGGGGTCCAAAGACTTTATTTTAGAACTAGATGCTTTGTATTCCAAAACCAAACAATGGAATAAGAAAGAAAAGATGTGGCAAACCCTTGTTAAAAACTCCAAAGATTCAGAATTCGCAAAACGCGGTCTTGCTTCTAGCTTGTATATACAGGAAAAATTTTCAGATTTATATCCTATATCCAAAGATTTAGTAGCTATAAACGACTTGGATGGCGAATACCTCTTGTGGATGGCGTGGGCTATGTACCACAAAGGCGCAAAGGAAGAATTAAAACATTTTTTGGAAACAAAATCCCACATGCCTTTTGTCTCTGCTTCTCAGCCATTCTACAAAGAGGCTTATATGCTGTCTAAACAAATTCAAAACCCAAGCCTAGTTCAAGTTTTTTTTGAAAAAAGCATACTGAAAGAAGAAAATAATTCAGACTTAGCACTTGATTTTTTATCCTATTGGAGCAAGAATAATACCCAGAGTAGCCAATTGTCAGAAAGCTTTTTAATGAAAATCACCAATCAGTTCCCTACTTTAACTCCCTTTAAAGCAGAACTAGTTTCATATTATTTGCAAGAAAATGAACCTTTAAAGGCTGTCTCTATTTGGAACCAAAGTTTGGAGGGTCAAGACGAGAATTTAAAAATTTTATATGCGTATTTGCTTACAGGTCAAAGACAAGAATATCTAAAACTAAGTACACAGATAGAAGAAAAAGAACCTCTTTCGAATGCTGCATTTTTTGTACAGTTTTTGAATTATGAAAAGTTGTCTCTTCAAGAAAAAGAAAACTGGTTGGCAGAAAAAACAATCTATTTGGACAAAGAAAATGAAAAAATAAAAAATGCCATAGCTGTTTTTGAGACATTCAAAAAAGAACCATCCCAAGGAGTTTTGCCGGAATATTTGGCCCAAATATCACTTTTGTATAGTTTGGAAGAAGTAAAAGCAAGCCCAGCTTTAAATAAATTTATAAAGGCATGGAATTTGTTTAATCAAGGGCAAGAATTGCAAGGCGTGGAAATGTTGAATAGTTTAGAAAATACCTTGAATAAAGTTCCGTTATTTTGTTACGTTTATTCTAGCGCGTTACAACATATAGGACAAAAAGAAAAAGCACAAATATGGCAACAAAACAAAATAAATTTAGGTTGGTACTAAACAAAATGACTCACACAAGAAGTATGCATTCATATTTATATCTGTTTTTATTGTCTTTGTTATTTGTGGTTTCGTGCAAAAGCAAAAAAAATATAGGAGTAACATCTAAAAACGAAACGGTTGAAAATTTGCTGAAAGACAGTGCTACAGATGAAAACAAGTTGGCGGTATTTGCTGCTAACTATTCAAATTGGCAAACCTATTCCGCAAGGGGGAGTGTGGGATTTGAGGGGAATGGCAATAGCCTTTCTGCAAACTTGAGTTTTAGGATGTACAAAGACAGCCTTATCTGGGCTTCTGTAAATATGTTAGGAGGAATAGAAGTAGCAAGGATACTAATAACCCAAGACTCTATTTTTATAATGGATAAGATGAATAGGAATGTAAAAATTGCCCCGCTAGATAAAATGCAAGAAATTGCAGGCGCAAGACTTTATGTAAGCGAGGTTCAAAATTTAATACTTGGAAACCTCTTATTTGAGATAAATAAATACAGGTACTTTGATGGGGAAACAAAAGAGGAGTTTTATGCCAAGGGAAAAAATAGAAACATAGAAGTTATTCATAAATACTTAATTAGTGGATTGCTTATAAAAGACATGTCTCTTCAAACAACCGTAGGGAGTAAGGAGAAGCTTGAGATAAAGTACTCCAGCCACACCCAAACAAACATATTTAATGTGCCTCAACAAATGGAAATTACTTCGCAAGCTACAGATCTAAAAGGAATGAAAGTAATTCTTAATTTTAGTCAACCTGAATTTAATAAAGAAAATTTAATGTTCCCTTTTAATATTCCAAGTAATTATGAAAGAGAGCAATTATAAAAAGCTGGTTTTTATTTTATTCTTTTTATGCAGTGTGTATGCTATGCAAGGGCAAACAAGGGCACAACTAGAGCAAAAAAAGAAACAAACAGAAAAAGAAATTGCCCTTACCAAAAAAATATTAGAACAGACAGGGAGACAGAAGTCAGACAATCTTCATGCTTTAAATGTGTTAAGAAATTTAATTAAAGCAAGAGAAAGGTTGATTTATACGCTCAATAAACAAGTAGACAAGGTAAGTGATGAACTTGTACAGCAAAAAGAAACATTGCTACAACTCGAAAAACAGTTGGCAGTGGAGAAAAGCAATTATGCCAAACTGCTTAAAAACACCTACAAAACCAAAGGGCAATACCACGAATTTAATTATATTTTTTCTTCTTCAAATCTCACACAAGGCCTAACAAGAATTAAGTTCTTAAATAGGATAAACAACGAACAACAAAGACTATTAAAGTCTATAGACGAAAAAACCAAAGAAATACTTGCCCGCATAGAATTGCTAGAGAAATTAAAAATTGAAAAAGAACATTTGCTTACAGAAAGAGTAGTTGAAAGAGAGCAATTAGAGATTGATAAGGGCGAAAAAGATAAAATAGTACAAACCCTTAGTGGGAAAGAAAAAGAGTTGAAGCAGAAATTAGAAAAGCAGCAAAAGGCTTTTAATGACTTAGATAATCAAATCAAAAAAGCAATTGCAAAGGAAATGGAAGAGGCAAGGAAACGCAGAGAAAAAGAAGAAGCAGAAAGGAAAAGAAAAGCATCTGAAAACAAAGCGCCTGCAATAGCTGAGACCCCTAAAGAAAATGTATTAAGTAATGAATTTTGGGGGAATAAGCGCAAATTGCCTTGGCCGGTAGAAAGAGGTTTTATAAGTCAGAAATTTGGTCAATTTGCACATCCTACTTTAGCAGGTATATACATGGAGAATAATGGGATAGATATAGCGGTAGAACAAGGTGCACAAGCTAGAAGTGTTTTTAGAGGAGAGGTAAGCGCTGTTTTTTCTGTCCCAGGAATGGGCACTGCGGTATTAGTAAATCATGGAGACTACTATACTGTATATGCAAGATTGAGCGAAGTATTTGTAAAACAAGGGCAAAGCTTACAGCTTAAAGAACCTATTGGTCTTGTATTAAGCGATGAAAATGGGAAAACCGAATTGCATTTTGAGGTTTGGAAAAACCAAGAAAAACAAAACCCCGAACATTGGCTAAGCAACCGTTAGGAGAGCAGCTTTTGACGTAAATAAAACTCCAATTGACTGTTGGCTGTTTTTAGTTCCTCTATCAATCTCGCATTTTCTCTTCTCAAAAACAAAAGTTCATGTGCTTGGAAAATACTAGTTCTTAAATAATCTACATTCCAAGGTTTTTGAATAAACTTGAAAATATTGGTATCGTTCACTCCTTCTATCACTACGTTAATATCGGAATATGCAGTAATAATGATTCGGGGAATTTCTGGTTTTAGTTTCACAACTTCACGAAGAAACTCTACTCCGGACATGCCCGGCATTTTTTGGTCAGTCAAAACAACTTCTATGTCTTGTTTTCTGAACAGTTCTAAGCCCTCTAAAGCATTCTCCGCAGTGAAAATAGTGAAATCTCGTCTGAAATTAGCCTTAAATGACGTTAAATTATCTACTTCGTCGTCTACATACAGGATGGTTGGTGTGTTTGTCATTTGTGTATTTGTTTGTTTATCAGTGTAATAATGGTACTACTCACATTGCCTTGATAAGTTTTGAGTACACGAATATAAATAACTCAGAGATAAACTATTTATTTGCCAATGTACAACTGTTGAGAAGTACACATGACACAAACACACAAACACACATTTCTGCGTTCGGCTCGAACAGCAGATGAAAAATCATTTATACCCATACTTTTTGATATAAAAGTAGAGGAGTCTTTGTATGCATTTGAGAAACTGTTATCCGACAATCCTCATTTGACAATACACAACGAAATTATTAGCCAATTAGAAGAGCTTGTAAAAACCTTAGAGCCAAGTAAGAAGTTTAACAATCACGAACTGGCAGTGGAAGTAGAAAAACTTTTGGGCAATTACAATGAGTTTAATTACGGCAATTGGTTTTACTACCCTTGGAGCGGAAGAGTTGTTCACATGCTCCCGGAAAAAGAATTTGTACTTTGTAGAACAGGTAGAAATGTATACAAAATCACTCCAGAAGAAAGGGATATACTGTCTCATAAAAAAATCGGTATAATTGGTCTTTCTGTGGGCCAAAGTGTTGCCCTTACAATTGCTATGGAAAGAATAGCTACTGAAATTAGGTTGGCTGATTTTGATATTTTAGAACTTTCTAATCTGAATAGAATAAGAACAGGAGTACATACTATAGGTATAAAAAAAGTACATGCTGTTGCCAGAGAAATCTCGGAAATAGATCCATATATAAAGGTAGTATGTTTCGAAGAAGGTTTAAATGAATCCAACTTAGATGATTTTTTTATTCAAGGAGGTAATTTAGACTTGTTAATTGAAGAGTCCGATGGTTTTGATATAAAAATACTAAGTAGAGTGAAAGCCAAGCAGTATCGTATTCCTGTATTGATGGAAGCAAGCGACAGGTGCATGGTGGATGTAGAAAGATTTGATAGAGAACCAGAAAGACCCATTTTGCATGGCTTGGTTAAACATTTGGACCTTGAGGTGCTAAAATCTTTGAAAACCAACGAAGATAAAATCCCCTATATGCTAGATATTTTAGGTATAGATACCTGTTCCGCAAGGTTAAAAGCTTCTATGATAGAAATTGAACAAACAATTAATACATGGCCACAATTAGCCTCTGCAGTAACAATGGGAGGGGGTATTACTGCCGATGTAGCAAGAAGATTGTTGTTAAATCAATTTACGGAAAGCGGTAGATACCATGTAGACATAGAGGAATTAATAGGCAATAAAAAGATAGAGAATAAAGAAAGCAAGGAAATATACAGTCAAGAAACATATAAAGAGCAATCTATTCACGCAGTTAAAGATTGGATTAAAGAACATTTTAGGCCCGAATATATTTATCCTATTCCTGAAACTACATTGAAAAAGATTGTAGAAGCTGCTATTTTAGCTCCATCAGGAGGCAATGCTCAGCCTTGGTTTTGGTTTAGTGTTGATTCCTATTTGTTCTTATTAAACCCATACGAAGCACACCAAAGCATTTTAGGTTTTAAGAATAGAGCCCTGTATTATGCGCAAGGAGCAGCAATAGAAAATTTGGTTATTAAAGCATCGGAACTAGGTTTTGAAGCAAAAATAGAATACTTCCCAGAAAAATTAGGGAATCCTCAAATTATTGCCCAAATACATTTCAAACCCAAAACAAAATCCTATTTCGTGGAAGGTTTGGCAAAGTATATTCCTGTTCGATTAACCAATAGGGCAAATGGAGAAAGGCTACCCATAAGCCAAAACAGACTTCAACAAATCGTACTATGTGTAGAAGAAGACAATGCGAGTTTGGATTTTATTACCGACACTAAACATTTGGATCTCTTGAAATACACTCTAAGCCAAACAGAAAGAATTAGAATACTAGAAGAAATGGGGCATAGAGACTTTGTAAATGAAATAAGATGGAGTAGAGAAGAAGCTTTTGCCAAAAAAGATGGAATAGAACTTCCTTCTATAGAGTTAAAAGAAAGTGAAAAAGCAGGTCTTTTTGTGGCAAGAAGTCCAGAAGTAATTTCCTTATTGCGTTCTTGGAATTTGGGAAATGCATTTACAAAATTAACAAGCAAAAATATAGATAGTGCTTCGGCAATTGGAATACTAAGAATAACAGGCGCAGATCCTCAGGCAAATATTTTGGCAGGAAGAATTGTAGAGAGAATATGGCTTCAGGCAGCACACTTGGGGTTGAGTTTTCAGCCTGTTTCTGCATCTGTATTTATGTATCAAAGAGTGATAGAAGGCAATGGGGAAGGGGTGTCGGAGTTTTTTGTAAATGAATTACTAAATTTACATGAAGATTATCTAAAATCGCTTCATCAAGATAAAAACAAAGACCCTATCGCTTTTATTTTTAGACTTAGTAAAGCAGAGACAGAAACCATGCGTTCTATACGCAAACCAATAGAGGAAGTGATGGAGATATTTAACCACCAATTGATTGAAAACTAATGTACCAATTTAAAGCATTTAAAGCCACGGAAGAACCTGATTTATGCCAGCAATTTAAAGCAGGACATGTTCAAGTACTCATAGACTACGGTATCGCAAATGTTACAACAAACAACGATGCTTGGATGCAAGACGATCTGGTATATGGGGTAGTGGCAATTGACACTTATACCAATCAGTTAGTAGGTGGGATAAGGGTTCATATTTCTAATGTGAGTAATCAATTACCAGTGGAAATGGCGGTTGGTAAAATGGATCCTACAATCTATAAAGTGGTACAACTTTTTAGAGAGAATGGAGGGGCAGGAGAACTGTGTGCACTTTGGAACTCCAAAAGTGTATCTGGGAAAGGAATAAGTTTACTTCTTACAAGAGCAGGTATTTCAATCATTAACCAATTAAAATTTCAAACATTAATGGGGATTTGTGCAGATTATACTTTGAAAATGTTTCAACAAGTTGGATTTAGAGTAAATGAAAGTTTAGGATTAAATGGCGGTTTCCCTTACCCAAATGAGACTTATATTGCTAAAGTTCTTGGTATAATGAATGCCGTTACTCTCGAAACAGCAATGCCAGAGGACAAAAAGCGGATGACATCTTTAAGGATTGACCCAGAACAAAATGCTGTAGAAAATACCCCCAAGGGGACCATAAGTATTAAATATTCGCTCATAATTAATAAGAATAAAGGATGAAAAAGTTTTTAAAAATAACGGGATTGTTCCTATTTGTCCTTTTTAGAATTAATGTGTATGCTTCCAGTATATACGAAAAAGAGGGGAATAATTTTATTGAAGAGATTTTTTATTATACAGATAAGACAAATAGCCTAACTATTAATCAAGTAAAAGATTCGTCGCATCTATTTAAGAAATCCCAAAAAGATGTTTTGAATTTTGGTATTAGCAAGAACGCACATTGGATTAAGGTTCAGGTAAAAAACAAATCTTCTAAAAAGAATCTTATCTTTTCTTTAAACCAGCCGATAATTGATGAAGTTTGGTTTTATAAATTAGAAAAGGATAGCAGTTTTTCTGAAATATCGTATGGAGAATATTTGCCTTTTTCAAATAGGTATTATCAAAGTACAGATTATTTGTTTGATATAACTTTGGAACCGGGTGCTAAACAGGTTTATTATTTAAAAGTTAAAAGCAAAGAAAATTGTCAAATACCAATTTATGTTAGTACAATTAGAAATGTTTATAATTTCAGTTTGTATAAGTCTTTGGCCTCTGGAATTTATATTGGGATAATGGTTGTAATGATCTTTTACAACCTATTTATATTTTTCATTTTTAGAGACATAAGTTATGTCAAATATTCCGGATATATTATTTTGGTATTGCTAACCCAGGTTAGTTTGCAAGGATATACTTTTCAATTTTTGTGGCCCAATTTCCCCCAGTTAGCTATATACAGTCCTTTCTTATTGCCTTCTTTGGTTGGGATAGCAGGTTTGGAGTTTTTCAAAGATTTCTTAAAGCTTAAGGAAACATATAAGCAGGCGCATTTTTTCTCCTTTTTCTTTTTAGTTCCTTATACGGTTTCTATTGTTTTAGGGTTTACAGGAGGGTATAATCTTAGCTTTATGATCATGGAGGTGAATGCAGCTATGGTTTCAATATTTATGTTGGTTATAGCATATATTGTTTACAAAAGGGGGTTTAAACCTGCCAGGTTTTTTCTAATTGGGTGGTCTGTTTTTCTTATAGGAATTTGCATTTATGTAATGAAAGATTTTGAAATCCTGCCTTACAATAACTTTACTAGATATACCATGCATATTGGTTCGGGTATTGAAGTGGTATTGTTGTCTTTTGCATTGGCAGATAAAATAAACATATTGAAAAAAGAAAAAGAAGAGTCACAAGCCAAGGCATTACATATTTCTTTGGAAAACGAACGCTTGGTCACAGAGCAAAACATAGAATTGGAACAAAAAGTAAAGGAAAGAACCCAAAAGCTAGAAATAGCAAATACTCAATTGACAGACACACTTCAAAACCTACAAAGTGCACAAATGCAGCTTATTGAGTCGGAAAAAATGTCTTCTCTTGGACAGCTTACCGCCGGAATTGCCCATGAAATAAACAATCCTATAAACTTTGTAAGTGCTAATATTTCTCCTCTTAAACTGGATATTCAAGACCTAATAGCAGTAATTAATACTTACGACGAACTATTGACAAGCAGCGATGTAGAAAAAATACTAGCTAAAGTTGTTAAACTCAAGGAAGATATAAATTATGAGTTGGTATTGTCTGAAATTCAGCATTTGCTTCATGGTATAGAAGATGGTGCAAAAAGAACTTCTGAAATTGTAAGAGGTTTGAAAAGTTTTTCTCATTTGGATGAAGCTGAGCAAAAACCTGCAGATATAAATGAAGGTATTCGCTCTACTCTTGTGTTATTAAAAAATAGCTTGGTAGCTGAAATTGATCTTAGCACTCATTTGGCAAATCTGCCCTTGGTAGAGTGTTTTCCAGGTAAAATGAACCAAGTATTTATGAATATTTTAAGTAATGCAATACAGGCTGTGAAATCCAAATCTGTGCTCAAAGATGAGTTTATTAGGGTTACAACCAGAGAAATAAATGACTATGCCGTAATTGAAATTGAAGATTCTGGCCCAGGAATACCCAAGGCTGCACAAATTAGGATATTTGAACCCTTTTACACTACCAAACCCGTTGGGGAAGGTACCGGTTTGGGCTTGAGTATTGTTTTTAATATTATAAAAAAACACAATGGTTCTATTGAACTTGATTCAGAAGAAGGTCGTGGAACTAAGTTTACCATTCGTATCCCAATTAAAGGAAACCCAGAAAATATAACGTCATGAGCAATAAAATAACCATACTATACGTAGACGATGAAGTGCATAACCTTAATTCGTTTAAAGCTTCTTACAGAAGAGAATGGCAGATTTTTACTGCTGAAAATGCGGCAAAGGCTTTAGAAGTAATTAAAAACAATGAAATTTCTGTGGTTTTAAGCGATCATCTTATGCCCGGTAAAACTGGGGTTGAGCTATTAGAAGAAATAGCAGCGCTGTATCCAGATATCTCTCGTATCTTAATCACAGCCCACGCAGAAACTCACTTGATTCAGAATGCAGTAAACAGAGGCAGGATTCATTATTTTTTAGAAAAACCATGGAACAATGAAACGCTCAAGCAAGCAATTATAAGTTGTTATAAAATTTATTTAACCCAAAAGGAGTTGAAAGAAAAAAATATTCTTTTAGCCCGAGCCAATGAGGAATTGAGCCGTTTTGTATATAGCGCATCTCATGAAATGAGAGCGCCTCTTATGTCTATACTTGGTCTTGTAAAACTCTCTGAATCCGAAAATGATTTGAAAGAATTGCACCATTATTTTGAATTAATTAATGAAAGTGCACTGCAATTAGATGGGTATATTCTAAGCATTATTGAATACTATAAAAACAAGAACATAGAGACAGTTTTTAAAGAAATTGACTTAAATCAAGTTTTTGCTGAAATTAAAAAAGAGTATCTGAAAAATATAGATATTTCCATACATTTGAATATTATACAAAATGCACCTTTGTACTCAGATCCCCATAGATTAAAAATAGCCCTGGGAAATCTTATTACAAGTGCAATTGCTTATCATAAAGATCCTTTAGATTTAAAAGAATTAACAATGGAGTTCGTAATATCAGAAAACAAGTTGGAGTTTAGTGTTGGTCTAATTTCCAACGGTGTACTTTTTGACTTCGTAAATCAAGTCTTTAAGAAGTTCTTTTCTGAAATAGATGCCAAACAAAGTGCCGAGTCTTTTTTAATGAATTTGTTCTTGTTTAAAGAAGCACTGCAAATGCTAAAAGGAAATATTGTGGAAGTTGCAACAGATTCGATAAAAGATTCTTTTTATAAAATTACCATACCCAATCAATATTTGAGTTAATGCAGAATAAGCCCTCTTTTTTTCTAATAGACGATAGCAGAATAGATCTTTTTATCACAAAAAAGTTTCTACAGCGTCACCGAGTGTCGGATGCTATTCGTTTGTTTGAAAATCCTACAGAGGCTCTTGCAGCAATAGAATCTAAGGAAAATTTGCCAGACATTATTTTATTGGATATAAAAATGCCTGAATTAGATGGTTTTGAATTTGTAGACAAAATTGAAAAGGTGTTTGCCGATTCTACCCATGAGTTTAAAGTAATTATGCTTTCTTCTACTTTGGATTTTAGAGACGAGGAAAGGGCATTGTCGCATCCTATAGTTTTTAAATTATTAGAAAAACCTTTAAACATGGAAGATTTGCAAATTATCTTGCAACAATTAGGATGGTAAATCCTCTCTTTCTTGTTGATTGGGGATAAATATTTTGCCCTAGTTTGCTAGGTTCAAACTACATTTGTTTATTCATATTTTTTTACGAATGTTCTCATTAACACAAATTAAAGCAGTATATTTTCTAGGAATTGGAGGGATAGGTATGAGTGCCTTAGCTCGGTATTTTATAAAAAAAAATATAGCAGTGTTTGGATACGATAAAGTTAGAACTGCACTTTGTGAAAAGCTAGAAACAGAAGGGGCAAGTATCCATTACATAGAAGATATTTCCCAAATACCTCATGTTTTTCATACTCCTAGCTCAGAATATTTGGTAGTTTACACTCCTGCAATACCAGCCAATTCTGTAGAGTTGGGCTTTTTCTTAAATCAAGGAATTGATTTACAAAAAAGAGCACAGGTTTTGGGTATGATTTCACATAACTCTTTTACAATTGCAATTGCTGGAACCCATGGCAAAACTACAACCTCTTCTATGTTTGCTACTGCATTGTATCATGCAGGAATAAATTTCACAGCTTTCCTAGGGGGGCTTAGTGTAGATTTAGGTTCTAATTATTTCGATTTTAATCAAGGATCCTCCTTGGTAGATAAAATAAATTTTGAAGAATGTGATTTTTCGCCCCAATTGTTTTTGAATACAGATGGAAGCCCAAAAGATGTAGTTTTAGTAGAGGCAGATGAGTACGATAGATCTTTTTTAAGTTTAAGCCCTTCTTTGGCTTTACTTACCTCTACCGATGCAGACCACTTGGATATATACCAAGAAGCACAAGGAGTAACCAAAGGTTTTCAAGATTTTGTAAATAAAATTTTGAGTGGCGGTGCTTTACTGTTTTTCGAAACTACAAATATTTCCAAACCTCTTTCTATTCAATCTTTTTCATACGGTTCTAGTTTAAACAATGATTTTTCTTGCCATAACATGAAATATGAGAAGGGGGATTTCTCTTTTGATTTTGTAAAAAATGAACAGCGTTTTAAGTATAAACTAGGGATAGATGGAATGCACAATGCTTGGAATGCTACTGCTGTTCTAGCTGCTTTCGATATACTTGGACTAGGTGCCGAAAAGGCAAGTTTGGGACTGGAGAAATTTAAAGGTGTAAACAGAAGGTTTCAGCTGGTATTTGAATCTCCGAATTTTACTCTAATAGACGATTATGCCCACCACCCTACAGAGCTGGATGCAATCATATTGTCTGTAAAAGAGAAGTATCCCAATAGGAAAATAACTGGTGTTTTTCAGCCTCATCTGTTTTCTCGTACCCGTGATTTTTTAAATGAGTTTGCGAAGAGCTTGTCTGTTTTAGATGCTTGTTTTCTCTTAGAAATTTACCCGGCAAGAGAACTCCCTATTCCTGGGGTTACTTCAGCACTTCTTGCTACTAAAATACCAGGATGCAAAGGGGTTTTTTCTCCTACAGATTTCCTGAACAAAATGTCAGAAAATGTTCCTCCTATACTCTTGGTACTAGGTGCTGGAGATATTGATTTATTAGTTCCTTCTCTAAAAGAAATTTATGAAACTGCCAATTCAAATAAATAAGAAAATTCTTCTATCGGGGTTCCTAATAATTTTTGCTTTACTTTATTTTTGGACTAATACAAAGCACAACAAAGTAGTTTGTAACGAGGTTAAAATTGTACTCAAACCAGAAGGGAGCAGCTTGTTTTTAGATAAAGCAACTGTGTCTAAAATTGCCTCTGGCTCAGAATCCGTGCACGACCTAATTGGAAAAGATATGCAAAGTATAAACCTGTTTGCATTACAAAAAAACCTCTCTCAAAGCCCATTTGTAGAAAAAGCATCTGTGTTTTTGGATTATAAGGGTACCTTAAGCATCCATGTGGTTCAGAAAATCCCCTTGTTTAGGGTGATTAATCAACAGGGTAGTAGTTATTATGTAGAGAAAAATGGATTCAAGATACCCCACATACCACAGCATGCTGTTAGAGTGCCCGTAATATCAGGTTATATAGAAGAAAAACTTGCCGATTCTACGTACGCAAAGTCGGACATATTGCAGGGCGCGGTAGTATTTTTCAATTATTTAGATGGGAATGAATTTTGGAAAGCTCAAATAGAACAAGTATATGTAGATAAATTTAAAGATTTCTTGTTGATTCCTAAGGTAGGAAACCATACAATTGTATTGGGTAAAACAGACAACCTGGTAGGCAAGCTAGACAAGCTTTATACCTTTTATAAGCAAGGACTACAGAATGTGGGATGGGATAAATACAGTTCCATTTTTCTGAACTTTGAAGGACAGGTTGTGGCAAAAAAAAGAAACTAAATTAGAAAAATTTTTATATGGAAAATACAAGTCATACGAATCAAATTGTGGTAGGGTTAGACATAGGAACTACCAAAATATGTGCAATAGTAGGGGAGAAGAATGCCAATGGCAAAGTAAATATACTTGGGGTTGGGAAAGTTTCGTCATTAGGTGGCGTAACCGAAGGGATGGTTTCCAATATAAGTAAAACTTCTGAGGCTATAAGAAATGCTTTGCAAATCGCTGCAATGCAATCCAAGGTTAAAATAGAAAATGTATTGGTGGGTATTGCCGGAAAACACATTAAGAGTTTTACCCATACCCAAACGGTATATAGATTTAATCCAGATTCTGAAATTACTGCAAAAGAATTAGAGGAGAAAAGAGAGGAAATGAGAAGAATGGTGCCAGAAACCGGCAGTAAAATATTGCATGTTTTGCCTCAGGATTACATAATTGACGGTATACATACAGATAATCCAGAAAACATGTCTGGAGTTAAGTTGGAAATTAATTACCATATCATAACAGGCCAGGTTTTGGCTGCTCAAAATATCTTTAAATGCGTAGAGAAAGCCGGTTTGGAAATGGAAGATATAGTGGTAGAACCTGTGGCATCTGCCAAAGCTGTTTTGACCGAAGATGAGATGGAGAATGGTGTAGCTATAGTAGATATTGGTGGCGGTACTACAGATATTGCTGTTTTTCATAAAGGCAGGATAAGACATACCGCGGTAATTCCAATAGGAGGGCAACTTATTACTCAAGATGTAAGCCATGCTTTCAGGGTAATGGAATCGCAAGCAGAAAAAATGAAAGTGAAATACGGCAATGCAATTCCTACTTTGACCGCACAAAATCAACTTATTGTTGTTCCCGGTATAAATGGGAGTACCCCAAAGCATGTGAGTGTAAGGAATTTGTCTAAAGTTATTAATGCTAGACTTACAGAACTTTTTGAAGCAGTAAACAAAGAAATTCACCGTTCGGGTTATGCCCCCAATTTAATTGCAGGAATAGTACTTACAGGGGGGGGCGCAGAACTTAAAAATATTCAAAACTATTTGGAATATGTTACAGGAATAGACGTTAAAATTGGTTACCCTAACCAACATATTGCAAAAGGAATTAACAACGAAGTGACTAGTCCTCTATTTGCTACTGGCACAGGCTTGGTTATATACGGATTAGAGGGAGTAGAGTCGCAAGCAAACATCCCAATGGTAGAGCCAGCAAAGAAAAAAGAAACAAGCAACGAACAAAAGCCTGGATTGTGGAAGAATATTATCAACTTTACTGGTAGTCTAAAAGGAATACTTGTAGATGAACCAGAAGAGGATGCCAAACTATAAAAATTAAATCAAACGTAAAATAATAAAACTATGTTTACAGTAGACTTGCCCAAAGACAATGCCAACATTATTAAAGTAATAGGTGTAGGTGGTGGCGGAGGAAATGCCGTAAAACACATGTATGGTAAAGGTATTCAGGGGGTTGATTTTTTTGTATGCAACACCGATGCCCAATACCTTCAAATAAACCCGGTGCCCAACAAAATCCAAATAGGGAAAACTATCTCTGAGGGATTGGGTGCTGGTTCCAAACCAGAAGTAGGCAAACAATGTGCCCTAGAAAGTATAAAAGAGATTGAGGAAATGCTTTTGGGTAATGCCAAAATGGTATTTATTACCGCTGGTATGGGAGGAGGAACAGGAACCGGAGCCGCTCCTGTAATAGCACAACTTGCAAAAGACAATGGTGTGCTTACAATTGGTATTGTTACCACCCCTTTCAAAAATGAAGGCCCAATGCGTAATAAACTTGCATTAGATGGTATAGAAGAACTTAGACCCAATGTGGATGCATTACTTATAATCTCGAACGATAGGATTTTGCAAATGTATGGCGATCTGAAAATTTCTCAAGCTTTTGCAAAAGCCGATGACGTGTTACTCGTTGCCGCTAAAGGAATTGCAGATATAATTACAGTAGCAGGTAACAATAATGTGGATTTCAGAGATGTTCAAACCGCTATGAAAAATAGTGGAAGAGCCATAATGGGTATGGGCTTTTCTGATTCTGAGAATAGAGCCCTAGATGCTGCCGCTAAAGCCATGCTTTCCCCTTTGTTAGACGATGGTAATATAGATGGTGCCAAACATATTTTGCTCAATATTTCCTACGAAAGAGAAGAGCCCTATGCAAGCGAATTAGAACAGATATTAAGCTATTTTCAAAATGAAGCAGGTCAAAATGCCATACTTAAGTTTGGTATTACAGAAATGAATGGACTCGGTGACGGCCTTCAAGTTACTGTTATTGCTACTGGTTTTGATAACGATACCCTTATAGATCTTCTAGAAGAAGACAATGTTGTTTTGGACGATATGAATGAAGGCTCTATTGAAGTAACTTTTGAAGAAGAGAAACAAGAAGTATTAACTGGATTGGACTTGTTTAATTCTCCAGGTGCATTTGGCGATAGAGGCTCTGTAAATATACCTTTCGACACCTTCGACAACGCATCCTTTTCTCCTTCAAAAGACAATACCCAAGAAAAAGAAGGAATATATAAACCCGCCTACCTTCGCATGAATATTCAACTTGATGAAGTAGATGTGGAAGAACGATCTGCACAAAAACTTTTCTTGGAAGACAAGGATGGTGAAGTTTCTTTAAAAGAGTCTAAAAATAAATTTTTAAATAAAGATTTAGATTAATACAGCATAGGTATACAAGAAGTACAAACGTATACCGAACTCTTTCCCCAAATTAAGTAGCTATTTTTTAAATGTATAAAAAAAGGTTGTTGGAAAATCCAACAACCTTTTTTTGTATTATTTTGATGTTAACCTTATTTCAAAACTTGGATTTTTGCGAATGCAGAAACATTTTGAGAATTTGTTAATTTTACATAGTAAGTTCCGTTTACTAAATTTGAAGTAGAGATGGTATTGTTTAATACAGACCAGTTTCCTTCAGATACTACAGAACCACTTACAGAATAGATTGTATATTTTGCTTCGTTAAACATGTCAGTATCTATGGTTACATTTCCAGCAGTTGGATTTGGGAAAACTGAAGAGTTTGACAACATAATAGATTTAACAGAGGATAACTCTTGTGCAGGAAGCATAACAACCGTACCATTGTTTAGGGCTGCATAAAAACCAAATGCAGGACCATTTTGGTTTTCGCTTGGAGTTAAAAATCCGCTAGCAAATACCAAAGCAGTATTGCCACCTAATCCTGTAAGGTCTGCTTGGTAACGTAACAACACAGTTTCGTTGTTATCTGCGGTAGTGATATCTAGCATGTAAGATTGAGGATCTACACTTAAATAACCTGCAAAATCTCCATATTTTAAATTGTCAACTAAAACTGTTTCTCCAGTTAGTACATCCACAGTAAATACATCTGTTGCACCATGGAAAGCCAACAAGCCAACTTTGTCTTGAGCATCTGCAGCGATTTTCGCACCAGAGTAAACAAATAGGTTAAAGGCGGTATTTTCACTGTCTGGGTTAGCTTTAAATGAAGCAGGATTTAATACGCCATTTGCAACTAAAATGTAGTTTTCATTCTCTTCTAGTTGGTATGTAAAATCGGCCAAAATATCATCAGCTGAAGAAGATGAAGAAGGTGCAATTCCAATAGAAATGTCAGTATTTGCATCTACTTCTACAAAGCCTGTAGCTTTTCTGAACTCAAAATTGTCAAGTAAAAGTTCGCCATTTAGATATACATCAACATTGTTAGCAGCAGGGTCGGCAGAGTTATGGATTACTTGCACTTTTGCTTTTGGTTTGTAATCTTCCAATTCTAAAACCGTACCATTGTTTAATGCTACAAAAATCCCGAAAGAAGGGCCGTCTTGGTTGTTTTCTGGGCTTAAATAGCCAGAAGCAAACACAGTAAGAACACTTCCTGCCAATCCATTAAGGTCTGCTACTTTGCTAAAAACAGGCGTAGAAGAACCAGCTACAGTAATATCTAGTATGTATAGGTTTTCGGGAACATTAAGGTAAGAACTAGCAGAAGTATATGCTAAATTAGAGATTAAGGGAGTAGCAATTCCTCTTGCATAAATATCTACCGCGGGTGCATCTGGAGAACCGTGGATTACTTTGAAATCAACCTCATTTCCGTTGTTAGTAAATTCTCTAATACCTGCTACAGGGATAAATGCAAAGGAGGTGTTTAAACTGTTTGGATTTGGAGCAAAACCATTGGTACTCACATTGCCACTAGCCATCAAAACGTATCTTTCGTTGTTGGTTAATGTAGCTGTAATGGATAGTCCTGGTACGGTATCGTTAATGGTAGAGCTACCTGGTAATGCTACAGCTACTGTAACAGGTATTCCAGCAGGTACATCTACAAAACCTGTTGCTTCTCTAAAGTTAAATCCAGAAAGTAATTTTAGACTACCCAAAGAGGAACTTACCCATACATCTACAGAAGCAGCAGTAGGGTGTGGAGAATTGTGAATTGCCTGCAATTTTGCAGTTTGCGAATTAGCTACTTGAGATCCCCCCAAGGCTAAAAAGGCTAAGATTAGTTGAATTTTTTTCATATGTTATTTTTATGTTAAGTTAATATAACAATCATTTTTTTGTTTTGTTTATGTTAAACAAAATTACATTCTAGGTTTCTATAAAAATACCAAATACATCCATAAAAGTGCTAAATGATTGTATATTAAGTCTGATTTGCCCAATCGAATAATTCAAAGCAAATAAAACAGAACTTCCGTTGTGGGTATAAACCCTTATACGGATTGTTTCCGTATTTTCCGTCTTTGATATTTATAATGCAAGCAAATTTTCTACATTAGCTGCATGCCACAGTATCCCACATACATTTTTCAAGCCCATTGTACTTTTTCTTTACTTTCTTGTATTTTTAAGTAAAACAATTAATTTTGTGGAGCTTAAATGAAAAATATACGCAATGGTGCGGATATTTGGGAGTTAGTAGTAATTTTATGAAGACAGCAATGACAGATTGGTGTAGACGAAAAACTTGGACTAAAACAGACGAAGAAGAATACTTCGCCAAACTTGGACGTGCAAGAAAAGACGGACGAGCACAATACTTGAGAATTCAAGCATATGAGCTGATTGAAACAAAAGATATGAATCTGCTGACAGTTGCCCAGACACTTTTAAATAAAATCTTAACTGACTATCCTGACAATAGATTCGAAAGAAGTTCAACATATAACCACTTAGGAGAAATTTATAAATTACGACAGGACTATGATACCGCCTTAGGATATTTTCAAAAATCACTTGACTTCGAAAAGGAATATCCTAATGTAACAACGACTTCTTACTTGGACTTTGCAGAAACAGTTGTTCGTGCAGAAAAAACAGAATTATATGAAAAAGTTTACAAACTACTAACGGATAAGCTAAACGAGAATTCATTAAAGTTTCCTAATCAAAGTTATATTATGTATTCTGTTATGTCTGTGATTTCTGAGTATAAAGGAGACTTGGAGAAAGCAAATGTATTTGCAGACTTGGCTGACAAGTTTGCTACGACACAAACCAATTCACTCTGGAATCCAAGAAAGAATAAAATTGGAGTGGTAAAAGAAAGAATAAAATGGTTGGACAAACTTGTTGGACGGAAATAAAAACTACTGCTAACAGCAGTAGCTGTTCCTCCTAAGGCGGACAAGTGCACAACTCTTCCAAAACCCTTCAAATTTAAATTTTCAGAGCAAAAAATGACTTCATTAGAGGCTTTTTAAAAGTCTGGTAAATTTTTACCCGTAAAAAGTCGCTTTAAAGAAACGTAATAAATTAGTTTTTTACTATTTTCGAAAACCAATACAGAGGTTTTTAGACATGTAATCCCGCCCAGTGCGTGAAACTGCGGTTGTTTGTAATTGTATCAAGATCTGTCGAAGTACTGAATTACTTGAAATTGATAAAATAGATGATTTTAAATACAGTGAAATACTTATAATGACATAAAACGATAAAATAAGCAGATGTAAGTCTGTCTAATATTACTATATTTGCAAAAACTAATGATTTTATGGGCAGTATAAGTCTTATTCCTACAGAAAAAATAATAGAACGTTTACGGTATGAAAATCCTTGGTGGGTTAACAAACAAATACCTGAACTATATAGCACAATGGCCAAGCGACTATATTTTAGCTTGTTTTATCCATTTGTAATAGAAAAAAATGTAAAAAGAGCATTGGTTCTTATGGGGCCAAGACGGGTTGGGAAAACTGTAATGTTATTTCACAGCATACAACAATTACTATCTGAAAATATAAATCCGCAAAAAATATTTTTTATAGGAATTGACAACCCTATTTATATGCACTTAAGTTTAGAAGACATTTTAAATTTGTGTAAACAATCACTCAATCAGGACAATCTGAAAGATTGCTATGTGTTTTTTGATGAGATACAATACCTCAAAGATTGGGAACGCCATCTTAAAGTACTGGTTGACTCCTATCCAGAAACGAAGTTTATTGTATCAGGTTCAGCCGCAGCCGCATTAAAATGGCATAGCACAGAAAGTGGTGCCGGTAGGTTTACCGATTTTATGTTGCCACCACTCACATTTCAGGAGTACATTCATCTAAAGGAAATGAACCACTTAATGTATAATGGAAAAATAAGCTACGGAGAAAATCAAATTCCATATTGTCTTTCACACGACATAAAAGCGCTAAATAAAGAGTTTGTGCATTATTTAAATTTTGGGGGCTACCCAGAAGTTGTTTTAAGTGAAAAGATACAAAGTGATATGGGACGATATGTAAAAAATGATATTGTAGATAAAGTATTACTTAGAGATTTGCCAAGTTTATACGGCATAAAAGATGTACAAGAGTTAAACCGATTTTTTACTTACATAGCATATAATACTGGCAATGAATTTTCTTATGAAACAATGAGTAAAGAAAGTGGAATACAAAAAGATACTTTGAAAAAATACTTAGAATATTTAGAAGCAGCATTCTTAATCAAAGTGCTAAACAAAGTTGACCTAACAGCAAAACGACTAAAACGAATAACCAGCTTTAAGGTGTATTTAACTAATCCATCATTGCGTACAGCCTTATTTTCTCCGATTAGTGAAACCGATAGTGAAATGGGAAATATGGTGGAAACAGCGGTGTTGTCGCAATGGATGCATAGAGAAAAATTAGATTTAACCTACGCCCGATGGAAAGAAGGAAGAAAAGAAGGTGAAGTAGACTTAGTATTGCTTGATGATAAAAAATATAAGCCTCAATGGGGTGTGGAGATAAAATGGAGTAATCGATATTTTGAAAAACCAAACGAATTAAAAAGTTTAATATATTTTTGTAAAAGCAACAATTTTAAAAATGCTTTGGTAACATCAATTGATCAATTAGGCGTAAGGCAAATAGAAGGTTTGTTGTTCTCATTTTTACCAGCTTCAATATATAGTTACAATATTGGCGACATTACATTGAAAATGAAGAATCATAATTAAAGTATGTAAACAAAGAACACCCAATAGCTGAAGCTCCTCCTCCACAGGCGCACAAATGCACAACCCATTTAAAACCTTAAAAAGCAGGAAATTTTTCCAAAAAACACTGCCATACATGTCTTTTAAGAAAGGTATTCTTTTAGGGTTAGGTGAATTTACTTTTAACAGTTCCCTCTCGAATTGCTGTTAAATCCCACAAGTAGGGGAGACTCTAACCCCCAAAGGCGCAAAATTATAACAGCAGTAAGTAACTAAAAAGGACTAGTAAAATCTGTAAAAAGGGGTAGTTTTTGGTCTTTATCGGATACCAGCACATTCTCAAAATCTGGCCATTCTATTCCTAATGCAGGGTCGTTCCAGTATATACCGCCTTCTGTTTCTGGGTAGTACAAGTCGCTGCATTTGTATTGGAACACTGTATGGTCTTGCAAAGTAGCAAATCCATGGGCAAAACCTTCTGGAATATACATCATTAAGAAATTTTCTGCACTAAGTTCTACTGCAAAATGCTTCCCAAAGGTATCTGAGTTTTTGCGAACGTCAACCACTACGTCTAAAACGGAGCCACTCACTACACGAACCAGTTTGGCCTGTGCATGTGGGCGTTTTTGAAAATGGAGCCCACGAATTGCCCCACGCATGCTCATGGACTGATTGTCCTGCACAAATTTTGTAGGGATTCCTATTTTCTCAAATCCTGATTGGTTGTAACTCTCAAAAAAATAACCTCTTGGGTCCTTAAATACCCTAGGTTCTATTAGCAACAAGCCTTCTATTCCTGTTTCTATTACTTTCATCCGCTTTTATTTTTTTCTAAAGAAAATCCTAATAGGCGCTCCATTAAAATTAAAATTGTCTCGTATTTGGTTTTCAATAAACCTTTTGTAAGCATCGTCCACGTATTGAGGTAAATTACAAAACAGCACAAAAGTTGGGTATTTGCTTTTTAATTGGGTAGCGTATTTAATCTTCACGTATTTACCTTTTTTAGCAGGCGGTGGCCTTCTTTCTATAACCTCATGTATAAACTCATTTAGCGCAGATGTACTTATCTTTCTTTTTACATTGGTATATACTTCGTGTATCTGTTCTACTGCTTGGAAAATTCTCTGCTTGTTTAGTGCAGATATAAATAGGATAGGGTAATCTACAAATGGCTCTGTTCTAGACATGATAACTTTGGCATATTCTTTTGCGGTATTGGTGTCTTTTTCTACCAAGTCCCATTTGTTTACAAGCACTACTATGCCCTTGCCTCGTTTATGTGCCAAATAGAAAAGGTTTACATCCTGCGAGTCCATTCCTTGGGTAGCATCTACTACAATCACACAAATATTGGCTTCTTCCATAGCCCTTAAGGAACGCATTACAGAGTAAAACTCAATATCTTCAGAAACTCTGCTTTTGCGTCGTATACCAGCTGTGTCTATCAGAATCATTTCCTTGTTAAAGGCTTTGTAATGGGTATGAATACTGTCGCGGGTTGTGCCGGCTATATCTGTAACTATATTTCTTTCTTCACCCAACAGTGCATTTGTAAAGGACGATTTGCCCACATTGGGTCTGCCTAGTATTGCTACTCTTGGTATTTCTTGCTCTTCTTGTTCTTCCGTTATTTCTTCTTCGGGTGGCAGCATTTCTACTACTCTGTCTAGCAAGTCTCCTGTTCCACTTCCAGATATAGAAGAAATACTGAATAAATCTTCAAATCCAAAAGTATAAAATACGCTTCCTTGTGGTATAAGGTTGTGGTTGTCAGTTTTGTTTACTACTACAATTACGGGTTTGCCCGATTTTCTAAGAATATTTGCAAAGGCCGAATCTAGGTCGGTAACATCTGTGGTTACATCTACCATAAAAAGTAGTAAATCAGATTCCTGAACAGCTATGTGTACTTGATCTGCAATGGCTTTTTCAAATACATCGCTACTTTGTGGTACGTATCCACCTGTGTCAATTACTGTAAAAGATCTGCCATTCCATTCGCTTTCTCCATAATGCCTGTCGCGGGTTACTCCGCTTATATCGTCTACTATAGCCTTGCGCTCTCCTGTTAGCCTATTAAAAAGTGTAGATTTGCCAACATTTGGTCGGCCTACTATTGCTATTATTTTTCCCATAATTTTCTCTTGTTCTTCTCTATATTGTTAGTTGTTTTTGTATCCAAATCGCTGCAAAAACAAATCTTTTTTTCTCCAATTTTCTGTTACTTTCACTCTTAGGTCCAAAAATACATGACTTTCTAAAAAATCTTCTATTTGCTTTCTGGCCTTAGTTCCCAGTCTTTTTATTCCTTCGCCTCCTTTGCCAATTAGTATCCCTTTTTGGCTTTGGCGTTCTACATGAATTTCGGCATAGATGTCTATTCTTTCACCTCTTTCTTTAAAATCCCAAACATTTACCTCGCAGGAATATGGAATTTCTTGTGCATACAAATGGAATATATGTTCGCGTATAATTTCTGCTACAAAAAAACGCTCCGTTCTATCGGTAAGTTGATCCTGTGGGAAATAGGGCTCGCCTACTGGAATGTAGTGAAGTAATTTGGATAGTAGGTCTTTTACATCGAAAGGATAAAGCGCACTAAGTGGGATAACCTCCGCACATAAAATCTTGCTTTTCAGTTCTTCCATTCTCAAGCCTACTTGTGCTTGTGTACTTAGGTCTATTTTATTTAAGATAACCACTACCGGCACACTTACTTGGTTTATTCTTTCTACAAACTCGGGCAATAACTCATCTTCTACATCGGTCATAAATACTAGTAAGTCGCTATCGTCCATTGCTTCCCATACAAAGCCCATCATGGCATTGTGTAGTTCGTTTGCCGATTTTATAACCCCTGGAGTATCGGAAAATACCATTTGGTATTCGTCGTCGTTTACTATACCCAAAATTCTATGTCTTGTAGTACTTGCTTTAGGAGAAATGATACTTAATTTTTGACCTATCAACTGATTCAGTAAGGTAGATTTTCCCACATTGGGCCTACCTATGATAGATACAAATCCGGATTTAAATGGCATGCGAACGAATTTTGAGAATGAATTTTAAACCGCAAAGATACATACAACAAACCAATTCTTAGCATGTTCTATAGGATTAGTTATATTGAAGTTGAACTTTAGAGTTTTTTAACCCAAATTTCAAAAAATTTCATAAACTTTGACAAAGCAGGCCTAACCTGTTTGTTACAGAAAATCAAGTCAGATAGAATACTACACCTTTGATTTGTTATTCGGATTTATTGATTCATATTTTTTATGCAGAGCAAAAATACCCCGCAAACTTTGTTTGGTGCACGCGCCAATAATCCAATATTCGGGTATACCTCTTTACTATGGGCTACACCCATGGCTATTATATTTCGCACCTTTGGTCCTATTTAGGCTTGCTCAAATATCGCCCCTGTTGAAATACTTCTTCTTTAGGTTTTTTAAGCACCAAAGGTGCGAAATCTTTAGCATAGCCT
>DIUJ01000053.1:0-31281 GCA_002422315.1 Bacteroidetes bacterium UBA6161
GTTCTCCTTGTTTTTACATAATTTCTCAAGCAGTTCAGCTTGTTTTTTATCAGAAGATGCTTTTTTATAATAAGATCTGGCATTTTCCAAATCTGTAGTTTGTATGGATGTAAAAAGTAGAAATGGAAAAATAAAAAAAATACTCTTAAAGAACATTTGTTTTAAACTTAAGATAGGAACTGAATAGAAGTGCAACTTTTTGACTATTCGCTATGCGTATTCTTCTGTTAATCAATACATTTGCGGGGGTTCTTTCAATTTTCTCCAACAGTTTTAAATAATAAATATAAGCAGTATACACCCCTAACCTACAACTAGTAGGTAATTGGATTATGCCTTTGTATGCTAGGTCAAAATCTTTTTGAATATCCTCAATCAGTTCTCTTTTTATTGTTTCTTCAAATCCACTAAAATCTACATTAGGGAAATAAACTCTACCTCTATCTTCTAAATCAGATTTCATATCACGTAGAAAATTGACTTTTTGAAATGCAGAACCAAGGCTCTGAGCTGCAGGTTTAAGAAGAGAATATTTTTCTTCGTTACCATCCAAAAATACTTTAAGACACATAAGTCCTACTACTTCTGCGGATCCATATATATATTCTTGATATGAATTTTCATTGTATTCTGATCTATACAAATCCATTTCCATACTTTGAAAAAATGGTTCGATTAGTTCTTCTCCTATTTGGTATTTATTGGCTGCTAATTGGAATGAATGAATAACAGGATTTAAACTAATTCCATCTCTTATGGCATTGTAAGTTTCTAGTTTAAACTGAGACAATAGTTTTTGTTTGTCAGATTCATGAAAAGTGTCTACGATTTCATCGGCAAATCTTACCAAACCATAAATTGCATAAATTGCCCACCTATAACTAGGTTTAATAAGTCTAATACCTAAACCAAAAGATGTGCTATAATTATGGGTGATTTTTTTACTACAATCTAAGGTTGTTTGGTTATATAATTCTACTCCAGTCATAAGTTCATAACATTTAAGTTGTTAAAAAGTTTTATTAGTTTTGTTAATTTCCAAAGCGGCTATTTTTCCGCTCATAATTGAAGGGGGAACTCCTGGTCCAGGAACGGTTAATTGACCTGCAAAAAACAAATTTTTTACTTTTTTACTTCTCAATTTAGGCTTAAGAAAAGCGGTTTGTTTTAATGTATTAGCAAGGCCATACGCATTGCCTTTGAAGGAATGGTAGTCGTTTTTAAAATCTTGTACGCAGTAGCTTCTTTTAACAATAATGTCATTTTTGAACGAGACACCTGTTTTTTGTTCTATTCTATTTACTATTAATTCAAAATACTTTTCTCTCATCTCATCCGTATCTTCTAATCCCGGAGCAATTGGCATGAGGAAAAATAAATTTTCTTTACCTTCAGGAGCAACACTTGGGTCTGTAACAGAAGGAGCACAAACGTAGAATAGGGGTTCAGTTGGCCATTTTGGGTTGTCATAAATTTCATTTGCATGTTCTTCGAAATTAGCATCGAAGAAAAGATTGTGATGCAACAGATTTGGTATTCTTTTATTTACTCCTACATAAAATAAAAGGGAAGAAGGAGACATTGTTCTCTTTTCCCAATATTCTTTACTGTAGGTTCTATTTTCTTTATCGAGTAGTTCTTGCTCTATATGGTTGTAGTCGCCTGCACCTACAACAAAATCACATTCAATATCCATATCCCCAGCTTTTACACTAGCAACAGAGTTGTTAGACACATTGATTTTACTAACTTCTGTATTGAATATAAATTCGACACCTTGTGAAACAGCTACTTTATGAAATGCTTTAGATATTTCATGCATTCCTTGCATTGGGTACCATGTTCCTAATTCTAAATCTGCATAATTCATCATACTATACAATGAAGGCGTATTTGCAGGAGTAGAACCTAGAAAAAGCACTGGGAATTCTAAAATTGAAGATAGTTTTTTATTGGAAACAACCTTTGCAATTTCTTTTTGTATAGGAGTAAATAATTTTAGTTTAAATGCCTTAGCAATTAGATTGGGTTCCATGAATTCAAAAATTGAATGTGAAGGCCTATGAACATAATCTGCCAAAGCTGTATTGTATTTATATTTAGCATTCGCCAAGAAAGTAGTTAACTTATTGCCACTGCCTTTTTCAATAGATTCAAACAGACTTGCAAGTTCGATAGAACTAGCTGGCACATCAATTTTATCTTCTTTAAAGTAAACTCTATATGACGGGTCTAATCTTTTTAATTCATAAAAGTTTGATGTTGTGAAACCGAATTCGTTGTAGAAATTTTCAAAAACTTCTGGCATCCAGTACCACGAAGGTCCAAGGTCAAAAAGGAAGCCATCTTTTTCCCACATTCGTGCCCTTCCTCCTGGTCCTTCATTTTTTTCTACAACGGTTACTTTGTAACCCATTTTTGCCAAATATGAAGCAGCGCTCATCCCTGCAAACCCACTACCAATGACTACTACTTTTTTCATGCTTTATTTTTCTTGAATTTATTGATATACTTCATACTTACGAACAAAAACCCAAAAGCTTCTGCCCCATGTTTTCCTGTTGTTTTATGATGGATTTTATGGGCAAAACGCATCGCAGAAAAGTATGTACTTTTTGTATTTCTAAAGAGTTTGATTCTTTGATGAACAAAAACGTCATGAACTAGAAAATAAGCTAAACCATAGATGCTTATTCCGATACCTAAAAAAAACTTCCAATCTAAATTATGAGATCCTATAATTATTAAAATTGCGGCTATAGAACCAAAGACTAAAGCAAATAGGTCGTTTTTTTCAAACATACCATGCCTTGGTTCGTGGTGGCTTTTGTGCCAAGACCATAAAAAACCATGCATAATATATTTGTGTGTAAACCATGCTACACCTTCCATTATTGTAAATCCGAACAAGAGTGCTAATATATTAATTGCGATTTCCATATTTTCCAAACAATAGTTTTTCTAAAAAGTTTTTTAGTATACAAATGTACACCTAAATTATTGTTTAAAGTAAAGTACATATAAAGTAACTTGACGTTAATTTTAATTTAAAGTGGGGTATAGGGAAAAATTTGGTGATAAAATCCTATGATGGCAAAAAATAGGAGCTGAACTAAAAATAAAAAAGACGCAATAGGGTTAGGGTTTTGTTTCTTACTATTGATATAAACACTATGAATTACAATAGAAACTAAAAACCATCCAATGAAATTGTGTATGGGGATTGTTCCACTATTCCATGTCCATAGGTCATATTTTTGTGCGAATGGTTCAAGAGCGTAATCGTAAGCGGTCATTAGGAGGCTGCCTAAAATTATTTGCATCCATTTGTTTTTTGTTATGAATTGAGAAATGTTTCTAGAACAATAGACCAATACAAACCAATTGAGTCCAATAAGGATCGGCACATTCAAGAGTTTTAATCCTAGCGTATTCCCGTATATATATCTTCCAAAAACTAATCCTGTTTCTATTCCGATATATTCTATGAGAAATCCAGTAGAGGCTATAAGAATACCTGAAACTAAAAAACCAATACTCCAGTCATTGTGGTAAAATAGCAAAAAAACAGCACTAAATAAAATTGTACTTGCTGTGAGGCTTTGCATTAAGTTCTGGGTTTGTTCAAAAATAAAGCCTAAAACACCAACAATATAAATTATGGTAAGAAGGCGTTTTGCTATAATAGGTTTCATTTGATTATTTGATTTACGATTTTAGCAGAAAGCAAACATAATGGAATGCCTCCGCCGGGATGCACACTGCCACCGCAAAAGTACAAATCTTTTATTTGGGACGTGAAGTTTGCTGGTCTAAAAAATGCAGAAAATTTTTTATTGCTTGAAGTTCCATACAAAGCGCCTTTATAGGATGAAGTTCTTTCTTCAATCAAGCCTGGTGTTAGTATTTCTTCTTCCTCTATGTTCTCATTTATTGAATAGCCTAAGTTTTTTTCTATTTTGCTTATTATATTTTGTTTGATTTTTTTTATGTTTTCTTCTGTAAATAGTTCTGGTTTAGCAGGTACATTTACCATTACAAACCAATTTTCACAATTTGGAGGGGCGTCTGAGTTAATTAGCTTGGAAGAAATATGAATATAAACTGTAGGATCTTCAAAAACTTCTTGTTTTTCAAATTGGTATTCAAATTCTTTTTGATAGTCTGAACTAAAAAAAATATTGTGTACATCTAACTGAGGGTGTATGCCTTTTACGCCCCAATAAAATATTAAAGCTGAGCCAGATCTTTCTAATTGGTCGATTTTCTTTGCTTTAGTTTCCATTTTTAAAAGTTTAGAATAAGTAAAATAAGCATCCATATTTGAAATTACTATGTCTGAAAATATGTTTTTGCCATTTACCTCAATACCTTCGCATTTATTCCCCTTTTTATTAACCAGAATTTTATCTACTCTGGATTTAAATTCAAACTTTACTCCAAGTTGTTCTGCTTTTTGATACAATGAGTTAGTTATTTGAACCATGCCCCCTTTAGGTAAAAATGCGCCTTCGCTAAACTCCAAAGAGCTAATTAGATTTAGCGTAGCTGGGGCTTTATATGGATTGCTACCATTGTATGTTGCATATCTATTGAAGAGTTGCACTGTTTCTTGTTTCTTGAAAAATGAGCTATTGGCTTTGTGCATTGTTCTTAAAGCATCAATTTTATGGATTTGCAACATAGAATACCAAACCGAGGGTTTTAAATATGTTTTTAACTTATGTAGAGAATTTTCTAGAAATACACTTCCCGCTATTTTATTTATTCTGTTAGAATAATCCAAATACTTGAGGATGTTTTCTTTTGGCTCACCAATCGATTTTTCGATACTTAAGGCAACAGCTTCTTTATCTGAACTTGCAGAAAGCTTTTGTCCATTTTCAAAGAAATAATTGCACAGTGTTTCTAAAGTATAATATTCAAAATTAGGTTTGTTCCCATCTATGTTTAACAATTCTTCTACTAATTCTGGTCTTGTGAATAAAGAAGGTCCAAGGTCAAATCGATAATTGCCTATGCTTTTGTGTTTTAATTTTCCTCCTGGTTTTTCAGATTGTTCATATACTGTGACATTAAAACCTCGTGCCCTAAGTCTTATAGCGGTTGCAATACCTGCAACTCCACTTCCTATTATTGATACAGAAACCATTTAATATAATTACAATTCAAATATAGAATTGTTTTTGTTTCTTATTTTCTTATTTCCAATAAACTTGAGATTAAAATAAGATTAAAAATTAATCCACAGATAATCAAGAGTATAGGTATTTCTATATACCAAATGCCGTTTTTTATAGACTAATCGATATAAAAATGCTTGACATGGATTAAAATCTAAGTATATTTGCATCTCAAAATCAATAAGAACAAAAATGAAAAAATTATTTTTAATTTTCGCTTTCGTATCTGTTGCTGCTTTAACTGCTTGCAACTCTGGCGAAACTACTGAAGAAACTGCAACTGAAGAAACTGCAACTGAAGAAGTAACTGAAACTCCTGCTGAAGAAGTTCCAGCTGTTGAAGAAGTTCCAGCTACTGAAGTTCCAGCTACTGAAGCTCCAGCTACTGAAGCTCCAGCTAAGTAATCTTTAGCTTAAAAATTTAAAGCTGTTCGCAAGAACAGCTTTTTTTTTGTCCATACTTTTCTAAATGATTAATCACATCTTCAGTATTTGATAAAACCTCATACTGAAGCTAAAAAAACTGCTTAAAGAGTAGATTTTAAGGATTAATCTCCTGTTTGTCTTGCACTACAATCTGTGTCGCATTCCCTAAAATACTGAGAGTTCTCTCAGAATTATCTGCTCTCACTCAGATTGTTAATCTGATGCTTGTAGCCAGAGTGTGTTATAGAAGATTCTTAGGATATAAAATCACCGCCTCACCCCACCGGCAACAGATGCAAATTTGTATTTTGGTAAATGTGACTTTCAAACAATTGTGATTTATAGTGATAGTCTCCTCGAGTATTATTTACATTAGGGATTTAACCCCAATTCAGCACTAGAAAATTCTAATGTTGAAATGACGAAAAAATTGCTTTTTAAGCATTTTTTGTCAGGGTTAATCCTGACAAAATCTTTGATTTTCGTCAGCCCAAAGGGCAAAGTACGCTAATGAGTATTTTGGGTTTAAATAAAACTTAAACCTATGTTTTTATAACTATTTCAATGTTCATTTCCAATAAATAACTCTTTTACAATAATTAAATTTATTTTCAAGTCAAAGTAATTGAAAAGATAAATTCTGAATTCCAATTCTTACCGACGATTAAGCAATACTCCTGAATCTACAATATAGGAATCCTTTCATATTCGCATTTTGTACTTTAGTTAATATTTATGGATGTATAATGCTTACCTTTTGATTTACAATGCTTCCATTAGATTCTATTGCAAGAATATAGTTGCCATTTGGGATATCTTGTGTATTTAAAGAAGCTACATTTTTGTTCACAACTTCCACTTTTTGAATCAGTTTGCCATTTACATCCATAAGCTTAAGTGTAAAATTGGTAGGTGTTTTCAATTGTACATTTATGGTCTCATTAGCTGGAATAGGGTAAATATTAATTTTTTCTAATTCAATACTAGGTGTATGAAGCAAAGTATTCCAATATCGAATAGAAATAGTATCTGAATTTGTGCAGCCATTTACGTCAGTAACCCAGATATAATACTCGCCAGTATCACTTACTTTAAGTGTACTTTCATTGCTGTTGTTATTCCACAAGAATTCTATTGCATTTGTATTTGCATTAAGGGTAATATCTATTGGTAAATCTGGATTTGTCCAAATATCATTGCCTAATGTAACAAATGGAAGAGGGTTTTCTGTTACGATAATGGTATCAGAATTTATACATGACCAAATGTCCTCTATTTGTACAGAATATGTGCCTGCATTTCTTACAATGAAAGTTCTAGTATCTGAATTGTCATTCCAGGTATATTTTGCACCAGGGTTTTTTGCATCCAACTCAAGTACAAAAGAGTCACCTTTGCAGTAGGAGGTGTCAAGCCCTAGGTTTATAGAAGGAGCAGCATATTCTAAAACTATAAGAGTATCAGTATCGCTACATAAATCATTATTTGTTACAGAAACAAAATAGTTACCAGCTTTAGTCACTACATACTTAGAAAGAGTTGATGAGTCTTGCCATAAATAGTTTGAATTTGGATTTTCTGCATTTAGTTCCAATGTGAACACATTGTTACTACAATAAGCGGTATCGTTCCCTAAATCAACTACTGGAGCAATAAATTTATGAATGGTAATACTATCTGAATTTGAGCAGCCATTAGAGTTGGTTACTAAAACGGAATAGGTACCAAAATTTGAAACTAAAATACTGTTTGAAGTTTGGCTTGTAGACCAAAGGTATGAACTGTTAGAATTAGTAGCATTAAGTGAGATAGCAAAGGGAATATTTTCGCAAATAAAAGTATCATTTCCAAGGTTTAAATTTGGCAATTCAAATACTTTAACTAAGGCCGTGTCGGAGTTTTTACAACCGAAAATATCTGTTCCTCGAACTATATAAGTATAATCACTATTCGGAAGCACTGCAATTCTATTCCCTATTTTTCCACCATTCCATAAATAGGAATTTGCTCCCGAAGCAATTGCTATGGAACTATCGCCAAGGCAAATATTGGGTGCATTGATCTGTACATTTGGTAAGCTTCGAACAAATGCAGAGTAAAACTGTGTATTGGAACAACCAAATGAATTTTTACTTGTTATTTTAAATGTATTGTTTCCTGTTTTATCAAAAAGGAAACTTGTGTCTTTTGAATACCATGTGAGGTCGATAGTATTATCTAGTTTGTTGTCAAATTCGAATTGTACAATATTTTGATTTGTGCTCATATCTTTAATGCTTGTAAGGTCTCCAATACAAACAGTATCCGTTGTAATTTGAGCAACAGGCTTGGGAATTACAGTCACATTAGCAATTGCGGTATCTGATACACATTCTTGGGATTTTAGTTTCCAATTGTAGAAATAATAGTAATTTGTTGAATTGCCATTTAAGTATCCACTATTAATAGATACGTTATTAGGTATTTGTGATTGCCTTGGGAAGCTTGCGCTGAGGTCTCTTTGTATGTTATTAATTCCAGAATACGCACTTAATACCATCCTGTAGTAATTGGATGGATTTAGGGTGAAGTTTACATTTACTAAAGTTGGAGTGGATGTATTATTGTAACTGTTTGTTGAACTTAAAACAGTGTCTCTATAGGAGGCAACAGTACTTCCACTTATATCTTGTATACTAATTTCGATAAAACCATTTGAAGTAGCACTATAAAACATTTCTACACTCTCAATCACAATAGGTTGATTAGAAACAGAAAAGACTAATCCGTTATTTCCTAAGAAAGAAGAGCTTGTACCTGGGTTTGAGGAAATACTATCCTTGCTAGATTCAACTGCGAGTATTTTATATCTTGTATTTCCTGATGGAAAAGAAGAAAATAGGCTATCTACAGTTTGTAATAAACTGTCGTTGTTATTCAATATTTTGTATTGTTTGGCATTGCCTGTTTTTCTCCATGTATAGTTGGAACCAGCACATATACTGTCAATTGTACTGAGAGGGTTAGATGGTACTTTCCCTCGGATACTAGAGAATGCTAGGCTGTCATTTAGTTTGTTCCCATCATTTGAAAAAGTAGCAAAAGACAGGATATTAAATAAACCTCCATTTTTAGAATTATAACTTCCCATATAAATAGTATCAAGTTGGGCAATACCTATGCTATCTGTGTAGTTTTTTCTAAGAGTATCAGTAAAATTACTTGCATTAATTATACTTGTAAGATTGAAGCCACTGCTTTTTTTCAATCCTTTATTTTCAATTACCAGATACAATGGGGTGGAATCCTCTCCACAGCCATACTGCTGAGTAATAAATGACTTTAAACTAATATCATAATTGGCACTAGTATCTAATTTGAAATCATCTAGAGAAATATACCAAGGTGTAGAGGTAGATTTAAGGTGCATACCTATGTAATAAATCCCGTCTGAACTTACAGAAAAAGACTCTTTAAACAAGGTGTAGTTTTGGTTAGTAATACCAGTCAAACTTTGCCCAATTGATTGGATAATACTATTGGGATTTTGATTATTCGCTAAAAAAACGGTTAATGAATCCCATCCACTAAGGCCGTCCGTTTTATAGTAAAATTCTAAGTTGTACAATTTGTCTTTTTGCAATACCATGCCTTTGGTATAAATTCTATCGTTAGCACTCCATCTACCCGTTAAGTATTTATTTCCTGATCTTGGGCTTCTATTGTTTGTTGTGGTAGTAATATCATACACCCCCCAGTTGCCTTGTTGAAACCAGCAAGACGGAATAAAGCCGGTGCCATTTCCTGTAACATTTTCAAATCCTTCTACCCAAGGTAGAGAAGTTATGGGGTCGCATAAGGTAGTAAAAGAGTATGGGCCACTCCAAGAACTAGTGTCGTTAATGCCACATATTGAGCGAACGTAAAAGGAGTATTCTGTACTTCCTATCAAAGAATCTATTTTAAGAGATTTGTTGTTTGATAAGTATCTGCTTCCATTTCCCAATCCACTGTTTTTTAACCCTATTTCCACTTGCCATGATTTTGCTAAACCAGCTTCTTGCCATTTTAGAAATACACTATTGTTTTTAACAGAGTCTGCCGCTAAACTTTGGGGATTAACACAATTATTTACCGTATCTAATGCAAAGTCATCAAAAGAGATATACCAAGGGGCTGAATTGGAGCGTACTTTTATTCCAAAATTGTAAAATCCGGTATCGTTAGGTGTAAAATAAGCTACGTATTTAGTATAATTACCCTGCCTAAAAGCCGTGATAGGGCTTCCTATAAGGAATTGCATGTTGCTTGGTGATGGACCTTGGCCTACCATGGTATACAAGCTATCCCAATTAGCTACAGTATCGGTTTTATAGTAAAAAGAAAATTCATAAATTTTGTTTTTCAACAAACGAAATTGAGGGGTAAAAATCCAATCGTTTGCGCTCCAAGAAATATAGGCATACCCTTTCCCATTTCTCGCTCCTCTATTGTTGGTATTTACAAGAGTGTCGGAAAAAACTCTGGTTCCAGAAAAAGACCAACAAGAAGGCAATACGCCATTCCCTGTTCTCCCTATGTTTTCCATACCTTCACTCCAAGGTAAAGTGTTTACGGGCAAGCATTGTGTTGTAAATTCGTAAATACCTCTGTATGCGCCGCTATCTCCTGCTCCACATATAGTACGTATGTATAAAAAGTATTTGGTGGAAGGATTAAGGCCAGAAATGCGAAGGTTTGTATCATTGATTATTGTCCTCCTTCCGGTTCCCGGGAAGAAGAATGCAGTATCGTATTCTATAAGCCATTTATTTGCACCGCCTCTATTTCTAAATGCAAGGCTGGCAGAATTGCTAGTAACAGAAGAAAATCGAACACTATCTGGACTTAAACATTCGCTTCTTTGATAATTAAAACGCAAACCTTGGCTAGGTAAAATTGCAGGACTTAACTGCATGTAACAAGAAGAGTTGTTTGCTACGCCCATATCTGTGCTTTTCCAGCTTGCATTTAAAGTATTTAACAATTGCCTATTATTTATATCGAGAGTATCAAAATTATTGCTAGGGCCTCTAAGTCCAACCTGGCATGTAGTATTGCTAACTGGAGTTCCTACCATCCTATTGAAATCACTGTATACAATCGCTATTTTATTTCCATTTTCATGAAGTTGTATTTGAAAACTCCATAAGTAATAATTTGTGGTGGAAGTGGTATATCTAGCAAAGTCACGCCATTCTACAATAAAAACTCTATTTGGAAAAGAACCAATTGTATCCCAAAGGATTCTACCTCTTGTAT
The DNA here is from genome assembly GCA_002422315.1 of Bacteroidetes bacterium UBA6161. Classification (GTDB taxonomy): domain Bacteria; phylum Bacteroidota; class Bacteroidia; order NS11-12g; family UBA955; genus UBA6161. The sequence continues at coordinate 10,890 of DIUJ01000053.1, forward strand.
TGCTATCGCTTACGGCTAATAAATCGGCGCCAATTGCAGATATTGCACCATAATAAGCAGTAGTACTGCTCAAAGGGTTGTAATTGGTTGTTCCGGGACTAGTTTGTCCAAAACTTAAAAATCCATTTGTAGAAACATAGCAATTTCGAAAAGAGTCATTCCCAAATTTAAAATGGAAAGGAATAACTCCACTGCTTAAATTGTATACTAAATCATCTATTCTAGTGGAAGATGTGGACGAGTCTATTATATTTGCATTAAGACCAAGCGGTGTATACGCAATAGAATCTTGAATAAAAATATAATCGCCAACTTTTACCTGTGATTGAACATCATAAAAGGTAAGAAATATAATACTGAGAAATAATAAATGTTTTTTCATGAAAACTGAAATATAGATACAAAGGTAATTTTTTAAAGGAAATAATTTAATTAGGTGGTTTTCTAATATCAAATTACTCAATCAAAACTCTCTTAAATATTAATCTTAAAGTAGATAAATTTATTAAAATGTAATAGCGATTAGTGCAAACGACTTAAAGAATGAAACGAAATTTAATTGTAGGGATGCTTTAGAATCTCAAAAATACAAACACAACAATAAAGTCTATTAAAGGTGTATTTTAGCAGAATGCTTTTTCTATATTTGCGCTTCCAAAATATTTAACATTACCTTAATGAATGCAAAAAGCTATTTGAGCAACGCTGACGTAAATTACATAGACGACCTCTACAAGCAATATAAATCCGATAATGCCTCTGTGGATTTCGGATGGCAGAAATTTTTTGAAGGATTTGAATTGGGTCAAGGAAAAGATTTTGCTAGCAATGCAATATCTGAGGACGCACTTAAAGAAATTAATGTTTTAAACCTAATTCATGATTACAGAAAAAGAGGTCATTTGTTCACCAAAACCAATCCGGTAAGAGAAAGAAGGAAATATACTCCTGATTTATCCATTCAAAATTATGGTTTACAGGATTCAGATTTAGAAAAAGTATACAATGCTGGTGTAGAAATAGGATTGGGTCCTGCAAAGTTAAAAGATATTGTAGAAAAACTAGAATTGACTTATTGTAGTTCTATTGGAATAGAATATGATTACATAAGGAATAATGAAAAACTAAATTGGATTCAAAACATTATTGAAAATACACAAAATGTTCCAAACCTAACACTAAAAGAAAAAACTAGGTTGTTAGAAAAACTAAATCAAGCAACAGTTTTCGAAAATTTTTTACATGTTAAATACATTGGTCAGAAGAGGTTCTCCTTAGAGGGTTTAGAGTGTTTAATACCTGCCTTGGATTCTGTAATTCATTATGGTGCAGAACTTGGGGTAGAAGAATTTGTAGTTGGAATGGCACACAGAGGAAGGCTTAATGTATTGGCAAATATTTTCCAGAAATCATATCAAGAAATTTTCACAGAGTTTGAGGGTAAGGTTTTCCAAAACGATAATCCACACTTAGAAGGCGATGTAAAATACCATATGGGTTATTCTTCTAATGTGACAACAGAAACGGGCAAAAAAGTTCATTTAAGCTTGGCCCCCAATCCCTCTCACTTAGAAGCAGTAGACCCTGTAGTAAAAGGAATGGTTAGGGCAAAATTAGACCATAGGTACAAGGGGGTTTTTTCTAAAATATGTCCTATACTAGTTCATGGGGATGCTGCTGTTGCAGGACAAGGTATTGTATACGAAGTAGTGCAAATGAGTGATTTAGAGGCTCATAAAGTTGGAGGGGCGATACATATAGTAACAAATAACCAAGTAGGTTTTACAACAAACTATTTAGATGCACGTTCCAGTACTTATTGCACAGACATAGCAAAAGTTACACAATGCCCAGTATTGCATGTAAACGGAGATGATGTAGAGGCGGTGGTTCATGCTATAAAAATAGCAATGGCATACAGAAACCAGTTTAACTCAGATGTGTTTATTGATTTACTAGGTTATAGAAAGTATGGTCATAATGAAGGCGATGAGCCTAGATTTACTCAGCCTATGCTATACAAAACCATAGCCAAACACCCTAATCCAAGGGAAATTTATAAAAATAAACTACTTCAAAGAGGGGAAATAGATGCCGCATTGGCAAACTCAATGGAAGATCAGTTTAAACAATTGCTACAAGAAAAACTAGACATAGCAAAATTGGATGAGACTCCGGAAAGAACTTATGCTGAAGGGGTAGAAAATCAATGGCAAAGTTTCGAAATTCCTGGTGAAGAATTATTCAACAAGTCATATAAGGCTAAATACGATTCCAAAAAATGGATTGAAATTGCAAACGCGATAACCGAAATTCCAAGTGATCATTTGCCAATCAAAAAAGTACAACAACTTTTTGAACAACGTAAAAAAATGATCGCAGAGGATAGTTATGATTGGGCTATGGGAGAATTAATGGCTTATGCTACGCTTTTAGATGAAGGAAAAACTGTTAGGTTGTGTGGTCAAGATTGTGAAAGAGGAACTTTTTCTCATAGACATGCAGTAGTTAAGAAAGAAGATTCTGAAGAAGAATACATTCCCTTGCAAAACATAAATGAGAATCAAGGTCCGTTTTTTGTTTACAATTCATTATTAAGTGAATATGCTGTTTTAGGTTATGAATATGGTTATGCATCCGCCACACCAAATGCATTGACTTTATGGGAAGCACAGTTCGGAGATTTTTCTAATGGTGCACAAATCATCATAGACCAATTTATCGCATCTGGACTAGCAAAATGGGGGAGACATAATGGATTAGTTATGTTATTGCCACATGGATATGAAGGGCAAGGGCCCGAGCATTCTTCTGCGAGACCTGAGAGATTTTTGCAGTTGGCTGCAAACTTTAACATGCAAGTTGTTAATTGTACAACTCCTGCAAATATTTATCACGTACTTAGACGTCAACTTTTGCGTAATTTTAGAATCCCCCTTGTAATAATGACTCCTAAAAGTTTGCTTAGGCATTCCAAAGTGGTAAGCAAGCTGTCTGATTTTACAGATGGTACATTCCTAGAAGTAATAGAAGATAGCTTTGCGAAAAAAGAAAAAGTTAAAAGAGTACTTTTGTGTAGTGGTAAAGTTTATTATGATTTATTGGAGAAACAAGAATCTGACAATAGAGAGGATATCGCAATAATAAGGGTAGAACAGTTATATCCATTGCCAGAAAAAGAACTTGCTAAGGTATTTAATGAATACAAAGGTGCGGAGTTTTGTTGGGTACAGGAAGAGCCTAAGAATATGGGTACTTGGATGCATTTAAGTAGATATGATTTTCCTGTAAGTCTGAAATGTATAAGTAGAAAATCTAGTGCAAGTCCAGCTACTGGCCTTAAAAAGATTCATGATAAAGAGCAAAATGAGATTGTAAAAGAAGCCTTTTCTATTTAATCTGCTCTTTTGATTTCGAAATAATAAAGGGGTTAGTTTAATACTAATCCCTTTTTTGTGCTATTTTTATAAGTAAAGCAAATACTATTACAGCGATACAACCAATTAAGTTTAGCCAAAGAAAAGCAACATGATTATTTAAATAACTATAAATGACTAATGCTTCAGCTGCAATAGCTCCAATGAACACATGATTGGATTTGAGATTAAAAGGCAATATTCCGCTTAAAAACACACCTAGTATAGTTCCATAAAACAAAGAACCCAAGAGATTAACAGCTTCTATAAGGCTCTGTAATTCAGTTGCTAGAAAAGCAAAGCCAATAGCGAGAAGACCCCAAACTCCTGTAGCTATTTTTGAAACCAATACATATTGTTTATCTGAAGCATTGTTGTTAAACAGGCGTTTATAAAAGTCGATAACGAAAGTACTAGATAGCGCATTTAATTCAGAAGAAGTAGAACTCCAAGAAGCTGAGAAAATAACGGCAATCAATAACCCTATAAATCCAATTGGGAGATTATTTAAAACAAAATACAAAAAGATGTAATTGGTGTCGTTGGTATCCACGCCCTTTATTTTATCACTAATAAATTCCTTACTTTCATTTTTTAAGGATTGTTTTTTAATTTCTAGTTGCTTGAATTCAGAGGTACTTTTGTTTAAATATGTGGGGTTGTGTTTGTTTTTAATAATTTCTTCTCCAAGTTCATGTTGTTTGTTTTGGATCTCATAATACTTATTTTGAAAGGTTTGATATTCTAAATTGTATTCTGAATTGGCAAGTTTTTTTTCAATACTTGGGTTAAAAATCAGGGGTTGTGGATTGAAAATGTAAAAAACATACAATGCAACACCTATAAATAAAATGCCCAATTGCATAGGTATTTTTACGATTGCATTCATTAGAAGACCTTTTACACTCTGTGATTTTGAAGACGCGGCAATGTATCTTCCTACCTGAGATTGGTCTGTACCGAAATAACTTAATGCAAGAAAAAAACCTCCAATTAGTCCAGACCATAAGGTGTATTTGTCATTCAGGTCAAAGTGGGTAGTAATCACATTTAGCTTTCCTGCTTGTCCTGCAATCAAGAGGGTGTCTTGCAATCCAAAGCCGCTTGGCAACAAATGAAAAATAGTATAGGTTGCAAAAGCCATTCCTAACAATATTACTATCATTTGATGTGTTTGGGTTTGAGCTACTGCTTTTGCACCTCCGCTTAAGGTATACAAAACAACCAAAATACCCATAATAAAGCAAGTAAGGTAAATATTCCACCCCATAATTGCAGAGAGTACAACAGAAGGAGCATATATAGTAATACCTGCAGCTAACCCACGCTGTATTAAGAATAAAAGAGCAGTGAATGTTCTAACTTTTACATCAAATCTATTTTCTAAATATTCATAAGCTGTAACAACTTTTAATTTGTGGTAAAGCGGAACAAAAACCAAACTAACTACAATAATGGCTAAGGGTAGGCCGAAGTAATATTGGACAAATCGCATCCCATCTGTAAAAGCTTGTCCTGGAGCAGACAAAAAGGTTATGGCACTTGCTTGAGTTGCCATTACAGAAAACATGACCTTGTGCCATGCTAAGCTGTTGTCGCCTAAAAAATAGGATTGCAAATTTTCTTGTTTCTTGTTTTTTAAAATCCCAAAAACAACAATTAAACTAAGACTTGAGATTAATACAATCCAATCTAACCACTGCATAGCTATGAATAATTAAATTGAATAGTGAACAAATAATAGAGTATTATCTGTAGTAATAGAAACGATAGTGTAAAAATATACCAATTACGCATAGCAAATCTTTGTTCTAGCAAAGATAGTTATTTGGTGTATGGAATAAATGCTACCTGGTAGAGCAAATCAATGATTTAAGCAAAAATTGATTGAAGAATTGCTTTGCCATCTATATTTAGTAGATGTTCGGTAGCGCATCTCTCTGGGTGAGGCATCATTCCTATCACATTTCCTTGCTTGTTGCAAATTCCAGCTATGTTATTTAATGCTCCATTTGGGTTGGATTCTTCTGTAATATTTCCTTCTTGCGAACAATACTTAAATAAAATCTGATTGTTGCTTTCTAAATCCGACAATGTTTTATCATCAGCATAGTATCTGCCTTCTCCGTGGGCAATAGGTATTTTATATGCCTTTGTTGAATCTAGATTTTTGGTAGCAAGTTGTGAATTATTTTGTGGTTTAAGAAATACATCTTTACATATAAATTTAAGGTTGTTGTTATGTAACAACGCACCTGGCAATAATCCACTTTCACAAAGTATTTGAAAACCATTGCAAATTCCCATCACAAAGCCACCCTTATTTGCATGTTCAATTACAGATTGCATTATAGGGGATAGTTTAGCAATAGCGCCACTTCTTAAATAATCACCATAAGAAAATCCCCCTGGGAGGAAAATATGTGTACATTCTTTAAGATCTGTATCCTTGTGCCAAAGTTCAATCACTTGTGTTCCTGTAAGGTCACCCAATGTTTCTATAAGGTCTCTATCGCAATTAGATCCCGGGAAAATTACTACTCCTATTTTCATACTGCAAAAATGCACATTTTTCTTTTAGAACTCAAAGCATTTTCCTTTTTTAAATTTGCCGCTTGGTCTTCTTCCTCTAGATTTTCCAAAAGAGAGTACATCGCCTCCCATTCCAAGAGGATAATCAAATTTTACGAAGATAAAAAAGTAGTTGTCATTGTTTTTTGGGTCTCCTCGTATTGCTCCTGGTTCGCTAAACCCAACAATACTTGTTGGTAGTGAGCGGTCTGCCAAAGCACCTGCAGCGCCACCTTTTGCATTCGCAACAGCGTTAACGTCTGCAAATGTTGTGCTTACATCGTCTATGTAATCTGTAAATGTTTTTCGTGAGTTGATTTCCAATCCAAGGTAACCTCTACCTACATTAAAACGATAACCAACACCAAAAGGAACAGCATAGGATGTGTTTTTGTATGGCTGCATTCCCGCCCTGTAAAATTGCCCCTCGGTACCTAATTCTCTGAGGTTGTATGTTTGCCCATTGTATTCTGTTTTTGGTTCAAAATAAAATGCTGCAATACCTCCGTAAGCATATAGCCCTCCTTTAGGGGGGCCAAATCTAGATGTAGATCTATTAAAGTGGTATTCTAATACAAAACTACCTTCTGCTATTGGAGAATAAAAGTTAAGATTTCTTGTGTTTCGCTCAAGATTTGTAGTATGCTTGTCGTCTCCAGCTACTTGTGCGCCTATAAACGCCGCTCTAAATGCCACTTTTTTATGTACAAATGCTCTTACGCCAAGCATTAAGCCTACTCTTGTAGAGGGTAAGTCTAAGTCTGAAATATCATTTGTACCCAACCAAGGTTTTCCTCCCAAATCTCCAAGAAAATGACTGGATCCTGTGGCTACAACTATTTCTATTTGCCCTTGGATATGAGTAAAGGTACCTAGTATTAGGAATAAATTTAAAAATATTGTTCTAAATAAATTTTTTGAAAGTAAGGTCATTAGATTTTATTGTGTTGATGCAAATATACGAAAATATTTAGAATTAAAATATATTGCCTATAGAATATTTTGATTTACAATCTATTGTAGTTGGTTTCTAATGTATTTTCTCTCTCTTTAATTAAATCGATAATTTTGATTGCAGATGCAACATTGCTAAACTTACTATCTAGTATTTTTTTTCTATTTTTAATCTCTTCTGGATTAAATCCTTTGTCCCACAATGAAAATATTAAGTTAGCTAATTCAAATGGATTGTTTCCTATATGGCATAAATCTTCTAAGCCCGTATTTTCTACCATTGGTGAATTTACAATAATATGTTTGCCTTTATATAGTGAATTTAAAAGTTTGAGTTTTATTCCTGTTGCTTGGAAGGTAACCAGTATATTGATATGGGCTTGGTGAATATGTTCCAATATTTGATTGCTTGACAAGTTGTCTATTAAGGTTATGTTTTTTGAGTTTCTTATTGCTTTACGTAATTCTAAACTTGGATTACTTCCCGCAATAATAGCTGGGTATGGACATAAGTTAAAAACAGATTTGACAAGGTAAAGGGCAGCATGATTGTTCTCTGCTACTCCAAGATTGCCATGATAAAATATAAAGTTGCCTCTTTCTTCTAGGTTTATATCAACACAATCATTTGGATGAAATGCAGATATCCACCTGCTTCTATACCCTTTTAACTTAAGGTAATCAGTGTCTTTTTGCGAAATACCAAGTACATAATTTGCGTGTTTTAAAATAGGCTCGTATTTTTTTAAACGTTCAGACTCTTTTTTAAAGAAGATTCTTCTTATGTAAGATTTTTCTATCTTGTAAAGGTTGTTGTAGTATTCATGTTCTATATTGTGGTTCCTAACAATTTTAATTCTTTTGGCTAAACTAGGATGGTCTAAATAAAATGTTGTATGTAACCCTTCAAACAAAATTGGATTTTCATCCTTTTGGAGGTTTTTTAACAATTCCTCATTTTCTCTACTCGCCACTATATATGGTTTATTGCCAATCAAAGGATTAATGTATTTTTTTCGTTTGTAATAATATACTTTACTACAGTATTTTTCTAGTTCTGGTGCGGTTTTTCTTCCATAATGAAAAGCATGAAGAATTACTTTTATATCGCATTCAAACAAAGTTTTTATTTTGTAAAAAACATCCATTACGCCACCATAATTAGGAGGGTAGGGTACGTCAAAAGACAAGATATGAAGAAAAGTAGGGTTATTTTGACTCATATATGGTTAAGATATTTTGTTCTTGATTTTGCCAATTCCATTCTTGTTTTGCAAGTTTGCAATTGTTTTTTAGTTCGTTGTAAAGTTCTTTGTTGTTAAGAAGCAGCAAAGTTTTTGCCGCTAAATCGTCTGGGGAAGAAGGACACTCTAATCCCACTTTGTATAATTCTAAAAGATTTTTGTATTCAGGGAAGGGATTGATTAAAGAGGGCAATTCTGCATGTATGTAATCGAAGAATTTATTGTTTAATGAATAAAAGTAACTTAAGCCAAGATTTTCAGAAACATTTAAACCCAAGTAAGCATTGCTGCTGTATGTTTTAAGTTCTTTAGGTTCCATAAATCCCAAAAATTTAACTTTGTTTTGAAGTTTTTCTTTTTCTACTAGTTCTCTCAGATATTGGCTTAAGTCTCCTTCTCCCACTATGTGGAACTCTATATCAATAGAATGCATTGCTAAGATCATGTTTTCAATACCTCTGCCCTTATTTAATGCTCCTTGGTAAAGTATATATCTAGGAATTGAATCAGAATTTAATGTTATTGGTTCCTCAAGTTTGGGAGTATTTAGAATTACATTGAATTTTTTATGGTATTTTTTTTCAAATATTTCTGCCAGAGCATAGCCTACGGTAATACAAGTATCCGTTTTGGGAATAGTGTATTTAGCAATCCATTCCCATATGGCTTTTATATTTTTTCTTTGGTAAACTTCTGGTACTTCGGTAAAATATTCATGAGCATCAAAAATAATTTTATTTCCTTTTAATTTTGAGACAATTACCCCAGGAAGGATGGTATCAAGGTCTACACTGCAAACAGAGTTGTAAGTGTGTGTTAATAGATACCAAGTTAATTTTAAATTATATTCAATGTAAAAAAGTTTCCCTTTTTGAAAAAAACAGGGTATTCTGTGTACGGAGTATAAAAGAGGTTTAAATGGTTTTGATTCTCTCTTCTTTCTGCCCACTAAAATAACCTCCCAGCCCCCTTTTGCCAGACTTTCGCTTACTTTTTGCATTCTTTGGTCAAAAGTCAAATCATTTGTTACAGTAAGAATGATTTTTCGGGGTTTCATACTCAATGATCATATGTTATTGGTTGCAAGTATCTAACATTTATCTCGCAATTTAAACTTTTGATTTCCACGACAATTGTATTGAGTTCTTTATTTAGTACAGTGCATGGAATTGAAATACAATATTTAAACCCAACTTATTTTGCCAATATCGTTCTTTACAATAAGTTCTTCTGATAAAAGCCATTCCAAAGTGTTAATAAAATCTGATTTGTGTTTAGGAGTAACAAGGCTTATTAGTTCCTGAACAGATAATTCACTTTCTATTGTTTTTTCTTTGATAAGGTGTATGAAAGAGTTAAAAAGTTCTTCATTTATCTTGGGTTTTTGCATTTCTCTGCAATTGTCGCATGTCCCGCAGTTTTCTGATCCTTTTTCTCCAAAGTAATTAGAAATATATTTGTTCCTACAAGAATTTAGCTCTAAACTAAATTCTTGCATATGTGAAAGCCTTTCTAAACTTCGTTCTTTTAAAAAATCGAGAAGGTTTCTATTCGGAGAGATTTTATAATACCTTGGTTCTAAAAGTGTTAGTTGAGGGCTACTTGTTTTTTCTAAATATTCAATAATTTCAATTTTATGCAGCTGTCTCAATTCTTGTACAACTTCTTTTTCTGTAATGTTCAATAATTTAGCAATTTGAAGTTCTTGAATTGGGGTATAAAAATCAAAATAACCACCTTTACTTCTTAAAATAGCAAGGAAAAGTTGGTTGTATTTCTCTTCTTTAACCTGAAGTTTATAAATTTCTCTTTCGTTAACAAGGATTTTCATGGAACTACTCAAAATACCATTCTCAGAAAGGTATACATAGCCTTGCTTATGCAGTATTTGAATGGCGTGGTAAGATTGTATGATTGGTAGTTCATATAGTTTACAAAACTCTTCTAATAGAAAAGGGTATGAGTGTCCCTGACCTGAGTCTATGCCAATGCCAAGAAAGTTGCACAAACATTGGTATGTATGGTTGATTACTTCGTTGTTTGGGAATTTTTCTTCTATTTTTTTAAATTCTTGCGAAAAGTCAGAGGGATGGGTACAAAGTACACATACAGATTTTTTGCCATCTCTACCTGCTCTACCTGCTTCTTGGTAATAGGATTCTATACAATCTGGGGCTTCCAAATGTACTACAAAACGCACATCGGGCTTGTCTATTCCCATTCCAAATGCATTGGTACAAACCATTATTCTGGTTTTATTTTGTATCCAATCGTTTTGCTTTTTGTTCCTTTCTTCCACACTAAGGCCAGCATGGTAGTAGTCCGCGCTATGGCCATTTTTTTGTAACCATTCTGCCAGTTGCTGTGTCTTTCTTCTATTTCGGGTGTATACAATCCCTGTACCCCTAGTTTTAGAACAAATTTCAAGAACTTTTAATGCTTTATTTTCTATTCTTCTTACCACATAACTAAGATTGTTTCGAGCAAAACTTTTAGAGAAAATGGCAGGTTGTTTGAATTCTAGATATTTGCAAATATCTATTACAACCGAGGGGGTAGCCGATGCAGTAAGGGCAATAACTGGAGTTTGTGGGAAAAACTTTCTTATTTCTGCAATTCGCAAGTATTCGGGGCGAAAGTCATAACCCCATTGGCTTATGCAGTGTGCTTCATCTATTGCTATTAGTCCTAAAGGCATATTTCTAAGCCATCCATTAAACTCCTTACTTGCAAGCCTTTCAGGTGAAATATACAGGAATTTGATCTCGTTTTGAACAGCTTTTTCTAAAATAGACACTTGTTCTTTAAAATTCACTCCGCTATACACCGCTTCTGCACTTATTCCTCGTTGTTTTAAATTCTCTACTTGGTCTTTCATTAGAGCAATAAGGGGGGATATAACCAAACATAACCCCTCCAGTACCAAACCCGGTACCTGAAAACAAATAGATTTTCCACCGCCAGTAGGCAGAAGTGCCAAAGTGTCTTTGCCTTGTAAAATAGAATCAATTATTTCTTTTTGTAAAGGTCTAAAACCTTTATGTCCCCAATATTGTTCTAAAAGTACTAATGGCGTAGATTGCATGCAGAAGCACAAAATTAATCTATTTTTGGTTTATTTTGCAGTATGTCTTTTATTATTAACTAAGCGTAGTTTTGGAAAGTTTTGTAAAATTAATTCTGAATTTGGATTCAAGCCAAGGGGTCAATCAAAAAACACAATATTTGATTGATTATTTTCAAAATTGTTCTCCCTCCGATGGGATTTGGGCTCTGACCTTATTGGCTGGCAAAAAAAAAGAAAGAGGAATCTCAACAAAAATCCTGAAAAGCACTGCCTTGCAAATGTTAGATTTTCCAACATGGCTATTTGAAGAATCTTATTCGGTGGTTGGGGACTTGGCAGAAACTATCGCTAAAATTTTACCAGTAAATCCTTCATTTAATTCATTTTCAAAGTCTTTAGCATGCTGCATGCAAGAAATTATTGCATTGAAAGTAAAGTCAGATATAGAAAAAGAAGACTTCTTAAAAGAAAATTGGTTGGCCATGAATTACGAACAACGATTGGTATGGAATAAACTTTTAACAGGAGGTTTCCGTACAGGTGTTTCTATTGGGATTTTGTCAAAAGCCTTAGCAAAAGTTTATTCGATGACACTTTCTCAAGTACAGTTTGCTCTTTCTGGTTCGTGGGACCCCACCCAAACTGATCTTGCAAGCTTAATGCAAAGCAACGCCCAAAGTGATTTTTCAAAACCTTATCCTTTTTGTTTGGCTCATACTTTTCAACCTTTTGATAGCAATATAAACCTCGAGGATTTTCAAGTTGAATGGAAGTTAGATGGTATAAGAGCTCAGTTAATTAAAAGAGAAAATCAGATTTTTATTTGGTCTAGAGGGCAGGAAATAATTACGGAAAGGTTTCCAGAATTAATATCGGATGCCAATTCTCTTCCCAACGGTGTAGTTTTGGATGGCGAAATTGTGGCATGGGATAAAGAAGAACAAAAACCTCAGCCTTTTATACAATTACAAAAAAGGATAAATAAACAAAAACCAAGTAATGCCCTTCTTTTTAATGTCCCAGTATGCTTTGTTGCTTACGATATTTTAGAAGTAAATTCTACTGATCTAAGAGATACAAATTTGGTTCAGAGAATGATAGAATTAAAAAAAATTATTCAATTAGGTGGAGTAGAGAAAATACTCAAGAGCCAACAATTTGTGTTGAAAAATATACAGGATTTGGAAAATTTAAGAGCCCAAAGTTATACCCATGCCATGGAAGGACTTATGCTAAAACATAAGCAAATGCCATATGCTAGCGGTAGAAAGGCAGGAGTATGGTACAAATGGAAATGTGAACCTAAAACGATAGATGCGGTGTTGATTTATGCCCAAGGTGGGCATGGCAAAAGGGCGAATTTGTATTCTGATTTTACCTTCGCTATAAAACAAGGGGATTCTTTGCTAACAGTTGCAAAGGCCTATTCTGGTCTTACAAACAAAGAGTTAGAGGAGATTAATAAGTTTATTAAAAGCAATACAATCCAGAAATTTGGTCCAGTAAAAAGCGTAAAACCTGAATTGGTTTTTGAAATTGGGTTTGAAGCGATTTATCCTTCTACAAGACATAAAATTGGATTTGCTCTCCGATTTCCTAGAATTTTAAGGTGGAGGAAAGACAAAACCGTAAACGATATAGATACCATAGAAACTTTAAAAATGCAGATGTAATGGAGGATAGTAAGTTGCCGACTCCTGGAGAATTGTTTAGAATGCATGGCATGCGTCAAAATACGATGCAAAAAAAAGTGGAACATGCAATAAATTCTTATGAAGATGGTTTGTTAAATGCAGCAACAGGAAGTGGAAAGACTCTAGCCATGGTGGTGCCTTTACTTTACTCCATTGCCCAAAAAGAAAAAAATAAAAAAGGGGTTTCCTTGCTTTGGATTTCGCCACTAAAAGCATTGTCAGAGGATATTAAAAAGGCACTACAGAAGGTTGTAAATGTTTATTTCCCTGATGAATATGTTGCAACCCGCAATGGAGATACTCCTTTGTCTGATAGGAATAAAATTTTGAGAAAAGCGCCGAGGGTTTTGGTTATTACACCAGAAAGTTTGCATCTGATGCTTTCTTCTAAAAATGCGGATACTTTTTTTTCAAGTGTTCGATGTATAGTGGTAGATGAATGGCACGAACTTTTTTCTAGCAAAAGAGGGGTGTTGGTTGAACTTGCATTGGCTTATTTTAAAAAAAGAATTTCGGGAATAAGAACTTGGGGTATATCGGCCACTATTGGTAATTTGGAAAAAGCAGCAGAAGTTTTATTATTCCACTCGCGTAGTTTTAGTGTAGTGAAGATAGAAAGCAAACCTAAATTAGATTTTTATACAATATTACCCACCTCGATTCAAAAACTACCACACAGTGGGCACTTAGGGCTTTATGCTTTGCCTCAAGTTGCTAAAGTAATTAAAAAAGCTGAGTCCTGTTTGGTTTTTACAAATACAAGAGCACAGTCGGAGGCATGGTACAGGGCTTTGGTGGAAAACTACCCAGAGTTTGCAGGCTTGTGTGCTTTACACCATGGTTCTTTAAATATAGAAATTCGCCAATGGGTTGAAGAAAATTTACATGCTAACAAATTGAAATTTGTAGTTTGCACTTCTAGTTTAGATCTAGGGGTAGATTTTAGCCCTGTGGATACAGTGATTCAAATTGGAAGCCCTAAAGGAGTAAGTAGGCTTCTACAAAGAGCAGGTAGAAGCGGGCATTCTCCCACCAAAAAATCTAAGATTTATTTTGTTCCCAGTCATGCTTTAGAAATATTAGAAGCTGTTGCATTACAAGAAGCAATTTCCCAAAGGGAAGTAGAAAACAGAGAAGAGCAAGTTCCTGCTTTGGATGTTTTGGCTCAATTTATAGTCACCTTAGCCTGCGGCCAAGGTTTTTCTGTTACAGACTTATGGGACTTAGTACAAAATACCTATACCTTTTGTCAAATATCTATCACAGAGTTTCATGAAGTGTTAAACTTTGTTGCCCAAGGTGGTAATAGTTTACAGGCTTATTCCCAATACAAAAAAATCCAAGTAATTGAGGATGTATATAAAGTTTCCTCGCCTAGAATAGCGATGAAGCATAGAATGCAGATTGGTGTTATTTTATCTATTCCAAGCGTCATTGTAAAAAATGCAAAAGGGAAACGATTAGGTACCGTAGAGGAGATATTTATCAGTAAACTGAAAGAAGGGGATTGCTTCTATTTTGCTGGTGCAATTTGTTGTATAACCAGAATAACACCTACTGAAGTATGGGTTAGAAACGTAGCTCATGCCAGTACAGTGCTTACTCCAAGTTGGCTAGGGGGCAGGCTGTCTTTTTCTTCTAAAATTAGTTTTTTTATTAACCAAACTTTACAGAATGTAGATAAAATATTGCCTCAATACAAAGAATTACAATACATTATGCCATTTATTCAAAGGCAAAAAGAAATGTCTTTTCTCCCCTCTACCGATTATTTGTTAATAGAACTTATTGTTTATAAGTCTCAAATTCATGTTTTTGTATACAGTTTTCAGGGTCGAAAAGTAAATGAAGGATTGGCCATGCTCATAGCGTATAGACTTGGAATTATTCAGCAGGTTTCTTTTTCTATTTCTGTAAATGATTTTGGTTTTGAATTAAGGTCGCATCATAGCAATAAAGATTTTGTAATCGAAAACATAGGGGAGGTATTTGATCCGAATTTTGCTGCTTTAGACATGCAAAAGGCTCAAAATTTCATGGAGTTATGTAGGAAAAAATTTGGAGAGATAGCTTCAGTTGCAGGATTGTTAAATGAAGAAAAAAGTTATAAAAGCGTAAAAAATAGGAACTTGCAAAATTCAAGTAGTTTATTGTATAAAGTCTTTATAGAACACGAGCCAAACCATTTCTTAATTAGACAAGCACAGCTGGAGGTTTTTGGTCAAAGCATAGAAATGGAGAGACTCGTAACATTTTTGAAAACTGCCAGCATTCAACAGAAAATTGTAGAATTAAAAGAATTTAGTCCTTTTTCTTTACCGCTATTGGCAGAAGGTTTTAGAGAAAGTATGAGTAATGAAGATTTGGATAGCTTGTTGGAAAAACTTTTTTCTACGTCCAATAAAACCAATAAAAATGATTGGAAAAATGAAATAGCATAACCGAGTGTTGTAGAATAAACTTTTATCATAACTTGAGTTTTCACTATCCTTAAAGTTATATTCTATGAGTTTTTAACCCAAATTCAGCATTATAAAATTCTAATGCTGAAATGACGAAAAANNAAAATACGCTAATGCGTATTTTGGGTTTAAAACCCTGTTATTGTAATTGGCAAATACATTGGGGGCAGTATGATAAATTTTATACATTTGTGTTTTGTTGTGAATTCAGAATATAATACCTTATGAGCAATTACCAAATTAAGAATTTAGAAGAATATTTTCAGGTTTACAAAAAATCCATTTCCCATCCGGAAACCTTTTGGGAGGAAATCGCAGAAGAACATTTTTTGTGGCGTAAAAAATGGAACAATGTTTTGAGTTATGATTTTTCTACTCCCGAATTTAAATGGTTTGATGGGGCTAAATTAAACATTTCTGAAAACTGTATAGATAGACATTTGCTTACAAAAGGAAATCAAACAGCTATTATATTTGAACCCAACAACCCAGAAGAAGCACCTTTACATATTACCTATAAAGAACTTTATAAGAGGGTAAATAAAATGGCCAATGTTTTGAAAAGCATGGGTATAAGAAAAGGGGATAGAGTGTGTATTTATTTGCCAATGATACCAGAATTGTCAGTTGCATTGTTGGCATGTGCCCGCATAGGGGCAATTCATTCTGTTGTTTTTGCTGGATTTTCTGCTACTGCTTTAGCAACCCGTATAAATGACAGCGATTGTAAATTGCTCATAACTTCAGATGGTGGCTATAGAGGGAATAAGACCATAGACTTAAAGGAAATTGTAGATGAAGCATTGCATGAATGTAATTCCGTTGAAAATGTATTGGTTGTAAAAAGAACTTGTCAGCCTATACAAATGAAAGAAGGAAGAGATACCTGGTTACAGCCTTTACTTGAACAAGCTTCTGCGGATTGTGAACCTGAAATTATGGATGCCGAAGATCCACTTTTTATTTTATACACTTCAGGTTCTACAGGTAAACCAAAAGGTATGGTTCATAGTACTGCGGGGTACATGGTTTATACAGCTTACACATTCAAAAATATTTTCCAATACCAAACAGGGGATATTTATTGGTGCACAGCCGATATCGGTTGGATAACAGGACATAGCTACATAGTCTATGGTCCTTTGGCAAATGGTGCAACAACCCTTATGTTTGAAGGAGTTCCTAGCTATCCAGACTACAGTCGTTTTTGGCAAATTATAGAAAAATATAAAGTAACACAGTTTTATACCGCTCCCACTGCCATAAGGGCTTTGGCTAAAGAAAACTTAGAATTCGTAAACCAGTATGATTTAACTTCTTTAAAAATTTTAGGAAGTGTGGGCGAACCAATAAATGAAGAAGCTTGGCATTGGTACAACGAAAATATTGGAAGAAAAAATTGTCCTATAGTTGACACTTGGTGGCAAACCGAAACAGGAGGTATAATGATCTCTCCAATCCCATTTGTTACCCCAACTATACCCACTTTTGCAACCCTCCCTCTGCCCGGTATTCAACCTGCTTTAATGAATGAAAAGGGACATGAATTAAAAGGCAATCAAGTAGATGGTATGTTGTGTATTAAGTTTCCTTGGCCATCTATTGCGAGAACCATTTGGGGTGACCATAAGCGCTATAAGGAAACCTATTTTAGCGCTTTCGATGGTAAATATTTTACAGGAGATGGCGCTTACAGGGACTCTGTTGGCTATTATCGCATTACTGGTCGGGTAGACGATATAATAATTGTATCTGGACATAATTTGGGAACTGCACCTATAGAAGATGCTATAAATGAGCATCCTGCAGTTGCAGAGTCTGCTATTGTTGGCTTTCCGCACGAAATTAAAGGTTTTGCTCTGTATGGATTTGTTCTACTTAAAGAAACAGGGGAAACACGAATCCAAGACAATCTTAGAAAAGAAATAAACCAACTCATCTCTGATAGAATAGGGCCAATAGCCAAGTTAGATAAAATTCAATTTACTAGTGGTTTGCCCAAAACTCGAAGTGGTAAAATTATGAGAAGGATTTTACGCAAAGTAGCTTGTAACGAAATTGAAAATCTAGGAGACATAAGCACGCTTTTAAACCCTGAATGTGTTCAAGAAATTATTCAGAATAAATTATAAATAAGGTATTAATTAACTTTTCAAGGATTTTGAACCCTTTAAATATTTTGTACATATAGCCATGGTTTTTAACCCATGGCGCCCTCTATTTTTTCGCCGTGGTTGGTGTTTTTCACCAACCACTCCAATAAATCCAAGGCTTAAATGTCGTTCGATACAATTTTTGCTATCGCAAAAACCACTTCCTGACGATAAATGTCAGGATAAACGTATGACATTCCCATTACCACCAACAAGTATTTAAAAAAGAGTTTCCCCTCGATTTTTTCGCCGTGGTTGGTGTTTTTCACCAACCACTCCAATAAATCCACTGCTTAAATGTTGTGGTTCGATACAATTTTTGCTATCGCAAAAACCATTTCCTGACGATAAATGTCAGGATAAACGTATGACATTCCCATTACCACCAACAAGTATTTAAAAAAGCGTTTCCCAAAAATTTAGGTTTTTTTAAGAAAACATAAAGAAGTAAATTTGCATCTTGATTTTTGAGGAACCTAAGTGTAGCGCCAATGTTTAAAAACAGAAACAAAATAATAATTAAAAACCCTGAACAAATTGAAGGAATAAGAGCAGCTAGCCAATTGGCAGGTAAAACATTAAAATACTTAGAAGAATTTGCAGTTCCCGGTATTACCACCGCGCATATAGATAAAAAGTGTGCAGAATTTATGGCAGACCACGGCGCTGTGGCAGCAACCAAGGGATATAAAGGCTACCCCGCACATTTGTGTACCAGCATAAACGATGTAGTTTGCCATGGCATTCCAGGAAATTATGAACTTAAAGAAGGAGATATAGCCAATTTTGATGTAACCCCAATTTTGAACGGCTATTATGGCGATACCTCTAAAATGTATAGGATAGGGGAGATTTCTAAAGAAGCTACGGATCTAATAGAAGTTACTAGGCAATGTCTATGGGAAGGAATAAACCAAGTAAGACCAGGCAATAAGTTTGGAAATATAGGCTTTGCCATAAGTAGGCTTGCCAAATCTAAAGGCTACAGTGTGGTATTTGAATTTGCAGGGCATGGAGTAGGACTTCGTTTTCATGAGGAACCCCAGGTGGACCATATCGCCGAAAAAGACTCTGGTCCAATTATGCAAGCTGGAATGACTTTTACTATAGAGCCTATGATAAACCAAGGCAAGGCCCGCTGCAAAGTAGATAGAATGGATGGATGGACTGCTAGAACCATTGATGGCAAACTTTCTGCCCAGTTTGAACACACTATTTTGGTTACAGAAACCGGATACGAAGCACTTACTGACGTATACCAAGATTTTTAACTATTTTGTATGCTTCCTCATAATTTTTTATTTCTAAGATACTTTGCCAAAGAAATAGAAAAATATATTCGAAAGAACATCTTGATTGCTTGCTATGCCAATGGAGCTAATGAGCTGGTATTGGATTTTGGTTCGTTTGGTCATTTAAAAGCATCTTTTATTCAAGGGGTTTGTTTTTATACGTTTATTGATTCTCCATTAGCTGTTGGTCGAAATTTCAAGCCACGTTTTAGAGAATTATGGGGCAGGAAGGTACAGGAAATTAAACTATACGCTTATGAAAGAGCCTTTGCGATAGAGCTTAGCGGCTCGCACTATTTGGTTTTTTTACTTTTTGGAAGACGTTCGAATGTATTGCACTTTCCCCATGAAAATGAATTGCCAAAAGAGGCTTTTAGATACGAAATGAAAGCAGATTTAAACAAAAGCCTTGTGCAACACTTACATTCTTATTTTGAAAATAAAAATACCCTAGAGCCATTTTTATCCAATTCATTTATTTCTCCAGAAATTAAGGAGTGGTGCAATACCCAAGCAATAGAAAGCGCAGCGCAATTTGAAAGTAAACTAAATAACAATGCTCCATTTTTTGTATTACAAGATAATTTTAGCTATGTGCTTAAAAATAAACCTGCAGATTCAGATTTTCTTACACAACTCAAGCAGTTTTACATTCACCAAGTTTCAAGCTTTGCTTTTCAATCCAGAAAAGATTCTTTGCTAAGAGAGATAAAATCCATTCTAAATAAAAAAGAAGCAAGTTTGCAAAAAATTGAAAACAGATTATATACTCTTGAAAAAGAAAGACCTTACAGCGAAATTGCAGATTTGATATTGGCTAATTTACATGCCTATGAAAAAACAAAACCCTTTCAAGTAGAGGATTTTTATCAGAATAATTCTATTCTACAGATTACTATACCAGAAAAACTGAGCCCTGTGGAGTTTGCTACTAAATTATACAAAAAACAATCGGGGAGAGCAGAAGAGCAGGAGAGGCTTGTTAATGAAAAGCAAAAAACAGAAAATGAAATACTACAAGGACTAGAAAAGTTAGAGAAAATAAAGGAATGTACTCTTATTTCTCAACTAGAGCGATTCGAAAAAAGTAAAAATAGAGAATTACAAACAGACTCGCTTCCATACCACAAAATAGAGGTAAGTGGAACCGAAATTAGAATTGGAAAAAGTGCTGAAAAAAACGACGACTTATTGCGTTTGCATAGCCACAAAAACGATTTGTGGTTGCATGCGAAAGGCACTTCGGGTTCGCATGTAATTATAAGAACCAATAGCAAGCCTGTATCTAAAGAAATTATAGAAAAAGCAGCTTGCTATGCAGCTTGGTTTTCTAAGTATCGCAACAGGCAAAATGCCGAGGTGACAATTACAGAACGAAAATATGTGCGTAAAGCCAAAGGACTAAAGCCTGGGCAGGTTTTTGTAGAAAGGGAAGAAGTATTATTAGTTACTCCCCAAAAGCCATTATAATAACTTTTCTTCAGTCAAAGATATTCTTCTTTGTTCGAAGACCCAGAATTTCGCTATCTGAGCGGAGCC
>DIUJ01000053.1:31303-31927 GCA_002422315.1 Bacteroidetes bacterium UBA6161
CGAAGACCAAGAAATTCTATTTTACCACTATACGTAAAATAAGATTACATTACCCTACCTAAGTCTTCGACTGCGCTCAGACACCGGTAGGGGGCGCTGCTTAGTTTAAATAATTTTGAAAATACTAAATTGAAAATAGGTAACTTTGTAAGACTATAACAATTAGTTTTTTAAATATTATCTGATAATTTTATGCAAGGGTGGATGTACATTTTAGAATGCGTAGATGGTAGTTTCTATACAGGCAGTACAAATAATCTCAATAAAAGAATTGAAGACCATCAAAATGGAAATGGTTCAAATTATACAAAACGTCGTCTACCAATTAAATTAGTTTATTTTGAGGAATATCAAAGAATTGATTTAGCATTTTATAGAGAATCACAGGTTAAAGGTTGGACTAGAAATAAAAAGAAAGCATTAATTAGTGGTTTTTACGATGAGCTACATATTTTAGCAGAATGTACAAACTCTACACACCACGCTAGATTGAGGAACAAAAACAGTTGAAAAAGACCCAGGAAGAATTTCGGTGTCTGAGCGCAGCCGAAGACAGGAATTTCGCTATCTGAGCGGAGCCGAAGACAGGAATTTCGCTATCTGAGCGGAGCCGAAGACAAGAAT